>NZ_JBIAWZ010000004.1:0-596665 GCF_042896175.1 Streptomyces sp. NPDC001315 | reverse complement strand
ACGCCCGGTTACATTCCGAACCCGGAAGCTAAGCCTTACAGCGCCGATGGTACTGCAGGGGGGACCCTGTGGGAGAGTAGGACGCCGCCGAACAATTATTCAAAGGGTTGGACCCTGAACTTCGGTTCAGGGTCCAACCCTTTTTTGTTGTGCGTCATTTGAAGTTCATATTCCGCTACGAGCATCCACAGCATGGGAACTGCTGCAATGCTCAGGTCCGCCGGTGTCGGGGTCGGTGACGAGGTCATCGTGCCGGCCTTCGGGAACGTCGAAGTTGCCGAAGCGGTGACCCTGGCCGGTGCGCTTCCGGTGTTCGCCGACATAGATGCGGTGACCTACTGCCTCGACCCGTCCGCTGTCGAGGCCTCCATAACTCCGCGGACGGCAGCCGTCGTTGCCGTACACCGCTTCGGCAGGCCGGCCGACATCACGCGGCTGCACGGCGTCGGACAGCGGCACGAGCTGCTCGTGTTGGAACAGGGCGAGTCCGAGGCGCCGTACGACGAGATCGCTCAGCGTCGGGAGCGGGCTGCCTATCTCGACGGGAAGCTGCGGGGGGTGCGGACACCCGACGGTGGTGACGGGCATACGTATCAGCAGTATGTGGTGCGCGTGCCGGGGAACGGTCGGCCCGACCGGGATGCCTTCGCACGCGCCCTGCGGAGCAGGGGAGTTGACTGCCGGGTGCCGGTGAAGACGCCGGTGCACCGGCTGCCCGAGTTCCGGCGGTGCGTGTCACTGCCGGAGACGGAACTGGCCGCCGACGAGACGCTGGCTCTGCCCGTGGAAGCGGCGTTGACGAAGCGGGACCTGCAGCGGATCGTGTCCGCGTGCAATGCCCTCGGGGGGTTGCTCCAGCCCGCCATCTGAGCGAGTTGGGAGCACGGGTCTGTTCGGGGTATGATCTATTCCGTTGCCGCGAGGGAAACCCCGAAAAGGCGACAAGCCCCTATAGCTCAGTCGGCAGAGCGTCTCCATGGTAAGGAGAAGGTCAACGGTTCGATTCCGTTTGGGGGCTCAACCAGAAAGGCCCCGCCCATTGGGCGGGGCCTTTTCCATGCCCTGGTCCCTTTCCTAGTCCGTGTGGAGGCCCGGGACCCGCATCGCCAGGATCGCCATGTCGTCCGACGGGGCGTCCGACGCGAAGCGTTCCACCGCGCGCATGATGCGGGCCGCGACCGCGCCGGCCGTCAGGCCCGTACAGGTCGTGAGCACGTCGGTGAGGCCGTCGTCGCCCAGCATGCGGGTTCCCTCGCGGCGTTCGGTGACGCCGTCCGTGACGCACAGGAGGACGTCGCCCGGATCGAGGGTGACGGTCTGCTCGTAGAGCTCCAGGTCCTCCATGACGCCGAGGAGCGGCTGGGGTTCGGCGGCCGGCTCGACCGTGCCGTCCTGACGCAGGCGGAGCGGAAGGGGGTGGCCGGCGCAGACCACCTTCAGCTCCGCGCTGCCGTCCTCCTGGGGGCGCATCTCGCCGTAGAGGAGGGTCAGGAAGCGGCTGCGGGCGCCTTCGTCGAGGATGGCCGAGTTCAGGCGCTCCAGCACTGCCGGGCCGCTGAGGCCCTCGCGGGCCAGCAGGCGCAGGGCGTGGCGGGCCAGGCCCGTGACCGCCGCCGCGTTCGGGCCCGTACCGCAGACGTCGCCGATGGCGAAACCGTATGCGCCGTCGCTGATCGGGAACAGGTCGTAGAAGTCGCCGCCGACCTCGTTGCCCTCGCCCGCCGCGCGGTAGATGACCTCGACCTCGACGCCCTCGATGGTCGGGAGTTCGGGCGGCAGAAGGCTGCGCTGGAGGGACTGGCTGATGGCCGTGCGCTCGGAGTAGAGGCGCGCATTGTCCAGGGCCAGCGCAGCACGGCGGCTCAAGTCCTCGGCCAGTTCCAGAATTTCCTGGCGGAAGTGTTCGTCCGTCGGCTTGCCCAGCGTCAGCATGCCGATGACACGGTTGCGGGCGACCAGGGGGAGGACCACTGTCTCGCCGCCGACCGCGGAGGCCGTGGCCAGGGTCGGGCCGATGCCGGACGCGACCTGGTGGGTCGGGCCGCCGCTCAGGCCCAGGCTGCGCATCGAACTGCGCAGCGCCGCCTGATGGGCCATTTCGCCGGGGGCCGTCCAGACGCGGGCGCCCGGGGTGGGTACCGGGTCCGGCGACGGGATCTTGGAAAGGAGTGACTTGATTCCGTCGATCAGCTCCTCGTCCTCGTGCAGGACGTAGGACAGATACGGGTCCGAGGCCTGGTCGGCGATCGTGTAGACGGCACACCAGGTGGCCAGCGTCGGGACCGTCATCTGGGCCATCAGGGCCAGGGTCTGGTCCCGGTCCAGGGTGCCGGCCAGGAGGTCGGAGGCCTCCACGAGGAAGCTCAAGGAACCTCGGCGCAGGCGTTCCAGTTCGCCCAGGCGGGCCGATTCCACTGCCAGTGCGATGCGGTCCGCGGCGAACTGGAGGCGCAACGCCTCCTCGTTGGAGTATCTGCCGGGGGCCTCCGCGGCGACGCCGAGCGAGCCCGTGAGGCGGCCCTCGACCTTCAGCGGGACTGTCACGACCGAGCGCATGCCGGTCGCGTTCAGAAGGGGTACGGCGCCGGGGACGGCGGCGAGGTCCTCGTGGACGGCGGGCATACGGGCCGAGCCGTAGCGGCCGGGACCCGCCTCGACGGGGACACGGGCGAAGCGCTGGCGGGCAGAGGGCAGGCCCGTGGAGGCGCGGACCTCCAACTCCGTTTCGTCGTCGGTGGCGAGGAGCAGGAAGGCGGAGTCGCCGTCGAGCATGTCGCGTGCGCGTTCGACCGTGCGCTGGAGGAGGCCGTCGAGGTCGTCCGGGGCCGGGGAGCCGATGAACACTTCGAAGGGGTCGGCGCTCTGGGCGTCGGAGGAGGTGCCCGTGTCGGAGGCGGGGACGCGCAACGGTGTCTGGAGGACCGCACGTTCGTGGTCGCGGACGAGGAGACAGACCGTGGAGGGCTCGCCGCCGGTGTCACGGACGCGGAGGTGGGAGGCGTAGACCGGGGTCACACGGCCGTTGGCGCCGCGGACACCGTAACTGCCCTCCCAGCGCGAGAGTTGGAGTGCCTCCGCGATGCCCGTGCTCGTGCCGGGGGTGTGCGGCCAGGCGGCGAGGTCGGTGAGGGGCTTGCCCGTGACCTGGTCGGCGGCGTAGCCGAAGAGCTCCTCGGCGTCCTCGTTCCACGCGGAGATGGCGCCGGTGCGGTCGATCTGGACGACCGCGACGCGGACGCGGCCGTCGGCGAGCGGGAGGAGGTCGGCGGGCAGGGAAGGCCCGGCGGCGCGCGTTCCCACCGGGCGCTCGGGGAGTACGAGTTGGAACCAGACGTTCTTGTGCGTGGGCGTGTACTCGACGCCCCAGCGGCCGGCCAGGGCCGCGCACAGTTGGAGGCCGCGGCCACCCTCCCGGTCAGGGCTGCCCATGTTGACGGCGCTGCCCTGAAGGGGGATCTCCCGCTCGGGGTAGCGGTCGGAGACCTCGATGCGTACGCCGTCGTCGCTCCGTAGACACAGGACGTCCGCGGATGTGCCCGCGTGGACCACGGCGTTCGTCACCAGTTCGCTGGTGAGGACCACTGCGTCGTCGACGATGTCGGCGAAGCCCCAGCCCTGGAGGGTGTCACGGACGAAGGAGCGGGCGGTTGCTACGGATCGCCCGACGGGCTCGAAGCTGGCGTCCGCGCGCGCGGTGATCACAGAACTCCTCGACCGGTCGTCGACGTGCAGGGTTCCCGGGCCGACCGGCTCGCGCTGGGCCTGCAACGGCAGGCCGTCCGTCGGCCGGGGGTCCGGGGGCTGTCCCCCAGGGATCAGTCCGGTGGTCATGTATGCGGCCGCCCCTCCGATGCCCGCTCGTACTCGTGCCACCGCCCAGGCCGGACGCACCGGCACGGCTGGACAGCCGCATGCAAGGTTACTTACCTTCCTCGCCGCTGCGGATGCCGGTCGGCAGTGTTTCCGCCCGAAGGGTGTGCGGACGATGTGCGAAGCTGCCGAACTGTTATGGCCTGGTTCGGCGAGGGTGAAACACTGGGCAAGCTTCTGGTGAATGTACGGGCAGGCTGAGTGTGTTCCACGCACGGTGGGCAGCAGCCAGTGGTGTGGCCTGATGACATCGGGCAGAAATAGACAGCATTAACCGGTACACCGAACAGGAGTACCGGGGCACAGCAGTAACGGTCGACCCCTGCGGGAGGGACACAGTGGAGTCTGGCGCAGCGACGCGGGCCACGAAGACGCGCGCGAAAGGCGGACAGTCCCTGAACAACCAGGGCAAAGGGCGCAATGGCACCACCGTGGTGGACACGGCTGCCCTGAACCGGCTGCTGGCCGCTCTCGTGTCCATGCGGGACGGGAATTTCCGCAAGCGGCTCACGGTGTCCGGGGACGGCGTGATGTCGGAGATCGCGGCGGTCTTCAACGAGGTCGCCGACCGCAATCTGCATCTGACCGGCGAGCTGTCGCGCGTGCGGCGCATGGTGGGGCGTGAGGGCAAGCTCACGGAGCGCCTGGAGACGGGCGCCTGTGAGGGCTCCTGGGCGACGGCGATCGACAACTCCAACGCGCTCGTGGACGATCTCGTACGGCCCGTCTCCGAGGTCAGCCGGGTGTTGTCCGCGGTGGCGGAAGGTGATCTGTCGCCGCGCATGGACCTGAGGACGCAGGGGCCGGACGGGCCCGGCCATCCGCTGCGCGGGGAGTTTCTGAAGGTCGGACGGACGGTCAACAACCTGGTCGACCAGCTGTCGACGTTCACCGACGAGGTCACGCGGGTGGCCAGCGAGGTGGGCACGGAGGGCAAGCTGGGCGGCCAGGCCCAGGTGCGCGGAATGTCCGGTTCCTGGAAGGACCTGACGGACTCCGTCAACACGATGGCGTACCGGCTGACGGCCCAGGTGCGGGACATCGCCCTGGTGACGACGGCGGTCGCCAAGGGCGATCTGTCCCGGAAGGTCACGGTTCACGTGGCCGGCGAGATGCTGGAGCTGAAGAACACCGTCAACACGATGGTGGACCAGCTCTCCGCCTTCTCCTCCGAGGTGACCCGGGTCGCCCGCGAGGTGGGCACCGAGGGCATCCTCGGCGGCCAGGCGCGGGTGTCCGGCGTCGACGGTGTGTGGAAGGAACTCACCGATTCGGTGAACACCATGGCCGGAAACCTCACGGCCCAGGTGCGCGGGATCGCGGAGGTGACCACGGCGGTCGCCAGCGGTGACCTGTCGCGGAAGGTGACCGTGCAGGCGCGCGGCGAGGTTGCCAAGCTCGCCGACACGATCAACCAGATGACCGAGACGCTGCGGATCTTCGCGGACGAGGTCACACGCGTGGCCAACGAGGTCGGTGCCGAGGGCCGGCTCGGCGGGCAGGCGAACGTGCCGGGTGCCGCGGGCACCTGGAAGGACCTGACGGATTCCGTCAACACCGTCTTCCGGAACCTGACCACGCAGGTCCGTGACATCGCCGCCGTGACGACGGCCGTGGCCAGCGGTGACCTGTCCCGCAAGGTCACGGTGGACGTGGCCGGCGAGATGCTGGAACTGAAGAACACCGTCAACGGCATGGTGGACCAGCTGTCCGCCTTCGGCGCCGAGGTCACGCGCGTCGCCCGGGAGATCGGCAACGAGGGCGAACTGGGCGGTCAGGCCCAGGTGCCCGGAGCCGCGGGCGACTGGAAGGACCTCACCGACTCCGTCAACACGGCGTTCCGCAATCTCACCGGACAGGTGAGGAACATCGCCCAGGTCACGACGGCGGTCGCCAATGGTGACCTGTCCCAGAAGGTCACGGTGGACGTGGCCGGCGAGATGCTCCAGCTGAAGAACACCGTGAACACGATGGTGGATCAGCTGTCGTCGTTCGCCGACCAGGTCATTCAGATGGGCCGGGAGGTGGGTACGGAGGGCCGCCTCGGCGGGCAGGCACAGGTACCCGGAGTGTCCGGCACCTGGAAGGAGCTCACCGACTCGGTCAACTCCATCACCGGCAACCTGACGGCCCAGGTGCGGCAGATCGCCCAGGTCACGACCGCTGTGGCGCGCGGTGACCTGTCCCAGAAGATCACCGTGGACGCGCGCGGCGAGATCCTCGAGCTGAAGATCACCATCAACACGATGGTCGACCAGTTGTCCGCCTTCGCCGACCAGGTCACCAAGGTGGCCCGCGAGGTGGGTACGGACGGCCGGCTCGGCGGGCAGGCACAGGTGCCCGGTGTCGCCGGTGTGTGGCGCGACCTGACCGACTCGGTGAACGGCATGGCCGGCAACCTCACCGCCCAGGTGCGCAACATCGCACAGGTCGCCACGGCTGTGGCGCGCGGTGACCTGTCCCAGAAGATCACCGTGGACGCGCGCGGCGAGATCCTCGAGCTGAAGAACACTCTGAACACGATGGTGGACCAGCTGTCGTCGTTCGCCCAGGAGGTCACGCGCGTGGCCCGTGAGGTGGGCACCGAGGGCATGCTGGGCGGTCAGGCGGAGGTGCAGGGCGTCGCGGGCACCTGGAAGGACCTCACCCAGTCCGTGAACTTCATGGCGAACAACCTGACCATCCAGGTCCGCAACATCGCCGAGGTCACGACCGCCGTCGCCAAGGGCGACCTGTCGAAGAAGATCACCGTCGACGCCAAGGGCGAGATCCTGGAGCTCGTCACCACCGTCAACACGATGGTCGACCAGCTGTCGTCCTTCGCGGAGCAGGTGACCCGGGTGGCCCGTGAGGTGGGCACCGAGGGCATCCTGGGCGGTCAGGCGCACGTGCAGGGCGCCACGGGCATCTGGAAGGACCTCAGCGACAACGTCAACCTGATGGCCAAGAACCTGACCGTGCAGGTGCGCAACATCTCCCAGGTCGCGGCGGCCGTCGCCAACGGCGACCTGACGCGGACGGTGACGATCGAGGCGCGCGGTGAGGTCGCGCAGCTCGCCGACACCTTCAACACGATGGTGAAGACGCTGAGCTCGTTCGCCGACCAGGTCACCAAGGTGGCCCGCGAGGTGGGCACGGACGGCATCCTGGGTGGTCAGGCGCACGTACCGGGCGTGGCCGGCACGTGGAAGGACCTCACCGAATCGGTGAACCAGATGGCGTCCAACCTGACCGGCCAGGTGCGCAACATCGCGATGGTCACCACCGCCATCGCCAAGGGTGACCTGACCAAGAAGATCGACATCGACGCGCGCGGCGAGATCCTCGAGCTGAAGACCACCATCAACACGATGGTCGACCAGCTGTCCTCCTTCGCCGAGGAGGTCACGCGCGTGGCCCGCGAGGTGGGTACGGAGGGCCAGCTGGGTGGCCAGGCACGCGTGCGTGACGTCGACGGCACCTGGCGCGACCTCACCGAGTCGGTGAACGAGATGGCCGGGAACCTGACCCGGCAGGTGCGTGCCATCGCGCGCGTGGCGACCGCGGTGACCCGCGGCGACCTCAACCTGAAGATCGACGTGGACGCCTCCGGCGAGATCGAGGAGCTCCAGGACTCGGTCAACAAGATGATCGCCAACCTGCGCGACACCACGATCGCCAACAAGGAGCAGGACTGGCTCAAGGGCAACCTCGCCCGTATCTCCGCGCTGATGCAGGGCCGCCGCGACCTCGAGGACGTCGCCTCGCTGATCATGAGCGAGCTGACCCCGGTGGTCTCCGCGCAGCACGGCGCGTTCTTCGTCGCCATGCCGCTGGTCGACGGCAGGGACGGGAGCGACGGCATGGACGACCGGTACGAGCTGCGCATGCTGGGCTCGTACGGCTACTCGATGGGCTCCATGCCCACGTCGTTCGGACCGGGTGAGGCCCTCGTCGGCACGGCGGCGGAGGAGAAGCGCACGATCCTCGTGGAGAACGCCCCGAGCGGCTATCTGAAGATCTCCTCCGGGCTCGGCGAGGCGCCGCCCGCGCAGGTGATCGTGCTGCCGGTGCTCTTCGAGGGCACGGTGCTCGGCATCATCGAGCTGGCATCGTTCACGCCGTTCACCCAGATCCAGAAGGACTTCCTCAACCAGATCGCGGAGATGATCGCGACCAGCGTCAACACCATCTCCGTCAACACCAAGACGGAGCAGCTGCTGAAGCAGTCGCAGGAGCTGACCGAGCAACTGCGCGAGCGGTCGGCCGAGTTGGAGCAGCGGCAGAAGGCCCTCCAGGCGTCCAACGCCGAACTGGAGGAGAAGGCCGAGCTGCTGGCCCGGCAGAACCGCGACATCGAGGTGAAGAACACCGAGATCGAGGAGGCGCGGCAGGTCCTGGAGGAGCGCGCCGAGCAGCTCGCCGTGTCCATGCGCTACAAGAGCGAGTTCCTCGCCAACATGTCGCACGAGCTGCGTACGCCGCTGAACTCGCTGCTGATCCTGGCCAAGCTGCTCGCCGACAACGCCGAGGGCAACCTCTCCCCGAAGCAGGTCGAGTTCGCCGAGACGATCCACGGGGCCGGTTCCGACCTGCTTCAGCTGATCAACGACATCCTCGACCTGTCGAAGGTCGAGGCGGGCAAGATGGACGTCTCCCCGACGCGCATCGCGCTCGTCCAGCTCGTCGACTACGTGGAGGCCACTTTCCGGCCGCTGACCGCGGAGAAGGGCCTCGACCTGTCCGTACGGGTGTCGCCGGAGCTGCCTGCCACGCTGCACACCGACGAGCAGCGGCTGCTTCAGGTGCTGCGCAACCTGCTCTCCAACGCGGTGAAGTTCACCGACTCCGGGTCGGTCGAGCTGGTGATCAGGCCCGCGCGAGCGGACGTGCCGGTGGCGATCCGGGAGCAGTTGCTGGAGGCCGGTTCGCTCACCGATGCTGACGCGCCGCTGATCGCGTTCTCCGTGACCGACACGGGCATCGGGATCGCGGCCGGCAAGATGCGGGTGATCTTCGAGGCGTTCAAGCAGGCGGACGGCACGACGAGCCGCAAGTACGGCGGCACGGGCCTGGGCCTGTCCATCTCACGGGAGATCGCCCAGCTGCTCGGCGGCGAGATTCACGCCCAGAGCGAGCCCGGACGCGGCTCGACCTTCACGCTGTACCTGCCGTTGCACCCGAGCGAGCTGCCCCCGCACGGCTACCAGCAGCCGGTGCCCGCGCTGGAGGCGGGCGAACTGGTGGCGTCCGAGGCGGACCTGTCCGGGCTTTCCGAGGCGGAGATCGAGACGCCGGCCGAGGTGAAGTCGTACCGCGAGACGCAGAACGGCCCGGCCGCGCTCTTCCGGCGCCGCCGCAGGGGCGCGCCCGCGGTCGAGCAGCGCAACGGACAGCTGGAGCAGTGGCAGGTCGAGCAGGCGGCGGAACCGCGACCCGATCAAGACTTCCGGTTCGGCGGCGAGAAGGTGCTCATCGTCGACGACGACATCCGCAACGTGTTCGCGCTCACCAGCGTCCTGGAACAGCACGGCCTGTCCGTGCTGTACGCCGAGAACGGGCGCGAGGGCATCGAGGTCCTGGAGCAGCACGACGACGTGGCGGTCGTCCTGATGGACATCATGATGCCCGAGATGGACGGATACGCGACGACCACGGCGATCCGCAGGATGCCGCAGTTCTCAGGGCTGCCGATCATCGCGCTGACCGCGAAGGCGATGAAGGGCGACCGGGAGAAGGCGATCGAGTCGGGCGCCTCCGACTACGTCACGAAGCCGGTCGATCCCGATCACCTGCTGGCGGTGATGGAGCAGTGGATGCGGGAGGAGTGACGGTAAGGGGCGGAGCTCGTACAGGCTTGGTGCGGATGCGGCGGGAACCTTCGGAGTGCACACGGCGTCGCTGACTCAGGGTGGTCGAAGCCGTGTAGAAGTACGGGATTCGGGGAACCTTCTGGTCTCCCGCTACGTTTCTGCTACGTGCACAGTGACATCGCGGTGACAGGGTGTGGCGACGGGCGGGGTGCGGCTACCATGACCGGCACGAGGACGGGCGGCGCAAGGGAGTCGTCCCCTGGGGTGGCACCGGGCGGTGCTTCCCCAAGTCCTGAGGACAGGGGAGGCCCCATGCCGGGGCGAGGAGGGCGGGCCATGGTGCAGAAGGCCAAGATCCTCCTGGTCGATGACCGGCCGGAGAATCTGCTGGCGCTGGAGGCGATCCTCTCTGCGCTCGATCAGACGCTGGTGCGGGCATCGTCCGGGGAGGAAGCGCTCAAAGCGCTACTGACGGACGACTTCGCGGTCATTCTGCTGGACGTCCAGATGCCGGGAATGGACGGTTTCGAAACGGCTGCGCACATCAAGCGGCGGGAACGGACCCGGGACATCCCGATCATCTTCCTCACCGCGATCAACCACGGTCCCCATCACACCTTCCGTGGGTACGCGGCGGGCGCGGTGGACTACATCTCCAAGCCCTTCGATCCGTGGGTGCTGCGCGCGAAGGTCTCCGTTTTCGTCGAGCTGTACATGAAGAACTGCCAGCTGAGGGAGCAGGCGGCGCTGCTGAGGCTGCAGTTGGAGGGCGGCGGGAAGGCGGCGGCCGGCGGGGCCAAGGAGTCGCCCGGTCTGCTCGCGGAGCTCTCCGCGCGGCTCGCGGCCGTCGAGGAGCAGGCCGAGGCGCTGTCCAAGCAGCTCGACGACGAGTCGGCGGACGCGGCGGCGGTGGCTACGGCGGCTCACCTCGAGCGCAAACTCACCGGCCTGCGCCGCGCGCTGGACGCCCTGGAGCCGGGCACGGGCAGCGGCGCGACCTCGGTGCCGTCGCAGAACTGAGGTGCGGCGAAGCCGTAGTTACGCATGAGCCCACGTCAGTTCCACGTCCCGGCAAGGACGACACGAACGGGTGAAGCATTGGGCACACGTGTCCGCTGTCGTCTCCACCGGTAACCTCAGACCTATGGCCTCACGTCCCTCCGCAGCCAAGAAGCCGCCCGCGAAGAAGGCGGCCGCTTCAGCGAAGGCTCCGGCGAAGAAGGCCGCTGCCAAAAAGGCCCCCGCGAAGAAGGCGCCTGCCAAGAAGGCCGCGGCGAAGAAGCCCGCGCCCAAGCCGGCGCCCAGTCCCACCGGGGGCGTCTACCGGCTCGTACGCGCCGTCTGGCTGGGCCTCGCGCACGCCGTCGGCGCCGTCTTCCGGGGCATAGGGCAGGGCGCGAGGAGCCTCGACCCGGCGCACCGCAAGGACGGCGTCGCGCTGTTGCTGTTCGGCATCGCGCTGATCGTCGCCGCCGGCACCTGGGCCGACCTGCGTGGCCCGGTGGGCGACCTTGTCGAGATCCTGGTGACCGGTGCCTTCGGCCGCCTCGACCTGCTCGTGCCGATACTGCTCGCGGTCATCGCCGTGCGCCTCATCCGGCACCCCGAGAAGCCGGAGGCCAACGGCCGCATCGTGATCGGCCTGTCCGCGCTCGTCATCGGCGTGCTCGGCCAGGTCCACATCGCCTGCGGCTCGCCCGCCCGCAGCGACGGCATGCAGGCGATAAGGGACGCCGGCGGCCTCATCGGCTGGGGTGCGGCGACCCCGCTGACGTACACCATGGGCGACGTTCTCGCCGTACCGCTGCTCGTGCTGCTCACGATCTTCGGTCTGCTCGTCGTCACGGCCACCCCGGTCAACGCCATCCCGCAGCGGCTGCGGCTGCTCGCCGTACGGCTGGGCGTCCTGCACGACCCCGAGGCGGACGACCTCACCGAGGACGACGAGCGCTACGACGAACAGTGGCGCGACGCGCTGCCCGCGCGCCCCCGGAGGCGCTCGGGCGCCCCCCGGTCGTACGACCCGGACGACGCCGAGCAGGAGGCCCTCTCCCAGCGTCGCGGCCGCCCCAGGCGCTCCGCCGTGCCGCAGCCGGACATGGGGCGGCAGCCGGACGCCGTGGACGTCGCCGCGGCCGCCGCTGCCGCGCTCGACGGCGCTGTCCTGCACGGCATGCCGCCCTCGCCGATCGTCGCCGACCTCACCCAGGGCGTGAGCGTCTCCGACCGCGAGCCGACGAGACCGACGCCCGTCCCGGCCGCGCGCCCCAAGCAGGAGAAGCTCGAGGTCGGGACGGTCCCCGACCTGACCAAGGCGGCCCCCGAGGAGACCCGCGACCTGCCGCCGCGCGCCGAACAGCTCCAGCTGTCCGGCGACATCACCTACTCTCTGCCCTCGCTCGACCTCCTCGAGCGAGGTGGCCCCGGCAAGGCGCGCAGCGCCGCCAATGACGCCGTCGTCGCCTCGCTCACGACCGTCTTCACCGAGTTCAAGGTCGATGCCGCCGTCACCGGCTTCACGCGCGGACCGACCGTCACGCGCTACGAGGTCGAGCTCGGCCCCGCCGTGAAGGTCGAGCGGATCACCGCGCTCACCAAGAACATCGCGTACGCGGTCGCCAGTCCGGACGTGCGGATCATCAGCCCGATCCCCGGCAAGTCGGCGGTCGGCATCGAGATCCCGAACACCGACCGGGAGATGGTCAACCTCGGTGACGTGCTACGGCTCGCGGACGCGGCGGAGGACGACCACCCGATGCTGGTCGCGCTCGGCAAGGACGTCGAGGGCGGCTATGTGATGGCCAACCTCGCGAAGATGCCGCACATGCTCGTCGCGGGCGCGACCGGCTCGGGCAAGTCGTCATGCATCAACTGCCTGATCACGTCGATCATGGTCCGCGCGACCCCCGAGGACGTCCGCATGGTCCTCGTCGACCCCAAGCGCGTCGAGTTGACCGCGTACGAGGGCATCCCGCACCTGATCACGCCGATCATCACCAACCCCAAGCGGGCCGCCGAGGCGTTGCAGTGGGTCGTACGGGAGATGGACCTGCGCTACGACGACCTCGCGGCGTTCGGGTTCCGGCACATCGACGACTTCAACGAGGCCATCAGGAACGGCAAGGTCAAGCTGCCCGAGGGCAGCGAGCGCGAGCTCAGCCCGTACCCGTACCTGTTGGTGATCGTCGACGAGCTCGCCGACCTGATGATGGTCGCGCCACGCGACGTCGAGGATGCGATCGTGCGCATCACGCAGCTCGCGCGCGCGGCCGGCATCCACCTGGTGCTCGCCACGCAACGGCCGTCGGTCGACGTGGTCACCGGCCTGATCAAGGCGAACGTGCCGTCGCGGCTTGCCTTCGCCACCTCCTCGCTCGCCGACAGCCGGGTCATCCTCGACCAGCCCGGTGCCGAGAAGCTGATCGGCAAGGGCGACGGGCTGTTCCTGCCGATGGGGGCCAACAAACCGACGCGTATGCAGGGCGCGTTCGTGACCGAGGACGAGGTCGCGGCGGTCGTCCAGCACTGCAAGGACCAGATGACGCCCGTCTTCCGGGACGACGTCGTGGTCGGCACCAAGCAGAAGAAGGAGATCGACGAGGACATCGGCGACGACCTGGATCTGCTGTGTCAGGCGGCCGAACTGGTGGTCTCCACGCAGTTCGGGTCGACGTCCATGCTCCAGCGCAAGCTGCGCGTCGGCTTCGCCAAGGCCGGGCGGCTGATGGACCTCATGGAGTCCCGGGGCATCGTCGGACCGAGCGAGGGATCCAAGGCTCGTGACGTTCTTGTGAAGGCCGATGAACTCGATGGCGTGCTCGCGGTGATCCGCGGGGAGGCTGAAGAGTAGGGAAACAGGGGCGTGGTGGTCGGCTTCCGGGCGTTTCATGCGTCAAGATGATGTTCGATCGTGACTCACCCGTCGGGGAACACCGGGCAACCGTTTCCCTTCGGCGTACGTCAAGTTGAGGGGAGCGACAAGCTCGTGCCCCACCGTCGGGATGACCGGCCATTCCGACGGCGTACAAAGTCCTACGGCCCGGTTGCCCCACCCTTTCGTACCCCCCCTAGACTGAACCTCCAGCACAGGTGGCTACACGCTCGAAAGGCGCCCCCGTGTCCATCGGCAACTCCCCTGAAGACGAGCGTCCGTTCGAAGGCGATCGTGAGGATGCCCTCCCCTCCATCGGCCGCGCCCTTCAGCAGGCGCGCATCGCGGCGGGGCTGACCGTCGACGACGTCAGTAACGCCACCCGAGTCCGTAACGCCATCGTGCACGCCATCGAGGCGGACGACTTCGCCTCCTGTGGCGGAGACGTCTACGCCCGCGGTCACATCCGGACCTTGGCCAAGGCCGTCCACCTCGACCCCGAGCCGCTGCTCGCGCGGTTCTCCGCCGAGCGTGGCGGCCGCCCGGCACCGACCCCCGCCGCACCCCTGTTCGAGGCCGAGCGCATCCGTCCCGAGCGGCGTGGGCCCAACTGGACCGCGGCCATGGTCGCCGCCATCGTCGCCGTGGTCGGCTTCGTCGGCTTCACGGCGTTCAAGGGGGGCGACGACAGCGGGGCGCGGGACCAGGTGGCGGAGGGCTCGACGCCCACGTCGAGCACGTCCGCCTCGGCCACGCCGAAGAAGGACAGCGAGCCCGCCGACACCGAGCCGGCGCCGTCCGACAGCGCCATCGCGGCCGCTCCCCAGGACAAGGTGACCGTCCAGGTGAGCGCCCCCGACGGCCGCAGCTGGATCTCCGCCAAGGACCACAACGGCCGACTCCTCTTCGACGGGCTGCTCAAGCAGGGCGAGTCCAAGACCTTCCAGGACAGCGCGAAGATCAACCTGGTCCTCGGCGACGCCGGCGCGATCCAGCTGTACGTCAACGGCAAGAAGATCGAGGACGACTTCCGGCCGGGCGCCGTGGAGCGCCTGACGTATACGAAGGGTGATCCGCAGGTCGGGTGACGCGCTGAGCGGTCGAAGCGGGTTCGGGGTTGGCCAAGATCGGCCAACCCCGTCGACGTGGGGTGTCAGAGGGACGAAGTAGTCTTGAGCCCATGCCTGAACGCCGTACCGTCGCACTCGTCACCCTTGGCTGCGCCCGTAACGAGGTGGACTCGGAGGAGCTCGCAGGCCGCTTGGAGGCGGACGGCTGGGACCTCGTGGAGGACGCCGCGAACGCGGATGTCGCCGTCGTCAACACCTGCGGCTTCGTCGACGCCGCCAAGAAGGACTCCGTCGACGCCCTCCTGGAAGCCAACGATCTCAAGGGCCAGGGCAGAACCCAGGCCGTCGTGGCGGTCGGCTGCATGGCCGAGCGATACGGCAAGGAGCTCGCCGAGGCCCTCCCCGAGGCCGACGGCGTGCTCGGCTTCGACGACTACGCCGACATCTCCGACCGCCTGCAGACCATCCTGTCCGGCGGCATCCACGCCGCACACACCCCGCGCGACCGGCGCAAGCTGCTGCCGATCAGCCCGGCCGAGCGGCAGGACGCGGGCGCGGAGGTGGCCCTTCCCGGTCACGGTGCCCCCACGGATCTTCCGGAGGGCGTGGCTCCGGTGTCCGGGCCCCGCGCGCCCCTGCGCCGCCGCCTGGACGGCTCCCCGGTCGCCTCGGTGAAGCTCGCCTCCGGCTGCGACCGGCGCTGCTCCTTCTGCGCCATCCCGTCCTTCCGTGGCTCCTTCATCTCGCGTCGTCCGAGCGACGTGCTCAACGAGACGCGCTGGCTGGCCGAGCAGGGCGTCAAGGAGATCATGCTGGTCTCCGAGAACAACACCTCCTACGGCAAGGACCTGGGCGACATCCGCCTGCTGGAGTCGCTGCTGCCCGAGCTCGCCGACGTCGACGGCATCGAGCGGGTGCGGGTCAGCTACCTCCAGCCGGCCGAGATGCGGCCCGGCCTGATCGACGTACTGACCTCGACCCCCAAGGTCGTGCCCTACTTCGATCTCTCCTTCCAGCACTCCGCGCCCGCGGTGCTGCGTGCGATGCGCCGCTTCGGCGACACCGACCGCTTCCTGGAACTGCTCGACACCATCCGGAACAAGGCGCCCGAGGCCGGCGTGCGCTCCAACTTCATCGTCGGCTTCCCGGGCGAGTCCGAGGCCGACCTGGCCGAGCTGGAGCGATTCCTCAACGCGGCGCGGCTGGACGCCATCGGCGTCTTCGGGTACTCCGACGAGGAGGGCACAGAGGCGGCGACGTACGAGAACAAGCTCGACGAGGACGTCGTCGCCGAGCGGTTGGCCCGGGTCTCCCGGCTGGCCGAGGAACTCGTGTCGCAGCGGGCCGAGGAGCGTCTCGGCGAGACCGTGCGGGTCCTCGTGGAATCGGTGGACTCCGAGGAGGGCGCGTACGGCCGCGGGGCGCACCAGGCTCCGGAGACCGACGGCCAGGTGCTGCTCACGAGCGGCGCGGGCCTGAGCGTCGGTCGTATGGTCGAGGCGAAGGTCGTCGGTACGGAAGGTGTCGACCTGGTGGCCGAGCCGCTCGAGGGCTCGTTCGCGTGTAGTGAGGAGGCGGGCAGATGACCGGTGTCCCGGCATCCGCGGCGGGCGGCTCCTCGAAGGCCCATGCGGTGGGCGGTTCGTCGAAGAGCGATCGGGCGGGCGCGGCCGCTGCCGACTCCGCTGCCGGCCAGGGTGAGGGTGCGAAGCCGGCACGGGGCGGGAAGCTGGCGGCGGCGGCTGTCAACCAGGCCAGTGTCTGGAACATCGCCAACCTGCTGACCATGCTCCGGCTGGTCCTGGTGCCGGGCTTCGTGGCACTGATGCTCGCCGACGGCGGATACGACCCGGCTTGGCGTTCGCTCGCCTGGGCGGCCTTCGCCATCGCGATGATCACCGACCTCTTCGACGGTCACCTCGCGCGTACGTACGACCTCGTCACCGACTTCGGGAAGATCGCCGACCCCATCGCCGACAAGGCGATCATGGGTGCGGCGCTGATCTGTCTCTCGTCCTTGGGCGACCTGCCGTGGTGGGTGACGGGTGTCATCCTCGGCCGGGAACTCGGGATCACGCTGCTGCGTTTCCTCGTCATCCGGTACGGCGTCATCCCGGCAAGCCGGGGCGGCAAGCTCAAGACGCTCACGCAGGGCGTGGCGGTCGGGATGTACGTCCTGGCGCTGACGGGGTGGCTGGCCACCCTGAGGTTCTGGGTGATGGCGGCGGCGGTCGTCCTGACCGTGGTCACCGGGCTTGACTACGTGAGACAGGCCATCGTGCTGCGCAGGCAGGGAATCGCCGAGCGCAAGGCCGCCTTGGAGGAGACGGAAGCGTGAATTCTCCGGCCGCCGAAGTGGTGCGACTACTCACAGTGAGAGGCGAGACGCTCGCCGTCGCCGAGTCGCTCACAGGTGGTCTGGTGGCGGCGGAGATCACGACGGTCCCTGGGGCCTCCAAGGCGTTCCGGGGCTCGGTGACCGCATACGCGACCGAACTCAAGCATGAGCTGCTCGGGGTCGACGCCACTCTGCTGGCCGAGCGTGGAGCGGTGGATCCGCAGGTCGCGGCCCAGATGGCGGCTGGAGTCCGCAAGGCACTGGGCGCCGACTGGGGCCTCGCGACCACCGGCGTCGCCGGTCCGGAACCGCAGGACGGCCAGCCCGTCGGGACGGTCTTCGTAGCCCTGGACGGGCCCTTCGGGGGGCATTCCGGTTCCGCCGGTGGCGGAAAAGTGGAGGCACTGCGGTTGAACGGCGACCGCGCGGAAATCCGTATGGAGAGTGTACGGAGCGTACTCGCGCTGCTCCTGAGGGAGCTCGCGGGCGAACAGACCGGGAATGAGCGGGCACAGGATACGGAACAGAACGGGGGGTTTTGATGTTTGCAGCCCTGAGTGAACACGACATCGCTCCCCGCACGGCCGCGGCGCAAGGCGGTACGGTGGGGCGTGAAGGATGCGGCTACGCGGTCCGAGGAGGGAGCCACCGATGATTCTGCTCCGTCGCCTGCTGGGTGACGTGCTGCGTCGGCAGCGCCAACGCCAGGGCCGTACTCTGCGCGAAGTCTCCTCGTCCGCCCGAGTCTCACTCGGCTATCTCTCCGAGGTGGAGCGGGGGCAGAAGGAGGCTTCCTCCGAGCTGCTCTCCGCCATCTGCGACGCGCTGGACGTACGGATGTCCGAGCTCATGCGGGAAGTGAGCGACGAGCTCGCCCTCGCCGAGCTGGCCCAGTCTGCTGCTGCCACCCCCAGTGAGTCTGTACCCACGCCGGTTCGCCCGATGCTGGGTTCCGTTTCGGTGACCGGTGTGCCGCCGGAACGTGTGACCATCAAGGCGCCCGCCGAGGCGGTGGACGTGGTCGCCGCGTGACACCCACGCCAGCGGGTGCGTGAGCTGACGCACTTGTGTGAGGCCCCGGCCGGGGTTTCTCCGGGTACACCTCCCGGGGGAGCGCCGTCGGGGTTTTCGCGTTCCGGGGGTGCCTCTTTCGGGTCCGTTTGCCGGTGTCCGGTGTGGCGGTCATGGTGGAGGGACATGGTGCGGCGAGCCCCCGGAGGAAGCGGATGAACGTCGTGAAGAGCCCGTTGTCCGACGCGGACCTGAAGACCGTGTCCGAGGCGCTGCAGGGCGCGCTCGTCGACCTGGTCGATCTGGCGCTCGTGGCGAAGCAGGTTCACTGGAATGTCGTGGGCGCCCGGTTCCGCTCCATCCACCTCCAGCTCGACGAGGTTGTGGACAGCGCTCGCACACACTCCGACACCGTCGCGGAGCGTGCCTCGGCACTGGGCGTGTCGCCCGACGGGCGCGCCGCCACGGTGGCCGGCGGCAGCGGCATCGGCGCCGTGCCCGAGGGCTGGATCAAGGACACGGACGCGGTGCGCACTCTTGTCGCGGCCCTGGGTGCCGTGATCACGCGGATGCGGGAAAGGGTGGCCGCCACCGGCGACGCCGATCCGGTCAGCCAGGACATCTTCATCGGGATCACGGCAGATCTCGAGAAGCACCACTGGATGTTCCAGGCCGAGAACGTCTGACGGGCGTGGTGCGCCCGTGTGCTGCCGATGCGCCCTTCCGGGGGTGAGGGCGGCGTTCTAGCCTCGGCTCGGTCGGGTCTGGACGGTTTTCTGGTGCCGGCCCGATCGGGGTCTGGACGGCTTTTGGCGTCGGGCTGGAGGTGGTGGCAGGCCATGGCAGGGCGGATAGTGCGCTGCGGGGCTGCTCTCGGACTCGGGATGGCATGGTGGTGGGCTGTGCTGCGGCTCGCGCTCGTGCCCGACGCGGGCGTACTTGAGGGGACGGTCGCGGCCGGGGGCTGGGGACTGAGCCTGCTGCCGGTGCACTGCATGCCCAAGGCGCGGGCGGTGGGGGCGCTCGGGGCGGGGCGATGGACTCAGGCGTGGAGAGCGGCCCCGGCTACCAAGGCATCGCCACCCCGCCGTTCGGGCGCAGGATCTGGCCCGTCGTGAAGGACGACGCGTCGGAGGCAAGGTACAGCACGGCATGGGCGACGTCCTCCGGGGCGCCGACCCGGCCCAGCGGTGACATCCGGGACATGAGCGTTTCGGTGTGGGCCTGGGCCGCGGCGTCGTGGCGGTCGGTCATGGGTGTGCGGATCCAGCCCGGCGCGACCGCGTTGACGCGTATGCCGTGCGGGCCCAGCTCGGTCGCCAGTGTCTTCGTCAGCTGGACGACGGCCGCCTTGGCGGCGCCGTAGCAGAGCAGGCCGGGGCCGCCGGTGTCGACGGCGCCCGAGGCCATGGTGACGATGCTGCCCTTGACGTTCCCGGCGAGCATCAGGCGGGCCGCCTCCTGGCAGGCGTACAGGACGCCCTTGAAGTTGACGGCCATCACCCGGTCGAGGTCCTCGTCGCGGGTCTCCAGGACCGGGCTGCTGTGCATGACGCCGGCGATCGCGGCCATGACGTCCAGGCGCTCGCAGGACTCCACTGCGCGCTTGAGCTGGGCACGATCGGTGACGTCGAGGTGATGGAGACGGGCGGTGCCGCCCCGCTCCTTGATCAGCGTCGCCGTCTCGTGCAGGCCCGGCGCGTCGAGATCCGCGCAGTGCACGGCGGCGCCTGCCTCGGCGAGCAGGAGGGCGCCGGCCCGGCCGATGCCGCCGGCGGCGCCGGTGACGAATGCGGTGCGTCCGGTGAGGTCGTACGCCTTGACGGGCATGGAAGGACGGTACGAGCATTTCTGACGGGTCGTCAATTGGTGGTGCGGGACCGGAATCTCCGGGTTGTGGCGGCGCCCGGTGCCGGGGCCGGGCCCGTCTGGCAGGTCGGGCACCAGTAGGTGGGCCGCTCGCGGGAGCCGTCGCCCTGGTCGGCTGCGCGGATCGGCGTGTGGCAACGCAGACAGGGGCGCGGTGCCCGGCCGTACACGAACAGGTCCTGGCTGCGGCGGCCCGTGGTGCTGCGGACCGGGCGGTCGCGGTTGGCCTCCAGGAGCCTCTTGGCGAGCGTGGGGAGCTGCGCCGCGCGTTCGGCGGGCAGGGCGCCGACGGGGAGCCACGGGGTCGCGCCGAGCAGGAAGCAGAGCTCGCTCTTGTAGACATTGCCGATGCCGGCCAGGTTGCGCTGGTCCAGCAGGGCCTCGCCGAGGGGACGGGCGGGGTCCGCGAGGAGGTTGGCCAGAGCCTGTTCGGGGTCCCAGTCGGGGCCCAGCAGGTCGGGGCCCAGGTGGCCGACGGCACGGTGTTCGTCGGTGGTGCGGAGGAGCTCGAGCACCGGGAGGCGGTAGCCGACGGCCGTGTGCTCGGTGGTGCCCAGGATCGCGCGGATCTGGTGGGCCGGGCCGCCGGTCCAGCGCCGGCCCGTGGCGTACACCTTCCAGGAGCCGTCCATCCGCAGGTGTGAGTGGAGGGTCAGGCCACCCTCGACGCGGGTGAGGAGATGCTTGCCGCGCGGGGTGACGTCCAGGACCGTGCGGCCAGTGAGGTCGACCGTGGCGTACTTCGGTACCCGCAGGTCGGATCGGGTCAGCACCTGGCCCGCGAGGACGCCGTGCAGTCGCCTCGCAGTCTGCCAGACCGTGTCACCTTCGGGCATGGGTCAAGGGTGGCACGACAGGGCGGGGCGAGGCGCGGGCGCAGGCGTCGGGCGGCCGCGACGGGCACGGCCACCGGTGTCGGGGGCCGGGACGGGCACGGGCACCGGTGTCGGGGGGCCGGCTCGGGCGGCTGTGCTGCTTGGCTGTGGTGGTGTGCCGGTGTCGGGTGGTTGCGGTCGGGCACCTGTGCTGCCGGCCGCGACGGCGTACCGGCGTTGGGTGGCCGGGATCGGGCGGCTGTGCTGCTTGGCTGTGGTGGTGTGCCGGTGTCGGGCGGTTGCGACGGTGCGGGCCTTGGGTGGTCGCGACGGGTACCTGTGGCGGGTGGCCTTGCCGGGCTGCGGGCGGGAGTTGTGCCTGTCGGGCGGCCGCGGTCTCGGTTCACGCCCGTAGCCGCAGGCCCCGGGGCGTGGCGATGAAACCTGCCCCTTCCAGGAGGGTGCCGATGGGGGAGGTCAGGGCCGAGGCGCCGTTGACGCGTTCCACCGTGACCGTGCCGAGGGAGCCCGCTCGGGCCGCCGCGGCGAGCGCCTCCGCGGCCTCTCGCAGGTGGGGGTCGTCCGTGGCTGTGCCGTCCGGGGCGGAGGGCCAGGCCAGCACGGTCTTGCCGCCGCGTTCCATGTAGAGCGCCAGTTCGCCGTCGACGAGTACGACGAGGGAGCCCGCCTTACGGCCCGGCTTGTGCCCGGCGCCGGTCGGAGGCTCGGGCCAGGGGAGGGCTGCGCCGTACGCGTTCGCGGGATCGGCGGCGGCCAGGACCACGGCTCGGGAGCCGGGGGTGGGAGCGGGGCGGGTACGGCGGTTCGGGAAGCCCGATCCGGAGCCGTACGGGAGGCTCGGGCCGCCTCGGGGGCCGCCTGCGCCCGGTGATGCGAAGTCGTGCGGCGAGATGTAGTCGCCGGGTGCGGGGAAGGCGTCCGGTGCGTCGGGGTCGCCGTCGAGGCCGGGACCGTCGTCGTACCCGAAGCTGCCAGGGTGGGTTCGGTCGGCGGGTGCGTTGAAGGTGTCTGCGAAATCACCGTGTGCGCCGAAGCCGTTGGGGGAGTCGCCGGGTGCGCCGAAGCCGTTGGAGGAGCCGTTCGTGAAGCCCGGGCCGGGCAGGCCCTCGCCTCGCTCGCGGGCGTTGGCGACCGCGCGCAGGCGGTCCACCGCGCCGTCCATGGCGAACTGGGCCGCGCCGAGCCCCTCGACGACATAACCGCGTCGGGCCTGACCGCTGTCCTCGAAGGCGGACAGAATGCGGTACACCGCTGAGAACCCGCCCTCGACGCCCTCCGCGGAGACCGCGCCCCGGGTAACCACGCCGTGCCGGTCGAGGAGGGTGCGGGCCAGGGCGTGGGCGCGCACCGTGGGGTCCGGTTCGCGCTGCGGGAGCAGCGACCAGCGCCCGGCGACGGTCGGTGGCCCGCTGCGGGACGCGGGGCGGGCGGCGGCCGTGAGCGAGCCGTAACGCCCGCGCGGCACCGCGCGCTTGGCGCGGTGCGCGGTGGAGCCCGCGGTGCGTCCCGAGCCGAGGAGGGAGCGCATGGGCGCGAGGGTGTCGTTCGTGAGCCGACCGGACCAGGCCAGGTCCCAGATCGCGTCGGCCAGTTGGGGGTCCGTGGCCTCGGGGTGGGTGGTGGCGCGGATCTGGTCGGCGATCTGACGGAAGAACAGGCCGTAGCCCCCGGAGAGGGTGTCCAGCACGGACTGGTGAAGAGCCGTCAACTCCAGGGGATGGGGCGGGGGCAGGAGCAGCGGGGCCGCGTCCGCCAGGTACAGGGAGATCCAGCCGTCCTTGCCGGGCAGCGCGCCCGCTCCGGCCCACACCACCTCGCCGGCCGCGGTGAGCTCGTCGAGCACGGCGGGCGTGTAGTGCGCGACGCGGGACGGCAGAATCAGCTTCTCCAGGGCGGACGCGGGCACGGACGCGCCCTGCAACTGCTCGATGGCACGCACCAGTCCGTCGATGCCTCGCAGCCCGTGCCCCTTGCCGATGTGCTGCCACTGCGGGAGGAACTGGGCGAACGCCGGTGGCGTCACCGGCTCCAGCTCGTGTCGCAGCGCCGCCAGGGAACGGCGGCGCAGTCGGCGCAGGACGGCCGCGTCGCACCACTCCTGGCCGATTCCGGCGGGGTGGAACTCCCCCTGTACGACCCGGCCTGCCGCCGCCAGCCGTTGGAGGGCGCCCTCGGTGACCGCCACACCCAGGCCGAATCGGGCCGCTGCCGTGACCGACGTGAACGGGCCGTGGGTGCGGGCGTACCGGGCGAGGAGGTCGCCCAAGGGGTCCTTGACCGGTTCCGTGAACGCTTCCGGGACGCCGACCGGGAGTGCCGTGCCCAGGGCGTCGCGCAGGCGGCCCGCGTCCTCGATCGCCGCCCAGTGGTCGGCGCCGGCGACGCGGACCCGGATCGCGCGGCGGGCGGCGGCCAGTTCCTGTGCCCAGTGCGGTTCGGCACCTCGTTCGGCCAGTTCGGCGCCGGTGAGCGGCCCGAGCAGGCGCAGGAGGTCCGCGACGCCTTCGGCGTCCTTGACGCGCCGGTCCTCGGTGAGCCACTGGAGCTCCCGCTCCAGCTCGGCGAGTACCTCGGCGTCGAGCAGCTCGCGCAGCTCCGCCTGGCCGAGCAGCTCGGCCAGCAGCCGCGAGTCCAGTGAGAGGGCGGCGGCGCGCCGCTCGGCGAGCGGTGAGTCGCCCTCGTAGAGGAACTGGGCGACGTACCCGAAGAGGAGGGAGCGGGCGAAGGGGGACGGTTCCGGGGTGGTGACCTCGACCAGACGCACCTTGCGGGACTCCAGGTCGCCCATCAGCTCGACGAGTCCGGGGACGTCGAAGACGTCCTGGAGGCACTCGCGGACCGCCTCGAGGACGATCGGGAACGATCCGAACTCGCTGGCCACCTGGAGCAGTTGGGCGGCGCGCTGGCGCTGCTGCCAGAGCGGAGTGCGCTTGCCCGGGTTGCGGCGCGGCAGCAGCAGCGCGCGGGCCGCGCACTCGCGGAAACGGGACGCGAACAGGGCCGAGCCGCCCACCTGGTCGGTGACGACCTGGTCGACCTCGCCCTTGTCGAAGACGACGTCGGCCGCGCCGACGGGGGCCTGGTCGGCGTCATACTCCGTACCGGCCTTCATGGGCGTCTGGTCGAGCAGGTCCAGGCCCATGAGGTCGGCGTCCGGCAGGCGCAGCACGATGCCGTCGTCGGCGTGCATGACCTGTGCGTCCATGCCGTACCGCTCGGAGAGACGGGCGCCGAGGGCGAGTGCCCATGGGGCGTGCACCTGGGCACCGAAGGGGGAGTGCACGACGACCCGCCAGTCGCCGAGTTCGTCGCGGAAGCGCTCCACGACGATCGTGCGGTCGTCCGGGACATGGCCGCAGGCCTCACGCTGCTCGTCCAGGTAGGACAGCACGTTGTCCGCGGCCCAGGCGTCCAGGCCGGCGGTGAGCAGGCGCAGGCGGGCGTCCTCCTTGGGCAGGGAGCCGACCTCGCGCAGGAACGCGCCCAGCGCGCGGCCCAGTTCGAGTGGCCGGCCGAGCTGATCGCCCTTCCAGAAGGGCAGGCGGCCCGGTACTCCGGGGGCGGGGGAGACCAGGACCCGGTCGCGTGTGATGTCCTCGATGCGCCAGGAACTGGTGCCGAGCGTGAAGACGTCTCCGACGCGGGATTCGTAGACCATCTCCTCGTCGAGCTCGCCGACGCGGCCGCCGCCCTTCTTCGGGTCCGCGCCGGCGAGGAACACGCCGAAGAGGCCGCGGTCGGGGATCGTGCCGCCGGAGGTGACGGCGAGGCGCTGCGCACCAGGGCGGCCGGTGATCGTTCCCGCGACCCGGTCCCACACCACGCGCGGGCGCAGTTCCGCGAACGCGTCGGACGGGTAGCGACCCGCGAGCATGTCCAGGACCGCGGTGAACGCCGACTCCGGGAGCGAGGCGAAGGGTGCGGCGCGGCGGACCGCGGCGAGCAGGTCGTCGACCTGCCACGTGTCCATGGCCGTCATCGCGACCACCTGCTGGGCGAGGACGTCCAGGGGGTTGGCCGGGACCTTCAGGGACTCGATGGCGCCCACGCGCATCCGCTCGGTGACCACGGCGGCCTGGACGAGGTCGCCGCGGTACTTCGGGAAGACCACTCCGGTGGAGACCGCGCCCACCTGGTGTCCCGCGCGGCCCACGCGCTGGAGGCCGGAGGCGACGGAGGGCGGGGACTCGACCTGGACGACCAGGTCGACGGCGCCCATGTCGATGCCCAGCTCGAGGCTCGAGGTGGCGACCACGGCCGGCAGCCGGCCCGCCTTCAGGTCCTCCTCGACGAGGGAGCGCTGCTCCTTCGACACCGAGCCGTGGTGGGCACGCGCGATGACCGGAGGGGCGCCCTGGGCCGCTCCCGAGCCGCCCATGAGTTCGGCGGGGGCGTGGTGTTCTTCGAGGGTTTCGCCGGTGGCCCGCTCGTACGCGATCTCGTTGAGCCGGTTGCAGAGCCGTTCCGCGAGGCGGCGGGAGTTGGCGAAGACGATCGTGGACCGGTGGGCCTGGACGAGGTCGGTGATCCGTTCCTCGACGTGCGGCCAGATCGACGGGCGTTCCGCGCCCTCGGAGCCGTCGGCGACCGGGGAGCCGCCCAGTTCGCCGAGGTCCTCGACCGGGACGACGACCGAGAGGTCGAACTCCTTGCCGGACTTCGGCTGGACGATCTCCACCTTGCGGCGGGGGGAGAGATACCGCGCGACCTCGTCGACCGGACGGACGGTCGCCGAGAGGCCGATGCGGCGGGCCGGCTTCGGCAGGAGCCCGTCCAGCCGCTCCAGGGAGAGCGCGAGGTGCGCGCCGCGCTTGGTGCCCGCGACCGCGTGCACCTCGTCGAGGATCACCGTGTCGATGCCGGTCAGCGCGTCGCGCGTGGTCGACGTCAGCATCAGGAACAGCGATTCGGGGGTGGTGATCAGAATGTCCGGCGGACGCGTGGCCAGCGCGCGGCGCTCGGCGGGCGGGGTGTCGCCGGAGCGGATGCCGACCTTCACCTCCGGCTCGGGCAGGCCCAGGCGTACGGATTCGTGGCGGATGCCGGTCAGGGGGCTGCGCAGGTTGCGCTCGACGTCGACCGCGAGGGCCTTCAGCGGGGAGACGTACAGGACGCGGCAGCGCTTTCTGGGGTCGGCCGGGGGCGGGGTCGAGGCGAGCTGGTCCAGGGCGGCGAGGAAGGCGGCCAGGGTCTTTCCCGAGCCCGTCGGGGCGACCACCAGCACGTCCGAGCCCTCACGGATGGCCTGCCACGCGCCCGCCTGGGCCGCGGTGGGCGCGGAGAACGCCCCCGTGAACCAGCCGCGGGTCGCGGGGGAGAAGCCGTCGAGGGCTCGGTGTGCGGAGCTGACCATGCGTCCATCCTGCACCCGGCCACTGACAATCACGCTGACCTGCGCGGATGCCTTCCTCGGGCGGGCTCCGTCGGCCGTTGCGCCGCCGGCTGTGGCGGAGAATGGGCGCATGGCAGGTTCGGGCGAGCGGGCGCGGCACTGGCAGTACGCGGAACTGCCGGGGGTCGATCTGCTGCGGGCCCGGTACGTGCGGAAGACCTTCGTGCGGCACACCCACGAGAACTTCGTGATCGCCGCCATCGCCGAAGGCGTGGAGGTCTTCCAGCACGGCGGGGGTGATCAGTACGCGGGGGCCGGAGCGCTCGCCCTGGTCAACCCCGACACTCCGCACACGGGGCGTGCGGGTGTGCCCGAGGGCTGGCGGTACGGCGCGGTGTACCCCTCGCCGGAGGTCGTGGCGGAGATAGCGGCCGAGACGACCGTCATCCGGGGCACCCCGGGATTCGTCAGCCCCGTCCTCGACGACCCGTACACCGTTGCCCTCGTCCACCAGGTGCTGCGCGCCGCGGACGAGGGCAACGCGCTGGCCGCCGACACCCTGCTGAGGGTCGCCGTGACCCGGCTGCTCCGCCTGAACGGCGGGCCGCTGCCGCGGCGGGAGGTGCGCACGGCGGGGGCGCGGATCGCGGCACGTGCGCGTGCCGTGCTGGAGGAGCGGATGTCCGGGCCGCCGACTCTGGAGCAGTTGGCCGCCGACCTCGGGACCAGCCCGTTCGCGTTGCTGCGCGCGTTCCGGGACGCCTACGGGTTGCCGCCTCACGCCTGGCTGACGGACGCCCGGGTGCGGCGGGCGCGGCGGCTGCTGGACTCGGGGACGGCGCCGGCGGAGGCGGCGCTCGCAGTGGGGTTCACCGACCAGCCGCACCTGAACCGCCACTTCGCGCGGATCGTGGGCGTGCCTCCGGGCGCCTACCAGCGCGAGCGCAAGAACGTACAAGACGCGCGAGGGCGGCTGCTCCTACCGTCCGAGACGTGGCAGAACAGACAGCTCTCGCAGACATACGCACCGAAGACGGAGGAAAGCCCGACGCCGCCGTCGTACGGGATGCCCTCGGAGTCGGGGTCGCCGTAGGACTCTCCGGGTTCGCCTTCGGGGTGACCTCGGCCGGCGGCGGGCTCACGCTGCCGCAGACCTGTGTGCTCAGCCTGATGGTGTTCACCGGGGCGTCCCAGTTCGCGCTTGTGGGAGCCCTCGCGGCGGGCGGCAACCCGTTCACGGCGGCCGCGGGCGCGTTCTTCCTGGGGGTGCGCAACGCGTTCTACGGGCTGCGCCTGTCCCAGCTGCTGGCCCTCCCGCGCGCGGTGCGCCCGTTCGCCGCCCAGTGGGTCATCGACGAGACGACCGCCGTCGCGCTGGCGCAGCCGACGCGGCGCAGCGCGCGCCTCGGGTTCACGGTCACCGGGCTGAGTCTGTACGTGCTGTGGAACCTCACCACCCTCCTTGGTGCGCTGGGCGCCAAGGCCATCGGGGACACCGACGCCTGGGGCCTCGACGCGGCCGGACCCGCCGTCTTCCTGGCGCTGCTGGCTCCGATGCTGAAGACCACCACCGAGCGGGCCGTAGCGGGCCTGGCGGTCCTGCTGGGCCTCGGCCTGCTGCCTGTGCTGCCCGCTGGTGTGCCGGTTCTGGTCGCCGCGCTCGCTGCGCCGGTCGTGCTGTACGCAGAGGGACGCCGCAGGGGCGGTGCGCGTGACCGTGTGGAGAAGGAGGATCGTTGAACACGTGGATCGCCATCGGCGCGACCGCCCTCGGCTGCTACGCCGTCAAGCTGGTCGGACTGCTCGTCCCGGCGGGGGTGCTGGAACGGCCCGTCGTCAGGCGGCTCGCCGCGCTGCTGCCCGTCGCCCTCCTCGCCGCCCTCACCGCCCAGCAGACCCTCGCCGACGGGCAGGCGCTCGTGCTGGACGCCAGGACCGCCGGGCTCGCCGCGGCGGCCGTGGCGCTGCTGCTGCGGGCGCCGTTCCTGCTCGTCGTCGCCGCGGCCGTGGTGGTGACGGCGGGGGTGCGGGCCATGGGCGGCTGAGGAGCAGGCCCGGCTCAGCCTACGGAGCGGCCGTACGCCCTGAGAGTGCGCAGCGCCTCGATGGTCACCATCGGGCGGGCCTCCAGAGCGGTGCCCGGAGCCCACTGGCGCCACCGGACGGGCCAGCCGCCGTCCTCCCGCTGCTCGCTCGCGAGGAAGTCCAGGGAGCGGCTCATCTCCTCGTCCGTGAACCACGCGCGCGCGAGGGAGCGCGGGGTGCGGGCGTAGTCGTGCGGGAAGTGGTGTTCGTCCGGGGCGTAGCCCGGTGCGACGGGGAACGCGTCGAGGCGGTCCGGGTCCAGGGCTGCGAGGCGGTCTTCGCGCACCAGGCGGCCCAGACGGTCGGCGGCCGCCTCCGCGCGCGGGCGGTCGGGAACGGAGTCCAGGAAGGCCACGGCGGCCTCGATCTCGTACGGGTGGGACTTCTCCAGGGACTCGATTTGCTGCCAGCAGAAGTCCGTGGCCCGGAACAGCCAGGCGTGCCACACCTCGTTACGGTGCAGCAGGCCCACCACCGGCCCGGTGGCGAGGAGTTCGCTGGGCGGGTCGTCCACGATCGGGATGAAGGGTGCCGCCGGGTAGCCGCGCTGGCTGGGATGGATGGCCGGCAGGGCGCCGTCCGGTGTGGAGACGGCCGTCAGGTAGCGGCACACGCGCTCCACGCGCTGACCGCCGCAGCGCCCGACGGAGTCCAGCACCCGCAGGGCGTGCCCGGTGTGCAGCGGCTGGCTGACCGGGCCGCGCAGATCGGGTTCCAGTGCGTGGCCGTACCCGCCGTCCTGGTTGCGGTACGCGTCCAGCGCGGTCTCCACCGGGTCGGCGCTGCCGTTCAGGAAGTGGTACGCGAAGAGGTGCTGCTCCAGCACGCGCGCGGTGAGCCAGACGAACTGCTCGGCGCGGAAGAGCGGGGAGCGCGCCGGGGGCGTCGGGGGGAGTGGGGAAGCTCCTGTTTCGGCCATGCGTCAGACCGTAGGACGGAAAGCGGTCTCGGCAAGCGGTCCCGGCTCGGGCCCACTCTCAGGGGCGGGATACTGGAGTCATGCGGTTGACGGTCTTCTGGCAGCGGATGGCGGAGCACTTCGGTGCGGGCGCCGAAACCTTCGCGCGTGATCACGTGATGTCGGAGCTCGGCGGGCGTACGGTGCACGAGGCGCTGGCGGCCGGCTGGGCGGCCAAGGACGTGTGGCGTGTGGTCTGCACGGTGATGGGCGTTCCGCAGGAGAAGCGCTGACAGGTCACGAAGATCGCAGGGCGGTAACCGATTGTCGGTGGCGTGGGCGAGACTTGGTCCGTGGCACCCACTGACGAGTCAGGGCACTCCGCCCAGCACGCATCCCCGTTCGGTACGACGCCGCCGGACCGGCCCCCGGCCGACGGCGCCGGGCCGCACGCACGCATGCCGCGCTGGCTGCCGCGTGCCATGGTGCTCGCGCTCGCGCTCATCGCCGTGTTCCAGCTCGGCAATTGGGCCTTCCATCAGCTGACCGGACTGCTGATCAACATCCTCATCGCGTTCTTCCTGGCGCTCGCCATAGAGCCCGCGGTGAGCTGGATGGCCGCCCACGGTATGCGCAGGGGGGTCGCCACCTTCTTGGTGTTCTTCGGCCTGCTGATCGCGATCGCAGGCTTCGTCACCCTGCTCGGCTCGATGCTCGCGGGCCAGATCATCAAGTTGATCGAGGGCTTCCCGGACTACCTCGACTCGGTCATCAACTGGATCAACACGACGTTCCACACCGAGCTCAGACGGGTGGACGTTCAGGAGGGCCTGCTCCACTCCGACTGGTTGAGGAAGTACGCGCAGAACAGCGCCGCGGGCGTGCTGGACGTGTCCACGCAGGTCCTCGGCGGCCTCTTCCAGCTGCTGACGGTCGGACTGTTCTCGTTCTACTTCGCCGCCGACGGGCCCCGGCTGCGCCGCACCATCTGCTCCGTACTGCCTCCCGCGCGACAGGCCGAGGTGCTGCGCGCATGGGAGATCGCCGTCGACAAGACCGGCGGCTATCTCTACTCACGCGGGCTGATGGCGCTGATCTCGGGCATCGCTCACTACATTCTGCTGGAGGCCCTGGGCATCCCGTACGCGCCCGTGCTGGGTCTGTGGGTGGGCGTGGTGTCGCAGTTCATCCCCACCATCGGCACGTATCTCGCGGGCGCCCTGCCCATGCTGATCGCCTTCACCGTGAACCCCTGGAACGTCTTGTGGGTGCTGGTTTTCGTCGTGGTCTACCAGCAGTTCGAGAACTACGTGCTGCAGCCGAAGCTGACCTCGAAGACCGTCGACATCCATCCCGCGCTCGCCTTCGGGTCGGTCGTCGCGGGCACCGCCCTCCTCGGCGCGGTGGGCGCGCTGATCGCCATCCCCGCGGTCGCCACGTTGCAGGCCTTCCTCGGGGCGTACGTGAAGCGGTACGCCGTCACGGACGATCCCCGGGTACACGGGCACCGCAGACGTGGCGCGGGCTCCAGCCTGGTCACGCGCGCGCAGCGCTTGGGGCGGCGGCTGCGGGACGCCCGGTCCGGCGCAGGCTCCGGCTGAGGGACGGCCGGGTCGGTACGTGCCGAGGAACGGCCCGGACGCGTACCTGCTGCTGGACGGCCGGGGTGCGTACACGCTGAGAGAGCCGGGTCAGTACGTGAGGACGGCCCATACGCCGGCAGCGACGACGGCGATGGCGTAGCAGCCGACCGCCATGGCCACGATCCGGCGCCGGACCGACTCGCTCCAGGGTGTGCGGGACAGCAGCCAGGCCAGCGCGGGCAGGACCACGACCGCGTGCAGGCCGACACCGTGCAGCGGCTTGAGCGGAGCCGTCGAACGGTACGCGGCCTCCTGGTGGCCGGTGCGGGTGAGGACGACCCCGCGCGCGATCATCGCGGCGCCGGAGGCCAGTGCGACGAGCAGGACCGCGAATCCGGAACGCACGGCCAGCGGCATGCCCGCGGGGCCCGCCGGCCGGTGACGGAAGGACGCGACCGCGAACACGGTGAGCAGCACCACGAGGACACCGCCGCCCACCGCGAGCGTCATGGACACCGCCGTGTCGAAGGGGGTCTCCATGTTCAGGTGCGAGGGCACCCGGCGCCACGCCTGGAGCGTGATGCCGCCGACCTCGACGACGCAGTCCGCGGCGAAGACGGTCAGCAGCGTGCTGCGCAGCCGCCGATCCAGCCGCAGATACGACGTGACCCAGGCGACCGCGATGAGCGTCACACCGAAGGACAGCCCGAAGGCCATCGGCTTGCGCCAGGAGACGGGGCCGTCCCACGGGCCGCCGTCGGCGGCGAACACCAGGAGATGGACGAGGCCGGAGAGGACCAGGACCAGGCCGGTCACCTGGCAGAGGCGGTCCGCGACCGGGCTCGAGGGGCGGGGGACGGCGCCGGGGAGTGTGCTCCTCCTGCGGCGGCTGTCCCGAAAGGTCCTGTCCCGAACGGTCCTGTTGCTGTTCATGGTCCGAGCCTCGCGGGGATGCCGCATGCCGTCGTCGTCCGGACGAAGGCAGTCGGCGTACGTCGGGAGGAGTAGCCGGCGGGGGCTCCAGGGAGCGTGGCGCCGCGTCCGGCCCCTTGCCGGATTGCGAACGTAGGCTCGGAGGTGGCGCGTGGTGCGCTTGACACGAAAATCGAACATCCATTCTCATGGAGGCTTCGGCGAGGCTCTCGGAAGGCATTTCGGCCCGGTTTGGTGGGATGAGTGCCTGAGTTATCCACAGGCCGGACCAGCGTCGGGGCGCATTGTCAGTGGCAGGCGTTAGCGTCTTTGACGTGAAGCGATCGACTCAAGCAAACCGGGTGGAACCCATGGCAGGAACCGACCGCGAGAAGGCGCTCGACGCCGCGCTCGCACAGATTGAACGGCAATTCGGCAAGGGCGCGGTGATGCGCCTGGGCGAGCGGCCGAACGAGCCCATCGAGGTCATCCCCACCGGGTCGACCGCACTCGACGTCGCCCTCGGGGTCGGCGGCCTGCCGCGCGGCCGCGTGGTGGAGGTGTACGGCCCGGAGTCCTCCGGTAAGACGACCCTGACCCTGCACGCGGTGGCGAACGCGCAGAAGGCCGGCGGCCAGGTCGCCTTCGTCGACGCGGAGCACGCCCTCGACCCCGAGTACGCGAAGAAGCTCGGCGTCGACATCGACAACCTGATCCTCTCCCAGCCGGACAACGGCGAGCAGGCGCTGGAGATCGTGGACATGCTGGTCCGCTCCGGCGCGCTCGACCTCATCGTCATCGACTCCGTCGCCGCGCTCGTCCCGCGCGCGGAGATCGAGGGCGAGATGGGCGACAGCCACGTGGGTCTGCAGGCCCGACTGATGAGCCAGGCCCTGCGGAAGATCACCAGCGCGCTCAACCAGTCGAAGACCACCGCGATCTTCATCAACCAGCTCCGCGAGAAGATCGGCGTGATGTTCGGCTCCCCGGAGACCACGACCGGTGGCCGGGCGCTGAAGTTCTACGCCTCGGTGCGACTCGACATCCGCCGCATCGAGACCCTGAAGGACGGCACGGACGCGGTCGGCAACCGCACCCGCGTCAAGGTCGTCAAGAACAAGGTCGCGCCGCCCTTCAAGCAGGCCGAGTTCGACATCCTCTACGGCCAGGGCATCAGCCGCGAAGGCGGCCTGATCGACATGGGTGTGGAGCACGGCTTCGTCCGCAAGGCCGGTGCCTGGTACACGTACGAGGGCGACCAGCTCGGGCAGGGCAAGGAGAACGCCCGTAACTTCCTGAAGGACAACCCCGACCTCGCCAACGAGATCGAGAAGAAGATCAAGGAGAAGCTGGGCGTCGGCGTGCGGCCGGAGGAGCCCACCACGGAGCCGGGCGCGGACGCGGCGGTCTCCACGACCACGGCCACGGACGACGCCGCGAAGGCGGTGCCCGCCCCCGCCGCTGCCAAGGCCGCGAAGACCAAGGCCGCGGCCGCCAAGAGCTGACCCGTGACACGACGAACCGACTGGGCCGAGTACGACCACCTCGATGCTCCGCGGGAGCGGGGGAGGGAAGGTCACGGCGGCCCCGAAGGGGCGGACCACGGCGCGTACGGGGAGGAGCTGCCGCGGGGCGAGGGCGGCTCATCAGGGCGTGGCGGGCGCGGTCGTCGCCGGCGGCGCGGTTTCGGCGAGCCGCCCGGCGACCCACAGGACGGAGGTCCCTCCTCCTCGTCGAGGGCCGAGCCGGGGGAGTCCTCGGGGGACCCGGCTGAGCGGGCGCGGGCGATCTGTCTGCGCCTGCTCACCGGCACCCCGCGCACGCGGAAACAGCTCGCCGACGCCCTGCGCAAGCGGGAGATCCCGGACGAGGTCGCCGAGGAGGTGCTGTCGCGGTTCGAGGAGGTCGGACTGATCGACGACGGGGCGTTCGCGGGCGCCTGGGTGGAGTCCCGGCACCACGGTCGGGGGCTGGCCCGGCGTGCGCTCGCCCGGGAGCTGCGGACCAAGGGCGTCGACTCCACGCTGATCGACGAGGCCGTCGCCCAGCTCGACTCGGAGCAGGAAGAGGCGACCGCGCGCGAGCTCGTCGCCCGCAAGCTGCGCGCCACCCGCGGTCTCGACCGCGACAAACGGCTCCGCCGCCTTGCCGGCATGCTCGCCCGCAAGGGCTACTCCGAGGGCATGGCCCTGCGGGTGGTCCGGCAGGCACTGGAGGAGGAGGGCGAGGAGACGGAGTTCCTCACTGACGGGGGGTACGAGGGCTAGCCGCTTCCGGGCTCTCGGCCCTCATCCAGCACGCGCTTCTCCACCCGCGCCGCCACTGCCGCTGCCACGATCACGGCCGTCGTAGTACCGAGCGCTTCCGTCGTCATCGGGGTCCCGGCGCTCACCGGTGTCGTCCTCATCCGCGTCCATGCGCTGCAGCCGCCCGCTGCCGTTGTCCATGGGCCGCGTTACGTATGGCTTCCTGGTCCTCGAGACCGAAGCCGACGGCGCCGCCGATGCGCGAGACCGACGCGCCGAACCAGGCCAGTTGCAGGCAGTCGACCCCGTCGTCCGTTTCCGACCACACCGGTCGGCCCCCTGTGTCCAGCAGCAGCCGGACCGCCTCGCCCAGAGCGGCGAACAGCGCCGCGTACCGGCGCACAGATACCGGCGAATACCGGTTTCCCAGCCGTGCGGTGGGGGGCTAACCCCCCACCGAAGACGCCGGATCACCGCAGTGCACAGACATCTGTGCACAGACGACTGTGTACGCATGCCGTCGTATCCCAACCGCGTCGAGCTCTCCGACCTGGCCGCGCTGAAGGCGCTGGCGCATCCGCGTCGTCAGCGGATGCTCCAGCACCTCACGCTGCACGGCCCCGCGACCTCCGCCACGCTCGCCCGCGCCCTGGGCCTGAACACCGGATCCACCAGTTACCACCTGCGCGAACTCGCCCGCTACGGCTTCGTGGAGGAGACGTGTGAGACGACCGGTCACGGCCGCAGGCGCTGGTGGCGGGCCGTGCCGGGCGACCGTCGTTTCCCGCCGCGCAGCCGCCGGAGCGCGCAGATGCGGCACGTCATGGACGAGCTCAACCACCACGCGTACGCCGCCGACCTGGAACTCTTCGAGCGGCTCCAGCGGGAAGCGGACAACAGCGACCCATGGGCGGACGCGTTCCCCTACTCGCGCGGCACCATCCGGCTGACGCTGCCCGAACTGCGCGTGTTCTTCGAGGAGTACATCGCCCTCCTCAACCGCTACCGGCGCCCCGACGCCGAAACCCCGCCCGGCGCCCGCACCGTGCTCACCCGTCTCCTCGGCTTCCCCGCCCCGGACAGCCGCCCTGAGGCCGACGACCGGCCGCACAGCACGGACGACATCCCGCCCCACAACAGAAGAGAGACCGATCCCTCATGATGCTGCGCTACGCCTTCAAGACCATCCGCGCCCGCAGGGCCGGCTTCCTCGGCGCGTTCCTGGCGTTGGCCTGCGCGGCCGCCCTCATCGCCGCCTGTGGCACGCTCCTCGAAACGGGCCTGCGCGGCACGATCCGTACCGAGCGCTACGACGCGGCCCCCGTCGTGGTCTCGGCCGACCAGAACGTCCACCAGACCACGGTCAAGCACAAGAAGGGCAAGACCAAGGTCAAACACAAGGCCAAGCCCATCGCAGAACGCGCCTGGCTCCCGGCGAGTCTGGAGCGCGCCATCGCGGACACCCCGGGCGTCGCCCGTGTCGTCCCCGAACTCACCTTTCCAGCCCAGCCGTTGACCCGGTCCGGCACCGGTGGCCGTACCGCCTACGGCCACTCCTGGGACTCCGCCGCCCTGACCCCGTACCGGCTCACCGCCGGAACCGCGCCCAGGGCCGCCACCGACCTCGTCGTCGACGACTACCTTGCCGAGCGCGCCCGCTTGAAGCCCGGCGACAGCCTCACCGTGCAGTCGACGCGGGCCCCGCGCAGCTACCGGATCACCGGAATCGCCGCCCCCGTCACGGACGTACGCCATCAGACCTCCCTCTTCTTCTCGGCCGCAGAGAGCCGCCGCCTTGCCGCGCACGTCGGGCAGGTCACCGCGTTCGGTGTGTTCCCGGCCGAGGGCACGGACCCGGACGGGCTGCGCGAGACGCTGGCCCAGGCGCTGTACGACGCCGCGCCCCCGCCGGCGTCCGGCACCACCCCTCAGGTCACCGTCGGCGACGACCGCGGACCTGTCGAGTTCCTGGACGCGGCCGCTGCCCGCACTCGGCTGGTCAGCATGGGCGGTGCGATGGGCGGCACCTCGCTGCTCGTGGCGGTCCTCGTGGTCGTCGGGACCTTTGTGCTCTCCGTTCAGCAGCGCCACCGCGAACTGGCCCTGCTCCGTGCCATCGCCGCCACCTCCGGGCAGATCCGCAAGCTGCTCGGCCGGGAGGCGCTGATCGTCGGAGCGGTCGCCGGCACGGTGGGCGGACTCGCGGGGCTCCCCCTGGGCGGCTGGCTGCACGGCAGGTTCGTCGCCATGGGTGCCGTGCCCGCCACGCTGCAGCACACCGTCAGCGTCTTCCCGCTCTTCGCCGCCCTGGCCGCGACCGTGCTCGGTGCCTGGGCCGCCGCACGGGTCGCCTCCCGCCGGATCGCCCGGATCCGCCCGGCCGAAGCGCTCGCCGAGGCCCGGACCGAGCGCCACCGCCCCGCCTGGGGACGTCTCCTGACCGGTCTGTTCCTGCTCGCCGGCGGTGCCGTTCTCGTCGGCGTGCTCAGCGGACTGCGCACCGAGCCCGCCTCGACTCCCGTGACATTCCTCGCTGTCGTCGTCCTGTCCACCTCCGTCGCGCTGCTCGGCCCGTTTCTGGTCAGGGCGGCCGCGCTGCTGCTCGCAGGCCCGCTGCGCCTCACCGGTCCCGGGGGCAGGCTCGCCACCGCGAACCTCCGCGGCAACGCCGCCCGTATGGCCTCCGTCGTCACCCCCCTCACCCTGCTGATCGGCATGACCTGCACCGTCCTGTTCGTCCAGCCGACGCTCGGGGACGCGGCCCGTGCGCAGGCCCGCGAGGGCATCCGCGCCGACTGGGTCGTCGCCTCCCAGGGGCCGGGCGTCCCGGCCGCGGCCGCGCGCACGCTTCGTACACGGCACGACATCGTCACCGAAGTCGTCCGTACCACCGTCCGGGTCGGCCTGGACAAGTACGCCGCGCAGGGCGTGACCCCCGTCGGCCTCGCCCGCACCTGGGACCCGGACGTCACCGCCGGCTCCCTCGACCGGCTCACCGAGCAGGCCGTTGCCGTCAGCGAACTGGCCGCGGACCAGCTCCACCTGACGCCCGGCAGCACGCTGAAGCTCACGCTCGGCGACGGCACGCCCGCCACGCTCACCGTCGCCGCCGTCTACGCTAAGGGCCTCGGCTTCGGGGACCTCACCTTCGCGCACGACCTGGTCGCACGTCACGTCGACAACCCGCTCGCCTCCTCCGTCCTCGTGAGCACACACCGCACACAGACACAACTCGCGACTACGCTCCGTGAGTTCCCCGGCCTTCGGGTTCTTTCCCCGGCCGCCGCCGACTCGCTCCAGGCCAAGCGTCAGCAGGCGAACGCCGAGGTGAACTACCTCGCCATGGGACTCGTGCTGGCCTTCACGGCCATCGCCGTGGTCAACACGCTGGCCATGTCGGTCACCGAACGCGTCCGGGAGTTCGCGCTGTTGCGCCTCGCCGGGGCGACCCGCCGCCAGGTGCTGGGCATGCTGCGCTCCGAAGCCCTCTCCGTCCTGCTCCTCGCCACGGCCCTCGGCAGCGCCATCGTCCTCTCCGTCCTGACCGCGTTCAGCGTCGGCATGACGGGCAGCGCGGCACCAACCGTCACACCACTGCTGTACGTCTCGGTGGTCGCCGTGGCCGGACTGCTCGCCCTCGTGGCCACCGCGCTGCCGGGCCGCGCGGCCCTCAGGATCCGCGCGGTGACCGTGGCGACGGCCAAGGAGTGACTCCGAAGACACCTTCCGTCACGGTCGTGCCGAGTCGTCCGACGCTAGAGGCTGCCGCGCCACATGAGAGCCCTGTGGCGCGCAGCTTTACCTTGCGTTCCCGAAAGGGTGCCGTTCCTCCGCCCGGCTGTACCGTCTGCTGCCGTCGCGCGGACCGGCGAACCCTTGCCGCCGTACGTCCGGAAAGTCGCGGAATCCCGCTCCCTCGTACGTCCCCGAAAGGCGGCCCCTGCATGCCCGTGCCCGCTCGCCACCGAAGAACGCTGGTCGCCTCGGCCCTCGGTACCAGCCTGCTGCTCAGCGGATGTGGCCTGAACCAGGACGTGTCCTCGGACGCGGTCACCGGCACCATCACGTTCGGATTCGTCAACGGAGGCACCACGCAGTTCCACACCTGTCTGCAGGATTCCGTCGAGGAGGAGACCAAGACCTACCGCGCCAAGCTCTACACGGCCAACTCCGGTCAGGACGCCGCGACCGAGCTGGCCCACATCAACGACATGATCGCGAAGAAGGTCGACGCGCTGATCGTGCAGACCGTCGACGTCGACGCCCTCAAGGACGACATCGCCAAGGCGAAGGCCTCGGGCATTCCGATCTTCCTGACCTCGGTCGCCCCCGACGACACGTCCGACCTCCTCGGTGCCGTCGTGGTCGACCTGAAGAAGGTCGGCAGCCTCGACGCCGGCTGGATCGGTGAGGACGCGGGCGGGAAGGACGTCCGCGTCGGCATCGTCGCGGGTGCCCCCGGCGCCGCCTCCGACCTGCTGGTGGGAGGCTTCAAGGGCGCCCTGCCGGCAAACGCGAAGGTGGTCGCCGACGAGCCCGGCATGTACGACCCGGACAAGGCGCGGGACGTCGCCAAGAGGATGATCAAAGCCCACCCCGACCTGGACTACGCCTTCGTCGCGAACGAGGAGATGGCCTTCGCGGTGCGCAAGGCCTTCGACGCGGCCGGCGGCACGGACGTGAAGATCGTGACGGTCAACGGCACCGACGAGGCTCTGGCCGCCCTCAAGGACGGCCGCTTCTCCGCCACTGTCTCCAACTCGGCCGCGGACACCGGCGCGCTGGCGGTCACCAACGCCGTCGCCCTGCTGCGCAAGGAGAAGCGGGTCGACAGGATCGCCCAGGCCCGCCTCCGCCTCGTCACCAAGGACAACGCGGACACGGCCCCGCTCTACTGCCGGCCGGACGGCCTCTGAGCCGGGAGCGGCGCAGCTTGGTCGCTCTTGGGCCCGGGAGCCGCGCAGTCCTGGACGACCACGGGCCCGGGAGTGACGCAGTCCCGCCTACGGCGCAGTCCCGCCTATGCCGTCACCGGCAGTCCCGCCGCCTTCCAGGCCTGGAAGCCGCCGATCAGGTCGGTGGCGCGGTGCAGGCCCAGCTGGTGCAGCGAGGCGGTGGCGAGGCTGGAGGCGTAGCCTTCGTTGCAGATCACGACGATGCGCAGGTCGTGGCCCGTGGCCTCGGGGGCGCGGTGGCTGCCCTGGGGGTCGAGGCGCCACTCCAGTTCGTTGCGTTCGACGACGAGCGCCCCGGGAATGAGGCCGTCTCGGTCGCGCAGTGCCGCGTACCGGATGTCCACCAGCAGTGCCTCGCCCGCCTGGGCGAGGTCGTACGCCGCCCGCGCCTCGATCCGCTCGTAGCCCTGGCGCACCCGTTCCAGCAGCTCGTCGATCCCGGTGGGTCGCTCGCCCGCGTCGCTCACTGCCAGTCCTCCGGACGCTCGACCTGCTCCAGGCGCAGCACGGGCCCCGTACGGCTGTAGCGGCGGATCTGCGGCAGCGGGGGGTAGTAGGCGTGTACGGAGATCGCGTGCTCCTCGGTGGACTCGTTGAGGACCTCGTGGACGTGGTGGCGACCGAAGGAGCGCCCCCGCCCGGCCGGAAGCCGGCGTTCCCGGTCCACACCGTCGGTGAGTTCCAGGGTCTTCCAGCCGTCGGTGGGCAGCCGCGCGGCGAGCGAGTTCTCCTTGAGCTCGCCCTGCGCGGTGAGGAAGGCGCCGACCGAGTCTGCGTGGTCGTGCCAGCCGGTGCCCGTGCCGGGGGGCCAGCCGATCAGCCAGGCCTCGCTGCCGCCGGGACCCTCCAGGCGCACCCAGGTACGGCCCTCGGGGTCGAGCGGGAGCGAGGCGATCAGTGCGGTGTCGGCGGCGGTGCGCCGTACGAAGCCGAGAAGGTCCGCCTGCGTGGGGACCTGGACAGGAGTGGGGGCGGAGGGAGCGACAGACACGTGAACCGTCCTGATGAGCGTTCGCGAGAGCGCGCGGCAGCAGCACATGGGCGGCGCGCGCCAGTGGAAGGGAGGCGAATTCAGCAGGACCCGCGACACACGCAGCCCGCATAGCGGACGAGGTCCATGTGGACCCTCCGCCAAAGGCGCACGCAGGTATCGGTCACGATCCGGAGTACACCATGCCGGTGCAGGGCGGTCAACTCACCGTCACTATGTGGACCCCAGTGTGACGGTGAGTCGCGGTCACGTCGAAACGGAACCGGCCGTGGCCTCCGTGCGGGCCGGGCCGCCCAGCGTCGCCTCGGCCGCCGCGTACAGATCGGCCGGGCGTACCCCGTTCAGGGCGGTGACCAGATGGCCGTCGGGGCGGACGAGGAGCACGGTGTGGGCGGCCGCGCCCGGGTAGCTCTCGGCCACCAGCAGCTCGGCGGGGTGCGGCAGCGCGGTCACCGCGGCGGCGAGCCGGGGCATGATCCCGGCGGTCACCCAGTGCTTGCGCTCCCACACGCCCGTTCCCGGCGCGATCAGGACGACCAGCAGCGCGCCGCGGCCGAGCCGGTCCCGCAACCGTACGAACGAGCCGTCCTCCGCGGTCACCCGCACGTCCGCGACCTGCGCGCCGGGCGGGGTGTCCACGGGGACCTCCGCGTCGAGGGGCGGGGGCGCGAGCGGTGAGTCGGCGTACGCCCCCGGCTCGCCCAGTGGGCCACGCCCCAGGTGACCGTCCGTGAGCAATGCGTCGTGGCCCCGGGCGGCGCCCGGGACGTAGGCACGCAGGCCTCCGCCGCCGCGCAGCAGTGGCAGCACCTGGTCGGCGGCGCGCAGCCGGGCGGCGACGACGGCGCGCCGCTCCGCCTGGTAGCTGTCGAGCAGCGCCTCGTGCGGCCCGTGGTGCCAGGCCAGGGCCAGCTTCCAGGCGAGGTTGTCGGCGTCGCTCAGGCCCTCGTCCAGCCCCTGCGTGCCGAGTGCGCCGAGCAGGTGCGCCGCGTCCCCCGCGAGGAAGACCCGGCCCGCTCGCCAGCGGCGGGCCAGCCGGTGGTGGACGGTGTGGACGCCGGTGTCCAGCAGTTCGTACGGCGGTGTGGAGCCGCCCGTCCAGCCTGCGAGCGTCTCCCGGACGCGGGCCACCAGTAGTTCGGGCGTGACCAGGTCCTTGCCGGGCGGCAGCAGCCAGTCCAGCCGCCAGACCCCGTCCGGCAGTGGACGTCCGGTGACTTCCCCGGCGGAGGGCCCGGAGGTCCGCCACGGCGGCATCCGATGGAGCAACGCCTCGTCGGCCCGCGGAAGTTCCGTGCGCAGCGCGGCCACGGCGTGTCGCTCCACCGCCGTACGGCCGGGGAAGCGGATGTCCTGGAGCTTGCGCACCGTGGAGCGGGGGCCGTCGCAGCCGACCAGGTAACTGCCGCGCCACCACGTGCCCTTGGCACCGCGGGTGTGGGCCGTGACGCCCGAGGGCTCCTGTTCGACGGTGTCGAGGCGGCTGTCCACGGCGATCTTGACGAGCCGCTCGCCGGCGAGCGCCGCGCGCAGGGCACCGGTCAGCACGTGCTGGGCGATGTGCAGCGGGGCGGGCTCGGTGTCGCCGAACGTGATCTCGCTCATCACCTGCTTGCGCCGCAACGACCGCCATCCGGCCCAGCGGACGCCGACCTCGGCGAGCGGCACCCCGGTCAGCCGTTCCACGAGCGCGGCGGTGTCCTCGCGCAGTACGACACTGCGCGCGAGGCGGGGTTCGTCCTTGCCCGGGCCCTCGTCGAGGACGACCGACGGGACCTCCTGGCGGGCCAGCGCCAGGGCGAGCGTGAGCCCCACGGGCCCCGCTCCGACGATGATCACCGGGTCCACGGCGCGGCGCCCCCTGCCTGCGGCGGCGTCCTCAGTGACGTATGTGAACAGAAGGTTGGAGCAGGGTGCACGATCACAGAACGTATGCAACCCATTGCCGGTGCTTGCGTCAAGTGACGGAGGCAGTGGCGATCATGCCACTGCCTCCATACCGGTCATGTCACTTGAGCGTGTGTCAGACGGTGCCGCCGACACCGGTGCCCAAGGTGCCCCCGACCTCGGCGGCGTTGAGCTCCTCGACGTCCTCGGCGCCGAGGACCGTGCCCGTGCCACGCTTGCTGCGGCGCAGCCTGCCTTCCAGCCAGGAGGCGAAGGAGGTGAGGGCGAAGTTCACCACGATGAAGATGATCGCCACCACGATGAAGCTGGGGACGACGTTGGCGTAGTTGGCCGCGAGCGTGCTGCGCTCGCTGAGCAGTTCGGGGAACTGGAGCATCACGCCGCCCAGCGCGGTGTCCTTCACGATCACCACGAGCTGGCTGACGATGGCCGGCAGCATGACGGTGACGGCCTGCGGCAGCAGGATGCTGGTCATCGTCTGGCTCTTGCGCAGACCGATCGCGTACGCGGCCTCCGTCTGCCCCTTGGGCAGGGCGAGGATGCCGGCCCGGACGACCTCGGCGAGGACCGAGGCGTTGTACAGCACCAGGCCTGTGATGACCGCGTAGAGGGGCCGCTCCTCGCTGCCGATGTCCGTGGAGCGGACGTAGAACTCGTTGGCGAACAGCATCAGCAGCAGCACCGGGATCGCCCGGAAGAACTCGACCACGGCACCGGCCGGAACGCGGATCCAGCGGTGGTCGGACATACGGGCGATGCCGAAGACCGCGCCCAGCGGAAGGGCGATGACCATGGAGAGCGCGGCGGCCTTGAGGGTGTTGCCGAGGCCGGGCAGCAGGTACGTGGTCCAGGCCTGGGAGGTGGTGAAGGGCTTCCACAAAGCCGACTTCAGCTGGTTCTTGTCGTCCATCGTCTGCCAGGCCCACCACAGGAGCAGGACCAGCAGAGCGAAGAAGACTATGGAGAGGACGACGTTGCGCCGCTTGGCCCGTGGGCCGGGGGCGTCGTAGAGAACGGAGGTCATCGCTTCACCGCCAGTCGCTTGCCGACCCAGCCGAGGAGGAGGCCGGTGGGCAGGGTCAGTACCACGAACCCGAGGGCGAAGACCGCGCCGATGGCGAGCGTCTGGGCCTCGTTCTCGATCATCGTCTTCATCAGGCTGGCGGCTTCGGCCACGCCGATCGCGGCCGCCACGGTGGTGTTCTTGGTCAGGGCGATCAGGACGTTCGCCAGGGGCGCGATCACCGAACGGAAGGCCTGCGGCAGCACGATCAGCCGCAGGGACTGGCTGAAGCTCAGCCCGATGGCGCGGGCCGCCTCCGCCTGTCCGACGGGCACGGTGTTGATGCCGGAGCGGATCGCCTCGCAGACGAAGGCCGCGGTGTAGGCGACGAGGCCGAGCACCGCCAGCCGGAAGCCCTGGAGCTTGAAGTCGTCGGACGCGCCCATGGTCATGCCGAAGATGTCGGCCAGACCGAGCGAGGAGAAGACGATGATGACCGTCAGGGGGATGTTCCGCACGATGTTCACGTAGGCGGCCCCGAACCCGCGCATCAGCGGGACCGGGCTGACCCGCATCGCGGCCAGCAGGGTGCCCCAGACCAGGGAGCCGACGGCGGAGAGAGCGGTGAGTTTCACCGTCATCCAGAACGCCCCGAGGACGTCGTAACCTTCAAGAAAGTCGAACACGATCTCCCGCGCTTCCGGGTGTGTGGCGTACGTGGAGGGTGTGGCGCGCCGCCGCCGGTCAGGCGGCGGGCGGCGGCGCGCCCGGAGAACCCTGCGTTGCTCGGCCGGAGCCTTGCGTTACTTGACGATGTTGCCGATCGTCGGGGCCGGCTCGTTCTTGTAGTTGGCCGGGCCGAAGTTCGCGTCGACCGCCTTCTGCCAGGAGCCGTCGCTGACCATCTTCTTCAGGGCGTCGTTGATCTTGTTGACGGTCGCGGTGTCGCCCTTCTTGACGCCGATGCCGTAGTTCTCGTTGCTGAGCTTCAGACCCGTGAGCTTGAACTGGCCCTTGTACTTGTCCTGCGCGGCGAAGCCCGCGAGGATCGAGTCGTCGGTGGTCACGGCGTCCACGGCGCCGCTCTGCAGGGCGGCGATGCACTCCGAGTAGCCGCTGTTCTCACGCAGGTTGGCCTTCGGGGCGATGGACTTCTGGACGTTCTGCGCCGAGGTCGAGCCGGTCACGGAACACAGGTTCTTGCCGTTGAGGTCCGTGCCCTTGGAGATGGTGGAGTCCGCCTTGACCAGCAGGTCCTGGTGGGCCAGCAGGTACGGGCCGGCGAAGTCGACCTTCTGCTTGCGCTCGTCGTTGATGGAGTAGGTGGCCGCGATGAACTTCACGTCGCCGCGGGCGAGCGCGTTCTCACGGTCGGCGCTCTTGGTCTCGACCCACTCGATCTTGTCGGGCGCGTAGCCCAGCTGCTTGGCCACGTAGGTCGCCACGTCCACGTCGAAGCCGGCGAAGGAGCCGTCGGGCTGCTTCAGGCCAAGACCCGGCTGGTCGAACTTGATACCGATCTTGATCTTGCCGCCGCCGCCGGAGCCGTTGTTGTCGCTGTCCTTGTCGCCGCCGCCGCAGGCGGTGGCGCTCAGCGCCAGGGCGAGCACGGCGGCCGAGGCGGCGGTGACCTTGCGGAGCTTCATGGTGAACATCCTTTGGTGATGAGGAAACACGGGCCGTCGGGGCGGGTGACGCAGATCGTCAGTGCGTGAGGGGCAGGGTCAGTGATGCAGGATCTTCGACAGGAAGTCCTTGGCCCGGTCGCTGCGCGGGTTGCTGAAGAACTGGTCGGGCGCAGCCTGTTCGACTATGCGACCGTCCGCCATGAAGACCACGCGATTTGCAGCCGATCGTGCGAAGCCCATCTCATGGGTGACGACGATCATGGTCATGCCGTCGCGGGCGAGCTGCTGCATGACCTCCAGCACCTCGTTGATCATCTCCGGGTCGAGGGCCGACGTCGGCTCGTCGAAGAGCATGACCTTGGGGTCCATCGCCAGCGCCCGCGCGATGGCGACGCGCTGCTGCTGGCCGCCGGAGAGCTGTGCGGGGTACTTGTCGGCCTGGGTGCCCACGCCGACCCGGTCGAGCAGCGCCCGGGCCTTCTCCTCGGCCTGCTTCTTGTCCGCCTTGCGGACCTTGATCTGGCCCAGCATCACGTTCTCGAGCACGGTCTTGTGCGCGAAGAGATTGAAGGACTGGAAGACCATCCCGACGTCGGCCCGCAGCCGGGCCAGCTCCTTGCCCTCCTGGGGCAGCGGCTTGCCGTCGATCGTGATCGTGCCCGAGTCGATGGTCTCCAGGCGGTTGATGGTTCGGCACAGGGTGGACTTCCCGGACCCGGAGGGTCCGATGACCACGACGACCTCGCCGCGGGTGATCGTCAGATCGATGTCCTGGAGCACGTGCAACGCGCCGAAGTGCTTGTTGACGCTCTTCAGGACGACCAGTTCTCCGGTCGCGGCCACGTCTTCCTTGGCCACCGATACTTCGGTCATCGCTTTCAGGCTCCGTCCTCCTCGGTTTCGGAGGACAGTAGTGACGTCGCACGACCAACGTCATCACATCTGAGGGGAATCTGAGCATCACGATCCGATAGCAATCGGACACGTGTCGTAGCAGATGTGACCTGGGCGCGTATCGGCCGGATAACGGAAGGCGCGCGCAACCGGAACCCACTTGACGCCGTCGGCGTCCATCAGCGTGACTGCCATGATGCACGCGCATGTGCGCAGGCGGTACCTGTCGACATCTATCGGCCTCGCACGTACCGATACCGTACGCCCGATGAACCGGAGGGAGCCGGGATGAGACTGCTTCTCGTCGAGGACGACAACCATGTCGCCGCCGCGCTGTCCGCGGTCCTGGCACGGCACGGTTTCGACGTCACGCACGCCCGCAGCGGCGAGGAGGCCCTCCAGGCGCTCGTCCCCGAGGGCCCCGGTTTCGGGGTCGTCCTGCTGGACCTGGGGCTGCCCGACCAGGACGGCTACGAGGTGTGCGGCAAGATCCGCAAGCGCACCAGCACGCCGGTGATCATGGTCACCGCCCGCTCCGACGTGCGCTCGCGCATCCACGGCCTCAACCTCGGAGCCGACGACTACGTGGTGAAGCCCTACGACACGGGGGAGCTGCTCGCCCGGATCCACGCAGTCAGCCGGCGTACCGTCCACGAGGACGCCTCCGGCGGCGCCGACACGGCGCTGCGTCTGGGGCCCGTGCACATCGAGCTGCCCACCCGCCAGGTCACCGTCGACGGTTCGATCGTCCAACTGACCCGCAAGGAGTTCGATCTCCTCGCGCTGCTCGCCCAGCGTCCCGGTGTGGTCTTCCGCCGCGAGCAGATCATCAGCGAGGTCTGGCGCACCAGTTGGGAGGGCACGGGCCGCACCCTGGAGGTGCACGTGGCGTCCCTGCGCGCCAAGCTGCGCATGCCGGCCCTGATCGAGACCGTACGCGGCGTGGGCTACCGGCTCGTCGCCCCGGCCGCCTAGCGGGGACGGCTTGCGCACACGTCTGCTGCCGCTGCTCATCATCCTGATGGCGGCCGTGCTGCTCGCGCTCGGCATCCCGCTCGCCATCAGCGTGGCCGCGGCCCAGCAGCAGAAGGTCGTCGTCGACCGCATCGACGACACGGCACGCTTCGCGGCTCTCGCCCAGTACGTCACCGAAGTGCCCGGCGGCTCCCGTCCCACGTCCCGGGACGAGCGCAAGGAGACGCTCAAGAACGAACTCGCCAGCTACTACGAGGTCTACGGCATTCGTGCCGGCGTCTTCTACCGCACCGATACCCCCATGGCCCAGGCACCCGCCGACTGGTTCCTCCCCCAGGCGGGGGAGGTACGGGAGGCCTTCGGTGAGGCGCTGCTCAGCCGACGCAGCCATGACCCGCAGCAGGTCTGGCCCTGGCAGCGCCGGCACCTCGTCGTGGCGTCGCCGGTCATCCGGGACGGCGACGTCGTCGCGGTCGTGGTCACCGACTCGCCCACCGGGGCGATGCGTTCGCGGACCCTGCACGGCTGGCTGGTCATAGGCGTGGGCGAGATCGCCGCGATGCTGCTGGCCGTCGGTGCCGCCCTCCGGCTGACCGGCTGGGTCCTCAGGCCGGTACGGATCCTGGACGCCACCACCCACGACATCGCCACCGGACGTCTGAAGTCCCGGGTCGCGGTGGCCGGCGGGCCGCCGGAACTCAGGCGGCTGGCCCGATCGTTCAACGAGATGGCGGACAACGTCGAGGACGTGCTGGAGCAGCAGCGCGCCTTCGTCGCCGATGCCTCGCACCAACTGCGCAACCCGCTCGCGGCGCTGCTGCTGCGCATCGAGCTGCTCGCCCTCGAACTTCCCGAGGGCAATGAGGAGATCGCCTCGGTCCGCACCGAGGGCAAACGCCTCGCGCAGGTCCTGGACGACCTGCTCGACCTGGCGCTCGCCGAGCACGTCGAGGCGGACCTGACGCTCACCGACATCGGCGGGCTGACCGCCGAGCGCGTCGCGGCCTGGACACCGACCGCCGAGGCCAAGGGCGTACGACTGGTGGGCGACTGCCCGCCCACCACGGCCTGGGCCGACCCGATCACCCTGTCCAGCGCGTTGGACGCGGTGATCGACAACGCGGTGAAGTTCACGCCCGAGGGCGAGAGCGTCGAGGTGACCGTCGCCTCCAACGGCGAGACGTCGACCGTCGTCGTCACCGACGACGGCCCCGGCCTCACCGACGAGGAGCTGGGTCGCGTCGGCGACCGCTTCTGGCGCAGCGGCCGCCACCAGAACGTCAAGGGTTCCGGCCTCGGGCTGTCCATCTCCCGGGCGCTGCTCGAGGCTGGCGGCGGCTCGATCTCCTACGACCACCACGAGCCGCACGGGCTGCGAGTGACGGTGACGGTGCCGAGGTCGGGGCCTGCGGCTTGAGGACTTGAGTGCCTGAGGGCTTGACGGCTCGGCGGGGCGAGCTTTGGCGGGTCGGCGGTCTGTGGCGTCGGCGGGCCGACGGTCTACAGCTTCGACGGGCCGGCGGTCTGTGGCTTCGATGGGCCGCCGGTCTACGGCTTGACCGACTGGTAGTAGCGCTGTGCGCCCTCGTGGAGCTGGAGCGGGTCGGTGTAGATCGCTGTGCGCAGGTCGACCAGTTGCGCCGAGTGGACATGCGCGCCGATTCCGTCCCGGCTCTTGATCACGGTGCGCGTCACCCACTCGGTGAGCCGGGGGTCCATGTCCGTACGTGTGATCAGCAGGTTGGACACCGCCATCGTGGGCACGACCGACCCGTTCTGCACGGTCGGGTACGCCGACTCCGGCATGTTGGTGGCGCGGTAGTAGCGGGTGGCGTCGCCCTCGCCGTGCAGCTTTGTCACGAGGTCGGGTTCGATCGGGACGAACCGGATGGAGAAGCCGTCGGCGAGCTTCCGCAGGCCGTCCGTCGGCAGGCCGCCCGACCAGAAGAACGCGTCGATCTGCCCCGACTTCAGCCGGCCGGGCGCGGTGCCGATGCCGTCGGGCTCCGGTGCGATGTCCTTGCGCGCGTCGATGCCGGCCGCCCCGAGCACCTGGTCGGCGATGAGCCGCACGCCGGACTCCGGCGGCCCTATGGCCACCCGCTTGCCCTTCAGGTCCGCGACGGAGTCGATGCCCGAGTCGCGCGCGACGACGAGCTGTACGTAGTCGTCGTAGAGGCGGGCGACCCCGCGCAGGCGGGCAGCGCCTTCGCCGCCGTTCAGTTCGTACGTCTCCACCGCGTCGGCCGCGGCGATCGTGAAGTCGGCCTTGCCGGTCGCCACGCGTGCGACGTTCTCCTGGGACCCGTCGCTGGTCTGCAGCCGCACCGTCAGGTTCGGCATGTCCTTGTCCAGCTCGGCGCGCAGCAGCTTGCCGTACTCCTGGTAGACGCCGCTCGGTGTCCCGGTGCTGATCGTGATCGTCCCGCCCGGCGGCTTCTCACCGAGGGGCAGCAGCCACCACAGCAGCAGCCCGAGGGCCACGAGACCGGCGGCCGCGCCCTGGAGGGCCCGGCGCCTGCCGATACGGGGGAACACCTTGGACATGGGCGCGATCCTGCCAGGACGGGTGCGGTGCTGGCCAGCGGGTCCGTGATCGGGTGGGGCTGTCAGTGATGGTCGGTACAGTCGGGCGCATGAGTTTCTCGCCCGCCGATCTGGTCCGTGAGTTCCACCTCGCCTTCGGGCTGGAGGCCCGCAGCACGCCGACGCAGGTGTCCCCGGAGCTCGCCGCGCACCGGGGCGAGCTGCTCGCGGAGGAGGCCGCCGAGGTGGCCGAGGTCTCGGTCGCGGGCCCGCTCGACAGCCTCGCCCACGAGCTGGCCGACGTCGTCTACGTGGCGTACGGCACGGCCCTCGTCCACGGGATCGACCTCGACGCGGTGATCGCCGAGATCCACCGCTCCAACATGACCAAGCTGGGCCCCGACGGCCAGGTGGCCCGCCGCGAGGACGGCAAGGTCCTCAAGGGCGAGCACTACGAGGCACCGGACGTGTCGGCCGTGCTGCGCCGCCAGGGGTGGGTGCCGGGCGGCGCGGTCTCCCCCGACCGAACTCGTGGGTAAGCACCGAAACCGCCTACCCTTGAAGCACGGCCAGGGTTGCACTTCGTTGTTCCCCCTGGTCAGGAGAGCGTTTCTCCGCAGATGCCTGACTGGTCGTCAGGGCGTGCGGGAAGGCGGTGTCGTTCCATGCCGTACGTGGCCGTGAGTGCGCTGAGCCATCCCGGGCTGCTCCGCGACCGGAACGAGGACAGCCTCGTCATCGGGCCGTGGACCCTGTGCGCCACGGTCACCGAGAATGCGCAGACGCTGGTCTTCCCACTCGGGACGCCCCTCGTCGTCGCCGTCGCCGACGGGCTCGGCGGGCATCCCGGCGGCGAAGTGGCCAGCGCTCTGGTCGTCCGCCGGATCGCGTCGATCGGTCCCACCCTGAGCAGCGAGGACGCCGTCCGCGACGCCATGAACGCTTGCAACCGCGCCGTGTACGAGGCCGCCGGCGGCGACGAAGGAAACGAGCTCGCCACCATGGGTACGACGGCGGCCGGCGCCGTCGTGCAGTCCGGCTCACTGCTGGTGTTCAACGTGGGCGACAGCCGGGTCTTCGCGGCCACCCGTGACGGGCTGCGCCAGGTGAGCGTCGACGACAGCCCTCCGCTCGAACCCGGGCACCGCACCACGCACCTCGTCACCCAGTGCCTGGGCGGCACCCCCACATACCGCGCCATACGCACCCACGTGACAGCCGAGTCCCTGTCTCCCGGCGACCGCTACCTCATTTGCACCGACGGTCTGACCGATCCGGTGCCGACAGACGTCCTCGACGAGGTGATGCGGCAGCACGACGACGGCCGGGCGGCCGTCGAGCTGTGGAAGGCCGCCATCGTGGCGGGCGGCCCCGACAACATCACGCTGGCGGTCGTACGCGTCGCGGACGACTAGGCAGGTCCCGCGCGTCGCCGAACGTCTGCGCTCCTCAGGGAGGATCTCCGCTCCTCGAGGAACGTCTCAAGGAATGTCCGCGTCGTCCGGCGGGAAGCCGTATCGCCCCTGCAGCCGGACGAAGCAGGCCGCGGTCAGCACCCGCGACTGCTCCAGCCCCGATGCGATGCGCTCGAAGCACACCACCTGCTCGTGCCCGCCCGGCCCGATCGGCTGCACCAGGCAGCCTCCGGGCCGCACCTGCGTGACCAGCGGCGCGGGCACCTCTGGGAACGCGGCCGACACGAGGACCGCGTCGTACGGAGCCTCGTCCGGTACGCCGCCGCTGCCGTCGCCGACGCGCAGCTCCACGTTCCGTACGCCCTGCCGTGCGAGATTCGCGCGTGCCTGGCGGGCTATGTCCGGTCGTATCTCGATGCTGACCACGTCGGCGGCCAGCCGGGCGAGCAGCGCGGTCTGGAAGCCGAGACCGGTACCGACCTCCAGGACATGTTCGCTCCCGGTGAGACGGAGGCTCTCGATCATCATGGCGGACAACGAGGGCTGCGTGGTGACCTGTCCCTGCCCGATCGCCACGGGTACGTCCCGGTGGGCGACAGCCACCTGACCGGCCGGGACGAACGCGGCCCGGGGCGTCGTGCGCACGGCCTCGAGCAGCCGCTCGTCCCTGATCCCTGCGGCTCTGAGGGCTCGCACAAGATCGTCCAGCTTTCGGGCGGGGCAGTTCACAGGCGGGTCACCCCACCACCAGGGTAGGCCTCACCTCCGCGTGCCGACTTTCGGGAACGAGCTTTTCACCGGGGCGGCACAGGCTGATCCTGGCGCATGACCTCACCGATGACCGAGGCGACGGAAGGAAGACCCCAGTACGCCGAGTGGGTCCACATGCCGGTGCTCGCCTGGTGGCTGACAGCGAGGTCCACTGGAGCGGTGCCGCCGTGCAGCCGGAACACCTTCGAAGCAGCGAAGGCCAGCACGTCCAACGGCTCCCAGAGATTGGTCCAGCGGTTCAGGGAAGCCGGCAGCTGTACGGGCAGGCTGCCTCCATATGGAGTCAGTTGCCCTCCTCTGGGATCGCACACATGGAAGAAGGCTGCCTGGGAGCCGAACGTGACCAGGGACTGGGTCCACAAGGGCACGGTGGCCGTGGCCATGTCGACGGCGATGACGCCGCCCAGGCTGTGGGCCACGATGCGTACTGGACGGGCGGGACTGCGCCCGAGGTCGGGGTGCACTTCGTCGATCACCTGGCGTACGCGGGCATGGATGGCGTCCTGGTGCCGTTGGTAGACGAGAACGTCGCCGAGGAATCGCGTGGTGCCGGGGCCGAACCGACTCCGCACGGCATGGTTCAGCCGTGCGCCCACCGCCTGAACCGCTGCGCCCGCGACGCGGTCCAGGTCGTTGAGGCGACGCCACACCAGAAAGCGGAGGCGGGTCTCACCGTCGGCCCCTCTGCCGCGCAGTCCGTAGTACGACTCGTCCGAGCCGGGATCGGTTTCGTCCAGGAGCGAGTGCGCCAAAGCGCGTCCGGTCTCACGCAGCAACTGCGTGTCGTCGGTACGACAGAGCCACTCGGTGTCCGCCCACGCCTCTCTCACGTACTCGAGGATCTGCTCGGGATCAAGCCGATGGCCGCCGCCGTCCCGAAGCCCCTCGTCCTCCCCGTCGTACCCTGCGCCGAGATGTGCCCGTACAGCGGCGTCGACCTGCGACAACTGCTGGGCTTCGTCGATCGTTTCGGTGAACGCGGCCACGGCGAAAGGCTCGGCCGTGACGGACTCCGGTGCTTCGCCGTCGCGTAAAGCGTCCGGGCCCGTGTAGGTGGGCAGCGTGGCGTCGATGAAGCTGTCCTGCGCGCCCAGGTCACCCCAGTGGACCGGCACCATGTCGACTCCGGCCGCCGCAGCGAGCGCCGACACGGCCGTGGCGAACTCGTCCGGCTCGCGGTTGGCCACGCCGTGGATGACGAAGACCGGGTCCTTCATGTACTGACTCCCTCTACGCAGTGGTGTGCGCTGTCGCTGCGGGGCTGCCATACACGGCGTAGGCCAGCCATGCCGGATCACCGCCGTACAGGTCGCGGATGGTCTGCCGGGCCGCGAGCGAAGCCTGACCGAGGGGCTGCCGGTGGGTGATCAACTGCTCGTAGAAGGCTTCGGCGAACTGCAGAGCGGATTGCGACCGCACCGGCCAGAGAGTGCCGACGAACGCACCGGCCCCTGCGTTGAGGAACTGAGGTGCCCACCCCAGGCTCTCGCCGAACCAGTCGATCTCCCCAGCGCTTCGGCAGGCGTTGAAGAACACGAGAGGGCGATGGGGGAGCAACGTGCGCAGCTGGGCCGCTGACGCCAGGTCGATGGGATCGAAAGGCCCGTCGGCCATGGTCACGCACGAGCCGGTTCCCGTGAAGGCGTTGTGGCAGGCGAAGTGGAGCAGGCCCGCATGCCCGCCCTCGATCAGTGCGGTCAGCGCCGCCCGCTCGGTCAGCACGCCGACATCTGCCACCTTCGTGCCCAATCGGGCACGCAAAGACGTCACTTCCTCGCCTGCGTCGGCAGGGGAGCCCGGCGGCACCACGAACGCCACGCCCGGCAGGCTGATGCTGCGGACTCTGTCCTGCCCGAACACCCGGCGCACCACGGGCAGCCACTCCGCCAGGAAACCTCTGTCCTCGCGCCCTTCGTTCAACGGATACAACAGCTCCCAGGGGACGATGTCGTGTTCTCCGAGGACGGTGAACGATGTGACACGGTCGGCCTCGTTCCAGAACTGGCTCTGGACGGCCTGGGGAACCGCGGAGGTCCACAGCTGTACGCCGTGATTGCGCAGACGGTCGCGCAGCCGTCGCGCATCCACCTCGCCTCCGATGGTCGCGGCGGCCTTGGCCGCGCTCCTCAGCTGGGCGTAGATCTGCTCGGTGGCCTGGCGGGGGTCACCGGCGCGGAAGTGGAAGGATTCCGGTGCGTAGAACGTCTCGCCGATCAGCTGAAAGCTGAAGGTGCCGGCCGTCTCGTCCTTCAGGACCTGGAGCGTGACCTCCCCGGGATCGAACGCCATGGAGGGCAGCGGCACATGGCGCTGAGGACCATCCCTCGTGACACTGCCGTGCCCCACCGAGATCTGGCAGTTCACCTCGCCGAGGAAGGTGCCGCCCCGGAAAGCCCGCACGGTCACCTGGTGCAGCCCGGGCGTCGGGGCCTTCAACCGGAATCGCAGCACGTCCGAGTCCTGGCCGGGTACTACCTGCAACTCCTGCTGCAGCTCATCGACGACCACCAGACCAGGAGCATGGAGGGTCACCAGCACCCGGGCCCCGTCACGGGGGATGGAGAAGGAACGCAGCGGCACGCCCCGTCCGCTGCCCCGGACGATCTGCACGTGCAGAGGTACCTCCCGCCCGGGCGAGGTCTGGGCAGCCAGTTCCGCAACCAGCGACCGCGGCTCCATCGAACCGCCGTCCGCGCTGGGCCCCGCCACGGGGGGAAGCGTCGGCGGCACAGCGTTGTCGAGGTCACCTTCTCCGCTCGGGCGCTGCAGCGCGTCGTCCTGGGACGGGGCAGACGACTGGCTGGAGACCACGTTCGGCAGGCCCCCACCGGCGTTCCGGGTGGGCCACGCCGTTGGCGCGTCATCGATCGCGACCCCATCCGTGAGTTCGATCGAGCTCACGGCATCCTCGGTGTCGTCCGCAGGAACGGCCCGCGGCTGGTCATCCCGTTCTCCGGAAGAGTCGGCGGAGGCCGGTTCTCGGGCTGCTTCCCGGGAGTGCGGCGAGGCCAGGAGGGCGACGCGGTTCTCGATCTCGGCCCGAACCGACGGGTCGAGATCCGTGGCCTCGTCCAGGCAGGACGCCGCCAGCAGCAGGGCGCGCGGCGAGTCGTCACGCAGCAGCTCGCGCAGGATCCACACCCGTTCGCGCGGCCGGGCCTGGGCCACCGCCATGCGGGTGACGCCCTCCCAATGGGCGTCCGACGCTCCCAGCACCAGCAGCCCGAGGTCGCCGTCCTCCAGCGCCGCCTTCGCCCCCAGATAGTCCTGGAAGGTGCGGTGGCAGAAGTCGATCACGCCGACGTGGGGGACACGCAACAGGCCGCTGTGGCTGAGAAGGCGGGTGAGAACGGTGCCGGGATCGCCAAGCGCCGCTGTCTCGGCAAGCGCCGACTGCGCCCAGCCGATCTCGGCGAGCGCCCGCTCGCGTGTCATCTCGATACGCGCGTTCCTGATCAGCCGGTACGCCAACCGCTGCAGGATCCGCAGCTGGGACTCCATCGACAGTTCAGGTCCGGGCCCGCGCTTGTGGTCGCGGCGGGCCAGCAGCATGGTGAGTGCGGCCTCGTACACCTCTTTTCGGCTGATCGGCAGGAATCCGCGGCGGTAGCGGTGCAGGGCGCAGATCAGGCCGCACATCAGGGGGTTGGTGGCGAGTCGGCCGAGGTCCGGCTCGGCGCGCAGGGCGTGCAGGAGCTGCGTCTCCCACGAGGTGAGGCCGGCGTCCTCCGTGGGGTCTTCGACCATCCGCACGGCTGCGTGCCAGCGGCTGACGAACGACGCCACGTCCTGCGGCCGCATCGGCGAGAGCGTGAGCTCGGTGACCCCCTCGTCCGCGATCCGATCCTCCCGCAGGGCCGACGGTCGGGAGGTGACCAGCCAGCGGTTGCCCGGGTACGCCTCGACGAGGGAGTTCAACCAGGCGTGGACGTGGGCGCGTTCTCTTTCGGGCGCCTCGTCGAGGCCGTCGACCAGGACGAGACCCCGACCCTCGGCGAGGACGCGGGACGCCCAGCCGGCCGGTTGCTCACCGGCGAGCGGGGTGCCGGTGACGGTGAGGAAGTCCTTGGGAGCGGTGAGGGCTCCGAGGTCCCGGGTCAGGGTGCGCACGGGCAGGACGAAGGGGATGCGGCCACGCAGGTAGGCCATGCGATCGTCGTCGGCGGTGTCCTGTCGGGCCGCAGAGACGGCCAGCCACTGAACGAGGGTGGTCTTGCCGGAGCCGGCGTCACCGCGGAGGAGGACACGGTCGTGATCGGCCAGGGCCTCGTCGGCGCGGGCTTCGCGCGGGGCGCCCTCGAGTTCCCGTACGGGGGCTGTGACCCAGGGCGCTTCCTCGGGCGCCGTCGCCGTCAGGCTCAGGTACGCCACGTTCAACGGCCGCGTTTCCGGCGAGCGGGCCGGATCGACGCCGTAGAGCAGTAACTTGCTGTGCTCGTCGACGACGTACGCGAGGTACCGCCGTTCGAAGGCCGAGTCGTGGGCGTCTCGTCGAGGCGCCCGGGTGATCAGTTCGTCGATTCTGGCGATCAATTCCGTCCGGCTTCGACTCTGCTCCATCGACGTCCGCGCCACGAACGTCGACCGCTGGGTGAGGAAGTTCAAGACGTGGACGCACGCCCACTCCGTCAGCGAGTCGAGGAAATGTGACGCGCCGCCGGCCAGGTCGTCCGTGGGGGACCGGCGGCGGAGTTCCCGGGCGAGGTTGTGGTGGCCGAGCTGGACGACCTGGACGTCGTCCATGTCGAGATCGCCCAGTGCGAGCAGCCTGCGGGCGAGGGCGCCGACGACCGCGTCCCGCTCCTCCGGTGGGAAGGGAGGCTCACCCGGCGACGCCTCCGCCTCCTGAACCATGACAGCGGCGATCTCCCCCACGTCCCGCTCGGTCAGCTGCCGCTGCTCGCCCTGGAAGGACACCAGCGCCGACAGGCGTACAGGCTTGTCCACCAGTCCAGCTCCTGGGGACTGCCGGGCGAACAGCCGCTTCACGAGCGGACCGACCGTGCTGGACGCCAGGCGCGCGCCGATGATCCTGGGATCCATCCGGCGTCCCCTTCCCCCGAAGGCCGTGAACGAGCCGGCCGTCAGCCTAGCCCTCTCGGCCTTGCGCGGTCCTTGATCCCGGCGATCGGCGACCTGCCGCCCCGGCCGCTCGTCCGGTGACGCACAATGCCGGACATGACGGTCGGACGGCCGGGACGAGGAGGAGAAATCTCGGATCTTCGTCAGAAGATCACCGTTCGTCCTTCGCCGGCATCGGGCAACCACCCGGGTCGCCCTTGAGTACGAGCCTGGCCGCTTGCTGCGCTTGCTCCGGCCGGTGTCCGGACGGGCATGATCCGGAGTGATCCGCGATGAGTGGCCCTCCCCTGACCGCCTACCCTTGAGGCATGACCAGCAGCAGCGACCGGAGCCCGGCAGTGGATGTTCAATCATCTAAGACCTACGAAGTTCGCACCTACGGGTGCCAGATGAACGTCCACGATTCCGAGCGATTGTCCGGACTGCTCGAAGACGCCGGTTACGTGCGCGCGCCCGAGGGCTCGGACGGCGACGCGGACGTCGTGGTCTTCAACACCTGCGCCGTCCGCGAGAACGCCGACAACCGGCTCTACGGCAACCTCGGTCGCCTCGCGCCGATGAAGACGAAGCGCCCCGGCATGCAGATCGCGGTCGGCGGCTGCCTCGCGCAGAAGGACCGCGACACCATCGTGAAGAAGGCGCCCTGGGTGGACGTCGTCTTCGGCACGCACAACATCGGCAAGCTGCCGGTCCTGCTGGAGCGCGCCCGCGTACAGGAAGAGGCGCAGGTCGAGATCGCCGAGTCGCTGGAGGCGTTCCCCTCCACACTGCCGACCCGGCGCGAGAGCGCCTACGCGGCCTGGGTGTCGATCTCCGTCGGCTGCAACAACACCTGCACCTTCTGCATCGTCCCGGCGCTGCGCGGCAAGGAGAAGGACCGCCGCACCGGCGACATCCTCGCCGAGATCGAGGCGCTGGTCGGTGAGGGCGTCTCCGAGATCACGCTGCTCGGCCAGAACGTAAACGCCTACGGGAGCGACATCGGCGACCGCGAGGCGTTCAGCAAGCTGCTGCGGGCCTGCGGCACCATAGAGGGGCTGGAGCGCGTCCGCTTCACCTCCCCGCACCCGCGCGACTTCACAGACGACGTCATCGCCGCCATGGCCGAGACGCCGAACGTGATGCCTCAGCTGCACATGCCGCTCCAGTCCGGTTCGGACCCGGTCCTGAAGGCGATGCGTCGTTCCTACCGCCAGGACCGCTACCTGGGGATCATCGAGAAGGTGCGCGCCGCCATCCCGCACGCGGCCATCACCACCGACATCATCGTGGGCTTCCCCGGCGAGACCGAGGAGGACTTCGAGCAGACCCTCCACGTCGTGCGCGAGGCCCGCTTCGCGCAGGCGTTCACCTTCCAGTACTCCAAGCGCCCCGGTACCCCGGCCGCGACCATGGACGACCAGATCCCCAAGGAGGTCGTCCAGGCACGCTACGAGCGGCTCGTCGCCCTTCAGGAGGAGATCTCCTGGGACGAGAACAAGAAGCAGGTCGGCCGCACCCTGGAACTGATGGTCGCCGAGGGCGAGGGCCGCAAGGACGGCGCCACCCACCGCCTCTCCGGCCGTGCCCCCGACAACCGTCTGGTCCACTTCACCAAGCCGGAGCAGGAGGTGCGCCCCGGCGACGTGGTCACGGTCGAGGTGACGTACGCGGCCCCGCACCACCTCCTCGCCGAGGGTCCGGTGCTCGACGTGCGCCCCACGCGCGCGGGGGACGCCTGGGAGAAGCGCAACGTCGAGAAGGCGGCGGCCAAGTCGCCCGGCGTCATGCTCGGCCTGCCGAAGATCGGCGCACCGGCCCCGCTGCCGGTGGCCACGGGCAGCGGCTGCGGCTGCGACTGACCGGGCGGCCGGGCGGCCGGCGAACGCTGGGCTACCCTGCCGATCATGCTTGTCGCCGCCGCCGTCTGCCCCTGTCCGCCCCTCCTCGTGCCCGACGTCGCCGCGGGCGCCGCGTCCGAGCTGGACGCCGCCCGTACCGCCTGCGTGGACGCCCTGAGCGTGCTCGCCGCCGCCCGGCCGGACCGCCTCGTGATCGTCGGGCCGGCCGAACAGAGCGGGCACGGCCCGTATCCGGAGGGGACGCAGGGGTCGTTCCGCGGCTTCGGCGTGGATCTCGGTGTGACGCTGGGCCGGGACAAGGGCGCGCCGTCCGAGCGCGTGCTGCCGCCCTCGCTCGCCGTCGCCGCGTGGCTGCTGGAGCGGACCGGGTGGTCGGCCGCCCCGATCGAGGGACTCGGCGTGGGGGAACCACTGGCGGCCGAGCGGTGTATCGAAGCAGGACGGGACGTCGCCGCGCGGGCCGAGCGGGTGGCGCTGCTGGTGATGGGCGACGCCAGCGCGTGCCGGACGCTGAAGGCGCCGGGCTATCTCGACGAGCGGGCGGAGCCGTTCGACGCGGAGGTCGCGCGTGCGCTGGGGGCGGCGGACGTCGCGGCTCTCAAGGCGCTGGACGCGGAGCTGGCGTACGAACTCAAGGCCTCGGGCCGGGGCGCCTGGCAGGTGATGGCCGGCGCGGCCGAGGGCGCGGGCCTCTCCGGCGCGCTGCTGTACGAGGACGCGCCGTACGGCGTGGGCTACGTGGTAGCGGCCTGGTCGTAGCAGTCGTTTCCTTCGCGGCCTTCGCGGCCTTCGCGGTCGTCGGGCGCCGGGTCGCGTTGCGCGGCGCTCTCCCGCGGACGCAACGGCGGACGGCCGCGAGCGCCGATACGCCGCGGCCGTCCGCCGATCGTTGTGCCGTGCGGTTCAGGAGGTCGGCGGAGGTGTCTCCGGCGGGGTGGCGGTGCCGCCGCCCGCGTCCGGGCCCTCCTTGTGCGCGAGCCGGTCCATGGCGCCCTTGGCCTTGCCGGTGCCCGTCTGGATCTTGTCGCTGTACTTGTGCTTGGTCTTCTCGTCGACCACCTTCGCGGCCTTGTCCAGGCCGTGCTGGACCTTGTCCCCGTGCTGCTGCGCGAGGTCCGCGACCTTGTCCTTGGCGGGGGCGAGCTTGGCCTTCAAATTGTCCATCAGACCCATGGGGTCACCTTCCCTGGCGGGGCAGTTACGTGCGGGCGTCCTCACCGGCCTCGCGGTCGGTCGCCCCCTCGGCGGACTGCTGCTTGGGGATCTCGACGCCGTCGGCGGCGGTGACCCCCTCGTCCCCGTCCGCCTCCGCCGCAACGACGACGTCCACCGTCGCCTCCGCAGCGTCCCGGGTCTCCTCCGACCCCGCCACCTCAGCAATCTCCGTCACCTCGGGTACGGCCGCGGGTGCGTCGGCCTGATCCTCGGTGGCTGCCGACTTCTTGCCGGCCTCCTCGGTGGCCTCCTCCGTGGCCTTCGACCTCCGAAGAAGTCGCGCAAAAACGCCCATATCCACTCCATACGTTACTCGTGCGGGCGAAATCCCGCGTCACCCGGTGCGTCCGTTTGCGCCGCCCGGGTCGCCGCCTTCCGTACAACGGCGGCCGGAACCTCGCAACGGGCAACGACGCCGCACGAGCGTCGTCACTTAACTCGTTCGAGGGCAGGCCATGAGGTTTGCGAGACTGGTGCGGTGAGCAGCGCACCCCTCGCCCCCCGCGTCATTGCCGTCGTCGGACCGACTGCGGCCGGAAAGTCCGATCTGGGCGTTTTCCTGGCCCAACGGCTCGGCGGCGAGGTCGTCAACGCCGACTCCATGCAGCTCTACCGAGGGATGGACATCGGTACCGCCAAGCTGACGCCGGAGGAGCGTGGCGGCATCCCGCACCACCTCCTCGACATCTGGGACGTGACCGTCACGGCCTCGGTCGCCGAGTACCAGCGGCTCGCCCGGCAACGGATCGACGCGCTGCTCGCCGAGGGGCGCTGGCCGATCCTGGTCGGCGGCTCCGGCCTGTACGTGCGCGGAGCCGTCGACAACCTGGAGTTCCCCGGCACCGACCCCGAGGTCAGGGCCCGGCTGGAGGAGGAGCTCACCCTGCGTGGCTCCGGCGCGCTGCACGCCCGCCTGGCCGCCGCCGACCCCGAGGCCGGCCAGGCGATCCTGCCCAGCAACGGCCGCCGTATCGTGCGGGCCCTGGAAGTGATCGAGATCACCGGCCAGCCCTTCACCGCCAACCTCCCCGGTCACGACTCCGTCTACGACACTGTGCAGATCGGCGTCGACGTGGCCCGCCCCGAACTCGACGAGCGCATCGCACGCCGGGTCGACCGGATGTGGGAGGCGGGGCTCGTGGACGAGGTGCGCGCGCTGGAGGCGCAGGGGCTGCGCGCGGGGCGTACGGCGTCGCGTGCGCTCGGCTACCAGCAGGTGCTCGCGGCGCTCACGGGGGAGTGCACGCAGGACGAGGCGCGTGCGGAGACCGTCCGTGCCACCAAGCGCTTCGCGCGCCGTCAGGATTCGTGGTTCAGGCGCGATCCGCGGGTGCACTGGTTGAGTGGGGCTGCGGCGGATCTCACAGAACTTCCGCACCTCGCGCTGGCCTTGGTCGAACGACCGGTTACAGCCTGATCACGTCATGGCATCGGGACGCCCAGGCCGTCATCCGGGCCTGTCGTGCCATGCCATCATCGAGCTTCGATCGACCAAGTGGAGTCCGAGTTGGGAGGGCGCGTGGCGATGGAGGCCGGCCCTCGCGACACCGCACAAGGCACCGGGCCCTTCACCACCGACAGTGGTGAGGCGGAGCAGGACGGTGACCGGCTGAGTCCCGACGGCCCCGACGAGACCCAGGGCGGTGTGACCGCCGACGGTCCCGAGCCCGAGGAGATGTTCGCGGGCGGGCCCGAGGTCGAGGTCGAGCTGCGCCCGCAGCGCCGGCTGCGGATCTGGCAGCTCGCGCCCATCGTGGCTCTGGCGGCGACCGGCTCCCTGATGTTCGCCTTCCCGCTGGCCTTCGACTTCGGCGACAGCGGCGCGGTGATCGCCATGCTCGGCCTGCTGATCAGCTCCTGCGCGGCCGGCTGGGGCATGATGGCCGCGCGCCGGGTCGGATACACCTGGCCCGGACTGCCCCCCCGTGGTTCCGGGCGCCGCCCCGACTGGCGGGTGGTTTTCGGCTACGTCGTGCTCGTCGCCGCGGTCGTGGTCCTCGCGGTCTGGCGCGTCGCCCGGCTGCGCTGACCGCCCGGTCCGGTCGAGCCGTCGAGGGTGTCGTACGCACCCCGTACGATCGAGGAATGAGCACACGGATCGCCTTCCTCAAGGGGCACGGCGCCGAGAACGACTTCGTGATCGTCCCGGACCCCGAGAACGCCATCGACCTGCCCGCAGCCGCCGTCGCCGCCCTGTGCGACCGCCGCGCGGGCATCGGCGGTGATGGCCTGCTGCACGTGGTGCGGTCCGCCGCGCACCCGGAGGCCGAGGCGATGGCGGCCGAGGCGGAGTGGTTCATGGACTACCGCAACGGCGACGGCTCGATCGCCGAGATGTGCGGCAACGGCGTACGGGTGTTCGCGCGCTATCTCCAGCACGCCGGTCTCGTCACCGAAGGCGACATCGCCGTTGCCACGCGCGGCGGCGTGAAGAGCGTGCACCTCGCCAAGGCCGTGCCCGATGGCGGCTCCGCCGCGGGGGACATCACCGTGGGCATGGGCAAGGCGGTCCTCCCCGAAGGGGACGTCACGGTGACCGTCGGCGAGCGCAGCTGGCCCGCGCGGAACGTGAACATGGGCAACCCTCACGCCGTCGCCTTCGTCGACGACCTCGCGCACGCCGGTGACCTGTTCGCCCCGCCGCCGTTCCACCCGGCCGCCGCTTACCCGGACGGGGTGAACGTCGAGTTCGTGGTCGACCGGGGCCCGCGGCACGTGGCGATGCGGGTGTACGAGCGCGGTGCCGGCGAGACCCGCGCGTGCGGCACGGGTGCGTGCGCGGTCGCCGTGGCGGCCGCCCGTAGGGACGGCGCCGACCCGGCCGCCACCGGGACTCCCGCGACATACGCCGTCGATCTGCCGGGGGGACGGCTGGTGATCACCGAGCGGCCCGACGGGGAGATCGAGATGACCGGTCCTGCGGTGATCGTGGCCGAAGGCGAGATCGATCAGGAGTGGCTGGAAAACGCGGTTCGCTGAGGCGATGGCGGGCTTGGCATCCCAGTCGTGGGAAGCCGGGCGCACCCGACGTGCGTCTGTGAGCGGCAGGCACGCGTGCGAAACCATGGCCGACCTCCCCTCACCTGGCGCGAAACCGTAAACCTCATCACCATCGCCCGAATGGGTGATCCGTTTCACGCTGGGCGAGAGGCGGTCGGTCGCGCGGGGCGGGCTCGGTAGCATCAAGCACCGGCTCGGACGGGGGATCGTCGCCATCCCCTGAGCCGTGTCCGCCATGGGGCACCCCGTCCGCCGGTCCACGCAGCCGGAGGTGCCCATGAGTGCGGAGGCCACGAACCCCGCGACCCCAGGCCCAGTGACGCCGACAGGCGCCGGTCCTGCCGCGCCCACGGCGCCGCGCAGGAGGGCCCGCCCCCGGATCGACCTGCGCCGCCTCGGCCGCGCCGCGCTCCTCGGCTCCGCATCCCGCGACCGGCTGCCCGACGCGATCAGCCATGTCGCCGAGGCCCACCGCGCCCACTACCCGGACGCCGACCTCGAACCACTGCGCCGCGCCTATGTGCTGGCCGAGTCCTCGCATCGCGGCCAGATGCGCAAGAGCGGCGAGCCGTACATCACCCACCCGCTCGCCGTCACCTTGATCCTTGCCGAACTCGGCGCCGAGACCACGACGTTGACCGCCTCGCTGCTCCACGACACCGTCGAGGACACCGAGGTGACGCTGGAGCAGGTGCGGGACCAGTTCGGCGAGGAGGTGCGCTATCTCGTCGACGGCGTCACGAAGCTGGAGAAGGTCGACTACGGCGCGGCCGCCGAGCCCGAGACCTTCCGCAAGATGCTCGTCGCCACCGGCAGCGACGTCCGCGTGATGTCGATCAAACTCGCCGACCGGCTGCACAACATGCGCACCCTCGGCGTCATGCGCCCCGAGAAACAGGCCCGCATCGCCAAGGTCACCCGGGACGTCCTCATCCCGCTCGCCGAACGGCTCGGCGTCCAGGCCCTCAAGACCGAGCTGGAGGACCTCGTCTTCGCGATCCTCCACCCGGAGGAGTACCAGCACACCCGGGAACTGATCGTCGACAACGCGGCGCGCTCCGACGATCCACTCGCCGAGATCGCCGACGAGGTGCGCGGTGTCCTGCGCGAGGCCGACATCCAGGCCGAAGTCCTCATCCGGCCACGGCACTTCGTCTCCGTGCACCGCGTCTCCCGCAAACGCAGGCGGCTGCGCGGCGCCGACTTCGGCCGACTGCTGGTCCTCGTCAACGAGGACGCCGACTGCTACGCCGTACTCGGTGAACTGCACACCTGTATGACGCCCGTCGTCTCGGAGTTCAAGGACTTCATCGCCGTTCCCAAGTTCAACCTGTACCAGTCGCTGCACACCGCGGTCGCCCGCGGGGACGGCCAGGTCGCCGAAGTCCTCATCCGCACCCACCAGATGCACAAGGTCGCCGAGGCCGGAGTCGTCGCGCTCGGCAATCCCTACGCTCCTCCTTCGGAGGAGCAGAGCGTGAGCGACGGCGAGCGCGTCGACCCCACCCGGCCCGGCTGGCTCTCCCGCCTCCTCGACTGGCAGGAGGCAGCGCCCGACCCGGACACCTTCTGGTCCACCCTGCGCGAGGACCTCGCCCAGGACCGCGAGATCACCGTCTTCCGGCCCGACGGCGGCACGCTCGGCCTGCCTGAGGGCGCCACGTGCGTCGACGCCGCGTACGCGCAGTACGGCGAGGATGCGCACGCCTGCATCGGCGCCCGCGTCAACGGCCGTCTGGCGACGCTGAGCACGGTCCTGAGGGACGGTGACACCGTCCAACTGCTCATGGGCCAGGACCCGGCCTCAGAGCCCTCCAGGGAGTGGCTGGAGCACGCCCACACGCCCGCCGCCCGGATCGCCATCCAGCGGTGGCTCGCGACGCATCCGGTGAGCGGCGAGAACGAGGGTGAAGGCGATGGGGAGGCCGACAGGCGCACGGGCGCGGGCACTGGTGCGGACGACGGCCCACGCGCCGGAGCCCGGCGCGCGCACACGGCGCCCGGAAGCGCCGCGGACGCCGGAGCGGGCGCAGGAGGCGCGCGAACGACGCCGGGTGCCCCCGGGGGACCCACTGCCACCGGGGCCGAGGGCAGTCCTGGATCCCGTTCCGCCGCGACCGCCGTCGTCGACCGGCCCGGTGCGACCGTCCGGCTCGCCGGCTGCTGTACGCCCGTACCGCCCGACGAGGTCACCGGCTTCCCCGTGCGCGGGGGAACGGTGACCGTGCACCGTGTGGGGTGCGCCGGGGTGGAGCGTATGAAGAGCGCGGGGCGCGCGGAGGTGGGCGTGCGCTGGGGCGACACCACGGAGTGCCGGGTCACGCTGGTCGCCGAATCGTTCGGCCGTCCCCATCTCCTGGCCGACCTCACCGAGGCCATCGCCCTGGAGGGCGCCGAGATCGTCTCCGCGACCGTCGAGCCCCCGAGCCAGCAACGCGTGCGCCACACGTACACCCTGCAACTCCCGGACGCGGCCCACCTGCCCGCCCTCATGCGGGCGATGCGGAACGTCCCGGGGGTGTACGACGTCAGCCGCGCGCAGCACCACGCACCGGCGACCTGAGCACCTCTCTTCGCGACACGGGCGCCCCCTGACGTACCCGTTCGGGTGGGTCCGGCGCGCGCCGTCGCCGTGGCGCACGCGCGCGCTGGTAGCCGTGGTGCATGTCGCACACCCTCCGCATCCGGGCCTCCCGACCCCGCCCCCTGGCCCGCCGACGACTGAAGGCGGCGCTGCTCGCCTCCGCCGTCTCCGTCTGCCTCGTCGCCGCCGATGCACCCCCGGCCCCACTGGGCGTCGGCGACCGCCTCTTCCCGTACCTGGGCAACCCCGGCTACGACGTGGCGTCGTACGACCTCTCCTTCACCTACCCGGGCAGCAACGACAAGCCCCTCCAAGCGGTCACCACGATCGACGCCCGGACCACGACTTCGCTGGACCGCGTGAACCTCGACTTCGCCCGTGGCACGGTCGAGTCGGTCCAGGTCGACGGCCTGCCCGCCTCCTTCACCGCCGCCGGCGACGACCTGGTGGTCACCCCGCGGACACCGCTGCCCCAGGGCAGCCGGATGCGGATCACCGTGCGGCACACCAGCGACCCCAGGCCGGTCGAGGGCCGGGACGGCGGCTGGGTGCAGACCTCGGACGGCCTCGTCATGGCCAACCAGGCCGACGCCGCACACCTGGTGTTCCCGTCCAACGACCACCCCTCCGACAAGGCGAAGTTCACCTTCCGGATCACCGCGCCCAACGGCTACACCGCCGTGGCCAACGGGCTCCCCACGGGCATCGACCGGGTCGGCCGGGCGACCACATGGACGTACCGCACCCAGCACCCCATGGCCACCGAGCTCGCCCAGGTGTCCATCGGCCGCTCCAGCGTCCTGCACCGCGACGGGCCGCACGGACTGCCCGTACGGGACGTCGTGCCCACCAAGGACCGCGACGCCCTCGAACCATGGCTCAAGAAGACCCCCGACCAGGTCGAGTGGATGGAGAGCAAGGTCGGGCCGTACCCCTTCGAGACCTACGGCCTGCTCATGGCCGAGGCTTCCACCGGCTTCGAACTCGAGACGCAGACCCTCTCCCTTTTCGAGAGAGGCCTGTTCACCGAGTCCGTCTTCCCCAAGTGGTACATCGAGTCGATCATGGTGCACGAGCTGTCCCACCAGTGGTTCGGCGACAGCGTCAGCCCTCGCACCTGGTCCGACGTGTGGCTCAACGAGGGACACGCCACCTGGTACGAGGCCCTGTACGCGGAGGAGAAGGCGAAGAAGCCGATGGAGACGCGGATGAAGGCGGCGTACGGCTCCTCCGACCGCTGGCGCGCGGCCGGCGGACCCCCCGCGGCCCCCAAGGCCCCCGCCCCCGGCCAGAAGATCGGCATCTTCCGGCCCAACGTCTACGACGGCGCCGCACTCGTCCTCTACGCCTTGCGCCAGGAGATCGGACGGCAGGCCTTCGAGCAGCTGGAACGGATCTGGGTGCAGGCCCACCGGGACGGCGCGGCGACCACGGCCGACTTCGAGCGCCTCGCCTCGGACACCTCCGGACGCGATCTGAGCGGCTTCTTCAAGAAGTGGCTGTACGGCCAGAAGACACCGCCGATGCCTGGCCACCCGGACTGGAAGCAGGCCGCACCCGCCAGGAAACCTGCCGCCGCTCCCGCGAAATAACACGGTGACGAGACGGGCCGTCCCGTGCGACCATCTTCGGGTCGGCAACGCGGCCCGGCTCGCCGTGGCGCGGGTGACCGGGAATCTCCCGGGGTACTCGGACGTTGTGACCTGTGACGGATCATGCTCCGTCGCCGAATCGGAATCCCCATCGACGTAAGGATCAAATGACCTCCTCTTCTTCCCCTTCCCAGGACACCAAGCGCTTCGCGCACGCCTATCCCGAAGGTCTTCGGGCCGATGCCCTGATGGAAGAGGACGTCGCCTGGAGCCACGAGATCGACGGAGAGCGGGACGGCGACCAGTTCGACCGCTCCGAGCGCGCGGCCCTGCGCCGCGTGGCGGGCCTCTCCACCGAGCTCGAGGACGTCACCGAGGTCGAGTACCGCCAGCTCCGCCTGGAGCGGGTCGTGCTTGTCGGCGTCTGGACCTCGGGGACCGTGACCGACTCGGAGAACTCCCTCGCGGAGCTCGCCGCCCTCGCGGAGACCGCAGGAGCGCTCGTGCTCGACGGCGTCATCCAGCGCCGCGACAAGCCCGACGCCGCCACCTACATCGGCTCGGGCAAGGCCGACGAGCTGCGCGACATCGTCCTCGAGACGGGCGCGGACACCGTCATCTGCGACGGTGAGCTCAGCCCGGGCCAGCTGATCCACCTCGAGGACGTCGTCAAGGTCAAGGTCATCGACCGTACGGCTCTGATCCTCGACATCTTCGCCCAGCACGCCAAGTCCCGAGAGGGCAAGGCGCAGGTCGCGCTCGCGCAGATGCAGTACATGCTGCCGCGGCTGCGCGGCTGGGGTCAGTCGCTGTCCCGTCAGATGGGCGGCGGCAAGGGCGGCGGCCTCGCCACCCGTGGTCCCGGTGAGACCAAGATCGAGACGGACCGGCGCCGGATCCGCGAGAAGATGGCGAAGATGCGCCGGGAGATCGCGGAGATGAAGACCGGCCGCGAGATCAAGCGCCAGGAGCGGCGCCGCCACAAGGTGCCGTCCGTCGCCATCGCGGGCTACACCAACGCCGGAAAGTCCTCGCTGCTCAACCGCCTCACGGGCGCGGGCGTACTGGTCGAGAACGCGCTGTTCGCGACCCTGGACCCGACCGTCCGCCGGGCCGAGACCCCGAGCGGGCGGCTGTACACGCTGGCCGACACGGTCGGTTTTGTCCGGCACCTGCCCCACCACCTGGTCGAGGCGTTCCGCTCCACCATGGAGGAGGTCGGCGACTCCGACCTGATCCTGCACGTGGTGGACGGCTCGCACCCGAACCCGGAGGAGCAGCTGGCGGCCGTGCGCGAGGTGATCCGGGACGTCGGCGCCACCGACGTGCCCGAGATCGTCGTGATCAACAAGGCCGACGCGGCCGACCCGCTGACGCTCCAGCGGCTGATGCGGATCGAGAAGCGCTCCATCGCGGTCTCGGCCCGCACCGGCAAGGGCCTCCAGGAGCTGCGAGCGCTGATCGACAACGAGCTGCCCAGGCCCTCGGTCGAGATCGAGGCGCTCGTGCCCTACACGCTCGGCAAGCTGGTCGCCCGGGCCCACTCCGAGGGCGAGGTGATCTCCGAGGAGCACACCCCGGAGGGCACGCTGCTCAAGGCTCGGGTGCACGAGGAGCTGGCGGCGGACCTCGCGCCGTACGTGCCCGCTCCCGCGCTCTGACCAACGGCGTGAAGGCCCGCCTCCTGGAACAGGAGGCGGGCCTTCAGCATGTCTGCGTCACTGACCGGCGAACTTGTCGCTCACCGAGTCGTACACGCCCTTGGCCACCGTGCCCAGCCGCGGACCCGCCAGCCAGCCGGAAGTCACCGGCCCGATAGAGGTGTTGGACACCAGTGCCGGCTTGCCGTCCGAACCCGTCGCGATCCAGCCGCCACCCGAGGAACCACCCGTCATGCTGCACCCGATCCGGTACATCGTCGGATCCGAGGCATTGATCGACAGCCGCCCGGGCTTGTCCTGGCACTGGTACAGCGTCTGTCCGTCGTACGGCGGCGCCGCCGGATAGCCGGTCGCCGTGACGCTCTCCACCTTCGGCACGGCCGGAGCCTTGAAGTCCACCGGCAGCGCCGAACCGACCGTTTCCTCCAGCGACTTGCCCGTGCCGCCCTTCTCCGGAGTCACATGGATGACGGCGAAGTCGTACGAGGCACCGTCACCACCCGTCGAGCCGCCCCCCGCGATCCACTGGTCCGAGGTCTGCGCCCAGTCGCCCCACCACACACCGTAGGGAGCGACCTCCTCCTTGGTGGCGCTCTGCAACTGCTCGGCCGTGTCGCCCGCGTTGTTGTACGACGGCACGAACGCGATGTTGCGGTACCAGCCGCCGTTCTTGCCGGCGTGCACGCAGTGCCCCGCCGTCCACACCAGGTTGGACTTGCCGGGGTGCGCCGGGTCCTGTACGACTGTCGCCGAGCAGACCATCGTGCCTTCGGGGGAGTCGAAGAACACCTTGCCCGCCTCGGGGGCGTTGGCGTGGTACGTGGTCGCCACGGCCTTGGCGTCCACCGGCGCGGGCGTCCGGTCGGTCACGCCCTGGTCACCGGAGAGGTCGTTCTCGTCCACGCCCTTGTCCGGGTCGTCGGCGTCCCGCATCCGGTCCGAGCTCCACAGGCCCTCGATGATCGGGTTGACGAAGTCCTGCGCCTCACGCAGCCAGTCGTCCTTGTCCCACGTCTTCCAGGCGCCGTTCTTCCACTTGTCGATGTCGATCCCGTGCTCTTTGAGCTTGTCTCTGATGTCGTCCGGGATCTTGATCTTGCCGTCGCCGCTGGTGGCGGAGGCGGACGCCTGGTCGTCGGCATTCGTGTCACCCGACTCGCACGCGGTGGCGGTGAGAGCCAGCGCCGAGGCCAGGGCGACGGCGGCCAGCGCGGGGGTGGTCCTGCGGCGCGCGCTCCTCCCTCGTCGAGCGGTGAACGACGGCCGTATGGATCGCATGGTCTGACTCCCCCTGAACGGAACTGACTTGGCGCTGTGCCCACGCTACGGGAACGGCATCACACACTATGCGCTCGCTGTGGGGGACGGCCGACGGAACGGCAACGGTTCGGCTACAAGCCGTCTGACCTGGCAATCGTCCAGAGTCGTCCGCGTCGAGTCCCGTCGGCCGTGAGGGCCACTGCCGCACGGCTGCCTCGTTGTCAACGAGCCTCGGGTCAGCCCCGCACGTCCCTCAGATCACGCGTGCCGAGGGCCGTTCGACCTCCACGCACTGCCCACCAGCGCCCCGCTGACCCGCAACCGGCCGCGTCGCTCTCGACGGGCGCCTAGGACAGCGGGATCGGGGTGAACATCGCGGGTTCTTCGGCCCGGGTGAGCGCGGTCGGCCGTACACCCGGTCGGTGAGGCCGTAGTCATAGGTGTCGCGCGTCCGCATGATCGCGTTGCGCTGCAGCCGCTGCACGGTCGAGGTGCCACAGTTCGCCCCGGGCGCGCGCTGTCGTCTGCACCCGGCGCCATGGGGCACGGCCCGGGAGCGCGGGCGTCAGGTCGCCGATCTCGGTCCACAGTGAGACGAGGAGTTCGTGCTCAAAGCGCCGGTACAGCTCTTCGAGCGCCGGCGTGATCTCGGGCTGTCCCGGCTCCGAAGGGCCTTGAGCCGGACGGGGGAGCCCGTACCGATGTCTGAAGCGACGGAAATGTCGGTCACGGAGCACGGCGTGCGCCGCGCTCACCTGAGAGACATGTAGATTCTGGAGAGCAGAACGAAGGGGCTCGGGAGGTCACGTTGGACAAGCCGCTGAAGAATCCTCCGCCGTACGCGATCACCAGCGTCGATCACGCCCTGCGCGCCGCGGCGATGCTGCAGCTGGAGGGCGGGCTGACGGTGTCGCAGATGGCCGAGCGGCTGGGTGTGGCCAGGTCGACCGCGCACCGGCTGCTGGCGATGCTCGTCTACCGGGACTTCGCCGTCCAGGACGAGAAGCGGCTCTACCGCGCCGGCCCCGTTCTGGAGCTGGCCGCGCACTCGCAGTCGCAGGTGTCCCGGCTGCGCGCCGCCGCGCTGCCCCACCTGCGGCGTCTGGTCGATCTGCTGGAGGAGACCGCGAATCTGACCATCCGCACGGGTGACACGGCCCGGTTCATCGCCAGCGTCGAGTGTGCCCAGGCACTGCGCGTCGGCTCCCGGGAGGGCATGGTCTTCCCGGCCCACCGCACAACCGCCGGGCTCCTGCTCCTCGCCGAGCTCACCGAGGACGAACTGGAGCAGGTGTACGCCGCAGAGCGTTACCGCGACCGTCCGGACGACCGCCCCGACCTCGCCGCGCTGCGGACCGAGCTGGCACGCGTGCGCCGCAGCGGATTCGCCGTGAACCAGGACCGGTCCGAACGGGGGCTCGTCGCCGTCGGGGTCCCGGTGCACGGCGCGGACGGCGCCGCGCTGGCGGGCGTGTCGGTGTCGATGCCCGGTGCGCGCTACGACCCGGGCCGACTGCAGTCGCTGGTCGCGACACTCAACGCGGCGGCGCGTGCGGTGGAGGCCGAGCTGACGACCTCGTAGGTTGCGGCGCCGCCCGCGCCGCGCCGGACGAGGATGTGCCGGACGCCGTCGGGCGGTTGGACATGCCCTGGCGAAAGCATCGGCGGCTGATGCCGGCCATGGATGCCACATGCTCGGCCACCTGGGGACGGGCTGGAGCGGCAATGGTTCCTTCACGGCAAGGATCTTGAAGCAACCCGTAACCCGGTGGGCGGTCCGGGGTTGGTAGCGGTGGGGTCTGTGCGGGGTGTGCGGGGAGGAGAGTGAGCCGTGGCGGTGACCGAGGGGATCCTGCGACGCCAGTCGGCGCGTGAGTCGGCGGCGCGGACCTATGCGCGTGCCCTTCCGATCGTGCCGGTCCGGGCGCGCGGACTGACCATCGAGGGTGCGGACGGCCGCCGCTACCTCGACTGCCTCTCCGGCGCCGGAACACTTGCCCTGGGACACAACCACCCGGTCGTCCTGGAGGCGATCCGCAAGGTCCTCGACTCGGGCGCGCCCCTGCACGTCCTCGATCTGGCGACCCCCGTCAAGGACGCCTTCATCACCGAGCTGTTCCACACCCTGCCGCCCGGGCTCGCCGACCGCGCGCGCGTCCAGTTCTGCGGGCCGGCCGGCACGGACGCGGTGGAGGCCGCACTCAAACTCGTCCGGGCCGCGACCGGCCGCTCCGGCATCCTCGCGTTCACCGGCGCCTACCACGGCATGACCGCCGGGGCCCTGGCCGCGTCCGGCGGCGCCTGCGATGTCAGCGTCACGCGCCTGCCCTATCCGCAGGACTACCGCTGCCCGTTCGGCGTCGGCGGCGAGCGCGGCGCCGAACTCGCCGCCCGCTGGACCGAATCCGTCCTCGACGACCCCAAGTCGGGAGTGCGGCACCCCGCCGGGATGATCCTCGAACCCGTCCAGGGCGAGGGCGGGGTGATCCCCGCGCCGGACACCTGGCTGCGGCGCATGCGGCAGATCACCGCCGCCCGCTCCATTCCGCTGATCGCCGACGAAGTCCAGACCGGGGTCGGCCGGACCGGTGCCTTCTGGGCGGTGGAGCACAGCGGGGTGACCCCCGACGTGATGGTGCTCTCCAAGGCCATCGGCGGCAGCCTGCCACTGGCCGTCGTCGTCTACCGCGACGACCTCGACGTCTGGGAACCCGGCGCCCATGCAGGCACCTTCCGCGGCAACCAACTCGCCATGGCCGCGGGCACCGCGACCCTCGCCTACGTCCGCCGACACCACCTCTCCGAACGAGCGGCCACCCTCGGCTCGCGCATGCTGTCCCAACTCCGCGACCTGGCGGGGGAGTTCGCGTGCATCGGGGATGTACGGGGGCGCGGGCTGATGATGGGGATGGAGATGGTGGCTGCGGGCGCCCGTGCCGGGGGCGGTTCTGCGGGGGACTCCGGTTCCTCTGGGGCGGCCGACCCTGGTGGGGATCTTGCTGGGGATCTTGTCGACGTCGAGGTCGCCGGGGCACGGCAATCCATGGGCGGCCCCCGTCCCGCGGCCCCTGAACTCGCGGCCGCCGTCCAGCGAGAGTGCCTGCGGCGAGGCCTGATCGTCGAACTCGGCGGCCGTCACTCGAGCGTCGTACGGCTCCTCCCGCCACTGACGATCACGGACGAGCAGGCCTCCGCCGTGCTCGACCGCCTGGCCGACGCTGTGGAGTCGGTGGCCAGCAGCCACGCGCCCCACGACGATCCGCGCCAGCCACAACGCCGCCGACGCCGTCAGGGCGACCGAGCCGAGCGCGCCGGGTAGGCGAGCAGCCGGTGACCGACGCGTGCGGCCGTGGCCACGGGCCGAGTGCTCCGGGCTGCGGTTCTGCTCGTCGGCGTGCGGGTGTGCGCGTCCGCCCTCCCCCGGTCCCGGGCTGGTCGATCGGCGAGCGCGCCGGGCCGGATTTCCGTCAGGCCCCGCCCACATACGCCCTTTCACATGCGGCTCGTTCCATCGGCACAGCCGCCGCACGCCGAGCCGCCCCAGAACTGTGGCCCACCGCGACCCGCTCCGCTCATGGCCTGGAACCACTGAGCGCCACGCCCGCAGGTCTGCGCCACAGCCCCGGTTCGTCGCCGCCGCACAAGCCAGAACCATCCGATGAGGAACTGTCTTGAACACCACTCCCACCTCCACGCCGGACTTCTCCGATTCACAGGCCGAGCCCGCTTCCGCCCCGGCTCCAGTCCCCCGGCAGCAGGAAGCAGCCCTGGAGGCGGAAGGAGCCCGGGACGCCGAGCGGCAGTCCAGTACCGTCGGCGACCTCCTGGAGCACCCCGACCCGCACACCGCTGCCCAGGCCGCCGCTGTCGAGAACCTGCTCCGCTGCTGGGTACGCGAGTCCGGCCTCCCCGCCCCGGATGACGGCACCCTCCGTATCCCGCTTTCCGCCAGCGCCACCGCCCTGCTCGCCCCCGTCCGCTACTGGTCCCCGACGGGCTGGCACCGCTTCGGCCTCCCGCGCCTGGCCGACGCGCCCGACCAGTCCCCACCTGCCGACGCGGTCACGATCGCCGCGTTGCTCACCCGCGAGACGCCCGGAGCGCCCCGGCCCTCGGCCGGCGCATCCGTCGGCGCGCCCGCTGTCACGCCCGCCGACCCGGTCACCGGCAGCGGCACCGGAAACCGAGCCGGTGCCGCGGCCGGTACCGCCGACACGGCCGGCAACGGTGCCGACCTGGTCGCCCGCGTCGCCGACTCCGTCCGCCGAACCGCCACGTTCGTCAGCGAGCGCAGGCAACATCCCGCCGATGACGCCGACCTCTTCCTCGCTGCCGAACAGGCGCTCTTGCTGGGTCACCCGCTGCACCCGACCCCGAAGAGCCGCGAGGGTCTCTCCGAGTCCGAAGCCCGGCTGTACTCACCCGAGTTGCGCGGCTCCTACCCCCTCCACTGGTTGGCTGTCGCACCCTCCGTACTCGCCACCGACTCGGCATGGACCGAGCGCGGCCGTCCTGTCTCAGCCGCCGCCCTCACCGCACGGCTCGCCGGAACCGGACTGCCGTTGCCCGACGGCCACGCAGCCCTGCCGCTGCATCCCTGGCAGTCCCGCGAAGTCCGTCACCGGCCCGAGACCGCGGCCCTGTTCGAGGCCGGCCTTCTCCAGGATCTGGGGCCGCACGGCTTCCCATGGCACCCCACCTCTTCGGTACGAACCGTCCACCGGTCCGGTGCTCCCGCCATGCTCAAACTGTCCTTGGGTCTGCGCATCACCAACTCCCGTCGTGAGAACCTCCGCAAGGAGCTCCACCGTGGCGTCGAGGTCCACCGCCTGCTGCGTACAGGCCTGTCCAAGCAGTGGCAGGCCGCGCACCCGGGCTTCGACATCGTCCGTGACCCGGCCTGGCTCGCTGTCGACGGCCGGGACGGCGACCCCGTGCCCGGACTCGACGTGGTGATCAGGCACAACCCGTTCGCCCCCTGGAACGACGTCTCCTGCATCGCCGGACTCGTCTCGCCCCGGCCCCACGACGACCGATCTGCGACGGGCTCGGACCACCAGGCGGCCGACAGGTCAGCCCTGCGGTCCCGGCTGGCCGAGGTCGTCACGCGCCTCGCCGAGCAGACCGGCCGTCCCCATGGAGCCGTCGCCGCCGAGTGGTTCCTGCGCTACCTCGAGCAGGTCGTCCGTCCCGTGCTGTGGCTGGACGGCGAAGCGGGAATCGCCCTGGAGGCACACCAGCAGAACACGCTGCTCCTGCTGGACGGCGACGGCTGGCCCGCGGGCGGCCGATACCGCGACAACCAGGGCTACTACTTCCGCGAGTCCCGGCGCGCGGAACTCGATGCCCGACTGCCCGGCATCGGCGAGAACAGCGAAACCTTCGTCTCCGACGAGGTCACCGACGAGCGCTTCGCGTACTACCTCGCCATCAACAACGTCTTCGGCCTCATCGGTGCGTTCGGATCACAGGGCCTTGCCGACGAACAGCTGCTGCTTGCCGCCTTCCGTCGTTTCCTCGACTCCGCCGCCTCCGGTCCTGCCCGACTGCGCACCTCTTTGCCCACCCGCCTGCTCGACTCCCCCGTGCTGCGCTGCAAGGCCAATCTGCTCACCCGACTCCACGGCCTCGACGAACTCGTCGGCCCGGTGGACACCCAGTCCGTCTACGTCACCATCGCCAACCCCCTGCACTACTGACCATCACCAACTCCCTTCATTGCTGAGGAACATGCCCCGCCCCAACCCTTGAGAGGAGCGTCGCCGTGCCTCCCACCGACGCTGGTACCGTCCCCGTCGCGGACATCGGCCCCGACCCGTGCCCCGGCCCGGCCGGGAGCGACGCCGACACGGCTCGCGGCGAGGACAGCGAGGACACGCTGGAGCTGCGTCTACCCCATGAGCTCCTCGCCCTCATCGCGCAGCAGGAGACCGAAGCCGACCGGGAACGGAGCCCGAATACGGTCGGCGGCACGGCACGAGACGGCCTCTACGCGGCATCCGGCGACGACCTGCTCGACGGCGTCGCCGACTGGGGTCCGATCGTCACCCGCGCCGGTGAGTTCCACCTCGTCCCCGTCCGTGTCGACCAGGACCTTGCGCTCATCGGCGGATGGATGAACGACCCCGCCGTCGCGGCGTTCTGGCACCTGGCCGGGCCCAGGACCGCGACCGAGGATCACGTCCTTGCCCAGCTCGCCGGCGATGGACGCAGTGTCCCCTGCCTTGGCCTGCTGGAGGGCACGCCGATGAGTTACTGGGAGGTCTACCGAGCGGACCTCGACCCGCTCGCCCGGTACTACCCCGCGCGACCTCACGACACCGGAATCCACCTCCTCATCGGCGCAGTCACCGACCGTGGACGAGGGCTCGGCAGCACCCTGCTCAGAGCCGTCGCCGACCTCGCGCTCGACAAGCGCCCTGCCTGTGCCCGCGTCGTAGCAGAACCCGACCTTCGCAACACCCCCTCCGTCGCCGCCTTCCTGAGCGCCGGCTTCCGGCTCTCCGCCGAGGTCGACCTGCCCGCCAAACGGGCCGCCCTCATGATCCGGGACCGGAACCGACGTGATCTGCTGTGACGCCCTGCAGTCGCGCCGTCACTTCTGGTACACCGCTCGCGCCGATCCGGTTCCCACCGATTTCCCGCCCGGCGCCGCGCCCCCGTCTGCTCCCGGACGCCCCGCGTTTCTCATCACCGCCTCCCGCCACCGCTCCCAACCGCCCTCTCTCCCCCTCTCCGCCCCCGACCCAAGAAGCCCCGCACCTTGACTTCGCCCACAGCTCCAGCTCTCAGCTCCGCTCCCACTTCAGCACCCACTTCCACCCCCACCTCGATTCCCTGCTTGATCACCCGTTTGTCAGTGCCGAGCCGTAGGGTGGTCGGGCTATGACGAAGTCCTCACTCCCCGAACTCCTGCACGCTGCCGTCACTGCTGTCGGCGGTACGGAGCGCCCTGGCCAGGTGACCATGGCCGAAGCCGTCGCGGCGGCGATCGACGACGGTTCCCATCTGCTGGTCCAGGCCGGCACCGGCACCGGAAAGTCGCTCGGCTATCTCGTGCCCGCGCTCGCGCACGGGGAGCGTGTCGTCGTCGCGACCGCCACCCTGGCCCTTCAGCGTCAGCTCGTGGAGCGAGATCTGCCGCGTACGGTCGACGCGCTGCACCCGCTGCTGCGCCGCCGACCGGAATTCGCGATGCTCAAGGGCAGGTCGAACTACCTGTGTCTGCACCGCCTGCACGAGGGCGTTCCGCAGGACGAGGAGGAGGGCCTCTTCGACCAGTTCGAGGCCGCCGCCCCCACCAGCAAGCTGGGCCAGGACCTGCTGCGCCTGCGGGACTGGGCGGACGAGACGGAGTCCGGCGACCGTGACGACCTGACCCCCGGTGTCTCCGACCGGGCCTGGGGCCAGGTGTCGGTCTCCTCCCGGGAGTGCCTGGGCGCGTCGAAGTGTGCGTACGGCGCGGAGTGCTTCGCCGAGATGGCCCGTGAGCGGGCCAAGCTGGCCGAGGTCGTCGTCACCAACCACGCGCTGCTCGCGATCGACGCCATCGAAGGGGCGCCGGTCCTTCCGCAGCATGAGGTACTGATCGTCGACGAGGCGCACGAGCTGGTCTCGCGGGTTACCGGGGTGGCCACCGGCGAGCTCACTCCGGGCCAGGTCAACCGCGCGGTCCGCCGCGCCGCCAAGCTGGTCAACGAGAAGGCGGCCGACCAGCTCCAGACCGCCGCCGAGGGCTTCGAGCGGCTGATGGAGCTGGCGCTGCCCGGCCGCTTGGAAGAGGTCCCGGAGGATCTCGGTTACGCGCTGATGGCGCTACGGGACGCCGCCCGCACCGTCATCTCCGCCATCGGCGCGACCCGCGACAAGTCCGTCCAGGACGAGGACGCGGTCCGCAAGCAGGCGCTGGCCTCCGTGGAGACCGTGCACGATGTGGCGGAGCGGATCGTGAACGGCTCCGAGTGGGACGTCGTCTGGTATGAGCGCCACGACCGCTTCGGTGCCTCCCTGCGCGTCGCCCCCATGTCCGTGTCCGGCCTGCTGAGGGAGAAGCTCTTCGCGGACCGCTCGGTGGTCCTGACCTCCGCGACGCTGAAGCTGGGTGGCGACTTCAATGGCGTGGGTGCCTCCCTGGGCCTCGCTCCCGAGGGCACGGTGGGTGCGGAGGACGAGGACGTCCCGCAGTGGAAGGGCGTCGACGTCGGCTCCCCGTTCGACTATCCCAAGCAGGGCATCCTCTATGTCGCCAAGCACCTGTCGCGCCCCGCGCGGGACGGCGACCGCGCGGACATGCTCGACGAGCTGACCGACCTGATTCGGGCGGCCGGCGGCCGCACGCTCGGTCTCTTCTCCTCCATGCGCGCGGCCCAGCTGGCCGCCGAGGAACTGCGCAGCCGGATCCCCGAGTTCCCGATCCTCCTCCAGGGCGAGGAGACCCTCGGTGAGTTGATCAAGAACTTCGCGGCGGATCCCAGGACGTGCCTCTTCGGCACGCTGTCCCTGTGGCAGGGCGTCGACGTGCCCGGTCCCAGCTGCCAGCTGGTCGTCATGGACAAGATCCCGTTTCCGCGCCCGGACGACCCCCTGATGAGTGCCCGCCAGAAGGCGGTGGAGGACGCCGGCGGCAACGGCTTCATGGCGGTCGCGGCCACGCACGCGGCGCTGCTCATGGCCCAGGGCGCCGGCCGCCTCGTACGGGCATCGGGGGATCGCGGTGTGGTCGCCGTACTGGATCAGCGACTGGCCACGGCGCGCTACGGAAGCTATCTGAAGGCGTCACTGCCCGACTTCTGGTACACCACGGACCGTAACCAGGTTCGGAAGTCGCTGACGGCCATTGACGCGATGGCGAAGCAGGCGGAAGCGACGTGATGGTCGTGGGTTGGCCCGTTGCGACGCAACGATGGGCCGACCCACGACATGCAAGCAGCGGCTATCTGGACGGAACCCGCACAACACAGGGCCCCGGAACCGGCGCAGGGGTCCCGGGGCCCAGTCAGGCGGCGGGTCGGTGAGGCCTTCCCGCTGTTGTGCTCAGACGCGGCGCAGAACGGCCACCACCTTGCCGAGAATGGTCGCGTCGTCGCCGGGGATCGGCTCGTACGCCGCGTTGTGCGGGAGGAGCCAGACGTGGCCGTCCTCGCGCTTGAAGCGCTTGACGGTGGCTTCGCCGTCAAGCATCGCGGCGACGATGTCGCCGTTCTCGGCGACGGGCTGGCGGCGGACGGTGACCCAGTCGCCGTCGCAGATCGCGGCCTCGATCATCGAGTCGCCGACGACCTTCAGGACGAACAGCTCACCGTCGCCGACCAGCTGCCGGGGAAGCGGGAAGACGTCCTCGACGGACTCCTCGGCGAGGATCGGGCCGCCGGCGGCGATGCGGCCGACCAGTGGGACGTACGACGCGGCGGGCTTGCCTGCCGTGTCCGTGGGCTGCACGGACGCGGCCTGGTCGGAGCCGCGGACCTCGTACGCCCGCGGGCGATGCGGATCGCGGCGCAGGAAGCCCTTGCGCTCCAGCGCCATGAGCTGGTGCGCGACCGAGGAGGTGCTGGAGAGGCCGACCGCCTGGCCGATCTCCCGCATCGACGGCGGATAGCCGCGCCGCTGCACGGAGTCCCTGATGACCTCGATCACCCGGCGTTGCCGGTCGGTGAGTCCCGAGCTGTCTGCCCGGATCCCTGGAGGTCGGCCCGGCAGGGAGCGCTTGTGCCCCTCGGGGTTCACGGCTTCGTTCATCGCATGCACCGGCTCGAGTCGGCCCTGGGAGCGGTCCTGGGCAGTGATGGTGGCACTGTCTGCGGTGGTGGTCACGTCGGCCCCTCTCGATGGTCTCCCTGCTGGACAACGGTAGTTGCTTTCGAAAGGTTGCGCCAAACACACGTTCGAGTGAAAAATCGCGGATTGCCTGTCGCGATCATGTGTCTGGGTGTATAGCTAACGTGCTGCGTGGCGGACAAAAGGGCCCATTGTTATACCCTTCACCGCCGGGGCCGATGACCTCTTGGGTTGTCGCCCCAGTCTGCCATCCGGAGTCGCGTCCACCGTGAACCGCCCGCGCTCTGCGCGCGAGTCCCACGTGTCCTCCGTGTGGCGCCCACGGTATCTCCGTAAGTGCTGAAACGATACGGCCGCGCACCCATGGTGGCCGCGCATCCGCGTGTCGGAGAGGCTCCCGCTGCTCGGCTCGGTGGTGCCGGCGCCCGGCACATGCCGATCCTCGTGCGACACGCGGGATCGGTGTGCGTGTATGAGTCAATCACCACATCTAGTGGTTGGATTCCAGTTGCAGCCCAGAAGTTGTGGTCCCCCGGTCTTCGAGCCCTCGGCGATCGCCTATGCTTGGGGCTGCTTCGAGGGGCCTGAGAGGTCTTTCGAGGCTATTGAGTCTGCTGTGAGGAGGGTTGGGAGTCCATGCACTGCCCCTTCTGCAGGCACCCCGACAGTCGCGTCGTCGACAGTCGTACGACCGACGACGGTACGTCGATCCGTAGGCGCCGCCAGTGCCCTGACTGCTCCCGTCGTTTCACGACCGTGGAGACGTGCTCACTCATGGTGGTGAAGCGGTCCGGAGTCACCGAGCCTTTCAGCCGCACCAAGGTCATCAACGGCGTGCGCAAGGCGTGCCAGGGGCGGCCTGTCACCGAGGACGCACTCGCGCAGCTCGGCCAGCGGGTCGAGGAGGCGGTGCGGGCCACCGGCAGTGCCGAGCTGACCACCCACGACGTGGGGCTGGCCATACTCGGCCCGTTGCAGGAGCTCGACCTCGTGGCCTATCTGCGGTTCGCGTCCGTCTACCGGGCGTTCGACTCGCTCGAGGACTTCGAGGCAGCGATCGCGGAGCTCAGGGAAGAGACGGGACACCCCGCCGCGGACGACGACGACCGCGATGACCGCGAGAACGGTGCAGGCGTGGTCGCGGGGAGCCAGGAAGAACATCGCGGGCCCGGAGGGACTGCCCAAGTCCCCGAGCCCGCCCACGCCGCCGACTGACCGGCGGGCCGGAGTCGGACGGAGACACCGGATCCGGCCGGGCGGCGGCGATCGAAGACCTGTTGTGGGCGGCAGCGTGAGGGTGCCCGCAACACCAGACAGAACACCGTGCCACGGGAACATCGGGGCACTTCAGGGCGTTTTTGCCCGTACAGGGAGGCGGCATGACAGAGACGGCGAGCGGTCCGGCACGGAGTTCCCGCGCCAAGGGCACCAAGGCGAACAAGGGACTGCGTATCGAGCGCATCCACACCACCCCTGGCGTGCACCCGTACGACGAGGTGGCCTGGGAGCGCCGTGACGTCGTCATGACCAACTGGCGCGACGGCTCGATCAACTTCGAGCAGCGTGGCGTCGAGTTCCCCGACTTCTGGTCGGTGAACGCGGTCAACATCGTCACCAGCAAGTACTTCCGGGGTGCCGTGGGCACTCCGCAGCGCGAGACCGGCCTCAAGCAGCTGATCGACCGCATCGTGAAGACGTACCGGAAGGCCGGCGAGGACTACAAGTACTTCGCCTCGCCCGCCGACGCCGAGATCTTCGAGCACGAGCTGGCGTACGCCCTCCTGCACCAGATCTTCAGCTTCAACAGCCCCGTCTGGTTCAACGTGGGCACCCCGCAGCCCCAGCAGGTCTCCGCCTGCTTCATCCTGGCCGTCGACGACTCCATGGAGTCGATCCTCGACTGGTACAAGGAAGAGGGCATGATCTTCAAGGGCGGCTCCGGCGCCGGCCTGAACCTCTCCCGCATCCGCTCCTCCAAGGAGCTGCTCTCCTCCGGCGGCAACGCCTCCGGTCCGGTGTCGTTCATGCGCGGCGCCGACGCCTCCGCCGGCACGATCAAGTCCGGTGGCGCCACCCGCCGTGCGGCCAAGATGGTCATCCTCGACGTCGACCACCCCGACATCGAGGACTTCATCGAGACCAAGGTCAAGGAGGAGGAGAAGATCCGCGCCCTGCGCGACGCGGGCTTCGACATGGACCTCGGTGGCGATGACATCACCTCCGTCCAGTACCAGAACGCCAACAACTCGGTCCGCGTGAACGACGAGTTCATGAAGGCCGTCGAGAACGGCGAGAAGTTCGGCCTGCGCGCCCGTATGACCGGGGAGGTCATCGAGGAGGTCGACGCCAAGGCACTGTTCCGCAAGATGGCCGAGGCCGCCTGGGCCTGCGCCGACCCGGGCATCCAGTACGACGACACGATCAACCACTGGCACACGTGCCCGGAGTCCGGCCGCATCAACGGCTCGAACCCGTGCAGCGAGTACATGCACCTGGACAACACGTCCTGCAACCTCGCCTCGCTGAACCTGATGAAGTTCCTGAAGGACGACGGCAAGGGCCACCAGTCCTTCGACGCCGAGCGCTTCGCCAAGGTCGTCGAGCTCGTCATCACCGCGATGGACATCTCCATCTGCTTCGCGGACTTCCCGACCCAGAAGATCGGCGAGAACACGCGCGCGTTCCGCCAGCTCGGCATCGGCTACGCCAACCTCGGCGCCCTGCTGATGGCGACCGGTCACGCGTACGACTCCGACGGCGGCCGTGCCCTCGCCGGCGCGATCACCTCTCTGATGACCGGTACGTCGTACCGCCGCTCCGCCGAACTCGCCGCGGTCGTCGGCCCGTACGACGGCTACGCCCGCAACGCCGACGCCCACAAGCGCGTCATGAAGCAGCACGCCGACGCCAACGGCAAGGCCGTCCGCATGGACGACCTGGACACCCCGATCTGGGCCGCCGCCACGGAGGCCTGGCAGGACGTCGTGCGCCTCGGTGAGCAGAACGGTTTCCGTAACTCCCAGGCGTCCGTCATCGCTCCGACCGGCACCATCGGTCTCGCGATGTCCTGCGACACCACCGGCCTCGAGCCCGACCTCGCCCTGGTCAAGTTCAAGAAGCTGGTCGGCGGCGGCTCGATGCAGATCGTCAACGGCACCGTCCCGCAGGCCCTGCGCCGCCTGGGCTACCAGGAGGAGCAGATCGAGGCGATCGTCGCCCACATCGCCGAGCACGGCAATGTGATCGACGCCCCGGGCCTCAAGCACGAGCACTACGAGGTCTTCGACTGCGCCATGGGCGAGCGCTCCATCTCCGCGATGGGCCACGTCCGCATGATGGCCGCGATCCAGCCGTGGATCTCGGGCGCCCTCTCCAAGACGGTCAACCTCCCGGAGACCGCCACCGTCGAGGACGTCGAAGAGGTCTACTTCGAGGCCTGGAAGATGGGCGTCAAGGCGCTCGCCATCTACCGCGACAACTGCAAGGTCGGCCAGCCGCTCTCCGCGAAGACCAAGGAGAAGGAGAAGGCCGAGGTCACGGCGAAGGCCGAGGAGACCATCCGTACCGCGGTCGAGAAGGTCGTCGAGTACCGTCCCGTCCGCAAGCGCCTCCCCAAGGGCCGTCCCGGCATCACGACGTCCTTCACCGTCGGCGGCGCCGAGGGCTACATGACCGCCAACTCCTACCCGGACGACGGTCTCGGCGAGGTCTTCCTGAAGATGTCCAAGCAGGGCTCCACCCTTGCCGGCATGATGGACGCCTTCTCCATCGCCGTCTCCGTCGGTCTCCAGTACGGCGTGCCGCTGGAGACGTACGTCTCGAAGTTCACGAACATGCGCTTCGAGCCGGCCGGCATGACGGACGACCCGGACGTGCGGATGGCGCAGTCGATCGTCGACTACATCTTCCGCCGCTTGGCGCTGGACTTCCTGCCCTTCGAGACGCGCTCGGCGCTCGGCATCCACTCCGCCGAGGAGCGCCAGCGTCACCTCGAGACCGGCTCCTACGAGCCGACCGAGGAGGAGGTCGACGTCGAGGGCCTGGCCCAGTCGGCGCCCCGTCAGACGGACCTGAAGGCCGTCGCCACGCCGAAGGCCCAGGTCGAGGAGGTCAAGCCCGCCCCGAGGCAGGCCCACACCAGTGCCGAACTGGTGGAGATGCAGCTGGGCATCCAGGCCGACGCCCCGCTGTGCTTCTCCTGCGGTACGAAGATGCAGCGGGCCGGCTCCTGCTACATCTGCGAGGGCTGCGGCTCGACCAGCGGCTGCAGCTGATTCCGGGCACAACCCGCGGGTGATTTTCCCTGGTCAGGGCGGTGGAGCCGTTTCTACGGCGCCACCGCCCTTGGCGTCTGTGATGCGTGAATGTCGCACTCCATGCACCAGCCAGGCGCTCGTCGGCGGGGCTCCGGCCACATCGCCCGATGCCGGACAAACCCCTTCCTCGTAGCGGGGAGCCGTTCGCCGGCGTCGACGCGGGTCGGCGCGGGTCGGCGCCCCCTTTTCTCGTCGGTGCCCGAACCGGCGCCGGACCCCCGTAGCCTCCGATCATGACCACAAGGCAGTTGTACGACGGTGAGATCGGCGGGCTCTCGGGGGCGCCCCGCGCCGCGGCCCTGGACGCGCTCGTCACCGACCTCCGCTCACCGGATCCTGTGGTGCGCGACGACCGGGCCTACGTCACGGCCGTGCGCTGGATACCGGACCTCGACCCGGCAGAGCGGCATCAACTCGGCGACCGCATGGCCGTGTACTTCACCGATCCCGTACCGCAGGCCCGTACCTTCGCCCCGCTGATCCTGGCGCGGATCGTGGAGGCGGGGGACTGGCGTGCGGCGTGGTGGCGGCCCTTCGCCGACTGGTACCCGGCCGAGCGGGACCTCCGTGGGTACGATCCTGCCCTCGGCTGGCTGCATGCCGCAGCGCACGGGGCCGACCTGCTGGCCGCCCTGGCCCGACATCCGGGCCAGGACCCGCTGCGGCTGGCCCAGTTGGCGGTCGACCGGCTGCTTGCCCCCACCGACCACCTCTTCGACGCCATGGAGGACGACCGCATCGCGTACGCGCTCGCCCGGATCCTGAGCGGTCAAGAACTCACCGCAGCGCGGTCCGTGGCATGGCTGGAACCGGTTGCCGAGGCCTTTCGCACAGGTGAGCCGGGACCGGTGCCCGCCTGGGTGTCCAACACCGTGCGGACGCTGCGTATGCTCTATGTGCTGGCCGACCGCGGTGTGCGCACCCGTAACACCGACGAGCCGCCCCGCCCGGTCACCCACCGGGAACAGGTCCTGGAAGCCCTGGCAGACACACTCGCGATCGTCGCCCCTTACACGGGGTGAAAAACAGGGCCGTTATGCCCGGCCCATGGTCCTGGTGAAGGTCGCGGGATCGTCCTCGAAGCCCTCGAGACCGGGGTGGAAGGTCCACCCTGCGGAGGAGTCGCGGACGAACTCCGCGACCGTCGCCGCCGTGGCGCCGAGGACGCCGGCGAAGTCGTCGTCGGTCAGGACCGTGTAGCCCTCGCGGATGCGCAGCCCCGGGTTGCGGACGCCGTCGAAGGTCCGGCGTGCGGAGCGCTGCTGTATGACGACGCCGACCACCACGCGCGCGTACCGGCCGTCGAGTCGGTCGAGCTCCAGCGTCATGACCTCGTCCCAGCCGAAACCCTTGCCGTCCTTGCTGTCCCGGTTGAGGTAGATCGTGCCGTCGGGGGAGCGGCTGTCGAAGTGCACGACGTAGGCGGGGGCGCCGTGGGGATCGTCCGCGACATAGGTCGCGGCGACTATGTCCAGGTCGGTGGGCGACTCCCCCGTGGGACTCGGGTCCCACTTCAGCGCGACTTCGACCTTGCGGATGCCTTTGCTGAGGCCGTTCACCGGACTCCCCTTCCCCGTGTCCCCGAATGCCCTCGGACCGAACTGCCGGTTCGGCAGGGCGGATTGTCCATCCTGCCACGCGCGCGTGGCGATCGCGCGGCTGCTCTCGGCCGGACAGTGACGGGTGCCACTCTCCGGGCCGTACGATGGCGCGGTGCTGGTCAAGTGGATTCGCTGCACCGTGGTGGACCGCCGCGGCTTCGAGCGGGGGCAGCGAAAGTGGGCGGGGCTTCTGGGGGAGCCGGGGTTTCGGGGACAGGGCGGGGGCTGGAGCAGGAGGCGGCCCTCGGTGGCGCATGTGTTCGCGTTCTGGGAAAGCCGCGCCTTCTACGACTCCTTCATGGCCCGCTCCCACGACCGGCTGGCGGCGGCTCAGGCCGGCACGTTCAAGGACATCCAGGTCAAGCTGTTCGACCACCGCTTCGACGTGAAGACCGGCTTCGAGCCGCGCTTCACGGAGGCCGACCTGATCCGGGTGGCCCTCTGCCGCGCCCACGAGGAGCGCGCCGAGCACTTCACCCTCATGCAGGAGAAGGTGTGGAATCCCGCGATGGCAGGCTCCCCCGGGATGATCCGCGGGCTGTTCGGTGAGGCGCCGGGGCACGAGTTCCTGGTGCTCTCCATGTGGCACTCGGAGGCGGAACACGGCAAATACCGCACCGAGCGGGTGGAGCGGCTCGCCCTGCGGGCCCAGACCGAGGCGGACGTCGCCTCACTCACCGGGGACATCGTGGAGATGGAACCGAGCTGGACGGTGTGATTTTCGGCGTGGTTCATCGTGTGCCCTGTGGCCCGTGGCGCGGGATCTGTGTGACCTACGCCGTATGGAAGCCGTACAAGTGCTCGGTGAGCCCTCATTCGATCTAGGGTTTCGGCATGGCACGACCACGGCGCATCGTCCTTGTCCGGCACGGCGAGTCAACGGGCAATGTTGATGACACCGTCTACGAGCGTGAGCCCGACCACGCACTGGCCCTGACCGAACGGGGGTGGTGGCAGGCCGAGGAGACCGGCAAACGCCTGCGCGAGGTGTTCGGCCGCGAGCGCGTCAGCGTGTACGTCTCCCCGTACCGCCGTACCCACCAGACCCTCCGGGCCTTCCATCTCGACCCCGAGCTCATACGGGCGCGTGAGGAGCCCCGGCTGCGCGAGCAGGACTGGGGAAACTGGCAGGACCGCGACGACGTACGCCTGCAGAAGGCCTATCGGGATGCGTACGGGCACTTCTTCTTCCGCTTCCCGCAGGGGGAGTCCGGTGCCGATGTGTACGACCGGGTCGGTGGCTTCCTGGAGAGCCTGTTCCGCAGTTTCGAGGACCCGGACCATCCGCCGAACGTGCTCCTGGTGACCCACGGCCTGGCGATGCGGCTGTTCTGCATGCGTTGGTTCCACTGGACGGTCGCGGAATTCGAGTCGCTGTCGAATCCGGGGAACGCCGAGATGCGCATGCTCGTTCTCGGGGACGACGGCAGGTACACGCTGGACCGGCCGTTCGAACGTTGGCGAGATCCGGAGCCGTACGGGATCACCGGATAGAGTGGCAGAGCGATGACCGCTGAATCCTCACACGACGGGCGCCTGGACCGCGCCCTGGCGAGCTTGCGCGGACTGGCGGTGGGGGACGCGCTGGGCTCGCAGTTCTTCGTGCCGGTGAACTATCCGCTGCTCAAGCACCGCGAGCTGCCGCCCGGCCCCTGGCAGTGGACGGACGACACGGAGATGGCCTGCTCGGTGGTCGCCGTCCTGGCCGCTCACCACCGCGTCGACCAGGACGCCCTGGCGCTCTCCTTCGCCGAGCATCACGACTTCGACCGAGGGTACGGCCCGGCGGTCAACCGGCTGCTGCGCCTCGTCCGGGAAGGGGGCGACTGGCGCGAACTGGCCGCCGCGCTCTTCAACGGACAGGGGTCGTGGGGCAACGGCGCCGCGATGCGGATCGCCCCCTTGGGCGCCTACTACGCGGACGACCCCGAGCAGGCGACCCACCAGGCGGAGATCTCCGCCTACCCGACGCACCAGCACCGTGAGGCAGTGGTCGGCGCCATGGCCGTCGCCGCGGCCGCCGCGCTGGCCGGCGCCCCGGGTGGGCCGCCCAGCGCCGAGGCGCTCCTCGACGGCGTTGTCGCGCTCGTCCCGAAGAGCGCCGTCGGTGCGGGCCTGCGGCGCGCCCGGGACATGCTGGACTACGGCGACGCTGCCACGGTCGCGGCCGTGCTGGGCTGCGGGCGGCGCACGACCGCCCACGACACCGTGCCCTTCGCCCTCTGGTCGGCCGCGCGGGCGCTGGGCGACTACGAACGGGCGTTCTGGACGACTGCTCAGGTCGGTGGGGACGTGGACACGACCTGCGCCATCGTGGGCGGGGTGCTGGCCGCAGGGAAGGCGGGGGCTCCGCCGTCCGGCTGGGTGGAGCAGACGGAGGTCCTCCCGGGCTGGGTCGCGACGTCCGTCTGACACGTTCCCTGCGCGACGGCTGCTGTGGTGCGGCTTCGGAAGCTCTTCCCCGGTGGGATCCGGAAACTCCTCTGAGTGAAGCTGCGTGGTCGCTGAAAACTCTCCGTGTTCTCCGGGAACTCTGTGTGACAGCCCGGTCGTTGTCACGACATCCGCTGTGCGACACATGGGGCGCACGGTCAGTGGCATGGGAGTGGCGGCGGGGTGGGCAGGGTGCGGGGAGGGGTGGGCAGGATGTTCTCGTCGACTGTGCGTGCGGTGCGGGTGACCGGGCCGTCGTTCAAGCCGTCGGTTCCTCGGGCGCGGCCCGGTCACCCGTGGTCTTTCGCGGACCCGGCCGGATCAGCCGGCCACGGGGCCTGCCGTTCCCGCCAGAGCCTCCAGATCGCTCTTGCGGACCCGGATCACCAGCCAGGCGGTCACCAGGGCGAGCAGGGCCATGGCCGCTGCCGGGACGAAGGCGGTGGAGATGCCCTGGGCGAGCACCTCGTGGCCCCAAGGGGCGGGCAGTTGGTGCGTCCTGGCGAACTCCGCCTTCTGCTCAGCCGATCCATTGGCGAGGAACTTCGGCAGTTGCTTCTCCGCCTCGTCCTTGCTGGCCGTGCCGAACACCGTCGTCAGGATGGACAGGCCGAGCGATCCGCCCACCTGTTGTGTGGCGTTGAGCAGCCCGGACGCAGCGCCCGCCTCGTGCTGGGCGACCCCGGAGACCGCGGTGACCGTCACCGTGACGAAGTTCAGGCCCATACCGAAGCCGAACACCAGCATGGGGCCCAGCACCCCGCCCGCGTAGGAACTGTCGGGACTGATGAAGGTCTGCCAGACGAGTCCGATCGCCACGAGCGCGGAGCCGGTGACCAGGAACGGCTTGGGGCCGAGCAGCGGCAGGAAGCGCTGCGACAGACCTGCGCCGACCGCGATCGCGACCGTAACGGGCAGGAAGGCGACGCCCGCCTTGATGGGGCTGTAGCCCAGGACGTTCTGCACGAACAGCACGATGTAGAAGAACATGCCGAACATCGCCGCTGCCAGGCTCAGCATGATCACATACGTGCCCGAGCGGTTGCGGTCCGCGAACATCCGCAGCGGAGTGATCGGCTCCTTGGCCCGCCGCTCGATGAACACGAAGGCCAGCAGCAGCACCACCGCGGCGGCGAAGGAACCGCGGGCAAGACCGTCCCGCCAGCCCTCCTCGGCAGCGCGGATGAAGCCGTATACCAGGGACGCCATCCCCGCCGTCGAGGTCAGCGCGCCCGCGATGTCGAAGCGTCCGGGATGCCGCTCGGACTCGCTGATGTAGATCGGCGTCAGCACGGCGATCAGCACACCGATCGGCACGTTGACGAAGAGCACCCAGCGCCAGTCGAGCCACTCGGTGAGCATGCCGCCCGCGAGCAGACCGATGGCCCCGCCTCCCGCGGACACCGCGGCGAAGACGCCGAAGGCCCGGTTCCGCTCCGGGCCCTCCGGGAAGGTGGTGGTGATGAGCGCCAGCGAGGTGGGCGACGCGATCGCGCCACCCACGCCCTGCAGGGCGCGGGCCGCGAGCAACTGCCAGGGTTCTTGGGCGAGTCCGCCCAGCAGCGAGGCGAAGGTGAAGAGCAGTATGCCGGTCATGAACACCCGGCGGCGTCCCAGGATGTCACCGGCTCGGGCACCGAGCAGCAGCAGACCGCCGAAGGTGAGCGTGTAGGCGCTGACCACCCAGGTGAGATCGGTTGTGCTGAATTCGAGCGCGTCTTGAATGTGCGGGAGAGCGATGTTCACAATCGTCGCGTCGAGTACCACCATGAGTTGGCAGGCAGCGATGACGGTGAGTGCTATGCCGGGATGTCCCTCCCGGCGAGCCGCTCCTGGCTTCTGGTTCTGAATTAACTGAGAGGTTGTCACTATGGGTCCCCCACAAGTGCCTTAGTGAACGCTCGCGTTCACTGTCGCGTCAACGGTAGTGAGTCCCCAGTAGTGAACGCAAGCGTTCACTTAACGCTCTGTCGCTCGGCGTGTCCCCCTTCGTGCCGCGTGGCGTGTCCCCCATCCCCGGAAAATCCCCTCCCCTTGCACGCTGGAGATGCTCAGATGGTTACTTCGCGCTGGACGGACGCCCCCGCTCGGACCGCCTCCTTGCGCCGGCGTGGCGCCGTGCTCGAACGCGCGATCCTCGATGCCGCGCTGGAGCAGCTCGGCACGGTCGGCTGGAACTGCCTCACGATGGAAGGAGTCGCCGCCGGCGCCCAGACGGGCAAGGCCGCGGTCTACCGGCGCTGGCCGACGAAGGAGGATCTGGTCGCGGATGCGCTGCAGGCCGGACTGCCGCGCCTGGACGCGGCGCCCGATCTGGGGAGTGTGCGCGCGGACCTGCTCGAGCTGTGCCGGCAGGCGCGCGACGCGATGTTCTCGCGTCCCGGCTTCGCGCTGCGCTCAGTGATTCACGAATGCGACCATACCCAGGCTGAACGCTTCCATGCAGTGATCATCGAGGGGGTCGTGGAGCCGACCATAAGGCTCCTGAGGGAGGTCATCGAGCGTGGTATCCGGAGAGGTGAGGTGCGGTCCGACGCGACAAGCGGTTACGTCCTCGATGCCATCCCGGCGATGATGATGTATCGCGCAAAGATGTGCGCAAGCGAATGGGTCGACCAGGACGTCGAGGAGATGATCGACCAGTTGATGTTGCCGCTGCTGCGTCCGAACGGTATCTGAGCGCGGTTCGCGGCGGCCGTGAGGGCGCTCGGGCCAACCGGGGTGTCGTACCGGGATCCCGGCGGCGTACCCTAAGGGCGCCATGCCGTACGAACCGCCTACTCACACCGTCGAGCGCTCCCTTCGCGCCACGACCGGAGCGAAGGTCATTGCCGGTGTCGACGAGGTGGGGCGCGGTGCCTGGGCCGGTCCCGTCACCGTCTGCGCGGCGGTCACCGGACTGCGCCGGCCCCCGCAAGGGCTCACCGACTCGAAGCTGCTCACCGTCAAACGACGCACCGAACTCGCCCTGGAACTCCGGAAGTGGGTGACGTCGTACGCCCTGGGGCACTCGTCACCGGAGGAGATCGACGATCTGGGGATGACGGCGGCGCTGCGGCTCGCGGCGGTGCGTGCCCTCGATGCCCTGCCGGTCCGCCCCGACGCGGTGATCCTCGACGGGAAGCACGACTACCTCGGCACTCCCTGGATGGTCCGAACGGTCATCAAGGGCGACCGGTCGTGCGTGGCGGTTGCGGCGGCCTCGGTGATCGCCAAGGTTCAGCGCGACAAAATGATGGCCGAACTGGGTATCGACCATGCACACTTCCGTTTTGCGGACAACGCCGGGTATCCGTCACCCGTGCACAAGGCCGCACTGGAGGAGTGGGGCCCCACCCCCTACCACCGGTTGTCGTGGGCGTATCTTGATGCGCTGCCCCAGTGGCGGCATCTCAAGAAGGCCCGCAACTGGGCGGACGGACGCGTTCCGGAGATCGAGGGTCAGCTCGGCTTCGACTTCTGACGATTCCGCTCGCGCTGATGTGCCACCCCCTGGCGCGAGCCGCACCAACGTTTGATAAAAAACAGCTCATGCCTCTCATTCCCGAGGAGCCTCAGATTCACGAGAGTGCCCAGGGTCCCCGCGCCACTCCGGCCAGTGGCCGTACCGCGCCGACCCCCCGCCCTGTACCCGGCCCCCGCCCCGCGGCTCCGTCGCGACCCGGTCGTCCCGGTCCCCTCCGGCCCGCGCCGCCGGTGCAACGCACGCCACGCGACGTGGCCGCCAAGCACGAACCGTCGGGCCCGGCTGCCCCTGCCCCTACCGCCGCGGTGACTCCGCAGCTCCAGCTGATCCCGGCCTCGGCCGAGGGTGCGCTCGACGCTGCCGAGGAGGCCGTGGACCTGCTCCTGGACTCGGGTCGCGTCCCCGGTGACGTTCTTGTGGTCACCACCGGCGATCCGCACCCCTGGGCCGCTCACGAGCTGTCCTTCGGTGAAGCCTCCTATTGGGCGCAGGACGACGCGCGCGACGACGTCTTCTACGCCGACGCCGCCATCGCGGGCCGTGCCGGATCCCGTCCCGTGGTCGTGGTCGCCGTCAACGGCGGCCCCGCCGCCGCTGCCGCCACCGCCCTGTCGCTCGCCCATGCCAAGGCCGGTGCCCTGCTGATCGTCTGCGGCGACCCGCAGCAGATCAACTCGGTGCTGGGCGCGGGCGTCTGAGCCGGTTCCGCCGGTCCCGGCGGATGCCGGGAGTGACGGAGGTGCTGTTGCGACGGCACCCGCACAGTGGGCATTTCGGCACGCCCGGACGGCCGTGGGCACGCGCAGTGCGCGTGCCTCCGCCCCGGTCCGCGATCTCCGTCGACGCCGCTGCCGGCGCCGGGAGGCAGTTGCCGTGCCGCAGTTTCCTGTCCCAAGGGGCGTTCCGGTGTGCGGTGGCCCGGCCGTTTGCGGGCACTCGGCGTCTGGAGGGTCGTACGAATCGCGTCGGCAGTGACGTCGCGGCACGGTGACGCCGGGCGGGGCTGCCGACGGGGGTCTTGACCGACGTACGACGGGACGCGTGCCCTCCGGCGTGGAGCCCCGTCGGCGACCTTCAGCGGGCGGCGGCGCGGCGCAGGACCTCCGAGGCGGCGCCGCCGGTGCGGGGCAGCAGCGGTGGCGCCTCGGATATCGCGAAGGGCTCCGGTGCCGAGTCGGCATTGGGGCGACGGCCGCCGCGGCCCTCGCCGAGGACCTGCCAGCCGTCGTGGGTCAGCGTGATGTATGCCCCGCAGCGCAGCCCGTGCAGCGTGCAGGCGTCACGCAGCCCCCACATCCACGCGCCGTCCTCCTCCGTCCAGCGCGCGTCGCCCTCACGGCAGTAAAGCAGCACGGCGGTGCGCACCGGGGTGCGGCGCCGCAGGTCGTGCGGGATGACCCGGCGCAGCTGGGCGAGCAGCGCATTGCGGAACATCCAACCGTCCGCCGGAGTCGAGCGGCGAGCGAACGAGGCGCTTGCCCGCACTCGTTCGTCCGGGTCGAGCACAGCCACGATCGCCGTCTCGGGCTTGGGACGGTGCCGGGTGTGGAGGCCGCTGACGACCTCCCGGGGGTTGCGCAGCAGCGGGATCCCGGCGGCGGCCCACTCCGCGGGTTCGAGCATGCGGCTGGCGGAAGCGGCGGACGTGGATGTCGACAACGATGCTGCCGAGGACGGAGCGAATCCGAAGGTCACGGTCCTCCCTTCGGCTACGCGCCCACACTGCGGGCGGGTCGGATTCGGGGGAGCGCACACCGCAGCAGAGCCCTACCTGATCACGGACGAGCCGTGCGGGGAGCGGACTTCAATTCTTCCTGTCGAACTTGGATGCGGCAACGAGCAATTGGGGCCACCGACCTGTATGCGGCAGTGTGTGACTTATATCCCTACCCCGTGTTTCACCCGGCGATGCGAGAGACGGCAGCGGACGGCACGTTCGACCGCGTGCGGTGCGGAGGAGTCGAACGAGTGCGGCCGCGTGGCCGCCCGGTCGGCATTGCGCGGCGAGTATCAGCGGCAGCACCTGCCGGGCGCCGCACAGCACCTGGTCGCCGGAAGTCCGGGTCGTTGAGGGCTCCAGGCCGGAGAACCGGGAAGCATGTGAATCCGGGCGAATCGGGGATCTGATCTGCGCAAACGTGCTGTTCGAGGACAATCGTGGCCGAACGCTTGGCCTTGGCCGTCCCCATCGGTGCGTGGTCGATGGACCGTTCGCGAACTGCTGGTCACGCTGGGTGAGGTGGCCCTTTGTCGTTGCCATCGGGTTGCATGGGGGCATGGACAACCTGGAGCTCCGCACTGAAGCCGACGCCATCCTCGCTGAGCTCGTCGGTGACCCGGGGGGTTCGGCGCGGCTGCGGGAGGACCAGTGGCAGGCGGTGGCGGCTCTGGTGGAGGAGCGCCGGCGTGCCCTGGTGGTGCAGCGCACCGGCTGGGGGAAGTCGGCGGTGTACTTCGTGGCCACCGCTCTGCTGCGCCGACGTGGCTCGGGGCCGACGGTGATCGTTTCGCCGCTGTTGGCGCTGATGCGCAACCAGGTCGAGTCGGCGGCGCGGGCCGGTATCCGGGCGCGCACCATCAACTCGGCCAACCCGGAGGAGTGGGACACGATCTACGAGGAGGTCGAGCGCGGCGAGACCGATGTTCTCCTCGTAAGTCCGGAACGCCTTAATTCTGTTGACTTCCGCGATCAGGTGCTGCCCAAGCTGGCGGCCACGACCGGCCTGCTGGTGGTCGACGAGGCGCACTGCATCTCCGACTGGGGGCACGACTTCCGCCCCGACTACCGCAGGCTGCGGGCGATGCTCACTGAGCTTGCCCCCGGCGTGCCGGTGCTGGCGACCACTGCGACCGCGAACGCGCGGGTCACCGCTGATGTGGCCGAGCAGCTGGGTACCGGTGCCGGCGAGGCCCTGGTGCTGCGGGGCCCGCTGGAGCGGGAAAGCCTGCGGCTGGGCGTGGTCCAGCTGCCGGACGCCGCCCACCGCCTGGCCTGGCTCGCCGAGCACCTGGACGAGCTGCCGGGCTCCGGAATCATCTACGCCCTCACCGTCGCCGCAGCCGAGGAGGCCACCGCCTTCCTGCGGCAGCGCGGTTTCCGGGTGGCTTCCTACACAGGGCGCACGGAGAACGCCGACCGGCTGCAGGCCGAGGTCGACCTGCAGGAGAACCGGGTCAAGGCGCTGGTCGCGACTTCGGCGCTGGGCATGGGCTTCGACAAGCCGGACCTGGGCTTCGTGGTCCATCTCGGCTCGCCGTCCTCGCCGATCGCGTACTACCAGCAGGTGGGGCGTGCGGGTCGCGGTGTGGCCCATGCCGACGTGCTGCTGCTGCCGGGCAGGGAGGACGAGGCCATCTGGCGCTACTTCGCCGACACGGCCTTCCCGCCCGAGGCGCAGGTCCGCCAGACCCTCTCGGCGCTCGCCGGTGCGGGACGGCCGCTGTCCGTGCCGGCCCTGGAGGCGGCGGTGGATCTTCGGCGTACCCGTCTGGAGACGATGCTGAAGGTGCTGGACGTCGATGGGGCCGTCAAGCGGGTGAAGGGCGGCTGGATCTCCACTGGCGAGCCGTGGGTCTACGACTCCGAGCGCTACGCCTGGGTCGCCCGGCAGCGGGCGGCCGAGCAGCAGGCCATGCGCGACTACGTGAGCACGTCCCAGTGCCGGATGGAGTTCCTGCGCCGGCAGCTGGACGACGAGGGTGCGATCCCGTGCGGCCGTTGCGACAACTGCGCGGGAGCCTGGGCAGATTCCTCGGTTTCGGCGGAGACGCTGACGGGGGCGGTGAAGGAACTGGACCGACCGGGGGTGGAGGTCGAGCCGCGCCGGATGTGGCCGACGGGGATGCCCGCACTGGGTATCGAACTCAAGGGGCGTATCCCTGCCAAGGAGCAGTGCTCCACCGGGCGCGCTCTGGGGCGGCTCTCGGACATCGGCTGGGGCAACCGGCTGCGCCCGCTGCTGGCTGAGAACGCGCCCGACGGGCCAGTGCCCGATGATGTCCTGCGGGCCGCGGTGGCGGTCCTCGCCGATTGGGCGCGTTCCCCGGGCGGCTGGGCGGCGAATGTTCCGGACGCTGTTGCCCGGCCGGTGGGCGTCGTCGCTGTGCCGTCCCTGGCCCGCCCCCAACTGGTGGGGTCTCTGGCCCAGGGAATCGCGGCCATCGGCCGCCTCCCCTTTTTGGGCACCCTGGCCTACACCGGGCCGAGCGGCGTGCATGCGGCGCGTCGCAGCAACTCCGCTCAACGCCTCAGGGCGCTCTCCAGTGCCTTCGCCGTCCCCGAGGAACTGGCTGGTGCCCTGGCCGGCTCTCCGGGTCCCGTCCTCCTCGTGGACGACTACACCGACTCCGGCTGGACCCTCGCAGTCGCCGCCCGCCTGCTCCAACAGGCAGGCAGCGAACAGGTGCTTCCCTTGGTCCTCGCTGCGGCAGGCTGAGTTTCCCCGTTTCGTGGGTGCGGCCGAACGCGTCGCCTCTGTCGTGGTGGGCGGCGCGACGGTTCCAGTGGTGGCCGGAATGCGCGTGCCCCGACCCGTCAAATTGGCTGGATGGCTGGTTATCGACTGTTTTGGGGAAGGCCAAGGTCTCGTGGTGCCCAGCGCCCGGTACGCCCTGCGGCGCCTCCTCGGGGATGCGCGCCTGCGTGCCGGAGTGTGGGGGCGTTGACGTCCGGGGCTTGGAGACTCGGCCGTTCACCCGCCGACCCGCCTGGGCGGTTCGGTGAGGCGGGCGAGGATCGTGTGGGCCGCCGTCCGAAGGTCCATGTTTGCTCGTGTGCTCCATGCGTCCCATACGACACGACCGCACTGACAGGCGGCGGAGACGCCGCGGCGACGCTGCGGAGACGCCGTCATGACGTGTTCCTGATTGAAGTTATCCACAGGCAAAGCGGAACTTCGCAATCCGCGAGATCGTCGGCGCATGACGAATCACGGCGAAACGACTGGATCATTCGAAAACGGCGACATGGCACGGCGTGCGGGCATGGAACGTGCCGGGTTCGACGACCCCACCGGCACGCACCAGGTCACCCTGCGCACCCCGGCCGAGCTGGCCGACGCCCTGCCGTACCTGCTCGGGTACCGCCCTGAGGACAGCATCGTGCTGGTAGCCCTGCACGACAAAGCCGGACGGGGCCGGTTCGGCGGCCGGGCCCGGCTCGGCATTCCGGCCGGTTCCGACGACTGGGCCTCCGTGGCACGGCAGTTGGCGCACGGACTGGTGACGGGTAGCGAACGCCGGGGCGCCCGGCCCGAGCAGATGGTCGCCTACCTCTGCCAGGAACCGGGGCCGGGCGAGTCGGGTCGACAGGTCATGGAACGGCTGCGGCCCCTTGCACAGCGCATCCGCGTCGAATGCGGTCTCCTCGACGTGCCGGTCATCGAGGCGCTGTGCATCTCGGACGGCCGCTTCTGGTCGTACTGCTGCACAGGTGAAGCCTGCTGTCCGGCCGAGGGTGTCGTGATGGGCCTGCCCGGCACCTCCGTGCTGGCTGCCGCCGCCACCTACGCCGGACTCCAGGTGCGCGGCACACTGCGAGAGCTGCGGGCCAGGCTGCTGCCCTGGGAGACGACGGCCGCGCTCGACCAGGAGACCGCCCTCGACGCCGCCAGCAGGAATTTGGTCCCCATGATCCTGGACGACACGAGCCGCGCCCGTGTGGCGGACGAGACCTTGGCACTGGTGGAGGGGGTCATGCGGCGCTTCGCCGAGGCGCCGACCGTCTCCGGCACTCTCATGGCCGACGGGCGCGACGACGAACTGCTGGAACACGACGAGGCCGCGGCGCTGATTCTCGGCCTGCAGGATCGCACGACCCGCGACCGGGCGGCCGCGTGGATGGAGGGCGACGAGGCAGGTCCCGCACTCCGTCTCTGGCGCGCACTGGCCCGCCGCTGTGTCGGTTCCTACGGCGAACACGCCGCGGCGCCCCTCACCCTGGCCGGCTGGGTAGCCTGGTCGACCGGCGATGACCTGGAGGCCCGGGAGGCCCTGGCCATGGCGCTGGGTGCCGACCCCGGGTACCTCTTCGCCCGTCTGCTGCACCAGGCCTGCAACGAGGGCCTGGACCCGGAGTCGGTCCGCCGCTGCCTGCGTGCCGAGCGCGCGGAACGCGCGAGCCGTGGGTGTCCTGCTGCCGAGCCGACTGTCAGGACGGCACGGGTGGGCACCGACGCCCCGGTACCAGGCGATGTCACTGAGTCTGTACCAAGCGATGTGACTGCGTCGATGCCCCGCGATGCGACCGAGTCGATGCCCCGCGATGCGACTGAATCGGCGTCATGTGACGTGGCCGAGGCGGTGCCGAGCTCTGCGCCGAGCTCTCCGGTCACCTCGGGAGAGGCTCCCCGCCGCCGACGCCGCACGCGCGGTGCCGGGGCCGCCGAGGGCCGCCCCGGCACCGCTCCGACGGGCAGCACGCGACCACATGGTTCGAGGAAAGGCACGGAGCGGCGTCGTGGCACCGGTGCGGGGGGCGCGCGTCCTGGGCGCGGTGACACCAAGAAGGAGGCATGAGCGACTGTCGGGGTGTGCCTGCCGCAGCCGCGGATGTCCTCGCGTGGGCGGCAGCAACGGGACGAGCGGCGGACCGTACCCCAGGGCCGGTACCAGTGTGCCGCCGCACCGCCACCATTCGGTGGGGCTGTCCCATGGCGGCCGTGACCCGAAGAAGCCCGGATCCGTTCACCTGAGTGGCGGAACGCATGGACGGGGCGCGCCGCCGCACCCGTGTCCCGCCTCAGCCCTCCGCCCGGCGCCGCCCACGCCAGCGGCGCACAGAGCGCAGAAGAAGCCACCGTATGCACCAGTCCACTCCGCCCTCAGCCGACGACGACCGCTTTGCCGCCGGGAGGTCCGCGCCGCCCCTTCGTCCCGGCACGGGTCCACCGCCCGTGGACCAATCCAGTGCAGGCCGGGTCCGGACGCCTGCGCCTGCAAGCCAAAGCCAGACCCACGCGCCCGCGGATCAAGGCGGGATTCCCGGGCTCACGGGCGAAGGTCCACCTCCTGCGTCCGCGAGCGCCCAGCCGCCTTGGTCCACAAACCCCGTATGGTTTCCGTCCCCGCACACCAGCCAGGCGCGTCGGGCATCGGCCGCCCCGCCGAGAGGAACCTCGCAACCAGCCCCGCTCCCGACGCCCCGTCGTGCCGGCGATCTCCCGCCCACCCACACCACGATGATCTGCCTGGCTCTCCCCGGCCTCGTGATCTCGACGGAACAAGGGCAGCTGACCGGCCGGGGACTGGAGGGGTACTACCGTGCGGGTCGGCGCCTGCTGTCCCGTTGCCAGGTCCGCGTGGCCGGACGCGAACCGCTCGCGGTCCAGGCGCGGATGGCCGCGGCCGACCGGGTGCGTTTCGTAGGAACCCTGCGCGTCTCCCCCTACGCCGGCCCCGATCCGGACGTCGTCGTCGAGCGGATCCGGCACGCGGACGGCACGGAGCGGATCACACTGCGCAGTACGGCCCCGCGTCCAGTGCGCCTCCCGGTCGAGGTGGCCCTGGGCACGGACCTGGCCGACCTGGGTGCTATCGCGTCCGGCACCGCAGGGCCCGAACTGCCCGCCAGCGTCCACGACTCCGGCCTGCGCTGGAGCTGCTCCGCCGGTACGTCGTCGGTCACCGCCGCCCCGCCACCCGCCGACGCGCTGGCCTCCGCGGGACTGCTGCGCTGGGACGTCGAGCTGCCTCCGGGCGGGAGTACCACCGTGGAACTGCGTGTCCGACCGGACGGGGCGGGGCCCGTCCGGGCCGCGGGCCGCGCGACGACGAGCCCACTCGCCGCCGCCCGCGCGACCGGTGACCACCCAGGAGCTCCGGCACTCCTGCGCACGAGTATCGAGGACCTCCAGGCGCTGCTGCTGCGTGACCCGGCACACCCGTCCGACAGGTATCTCGCGGCCGGGGCACCCTGGCGGTGCGGCCTGGCTCCGGCTGAGGCGCTCGCCGCGGCCCGGATGGCCCTGCCGCTCGGCACCCGGCTCGCCACGGGCACGCTGCGCACCCTCGCCCGCACCCAAATCCCGGCCCCGGACGCGCGCTCCGGCATGATCCCCGGACCGCTGCGCGACGCGGGTCCTCGTCTGCCGCCGGCCTGCACGGCCACAGAGGCCACGCTGCTGTTCCCGGTGCTCCTGGCGGAGGCCCGCCGCTGGGGGCTCCCCGAACACGAGACCGAGGAACTGCTGCCGGCGGCCGAGCGCTGTCTGACCTGGCTGCGGGCCACCGTGGGCGACGGCACGTACCTGTACGACCCGCAGACCGAAGGTCCCGCCCGCTGCGAGACGCAGGCCCACGCCCACCGTGCCGCGGTGCTCGGCGCCGACCTGCTGGATGCCTGCGGGCGGCCCGGTGGCGACGGTCTGCGGCAGTGGGCCAAGGCGCTGCGGAACGCGTTTCGGGAGGACTTCTGGGTCGAGCACCCCGGCGGTGGGCGACCCGCGGCCGCGCGCGCCCCGGACGGACGTCTCGTCGCGCGCCTCGGCGCGTCCGTCGTCCATCTGCTCGACCCCGGTCTGCTGGGCGGAGGTGAACTGGCGCCGGGGCTGCTCGACAAGGTACGGACGGAACAACTCGCCCGGCTGCTCGGTGGCCCCGTCATGGACTCCGGCTGGGGACTGCGTGGGCTCGGCACGAAGGAAGCGGAATACAACCCGTTCGGCCACCGCGGCGGCGCCGTGCGGGTCCAGGAGACGGCGGTCGCCGTCGCGGGCCTGGCCGCCGCGGGGTACGAGAAGGAGGCGACCTCACTGCTGCGCGGGGTTCTGGCAGCGGCCGACGCCTTCGGCCACCGGCTGCCCGAGATGTATGCGGGCGAGCCCCGCACCGACGGGAACGCTCCGGTGCCGCACCCGGCGGCCTGCCGTCCCGCCGCCACCTCGGCGGCCGCCGGAGTCCTGCTGCTCACCACCCTCACCGGGATCCGTCCCGACGCCCCCGTCGGCACGGTCACGCTGCGCCCCGTGCGCAGTGCGCCGCTGGGCGAGATCGGTCTGACAGGCCTGCGCGTCGCGGGCACACCCTTCTCCGTACGGGTCAGCAGACTCGGTGTCGCCATGGTCGAGGAGGCGGCCGCTGGACTCCAACTGCGAGCCTGACCTCGTACGGCACCGCGTCGCACACCGAATGCCTCCGGGCCCCGAGGCGGCGGTGAGGTGCACGGCGAGTGAAGCGGATCAGCCACCGATGCGGCCGACGAAGGGAGTGTTTATCGTCAGGCAGACGACTATGATCGCGGCATGCCCTACGACCCGTCAGCCTTTCCGCCCTTCGCCGTCACCGTGGACCTGGTCGTGCTGACCGTGCGCCGCCACGCCCTGTGCGCGCTGGCGGTGCGCAGGGGGGAACCGCCCTTCCAGGGGCGCTGGGCACTCCCCGGCGGCTTCGTGCGGGCCGACGAGGACCTGTCGCAGGCCGCGGCGCGCGAGCTTGTCGAGGAGACCGGACTGCACGCGCACGATCCTTCCCTCCCCGTCCAGGACAACGGCGCCCACCTGGAGCAGCTCGCCACGTACGGCGACCCCAAGCGCGACCCGCGGATGCGCGTGGTCAGCGTTGCCCACTTGGCGCTCGCTCCCGACCTGCCCGCGCCCCGGGCCGGTGGCGATGCCAGCAACGCGCGCTGGGCACCCGTCGAGGAGCTGCTGCAGCAGGGCGGTTACGGCCGTGACGGCGAACCGGTCGCGCCGCTCGCCTTCGACCACGCCCAGATCCTCTCCGACGGAGTGGAGCGCGCCCGCTCGAAAATCGAGTACTCGTCGCTGGCCACGGCGTTCTGCCCCACCGAGTTCACCGTCGGCGAGCTGCGCCGTGTCTACGAGGCGGTGTGGGGCGTGGCGCTCGACCCACGCAACTTCCACCGCAAGGTGACGGGCACTCCCGGCTTTCTGGTCCCCACCGGCGGCACCACCACACGTCAGGGCGGCCGCCCGGCCCAGCTTTTCCGTGCCGGCGGCGCCACATTGCTCAACCCCCCGATGCTTCGCCCCGAAGTCTGAACTCTGCCACGTCGGCACGTCGGGTCCGCGGCGCAACGGAGTGCAGGGGACCGAGCCAATCGGTCGTCCGCTGTCGGAGCGCGCCTTGCGATGCCCGAAAAACCGGACATAGCACGCTATCTTGCTTTGGGTGATCCAGGCCTTCGGACTGACCAGCGACCCCCGCAAGGACCTTCCGCCCGCGGTCGACGACGTCTCCTTCGAGGCACGCGCGGGCCGCGTCACCACGCTGCTCGGAGCGGCGGGCGCGGGTAAGAGCACGGCACTGAGACTCATGCTCGAACTTCAACAGGGCCGTGGCATCACCTACTTCAGAGGCCGCCCCCTGCACCGCATCGCCCACCCGTCGCGCGAGGTGGGCGTGCTGATGGGAGACGTCCCGGGACACCCCGCCCGCACGGTCCGCGGCCACCTTCGCATGCTCTGCGCTGCCGCGGGAGTACCGGTTCGAAGGGCCGACGAAGTCCTCGAGGTCGTCGGCCTGGTCAGCCTGCGAGACGAACGCCTCGGCACCCTCTCGCGCGGCATGGACCGCCGACTCGGTCTCGCCTGCGCCCTGCTCGCTGACCCGCACACCCTCGTGCTCGACGGCCCCACCCAAGAGCTCACCGCCCGCGAAAGCCGGTGGCTGTACGGAATGCTGCGCGCGCACGCCACCCAGGGCGGCACGGTCCTGATCACCACCACCGACTCCAAGGAGGCCGCCCGCACCGCCGACCGGATCGTCACGCTCGAGCAGGGCAGAGTCGTCGCCGACCAGGAGGCCGCGGACTTCGCCCGGACCCGGCTTCGTCCCCGGGTCGCCGTTCGCAGCCCGCACGCCGCGCGCCTCGCCGCCCTCCTCGCCAAGGAGGCCCGCACCGCCCAGCGCTCGGTCGAAGTCGTCCAGGACGGCGGCAACCGCCTCTCCGTCTACGGCAGCACCTGCGCCGACGTCGGCGAGACCGCGTTCCGTCACGGCATCCTCGTACATCAACTCGCCGACGAGACCGGCGACATGGTCCCTGGAGCGAGGGCCGAGTCGTCCGACGAGCGGTTCGAGTTGCGGTTCGACGAGGGGGAACTGCGGGCCGGGAGCCGTCGGGAGCCGAAACCCACGGTCGATACCGACAGCGCCACCGCCGCAGGAAACCCACGCACGCCCGGTGCGGCCCGCCGCACCGACGTACCCCGCCCCGCGGCCGGCGAGCCGTCACCCGCCGAGACGCAGCAGCGCCCCGCCGACCCACCACTACGATCCACCGTCACACCGCCGGGTCTCCGCGCGGTCGCGGCCCCGGCCGACGCACAGACACCCAGAGCTGTGGCGCTGCCGGGCACTCTCGCCGCACAGACCTCCACCGACGTGCAGGCGACTGCTCCAGCCCCGCCCGTGCCCGCGGCGGCATCCCGGAATCCCGCTGCCGGACCACATTTCCCCGACGCGTCACCGGCCCTCACGGAGACTCCCGCAGTCGACGAGGCCGACACATCCGGGCGCCCAGTCGCGCACTCCCCGCAGACACCGGGCACGTACGCCACGGCACGCTCCCTTCCTCCCGCCGAGGCCGGCACGCTCGGCGCCCTGTCCGATCTCCCGCCCCCGATCTCCGTCCACCCCGCCCCCAGCCCGCTGCGCCCCCTTCGCTACGAACTCCGCCGTGCCGCCGGCATCGGCACCGGGTTCCTCACGGCGGCCGCTGTGCTCGTCACCTCGGCCGTGGGCGCCGTACTCCTGGCTCGTATCGGTCACACCCCGCAGCCGCGGCTGCTCGCGGCCTGGCCGCGGGAGCTCCCGCTGCCGCCTGCGGCGCTCGGCGCCGGACTGCTCGGTGCGCTCGCCTTCGGGGACGAGTTCCGCCATCCCGCCCTGGCGGCGGACCGCGGCACCGTACCCCGCCGGCTCGGGCTGCTCGCCGCCAAGCTCCTCGTCTCCGCGGCCACCGCGCTGATGCTGGCCTTTCTCACCGTGGGCTGCGACGCCGAAGTGCTCTATGTCGTATACGGGCGGGAGCTCGCCCAGGTTCCCGACGGCTGGTTCTCGCTGAGCGCCAGTTGGCTCGGGCTCGTGGTCGGTTGCGCCTGGGCCGGTGTGCTGGCCGCGGGCGTCTTCCGGTCCACCACCGCCGGGCTCGCCGCGGTGGTCGCCGTGCCGGTGGTCGTCGTACCGCTCGTACAAAAGGCCTTGGAAGGACCGTCCGTGCGGAGGGCGACCGGCCTCTCCGTGCGGCTGCGTGAGGTGTTCCTGCTGCAGTGGCCGTTCGGGGGGGAGCGCTATTTGGCGGGCGTGGCCCGGGTGATCGCCCAACCTGTTGGTGGCGCGCTGACGTTGTCGCTCACCGCTCTGCTCTGCGCATATCTGCTCACGAACCTGCGTAGCAGGGTCCGATGACACCCGTCCGCACGCTTCAATGCCCGGCCTGCGCACAACTCCCCGGAGAACGCTCATTTCTTTCCGATAAGGCGTCAATTGCGACGGCGTGAGCGATCACCCTTTCGTGTGCTTTTCACCAAAGACCTCAAGGGAGTTGGAGACGGCGCCGACAAAGGATCCGTGAGTACCCTTGCGCACACCATGATGACCGCCGCCCGCTCCGCAGACTCCGGCCTCGTCGGCCCGGGCGAACTCGACCGCTACCCCTTCGCCGAGGCCTCTGTCGCCGACCGCGTCGGAGCTCCCGTGTGGGAGGGCGCAGACCCGGAGCTGGGTCGCGTGGGCCGACGCGCCGCGGGCAGCCGCGGGCGCGGGCTGCACGGCCAACTTGTTCAGCAGCTGGGCCAGATGATCGTCTCCGGTGACCTGGGCGCCGACCGTCCGCTGGTGCCGGAGGAGATCGGCCAGCGCTTCGAGGTCTCCCGGACCGTCGTCCGCGAGTCGCTCCGGGTCCTGGAAGCCAAGGGCCTGGTCAGTGCCCGCCCGAACGTGGGCACGCGCGTGCGCCCCGTCAGTGACTGGAACCTCCTCGACCCGGACATCATTGAGTGGCGGGCCTTCGGGCCGCAGCGTGACGACCAGCGCCGCGAGCTCAGCGAGCTGCGCTGGACGATCGAGCCGCTCGCCGCCCGGCTCGCCGCCGGACACGGGCGCGAGGACATCCAGCAGCGGCTGGGCGACATGGTCGAGATCATGGGCCATGCCATGGGACAGGGTGACGCGCTCACCTTCTCCCGGGCCGACGCCGAGTTCCACTCGCTGCTCATCCAGGTTGCGGGCAACCGGATGCTGGAGCACCTCTCCGGGATCGTGTCCGCCGCCCTCCAGGTCTCCGGCGGTCCGGTCGCGGGCTGTGAGCGGCCGAACGAGGCGTCCCTGGCGCATCACGGCAGGATCGTCGACGCCCTCGCCGCGGGCGACGGTGCGGCGGCCGAGACGGCCATGCGCCACCTTCTCACTGTCCACCCCGAGGTTGAGCGCGTGGTGCCCGCGCCACGCGAGCACTGACTGCGCACCGCGGGCGGCCCGGCCGGAGATGTCTCCCCCCTCCTGTGACATAGCCCGGTCGACGCACCGTCCCCCGCCGGACCCCGCAGGAGCCTCCGGTTCCTGCGGGGTCCGGCGGTGCGACGAGGCGGTGACTGCATCGGGGCGGTCCTGGTCGACGATGCGGGTGACCTCACTTGTCTATGTTTGACCGCTTTTTGGCGGTTATGGGGTGTGACTCGGGCCACGCAGATTGGGCGTAACGCTCGTGGAGACAACGCGATGACCTAAGAGGTGACAGTCGTGGAGGGAATATGGACGCCGTTTACGGCGCTGTGCTTCTTCCCGGCCCCCGCCCGCGCCGTCGGCCCATCCCCAGGCCGGTGGTCGGCTCCCGTCCGTCGTGGATGGGGCCGGAAGCCGTTTTCCAACGTTCCGAGAGGTTGTTCGTGTCGGCCAGCACATCCCGTACGCTCCCGCCGGAGATCGCCGAGTCCGTCTCTGTCATGGCGCTCATTGAGCGGGGAAAGGCTGAGGGGCAGATCGCCGGCGATGACGTGCGTCGGGCCTTCGAAGCTGACCAGATTCCGGCCACTCAGTGGAAGAACGTACTGCGCAGCCTCAACCAGATCCTCGAGGAAGAGGGTGTGACGCTGATGGTCAGTGCCGCGGAGCCCAAGCGCACCCGAAAGAGCGTCGCAGCGAAGAGTCCGGCCAAGCGCACCGCCACCAAGACGGTCGCGGCGAAGACCGTGACCACCAGGCAGGCCACCGCCACCCCGGCGGCGACCGCCGACCCTGCCGTCGCCGATTCCGCCGACGAAGCCACGATCGCCAAGAAGGCCGCAGCCAAGAAGGCGACCGCCAAGAAGACTGTGGCGAAGAAGACGACCGCCGTCGCCAAGAAGACGGCGGCCAAGAAGACCAGCGCCAAGAAGGATGACGCCGAGCTGGTCGAGGAGGAGGCGCTCGAGGAGGTCAAGGGCGGCGCCGAGGAGCCCGAGGGCACCGAGAGTGCCGGCTTCGTGCTCTCCGACGAGGACGAGGACGACGCGCCCGCCCAGCAGGTCGCGGCCGCCGGTGCCACCGCCGACCCGGTCAAGGACTACCTCAAGCAGATCGGCAAGGTCCCCCTGCTCAACGCCGAGCAGGAGGTCGAGCTCGCCAAGCGCATCGAGGCCGGTCTGTTCGCCGAGGACAAGCTGGCCAACGCCGACAAGCTGGCGCCGAAGCTCAAGCGCGAGCTGGAGATCATCGCCGAGGACGGCCGCCGCGCCAAGAACCACCTCCTGGAGGCCAACCTCCGTCTGGTGGTCTCCCTGGCCAAGCGCTACACCGGCCGCGGCATGCTCTTCCTGGACCTCATCCAGGAGGGCAACCTCGGTCTCATTCGCGCGGTGGAGAAGTTCGACTACACCAAGGGCTACAAGTTCTCCACGTACGCCACCTGGTGGATCCGTCAGGCGATCACCCGCGCCATGGCCGACCAGGCCCGCACCATCCGTATCCCGGTGCACATGGTCGAGGTCATCAACAAGCTCGCGCGCGTGCAGCGCCAGATGCTCCAGGACCTGGGCCGCGAGCCCACCCCGGAGGAGCTGGCCAAGGAACTCGACATGACCCCGGAGAAGGTCATCGAGGTCCAGAAGTACGGCCGCGAGCCCATCTCCCTGCACACCCCGCTGGGCGAGGACGGCGACAGCGAGTTCGGTGACCTCATCGAGGACTCCGAGGCCGTCGTCCCGGCCGACGCGGTCAGCTTCACGCTCCTGCAGGAGCAGCTGCACTCCGTCCTGGACACCCTGTCCGAGCGCGAGGCGGGCGTCGTCTCCATGCGCTTCGGTCTCACCGACGGTCAGCCGAAGACCCTCGACGAGATCGGCAAGGTGTACGGCGTCACGCGCGAGCGCATCCGTCAGATCGAGTCCAAGACGATGTCCAAGCTGCGTCACCCGTCACGTTCCCAGGTACTGCGCGACTACCTCGACTAGGCCGTAGTCGTACGACGCCGAAGGCCCGGTTCCCCGCGAGGGGGCCGGGCCTTCTTGTGTGTGCGGGTGCGCGACGCAACGCTCTGAATCACCCTGGGTCTCCGATGAACTCCGCAGAGTGAGGAGCGTGTATGTGCCGTCCTTTTGTCCGGGCCCTGACCCGGCCCCTGGTACTGGCAGCCGTGGCGGCGGCCATACCACTGGTGTCCGCCTCCCCCGTCGCCGCCGACAGCATCGTCGTCGGCGGTTTCCCAGTCGACGTGTCCAGCAGTCCGTGGACGGTGGCACTGTCCAGCCGTGACCGGTTCGGGGGTACGCGAGCGGGTCAGTTCTGCGGTGGTGTGGCCATCGGCCCGACCACTGTGCTCACTGCCGCCCACTGCCTGGGCGAGGAGGTCCTTGGGGCGCCACCGGACCGTGCGAGCGACCTCAAGGTCATCGCGGGCCGTACCGACCTGGTCTCGGCCCAGGGCAAGGAGATCGCAGTACGCGACACCTGGGTGAATCCGAACTACGACACTTTCAGTAACGCAGGGGACTTCGCCGTACTGACCCTTGCGGGGCCCCTGCCGAGGGGCTCCGCCATCGGGATGGCGGCCGCGGGTGATCCCGTCTACGGACCCGGAACGACCGCCACCGTCTACGGATGGGGTGACATCACGGGGGTCGGCGACTACGCGCGTAGCCTACGGGCGGCGCGCGTGCACGTCCTGCCTGATGCTCTGTGCGAGCGCGCCTACCGGGATGGTGTCGACGGCTCGTACCACACCGCGACCATGCTGTGTGCCGGTGAGGTCAGCGGCGGCCGCGACGCCTGTCAAGGGGACAGCGGCGGGCCGCTGGTGGCCGAGGGGAAGCTGATCGGGCTCGTGTCGTGGGGGAGCGGCTGTGGAGAGCGGGGGAGTCCCGGCGTCTACACGCGCGCATCCGACATCGTACGAGTGCTCGGCGAAGCCGGCACCGATCCTGCCGTGGGGCGGAGTCACAGGATGCCACCCGATGGCAGCTGAGCGTTGCTGCAGCCGGCATCACCGCCGTACTGCGGCGTCCGCATGGAGCGGGCCCTTCATGGGGACCGCTCATCGCGCCTGACGCACCGAACGCAGCGTTTACGAGTCGGGCGGCCGCCCCGAGTGCGGGGCGGCCGCCCATGCGCCGGTCTGTGCCGGAGCTGGCTCGTCGTGGATCCGAAGCGTCAGCGTTCTTCGTCGGGGGAGGATTCGGGAACGGACGTCAGCCGCTCCGTCTCGTCCTGTATCTCAGCGGCGATCTTCTTGAGTTCCGGCTCGAACTTGCGACCATGGTGGGCGCAGAAGAGCAGTTCTCCGCCGCTCAGCAGGACGACGCGCAGGTATGCCTGGGCGCCGCAGCGGTCGCAGCGATCAGCGGCCGTCAGTGGGCTCGCGGGGGTCAGAACAGTAGTCACGTCGCCTCTTCTCTAGCTCGACGAGCTGTCGTACCAGGGTCAACATCCAACCAGCCCCAAAACGTTCCCGCTCGTGGCTTTTCCTCGAAAAAATCTTCCGAGGCGGCAGGTTGCTGCCGGTTTGGCGGCGAATGTGCCGTATTGCGTGTCTGTCGGCTTACGGTTTCGCACGGTCGGTCATGGTCGGTCCTCCCGGCTGGGTTGCCGGTTTGTTCATGAGGACGTGCCCGGAGCCTAAATGGTTCATGCCTCGAAGGGAACGTGATATGTACTTCACTCCAAACGAGGGATCGAACACACATACGACTCTGGACTAGTCTGAGTTCAGAGGAGGGTGGCGTTACAACGGCTCTACCAGGCCTCGGTACCCTCTTGGCGGCGACCCAAGCCGCGCCCTTACCCAGAAGGGCCCACCTTGAAATTCAGCGAGGAGCGAACCGCGTGACCGCCGAAACGTCCGTGCCGTCCACAGCGCTGCTGGCAGGAGCAGACCGGGACGGTTCCAACTACACCGCGCGGCATCTGCTCGTCCTCGAGGGGCTCGAGGCCGTACGCAAGCGCCCGGGTATGTATATCGGTTCGACAGACAGTCGCGGCCTGATGCACTGTCTGTGGGAGATCATCGACAACGCCGTGGACGAGGCCCTCGGTGGCCACTGCGACCACATCGACGTGATCCTGCACGATGACGGCTCGGTGGAGGTGCGGGACAACGGCCGAGGCATCCCGGTCGACGTCGAGCCCAAGACCGGCCTGTCCGGCGTCGAGGTCGTCATGACCAAGCTGCACGCCGGTGGCAAGTTCGGTGGCGGCTCGTACGCGGCCTCCGGCGGTCTGCACGGCGTCGGCGCCTCCGTGGTGAACGCCCTGTCGGCCCGGCTGGACGTCGAGGTGGACCGTGGCGGCCATACCCACGCGATCAGCTTCCGGCGCGGTGTTCCCGGTGCGTTCGCCACCGATGGCCCGGACGCCAAGTTCGACGCCACCGCCGGCCTGCGCAAGGCCAAGAGGATTCCGAAGACACGTACCGGCACGCGCGTGCGGTACTGGGCCGACCGGCAGATCTTCCTCAAGGACGCCAAGCTTTCCTTGGAGAACCTCCACCAGCGCGCCCGCCAGACAGCCTTCCTGGTGCCTGGCCTGACCATCGTCGTCCGCGACGAGTACGGCCTGGGCGAGGGCGGCAGCAAGGGCGAGGAGTCCTTCCGCTTCGATGGCGGCATCAGCGAGTTCTGCGAGTACCTGGCCACCGACAAGGCCGTCTGCGACGTCCTCCGCTTCACTGGGCAGGGCACCTTCAAGGAGACGGTCCCGGTCCTGGACGACCACGGTCAGATGACCCCGACCGAGGTCACCCGGGAGCTCGGCGTCGATGTCGCGCTGCGCTGGGGAACCGGCTACGACACGACTCTCAGGTCGTTCGTCAACATCATCGCCACCCCCAAGGGCGGTACCCACGTCGCCGGCTTCGAGCAGGCCGTCACCAAAACGATGAACGAAGTCCTGCGCGCAAAGAAACTGCTGCGTGTCGCCGAGGACGACGTCGTCAAGGACGACGCCCTGGAAGGCCTGACCGCCGTCGTCACCGTCCGCCTCGCCGAGCCGCAGTTCGAAGGCCAGACCAAGGAGGTCCTCGGCACGTCGGCGGCCCGCCGCATCGTGAACACGGTGATCTCCAAGGAGCTCAAGGCCTTCCTGACCTCCGCGAAGCGCGACGCCGCGGCCCAGGCCCGCGTGGTCCTGGAGAAGGCCGTCGCCGCCGCCCGTACGCGCATCGCGGCACGCCAGCACAAGGACGCGCAGCGCCGCAAGACGGCCCTGGAATCTTCCTCGCTGCCCGCCAAGCTCGCCGACTGCCGCAGCGACGACGTCGACCGCAGTGAGCTGTTCATCGTCGAGGGGGACTCCGCGCTCGGCACCGCCAAGCTCGCCCGGAACTCCGAGTTCCAGGCGCTCCTGCCGATCCGCGGCAAGATTCTCAATGTTCAGAAGTCGTCCGTGACGGACATGCTCAAGAACGCCGAGTGCGGCGCGATCATCCAGGTCATAGGAGCGGGGTCCGGTCGGACCTTCGACATCGAGGCGGCCCGCTACGGCAAGATCATCATGATGACCGACGCCGACGTGGACGGCTCCCACATCCGCACCCTGCTGCTGACCCTGTTCCACCGCTACATGCGTCCCATGGTCGAGGCGGGCCGGGTGTTCGCCGCGGTGCCGCCGCTGCACCGGATCGAGCTGACCCAGCCGAAGAAGGGTCAGGACAAGTACATCTACACGTACTCGGACCGTGAGCTGCGCGACAAGCTCATGGAGCTCCAGAGCAAGGGCACCCGGTACAAGGACTCCATCCAGCGCTACAAGGGTCTGGGCGAGATGGACGCCGACCAGCTGGCCGAGACGACCATGGACCCGCGCCACCGCACCCTGCGCCGCATCAACCTCTCCGACCTGGAGGCCGCGGAGCAGGTCTTCGACCTGTTGATGGGCAACGACGTGGCGCCCCGCAAGGAGTTCATCTCGAGCTCGGCGGCGACACTGGACCGCTCGCGTATCGACGCGTAGCCGCTGCGCTCGGCTTGGGCCACGGGGCGTCTTGGCCGGGGTCCGCCTCGGGTCGGGTGTCGGTTGGGGGCGGGGGTGCTCGGCTCGGGCGGGGTGTCGCGTCAGGAAGGTTCAGGGGATCCCGGGCGGCCTGTCCGGCCTGTCCGGCCCGGGCGGTCATGATCGGCTCCGGACGGGTCGTGGGTCCTGCCAGGGCCCGACGACTGGCTCGGGACCGGACGGCTGCCCCGGGCGGCCCCCTGTCCGGGGGAGGTCGGCTCGGCTCGGCCACGATGGTCCGGTTGGCCATGATGATCGGCTCGGGGCCGGATACCCGCTGCGCCCTGACAGCGGCACTGCGACCAGCGGAGCAGCCCGGCACCGAGTGCCGTGGGAAGGTCTCCACCTATGGGTGGAGTGCGCGGGCCGTCGTGGATCCACCCATGATCCACCTCGGCTCCGATCTGCCGTCCTGCGCGTTTCCGTAGCGTCGAAGGCGTCGGCAGCACCCGCTGTCGACGTCTCCTCTCCCGCTCGCGGAGGCTGTGATGCCCGGGCTCGTCAACGCGTTGGTGATCGCGGCCGTGGTTGCTCTGGTGGTCGTGCGACAGTTCCGCGCACGTCAGGTCGACGCTGACCGGCGCTGGTGGCTGGTGCCCGTGATCCTGGCCGTGGTGTCCCTGCGGGAGCCGGGCATGCTCGACGCCGATCACCACTCCGAGTCGGCCCTGCTGCTGGGCGTCGAACTCCTCATAGGCCTGGCCACTGGGGCCGGTTGGGCCTGGACCACTCGCATATGGGTGGAGCCGGACGGCGCCGTGTGGAGCAAGAGCACCAAGGCCAGTGCGGCCGTCTGGATCGTTGGCATCGGCCTGCGTGTGGGTCTCCTTGCGCTCGGCGCGCTCTTGGGCGTGCACCAGAGCAGCCAGGCCCTGCTGCTCGGCCTCGCGGCCACCCTGTTGGTCCGCGCCGGCATCCTGGTCCGGCGGGCGCAGACCATCGCCTCCGCGGACGCCCGAGCCGCGGCGTACGGTGACGCTATGCCTCTGCCCACGCGGAAGGAGCGGGTGTGACGGAGAACGCCTGGACCCGCTGGCCCTCGCGGGAGGCACTCGCGCGCCCGGGGACCTCGCGGAGCCGGCGATTGCTCGGCTGGGCCGTCAGGCTGTTGGTTCTCGGCATGCTGCTGTGGGGCGCATCCAGTAACAGCCGAGTGCAGGGCTGGGGTGTGGTCGCGGCCGCGGCAGTCGTCCTTCTGGCTGCGGCCGCCGGCTGGGCTCTGTTCCGGACCACGCTCGCGCACCGGCTCTGGCCGTCCATCGCGCTGATCACCGTACTCTTCGCCGTCGCGCTCGCTGGTCAAACGGTCGACTTCAGGGTGCCCGCCCTGGTGATCTGGTGCGGTTGTGCCGTCACCGCACTGGAGCGGCTTCCGCCGGCGGCCGCGCTGCCGGTGACTTCGGTGGCCCTCGGCGCATACGCCGTGGTCAACGACGACGGACGGCTGACCACCGCTGGGACCACCGTCGGGCTCGCCCTCGCCGGTTATGTGCTGCGCCTGGACGCCGAGGCCCGTGGCAGCGCCCAGCGGCTGCTCGCCCAGGAGCGGGCGGCGCGGGCGGCCGAGGCGGATGCCGCGGCGCTCGCGGAGCGGGCTCGCATCGCGCGGGAGATCCACGACGTGCTGGCCCACAGCCTCTCGGCTCAGCTCGTGCACCTGGAGGCGGCCAGGCTGCTGATCGAGCGGGGGGCCGACCGTGATCGGATCCTCGAGCGGGTCGTGGCCGCACGCGGAATGGCCCGCGACGGGCTCGCCGAGACCCGGCAGGCACTGTCCGCGCTGCGCGGCGAGCTGACGCCCCTGGAGGACTACCTGGCAGAGCTGCTCCGTGCGGTCGACGGAGCCGAGGTCACCATCACGGGTGAACGAAGACCGTTGCCGGCCGAGGCGTCCCAGGCCGTGCGCCGGGTCGCCCAGGAAGCCCTCACGAACGTCCGCAAGCACGCCCCGGGCGCCAAGCTCCAGGTCCGGCTCGACTACAGCGCGCACGAAGTAACCCTGGACGTACGGGACTCGGGCGGTTCGCCGGGCGAACTCTCAGGGTCGGGAGCCGGGTACGGTCTGCTGGGCATGCGGGAGCGCGCCGAGTTGCTGGGCGGCTCGCTCCGGGCGGGGCCGGACGAGGAGGGATTCGTGGTGACGCTGAAGGTGCCGACATGACGGAGGAAGCAGCGACGAAGCCCGCGCGGGTCGTGGTCGCGGACGATCAGACCGTCGTCCGGGAGGGCATCGTGATGCTGCTGGGGCTGCTGCCCGGGATCGAGGTCGTCGGTGCCGCGGGGGACGGGGACGAGGCGGTGAAGCTGGTGGCCGAACTCGCCCCGGACGTGGTGCTGATGGACCTGCGCATGCCGCGCTGCGACGGGGTGGAGGCGACCCGGCGCATCCGGTCGGAGCATCCCGGGACACAGGTGGTGGTCCTCACGACCTATGCGGACGACGACTCGCTGTTTCCGGCGCTGAGGGCAGGAGCGCGTGGTTACCTCACCAAGGACGCCGGAGGCGACGAGATCGTGCGGGCCGTGCACAGCGTGCTGTCCGGGGAGGCTGGGCTGGCGCCAAGCATCCAACGGCGGCTGTTGGAGCGATTGTCGGACCCCGAGCCGGTTGCGGCGGCGCCCGCCGAGGCTCCCGACGGGCTCACCGCGCGGGAGATCGAGGTGCTGGCACTGATCGCCGAGGGCCTGAGCAACCAGGAGATCGCCCGCAGACTGCATGTCTCCACCGCGACCGTGAAGACCCACATCAACAACCTGTTCGCCAAGACGGGGCTCAAGGACCGTGCACAGGCGGTGCGTTACGCGTATGCGAAGGGAGTGGTTCGGCCACCAGCGGGGTGAGTCACCTGATGGGGTGAAGAGGAAGGGGAAGAAGAGTCAGAGATCTTCCCGTTCTGTCCATGCTTGGGCATGCAGTCAAGCAACGGCCGCCCACGCGGAGACGAGGGCGGCCCCGAGAGTCCGGACGAGAACGGCGAGCGGCTTGCTCCGGTCCCTGCGGGAGCACCAGTAGCCCCGCCTTACGACGACCCCTGGTACGACGCACTCGCCTCGGGCTGGGGTGAGGCGGACGCCGCGCACGCTCCAGTGGCCCCCGTTCCACAGGCGCGCGGCGTGCGGGAGGACAGGGTGGTGGCTGCGGGCGACATCTACCTCGAGGTGCAGCGAAGCGCTGCCTTCCAGGAGGTGCGCAGTCGGTACCGGAGGTTCGTGGTGCCGGCGGTCGCCGTCTTCTTCAGTTGGTACGTGGGGTACGTAGTGACCGCGACGACCGCTCCCGGCTTCATGGCGCGGCCCGTGGCGGGGGCCGTGAACGTGGCGATGCTCGCCGGGCTCGGCCAGTTCCTCACCACGTTCCTGCTCACCTGGGCCTACGCCCGCCATGCGCGGCTGCGCAGGGACCGGGCCGCGCTCGAACTGCGTTGGGACACCCAGGAACTGACACGTGGAGTCAGAGGCGGTGTGTCGTGACGGCCAATCACCAGACCCTGGCACTACTGCTGTTCAGCGGGTTCATCGCCGTCACACTCGGGATCACGACTTGGGTGAGCCGTCACCGGCACGGTTCGGCGGAGGAGTTCTACGCGGGCGGTCGGCTCTTCTCACCCATGGAGAATGGCTTCGCCATCGCGGGTGACTACATGTCGGCCGCTTCCTTCCTCGGCATCTCCGGCCTCATCGCGCTGTTCGGCTACGACGGGCTGCTCTACTCGGTGGGCTTCCTCGTCGCCTGGCTGGTCGTGCTGTTCCTGGTCGCTGAACTGGTACGTAACTGCGGCCGGTTCACGCTCGCCGACGTGGTCGCGGCGCGGATGAGGGAGCGGCCGGTGCGGATCGCCGTGGGAACTTCCTCGGTCACGGTGTCCGTTCTCTATCTGGTGGCGCAGATGGTGGGCGCGGGCAGCCTGGTCGCACTGCTCTTCGGACGGACGGATGAGGCAGCACAGGCCTGGACCGTCATCGGCGTCGGCGCGCTCATGGTGATCTATGTGTCGTTGGGAGGGATGCGGGCCACCACTTGGATCCAGATCGTCAAGGCGGTCCTGTTGCTCGGGGGCACCGTCGTGCTGACCGTCCTCGTCCTGGTGCGTTTCCACGGGGACTTCGACCGACTGCTGCTCACGGCGGCGGAGCGCAGTGGCCACGGGGACGCGTTCCTGGCGCCCGGACTGAAGTACGGCGGGGACTGGACCGCGCGTTTCGACTTCATGAGCCTGGGGCTGGCACTCGTGCTCGGTACGGCCGGGCTGCCGCACATCCTGTCCCGCTTCTACACCGTGCCCACCGCACGGGCCGCACGGCGTTCGGTCGTGTGGTCGATCGGGCTCATCGGCGGCTTCTATCTGATGACGATCGTCCTCGGGTTCGGGGCGGCCGCGATCGTGGGACCGGATGCCGTGCGGGCGTCGAACCCGGCCGGGAACACGGCGGTCCCCCTGCTGGCCCTCGACCTGGGCGGTGGCGGGGACTCGACGGGAGGAACGGTCTTCTTTGCGATCGTTGCCGCCATCGCCTTCGCCACGATCCTTGCGGTGGTCGCCGGAATCACGCTCGCGTCCTCGGCGTCGGTGGCACACGACCTGTACGCGTCGCTGCGGCGCCGACGAGCGGAGCCGTACAGTGAGGTGGCTGTGGCGCGGGCCGCCGCGGTCGGCATCGGTGTGGTCGCGATCGCCCTGGGCCTGTTGGCCCGTGACCTCAACGTTGCGTTCCTCGTGGGACTCGCCTTCGCCGTCGCCGCGTCCGCAAATCTGCCGGTGCTGCTCTACTCGCTGTTCTGGGGCGGTTTCACCACGCGCGGCGCCGTGTGGGCCGTTTACGGCGGGCTGATCCCGGCGCTGGTGCTCGTTGTGCTGTCGCCGGTGGTGTCGGGCGGTCCGGAATCGCTGTTTCCGGGCGTCGACTTCCAGTACTTCCCGTTGCAGAACCCTGGGCTCGTCTCGATCCCGCTGGGCTTCGTCGCGGGGTGGCTCGGCACGGTCACCTCGGCCGAACTGCCGGACGAGGCCAAGCATGCCGAGACCGAGGTGCGGTCGCTGACGGGAGCGGGGGCCGCGTAGCCCCCGCCAGGCGCGGCTCCCACACCGTCGTGCGGCCGCTTCGCCGGCGTACACGCTGTCTCTGTCGACGTACCCGCTGCCCCCCGTCGTCGTACGGCTGCCGTAGGCCTACGGCGCCACCCATGCGTAGCGGTGTTCCGGGCGACCCGTGTCGCCGTATCTGAGGGTCAGGCGGAGGCGGCCGGCCTGTTCCAGGTGGCGGAGGTAGCGCTGGGCGGTGGAGCGGCTCAGGCCCGTCTCGGCGGCGACCTCGTGGGCGGACAGGGGGTGGTTCGCGCGGTGCAGTACGGCGCAGATGAGGTCCGTCGTCGGCTCCGAGTGGCCGCTCGGCAGCCCCGGTGACGACGGCACCGGGGCCGTGCGCAGGGCACCGAAGATACGGTCGACCTGCTCCTGGCCGGCGATGCCGCGACCGCCGACGCGGTCGACGGTGCGGCGCAGGGCCGCGTAGGAGTCCAGGCGGGTGCGCAGCGCGGCGAAGGTGAACGGTTTCACCAGGTAGTGCAGGGCGCCGAGGCGCATCGCGGCCTGGACGGTCGTCAGATCGCCGGCCGCCGTGATCATGATGACGTCGGTGCCGTGCCCCTGTTCCCGCATGCGGTGGACGAGCTGGAGGCCCGTCCGATCCGGGAGGTAGTGGTCGAGCAGCACCAGGTCGATGGCGTCGCGCTCGACAGCCGCCAGGGCCTGGGCGGCGCTGTGCGCGCGGGCGGCCACCCGGAAGCCGGGAACCTTTCCCACGTACTTGGCGTTGATCTCGGCGACACGGAAGTCGTCGTCCACGACCAGGACGTCAATCATTGGCCCTCTCTTCCTCAAGGCCAGGCGAGCGTTAAGCCCGTGTTTCGGCTCCGCTTTTGTAGCGCGAGCAAAACGAGCACAACAGGCCCTTGCGAGCAAAAGAACGGCTAGCGCTCAGAAGACTGCTGCTGGGGCACGGGCCACACCTACGGTCCTCGGCCATGAGCGCAGACACCAGCCCCGCCATCGAGCTGCGGGGCGCGAGCAAGATCTTCAAGACCCCGTCGGGGGGTCTGCACACGGCCGTCAGGGAACTGGACCTCACGGTCGGGCGTGGCGAGTTCGTGGCGGTCGTCGGCCCCACGGGCTGCGGTAAGTCCACCACGCTGACCCTGGTCAGCGGCCTGGAAGAGCCCACCGAGGGCGAGGTTCTGGTCTCCGGCGAGCCGGTTCGCGGCGTGGGCGGCAAGGTCGGTTTCGTCTTTCAGCAGGACGCCACCTTCCCCTGGCGCACCGTCCTGTCCAACGTGATGGCGGGCCCGCGCTTCCGCGGCGTGCCCAAGGCGGAGGCCAAGCAGAAGGCGCGCGAATGGCTGGCCCGGGTCGGGCTCGCCGCCTTCGAGGACCGCTACCCGCACCAGCTCTCCGGCGGTCAGCGCAAGCGCGTCGCCCTCGCCGCGACCTTCGTCAACGATCCCGAGATCCTGCTGATGGACGAGCCGTTCTCGGCGCTCGATGTGCAGACCAGGGCCCTGATGTCGGACGAGCTGCTGGAACTGTGGGAGGGCACGGGTGCCTCCGTCGTCTTCGTCACCCACGACCTGGAGGAGTCCATCGCCCTGGCCGACAAAGTCGTCGTGATGACGGCCGGGCCCGCCACCGTCAAGCAGGTCTTCGACATCGACCTGCCGCGGCCGCGCAAGGTCGAGTCGGTGCGCCTCGAGCCGCGGTTCATCGAGATCTACCGCGAGATCTGGGAGTCGCTCGGCGAAGAGGTCCGCATCACCCGCGAGAGGGGTGCCACCCATGTCGCCTGAGATCATGCCCGAGGCCGCGGTGGCACTGACCGTGACCGAGCCCGGCAGCAAGACGAACCGCGCCCACTCGCGCGCGCGTGCCGCCCGCAGACGCAAGATCGTCGTAGCGGCCGCTCGCGCGCTGCTTCTGATCGCCGTCCTCGGCCTGTGGGAGGTTCTCTCCCGGACCAAGGTCATCGACCCGTTCAACTTCTCGATGCCCTCGAAGATCTGGGACCAGATCTACACCTGGGTGACCCATGGGACCGCGCTCGGATCCTTGGGCGAACAGATCTGGTACACGCTCTACGAGGCGCTGCTCGGCTGGGTCTTCGGAGTGGTCGGCGGTGTCGTGTGCGGTATCGCTCTCGGCAGGATCACCTTCCTCGCCGATGTCCTTGGTCCATACATCAAGGTGCTCAACTCCATACCGAGGATCGTCCTCGCTCCGATCTTCGTGATCTGGTTCGGACTCGGCCCCGCCTCCAAGGTCGCGTCGGCCGTCGTCCTGGTGTTCTTCCCGGTGTTCTTCAACGCCTTCCAGGGCGCCCGAGAGGTTGACCGCAACCTGGTGGCCAACGCCCGGATCCTCGGCGCGAGCGACCGCCGGGTGACCCTTCAGGTGGTCATCCCGTCCGCCACCTCGTGGATCTTCACGAGCCTCCACGTCAGCTTCGGCTTCGCCCTCATCGGCGCCATCGTCGGCGAGTACATCGGCGCGACCAAGGGCATCGGCCTGCTCGTGGCCCAGTCCCAGGGGACCTTCAACGCGGCCGGTGTGTACGCCGCGATGGTCATCCTCGCCGTCGTGGCGCTCGTCGCCGAGGGACTGCTGACCTTCGCCGAGGGCCGCATCTTCCGGTGGAAGCCGTCGGGCTCCGACGACTGAGCGACTCTTCGACGCATCCCCTCCAGCCCTTCCTCTTCCCCCGCACCGCCTTCTCACAAGGACGTGAACCGCCATGCGCAAGACCGCCAGATACGCCGCCCTGGCAGCCGTCGGCCTGCTCGCCCTCTCCTCCCTCACCGCCTGCGCCAACGACGCCGCCAGCACCGCGTCCTCCGGTTCCGGCAGCAAGGGTGACGGAAAGGGCGAGAAGGTCAAGATCATGGTCGGTGGCCTCGACAAGGTCATCTACCTGCCGGCGATGCTCACCCAGCGGCTCGGCTACTTCGACGCCGAGGGCCTCGACGTGGAGCTGCTGAGCGAGCCCGCCGGCGTGCAGGCCGAGACCGCGCTCGTCTCCGGCCAGGTCCAGGGAGCGGTCGGCTTCTACGACCACACCCTCGACCTCCAGGTGAAGGGCAAGGCCGTGGAGTCCGTCGTGCAGTTCTCGCACGCGCCCGGCGAGGTGGAGATCGTCTCCACCAAGGCCGCCGGCGACATCACCTCGCCCAAGGACTTCAAGGGCAAGAAGCTCGGTGTCACCGGCCTCGGTTCCTCGACCGACTTCCTCACCAAGTACCTCGCGGTCAAGAACGGTGTGAAGGTCAGCGAGTTCACGCCGGTCGCCGTGGGCGCGGGGCCCACTTTCATCTCGGCGCTCCAGCAGGGCGCCATCGACGGCGGTATGACGACCGACCCGACCGTCGCCACGATCCTGGACAAGAAGGCGGGCAAGATCCTCCTCGACATGCGGACGCCCGAGGGCTCGCAGGAGGCACTCGGTGGCCCGTACCCGTCGTCCAGTCTGTACATGCAGACCGACTGGGTGAACGGCCACAAGGACACTGTCCAGAAGTTGGCCAATGCATTCGTCAAGACGCTCAAGTGGATGTCCACCCACAGCGCCTCCGAGATCGCCGACAAGATGCCCGCCGACTACTCCCAGGGCAACAAGACGCTCTACGCGGAGGCCATCAAGAGCACGCTGCCGATGTTCACCGAGGACGGCGTGATGCCCACCAACGGACCCGAGACGGTTGAGAAGGTGCTCAAGGCGTTCAACCCCAACATCCAGAACGCGGACGTGGACTTGAGCAAGACGTACACGACCGAGTTCGTCGAGAAGGCGGCGGGCTGACATACGGAGAGGGGGGAGGGCACGGTTCCTTCCCCCGCCCCCACGGGTCGTGCCCTCAGGCGCGGGTCGCCCACTCGTAACGGTGTTCCGGGCGGCCCGCGTCGCCGTACTTGAGGGTCAGTCGGGCCCGGCCCGTGCGCTCCAGGAGCTTCAGGTAGCGCTGGGCGGTCTGGCGGCTCACCCCGGTCCGGTCGGCGATCTCCTGGGCCGACAGGGGGCCCTCGGCGTTCATCAGGGACTGGCGTACCAGCTCCGCGGTGGTCGGGGAGTGCCCCTTCGGCAGACCGGGCTCCGAATGCGCGGACAGTGCGCCGAAGATGCGGTCCACATCGGCCTGTTCCGCCTCGCCGCCGCCGTCGAGGGTGCGGCGCAGCTCCGCGTACGCCTCCAGCTTGGCGCGCAGGCCGGCGAAGGCGAACGGCTTGACCAGGTACTGCAGCGCGCCCTGCCGCATCGCCGCCTGCACCGTCGAGACGTCCCGTGCCGCCGTCACCATGATCACGTCGGTCTGGTGGCCACGTCGGCGCATCTCCTGGACGACCTCCAGCCCCGTCTCGTCGGGCAGGTAGTGGTCCAGCAGGACCAGGTCCAGCCGGGGCAGTGCCTCCAGCTGACGCAGCGCGTCGGCCGCGCTGTGCGCCTCGCCGGCGACGTGGAACCCCGGCACCTTCTCGACGTAGGCGGCGTTGACCCGGGCGACCCTGCTGTCGTCGTCCACGACCAGGACCTCGATCACAGCGAGTCCTCCTCGACTGCGGACTCCGCGGGCCCGGTGAGGGCGGGTTCCAGGTCCGGCCCGGCCAGCGCCTCGGGCAGGACGACGGTGAACTCCGCGCCCCCGCCGTCCGCCTCGCTCACCGTCGCCCTGCCGCCCTGCCGCTCGGCGAGCCTGCGCACCAGGGAGAGGCCGATCCCGCGCTTCCCGTGCACGGGCGGCTTCTTCGTGGACCATCCCTCGGTGAAGATCAGTTCCCGCTGCTCGGCAGGGATTCCGGGTCCCGTGTCCCGTACCCGGAGGACGGCGGTACGGCCCTCCGCGCGCAGTTCGACCTCCACGCGCGCGTGCGGTGTGCCCGCGACGGCGTCCAGCGCGTTGTCCACCAGGTTGCCGACGACCGTGACCAGCCCCCGGGGATCGATCAGCCGGTCCGGGAGCCGGGTGCGGTCCGAGACCCACAGAGCGACGCCGCGTTCGGCCGCGACGGTCGCCTTGCCGACCAGCAGGGCCGCGAGCAGCGGGTCCCTGATCTTCTCGGTGACCTGTTCCGCGGTGGCGCGGTGGTCGCCGACGACCTCTCCGACGAACTCCACGGCGTCGTCGAACATCTCCAGCTCCAGCAGTCCGAGCAGGGTGTGCATCCGGTTGGCGTGCTCGTGGTCCTGGGCACGCAGCGCGTCGATCAGGCCGCGCGTGGAGTCGAGTTCCCGGCCGAGCTGCTCCAGCTCGGTGCGGTCACGCAGGGTGGCGACGGCGCCGCCGTCGTCGGTGGGCATGCGGTTGGCGACCAGGACGCGCTGGCCACGGACGGTGAGCAGATCGGTGCCGGTCACCCGGCCGGCCAGGACGTCCGCCGTCCGCCCCGCGCCGAACGCCTCGTCGGGAGAACGGCCGACGATCTCCTCGCCGATGTCCAGGAGGCGCTGCGCCTCGTCGTTCAGGAGGCGTATGCGGCCGGTGCGGTCCAGGGCGACGACACCCTCCCGTATGCCGTGCAGCATCGCCTCGCGTTCCGCGAGCAGCCCGGAGATGTCCGAGAAGGCCAGGTCGCGGGTCTGTCGCTGGACCCGCCGGGAGATCAGCCAGGCGGCCAGCGCGCCGACGGCGAGGGCGCCACCGGCGTACGCCAAGAGCCCCGGGATCGCATGGATCAGCCGTGCCCGCACACTGTCGTACTCGATACCGACCGACACCGCGCCGACGATCTCGCCGTCGCCGTTGCGCAGGGGCACCTTGCCGCGCGCCGAGCGTCCCAGGGTGCCGCTGTCGATCTCCATGACGTCCTTGCCGGCCAGGGCCTCACTGGGGTCGGTCGACACGATGCCGCCGACCTGCTCGGGGTCCGTGTGCGACCAGCGCACGCCATCCTTGTTCATCACCACGACGTACTCGGCTCCGCTGGCCTTCCGTATCCGCTCCGCCTCCCGCTGCACCGGCCCGTCGACCGACGGAGACGTGCTCTCGAGGTCCTTGGCGATCTGTGGCTGGGCGGCTGTGGTCTGCGCGATCGCCAGCGCCCGGCGCATCGCCTGGTCGTCCAGCTGGTTGCTGAGCGGCGCGAGGAACAGCCCGGTCGCGAGTACCGCGACTCCCGCGGCGATCGCCACCTGCATCAGCAGGACCTGCGAGAACACGCGCCTGGGCATTCCCAGGCGCAGCCGGCGTGCGGGGGGAGTGGGGCTCATACCCATGACGGTACGTGGGCGCGCGGCGCTTGCGGCGGGGGAGTGGTGTGGATCTCTTGACCAGCCCTTGGGAAAGCGGGGAGGAGGGAGTGGCAGCAGGGGCCGCCATGTGGTGATCCCATGGAAAGCCGCCATCCGCTACGGCGATCTTCGGTGCGGCCACGTCCCCATGCGGCTCTCGGCGGTTCGGCCGCTTCCCGGTACGGCGCACGGCCGCCTCCCGGGTACGGCTCGCGTCGGTTCGGCCGCCGCCCGGGACGCGCGAAACGTCAGCTCACCAGCGCCGCCGCCAGCTCGCGCACCGCCACCACGTCCATGCGGGCCGGTGCGCCCAGGACCGACGTCCCGCAGCTCTCCGGGCGGGGTGGCAGAGAGGCGCCCTGGGCCACGATGACCCGCCAGTGGCGGCCGTCGACGTGCGCGACGGTCACCTCCCAGCGCGGCGCGGCACCGTCCGTCCGTACGACGCTCAGCGCGCCCGCCGCGTTTTCGCCCGCCGCCGTGCGTACGGCCAGCTCGGCCGCCTGGCCGGGCCGCTCCCAGGCGGAACTCCCACGGCACCCCTCCACGACGATCCGACCCTCCTGGACGCCGTGCAGGACCTCCTTGACGGCGTGGGCCTCGACCCGTCCGTACGCGTATCCGTGCGGCAGGACGAGCACCGTCGGCGAGAAGCGATGACCACCCAGATGGGTGACCTCCCAGATGCCCTCCACTCCGGAGCCGGCGAGTTCCGCCGCGAGGGGGCGGCCGAGCAGCGCGCAGCAGCGGTCGCGCTTGCCGTTGGTGCAGACGAGTGCGAGCGGGTCGCCGGTGTGGGGCAGGCCTTGCACCGTGGCGCCGAAGGTCCGGTGGTCACCGCTGCCGAGTGCGGCGAAGTCCAGGTCGAGCAGGCGCTCCGGGGCGGTGGTCGTGGCGCTGTGCAGCCACACGTTTCCGGGCGTGGTGTGGGCGGCGTACACCTGCCGTGCCAGAGGCGTGCCGAAGTCGGCGTGGCGGCCCGGGCGGCGGATGAGGGCGATGCGTACGCCGGTGTCCTGCGCCGCCGCTTCCAGGGCGCGGCCGAGTGCTGGATCCAGATGACTCGAAGTGAGCGCCTTGGCACCCCACGGACCCGGCTGTTCCAGCAGGAGCCAGGTCCTCGCAGTGGCCGCGGTTCCGGAAATGGGCTCGTCGAGGTCCCGCGAGACGGTCGCGCACGTACTCACAGAGGTGAGCCTAACCTGACTTGGCGCGGGGCGACTTCCGGCCGCGCCTGTGTCCTGCTCCGGCCGTTGCCGTGTGCTCTACTCCGGGAGGGGTTGGGGCGGCCTCGGCCCCACGTAGTTGCCGCTCGGGCGCATACGCAGCGGACGTTCCCCGTACTCCTCCAGGGCGTGGGCGATCCAGCCCGCCGTACGGGCGACGGCGAAGATCGTCTCGCCCGCGGAGGCGGGCATGCCGGAGGACGCGGTGAGCACGGCGAGGGCCAGGTCCACGTTGGCGTGCAGCGAAGTGTGGCGGGCGGTGGTCGCCACGATGTCGTGGGCCGCCGCGAGGGCGGGTGCGGCCTGGGGCATCTCCTCCAGGAGGGTGAACAGGGCACGCGCGCGTGGGTCCTCACCGGGGTAGAGCCGGTGGCCGAGTCCGGGGATACGACGGCCGGCCCGCAGCTCTTCCGCGATCACGGGGGCCGCGTTGCCGTGGTCGAGCACCTCCAGCAGCAGCCGGTGGGCGAGCCCGCTGGCCGCGCCGTGCAGAGGGCCCTCGAGCACGCCGAGCCCGGCGGAGACGGCCGCGTAGGGGTGCGCGCGGGCCGACGCCGCGACGCGCACCGCGAGCGTGGAGGCCGCCAGGTCGTGGTCGACGAGCAGGCCGAGTGCCGTGTCCAGGACCCGCAGTGACGCCTCGTCGGCGTCCCGTCCGGTGAGCCGCGCCCAGAGCCGGTGCGCCAACGGGCCCGTGTCACGGTGGCTGCGCCGAACCGGCGGCAGCGCCGCGACGAGGGTGGGGATGAGGGTGCGCGCGGTGCCGAGCACGGCGTCCTCGGACAGGTCGAAGCGCAGGGGGTCGGCCGCCGCCGCGGCGATCGCGGCCACCCGCAACCGGTCGGTGGGCCCGGTGTGTTCGGGCAGGGCGTCGACCGAGCGGCGGGCGACGGTGACGGAGGCCTCGGGGGCTGTGAACGTGATGCCTGGGCGCAGTCGCCCCGTCCACAGCCACTCGGCGATCTCTTCGTAGGAGTGGCGCGCGGCCAGTTCGGTGGCGTCGACGCCCCGGAAGTAATACCGGTCCTTGTCGATGAGTGTGATGCGGGTGCGTACGGACATCTCCGAGCCGGCGGCCGAACTTCCGCTGCCCTCACGCCTGTTGCGCCGGGCGACGGCCTCGACCTCCTTGGCGTCGAAGGTGCTTCCCCGGCCGCCGGGCACACGTTGGCTGCTGAGCTGACCGCGGCTCACGTAGGCGTACACGGTCTCGGGCTTCACGCCGAGCAGCTCGGCGGCCTCCTTGGTGCTCAGCCGCCGCCCCGGGTGACCGGGGTCGGGTTCTTGATCGCGCATGGAGCTCACCGTAGCCGCCCTTTCATACATTGATTCAATCAATATTGACAGAAGAATAGTCAACCATGGACAGTCGAATCAATTCGAGGGAGGAAAACATGTCCGTCAACAGGTCCGCTGCCACTCTTGTCGACGTACCGCGGGGGCTCGCGGGGGTCGTTGTCACCGACACCGAAATCGGTGATGTCCGGGGGCTCGAGGGCTTCTACCACTACCGCCAGTACTCGGCCGTCGAGCTCGCGCAGACCCGCACGTTCGAGGACGTCTGGCACCTCCTGGTCCACGGTGAACTGCCGGACGCCGAACGAGGCGCCGCGTTCACGGCCCGGACCGCGGCGCTGCGCCGGCTGCCCGACGACGTGCGCGGGGCGCTGCCCGCCGTCGCGGCGGCCGGCGGACACTCCGGCCCACTCGCCGGCATGCGTACGGCCCTGTCCCTGCTGGGTGCGGCCAAGGGATTCCGTCCGGTGTACGACATCGACGCCGCTCGGCGTCGCGAGGACACCGTCGTGGCCGCCGCGGCCGTACCGACCCTGCTCACCGCACTGCACCGGCTGCGGCAGGGGCTCGACCCGGTGGAGCCCCGAGAGGACCTGTCGTACGCGGCGAACTACCTGTACATGTTGACCGGGGTGGAACCGGATCGGCAGCGGGCTCGCGCCGTCGAGCAATACTTGATCTCAACCATTGATCACGGCTTCAACGCGTCAACCTTCGCCGCGCGGGTCATCGCGTCGACCGGGGCGGACGTCGCGGCCTGTCTCGTCGGTGCGGTGGGTGCGCTGTCGGGGCCGTTGCACGGCGGTGCGCCCAGCCGTGCGCTGGACACCTTGGACGCGATCGGAACCCCCGACCGGATCGACCCCTGGATCCGGGAGCGCGTCCTCGCCGGCGAGCGCATCATGGGCTTCGGCCACGCCATCTACCGCACCGAGGACCCCCGCTCCCGGATGCTCCGCGAGATCGCCCAGCGCTTCGGCGGCCCTCGCGTCGAGTTCGCCGTAGAGGTCGAACGCCACGTCGAGGCGATCCTCGCCGAGCTGAAGCCGGGCCGCGAACTCCACACGAACGTCGAGTTCTACGCGGGCGTGGTCATGGAACTCTGCGGCCTGCCGCGCGAGATGTTCACCCCCACCTTCGCGGCGGCACGCGCGGTGGGCTGGAGCGCCAACATCCTGGAGCAGGCGGAGGACTCGAAGATCATTCGGCCGGTGGCGCGGTATGTGGGGCCGGGGGCGCCGGTGGCGGTGCCCTTGATGGGCTGAGGGCCCCGGAAACACGTGCGGCCTGGCGCCGTTCCGGCTCCAGGCCTCATCGGTGGGGGGTCGAGCAGTGACGGGGTGCCGGGCCGCTCGCCGTTCAGGTGCCGGACTCGCTCAACGGTTGCGTGCGGCCGGGGGTGGGACGGGACGGGTCTGGGGTGGACGCGTACTCGTGCGGTGACGTCAGGCGTCGGGGATGTCTGCCTTGGCGCGGATGAGGGTTTCCCGGCTCACGATGACAATGCGTTCGTAGTCGGCTCTTGCGGCGTCTGCGGGCAGTTCGCCGTCCAGCGCCTCGGTGGCCTCGGTGCCGATGACGGCGAAGTTGCCGTCACTGAGTTCGAACACATCCGGGCAGGTGGCTCCTGAGTTGCTGCCACGGGCACTCGGAGGCACACCGATGCGGCGCACGATCTTCAAGGGGTACCGGTCCTTACAAAAGGTGTGGGCACAGTTGTGGGCAGAAAGGTACGGGGTCCGAGAGGTGTTCGTGGCCACATCGGGAAGAGTTGCGGGGCGTGTCTTTGATGCCGGAGAGGTTACTGGCGGCGAACTCCGGGCGGTGGTCAGGAAACTCCGGGTGGATGGCAGGAAACTCCGCGTGAGCGATATCAGTCGGACGGGGGGTTGCCCACCACCCACCACTCGTCCGTGTCCGCTTCGTCGAGATCCATGAGGAGGCCGTCAACCATGTGCCCGATCCCGGCTTCCTCGGACGACTCGTTCAGGGATGCCCGCTGAGACGTCGACGCCTCCCAGTACTCACGGAAGAGGGGGCTCTGGAAGAACTCGCGCAGATGCCGGTACAGCTCCTCTCTGTCCAGGATCCCCGCCCGGTAGAGGTGAAAGAGATGGACGTACCACGCGTTGGCGTAGAAGAACTGACGGCGTTTCTCCGCGGGGATGCTCTTGTCGTAGGTGTCGATCACTGCGGCGAGCGAGGGGTCGTCGATCGCCCGGCCCAGCAGTTCCCACTGCATGCGCTGCTGGTGTGCCAGGGCCTTGCGCCGGATCGCCAGCTCCTCGAGTTCCAGGCGCCGCTCCTCCAGGCGCCGCTCCGCCTGGCGTGCCGCTTCCAGGCGTCGCTGACGTGCCGCCAGCGTCATCGTGGCGGTGACGAGCAGCAGGCTGAGTGCGGCGGAGCCGACCCTCCCCGCAGTGTTCTTCCGTGTGGCCATGTCAACCCCGATTCAGGCGGCCGTCCGCCGGTCGTCGGAGTGCGGGTCGACTGGTGGGGACCGGCGAGCGATGGGCGGCGCGTGCCGCCTCCAGGGTGCCGAGCGGCTCTGATCGGCGGGGGAGGCGGAGAGGAGGCGCACGGAAGGAAGCGAGGGTCGCACACTCCGGCGCCATGCCCAACGTCTGCCCCGCCGACGCTGCTAACAATCGTTCACTCAGCGGTGATTCTTCTGGCTCGTATCCTGGGGCGGCATTCATTCTTTGTACGTGCGCCGGGCCGTGAGCCGGAGTACGCGTCGGCGTGAAAGAGGTCGTACGTTGAGTCAGCCGAGCCCGAGCCCGAGCCCGCAGCAGATCCCGGTGGTCGTACTCGCCGGATTCCTCGGCTCCGGCAAGACCACGCTCCTCAACCATCTCCTCCACCGCAGCGGCGGCAGCCGGATCGGCGCCGTCGTCAACGACTTCGGAGCCATCGAGATCGACGCGATGGCCGTGGCCGGTGCGCTCGGTGACTCCACCGTCTCCCTCGGCAACGGCTGTCTGTGCTGTGCCGTCGACGTCAGTGAGCTCGACGACTACCTCGAGCGGCTGACGAACCCGTCCACCGGCATCGACGTCATCGTCATCGAGGCCAGCGGGCTCGCCGAGCCCCAGGAGCTCGTGCGCATGGTGCTCGCCAGCGAGAACCCGCGGGTCGTCTACGGCGGGCTGGTCGAGGTCGTCGACGCCGCCGAGTTCGACGACACCCGCGCGCGACACCCGGAGATCGACCGGCACCTCGGCCTCGCCGACCTCGTCGTGGTCAACAAGCTCGACCGGGCGGCGGACGGCGAGCGGGTCCTCGGCCTCGTCCGGTCCCTCACCGACCGTGCCGCGGTCGTCCCCGCCACCTACGGCCGTATCGACCCCGAGTTCCTCTTCGACTGCCGACCGAACGAGGAGCGCATCGGGCAGCTGTCCTTCGACGACCTGCACGATCATGGCAGCGCGGGTGATCACGACGGCCATCTGCACACCGCGTACGACAGCCTGTCCTTCGTCTCCGCGGTCGCCCTGGAGCCACGCCGGCTGATGGCCTTCCTCGACAGCAGGCCCGAGGGGCTCTACCGGATCAAGGGGTACGTCGACTTCGGCGCCCACGACGTCCGCAGCCGTTACGCCGTCCACGCCGTCGGACGGTTCCTCCGCTTCTGTCCGGAGCCCTGGGCCGCCGGTGAGGAACGCCTCACCCAGCTTGTGCTCATCGGCTCCGGCATCGACGCGCCCGCCCTGCGCAAGGAGCTCGAGGCCTGCGCGAACGACGCCCCGCACACCGCCGACGAGCACGGCATGTGGGGCGTCCTGCGCTACGTACGAGCCCCCGAGGAAGCCGGGGAACCCGGGGAAGCGGCCTAGACCGGTCCCGCCACCACCGCCACCGTCTTCGCCAGCGAGACGCCCGAGCCGTCGCGGCGCGGGTCGATGTCCGGGAGTTCGGCAGGGGTGCCGTTCTTCTGCGCGGCCCGTGCCGGGACGGCGCCCGCCCAGGCCAGCGACAGGCAGTCCTCGCCCTTCAGGAACCGCTGGCAGCGGACGCCGCCGGTGGCGCGACCCTTGCGCGGGTACTGGTCGAACGGGGTCATCTTGGCTGTCGTCTGGACGGAGTCGTCCAGTGTTCCGCGCGAGCCGGCCACGGTGAAGACGACCGCGTCGACGGCCGGGTCGACCGCCGTGAAGGAGATCACCTTCGCGCCCTCGGTGAGCTTGATGCCCGCCATACCGCCTGCCGCACGGCCCTGGGGGCGGACCTGGGACGCCTGGTAGCGCAGCAGCTGAGCGTCGTCCGTGATGAAGACCAGGTCCTCCTCACCGGTGCGCAACTCGACCGCACCGACGATCCGGTCGCCCTCCTTGAGGGTGACGACCTCCAACTCGTCCTTGTTGGACGGGTAGTCCGGGACGACACGCTTGACCACGCCCTGTTCGGTACCGATGGCCAGGCCCGGGGACGACTCGTCCAGCGTGGTCAGACAGACCAGCGTCTCGTCGTCCTCGAGGGAGACGAACTCCGACAGTGGGGCACCGCCCGACAGGTTCGGCGCCGACGCGGTGTCCGGGAGCTGAGGCAGGTCGACGACGTTGATCCGCAGCAAGCGGCCCGCCGAGGTGACCGCGCCGATCTCGCCGCGTGCCGTGGCCGGGACCGCCGAGACGATCACGTCGTGCTTGGTGCGCCTGGCGTCGGGCTCCTCCGGGAAGGGCTCGTCGTTCGCCGTGCGGGCCAGCAGGCCGGTCGAGGACACCAGCACGCGGCACGGGTCGTCCGCGACCTGCAGCGGCACGGCGGCGACCGGGGCACCAGCCGACTCCAGCAGCACCGTACGGCGCTCGGTGCCGAACTTCTTGGCCACGGAGGCCAGTTCCGCGGACACCAGCTTGCGCAGCTCCGCGTCCGACTCGAGGATGCGGGTCAGCTCCGCGATCTCCGCGTTGAGCCTGTCCTTCTCCGACTCCAGCTCGATCCGGTCGAACTTGGTCAGGCGGCGCAGCGGCGTGTCCAGGATGTACTGCGTCTGGATCTCCGACAGTGAGAAGCGCTCCATCAGGCGCTCCTTCGCCTGCGCGGAGTTCTCACTGGAGCGGATCAGCCGGATGACCTCGTCGATGTCGACGAGCGCCGTCAGCAGGCCCTCCACCAGGTGCAGACGGTCCTGCCGCTTGCTGCGCCGGAACTCCGAGCGGCGGCGGACGACCTCGAAGCGGTGGTCGAGGTAGACCTCCAGGAGCTCCTTCAGGCCCAGCGTGAGCGGCTGGCCGTCCACCAGGGCGACGTTGTTGATGCCGAAGGACTCCTCCATCGGCGTCAGCTTGTAGAGCTGCTCCAGGACCGCCTCCGGCACGAAGCCGTTCTTGATCTCGATGACCAGGCGCAGGCCGTGCTCGCGGTCGGTGAGGTCCTTGACGTCGGCGATGCCCTGGAGCTTCTTCGAACCGACCAGGTCCTTGATCTTGGCGATCACCTTCTCCGGGCCGACGGTGAAGGGCAACTCGGTGACGATCAGGCCCTTGCGGCGCGCGGTGACGGTCTCGACCGCGACCGTGGCGCGGATCTTGAAGGTGCCGCGGCCCGTCTCGTACGCGTCCCGGATGCCGGTGAGGCCGACGATCCGGCCGCCGGTGGGCAGGTCGGGGCCCGGGACGAACCTCATCAGGGCTTCCAGATCCGCGTTCGGATAGCGGATCAGGTGGCGGGCGGCCGCGACGACCTCGCCGAGGTTGTGCGGCGGCATGTTCGTGGCCATGCCGACCGCGATGCCCGACGAGCCGTTGACCAGGAGGTTCGGGAAGGCCGCCGGCAGGGTCGCCGGCTCCCGCTCCTGGCCGTCGTAGTTGGGGGCGAAGTCGACGGTGTCCTCGTCGATGGATTCCGTCATCAGGCTCGCGGCATCGGCCGCCCGGCACTCGGTGTAGCGCATGGCGGCCGGCGGGTCGTCGTTGCCCAGCGAGCCGAAGTTGCCGTGGCCGTCGACGAGCGGCACACGCATGGAGAAGGGCTGGGCCATGCGTACCAGGGCGTCGTAGATCGACGCGTCGCCGTGCGGGTGGAGCTTGCCCATGACCTCGCCGACGACACGGGCGCACTTCACATAGCCGCGCTCCGGGCGCAGGCCCATCTCGTTCATCTGGTACACGATGCGGCGGTGCACCGGCTTGAGGCCGTCGCGGGCGTCCGGCAGGGCGCGGGAGTAGATGACCGAGTACGCGTACTCGAGGAAGGAGCCCTGCATCTCGTCGACGACGTCGATGTCGAGGATCCGCTCCTCGTACGAGTCGTCGGGCGGCGGGGTCTTCGTGCTGCGGCGGGCCATCGCTGCCGGCTCCTTGCTGAAGCGTGAACGGGTTCTGACGCGGACCATTGTGGACCGCGCTACTGACAGTGCGGGCGCGGGCCCGGCGTCGGCCGCCCGGCCCGGTGCGGAGGGGCGCCTCCCTCCACGACTGCCCGCAGGCTACGCGATCTCGCTCTCGGCGTACGTCGTGCGGGAACTTCGCCCATGGTCCGCCTGCTTGCATACAGTGGCAGGACAGGGACGAAACGCGCGGTTCAACGACCGCGACCGCGATCGAAGGGACGTACATGCCCATGGGTCACACGGCCACAGCCGAGGCAGGCTCCGGGGGCCTGACAGCGACCGAGCACCGCCTGGCCAACGGGCTCCGCGTGGTGCTCTCCGAGGACCACCTGACCCCGGTCGCGGCGGTGTGCCTCTGGTACGACGTCGGCTCCCGCCACGAAGTCAAGGGCCGTACCGGCCTGGCTCACCTTTTCGAGCACCTGATGTTCCAGGGATCCGGCCAGGTCAAGGGCAACGGCCACTTCGAGCTGGTGCAGGGCGCCGGCGGCTCGCTCAACGGCACCACCAGCTTCGAGCGCACCAACTACTTCGAGACCATGCCCGCCCACCAGCTGGAGCTCGCCCTCTGGCTGGAGGCCGACCGCATGGGCTCCCTCCTCGCCGCCCTCGACGACGAGTCCATGGAGAACCAGCGGGACGTCGTGAAGAACGAGCGCCGCCAGCGCTACGACAACGTCCCCTACGGCACCGCGTTCGAGAAACTGACCGCCCTCGCCTACCCGGAGGGCCATCCCTACCACCACACGCCCATCGGCTCGATGGCGGACCTGGACGCGGCCACCCTGGAGGACGCGAGGGCGTTCTTCCGGACGTACTACGCGCCGAACAACGCCGTCCTGTCCGTGGTCGGCGACATCGACCCGGAGCAGACGCTCGCCTGGATCGAGAAGTACTTCGGCTCCATCTCCTCCCACGACGGCAAGCCCGCCCCGCGTGACGGTTCGCTGCCCGAGGTCATCGGCGAGCAGCTGCGCGAGGTCGTCGAGGAGGAGGTCCCGGCGCGCGCCCTGATGGCCGCCTACCGGCTGCCGCACGACGGCACGCGCGCGTGCGACGCGGCCGACCTGGCGCTGACCGTCCTCGGCGGCGGCGAGTCCTCCCGCCTCTACAACCGGCTCGTACGGCGCGACCGTACGGCGGTGGCGGCCGGCTTCGGCCTGCTGCGGCTGTCCGGGGCGCCCTCCCTGGGCTGGCTGGACGTCAAGACGTCCGGTGACGTCGAGGTGCCGGTCATCGAGGCTGCCATCGACGAGGAGCTCTCCCGGTTCGCCGAGGAGGGCCCCACGGCCGAGGAAATGGAACGCGCCCAGGCCCAGTTGGAGCGCGAGTGGCTGGACCGGCTCGGCACGGTCGCGGGCCGCGCCGACGAACTGTGCCGCTACGCGGTCCTGTTCGGCGACCCGCAGCTCGCCCTCACCGCCGTCCAGCGTGTGCTGGACGTGACGGCGGAGGAGGTCCAGGAGGTCGCCAAGGCCCGCCTGCGTCCCGACAACCGTGCGGTGCTCGTCTACGAGCCGACCGTCCCCGAGGCCCTGGACGACGCCGAGGCCGCGGAACGCACCGAAGACCCGGAGTCCGCGGCGACCGTGGAAGCCACCGACGAGACCGAGGAGGCGGCCCAGTGACCGAGCTCGCCACGATGGAGTTCCACCCCCAGCCCCGGGCGGGCGAGGCCAGGCCCTGGGCCTTCCCGGCGCCCGAGCGCGGCACGCTGGACAACGGCCTGACCGTCCTGCGCTGCAACCGGCCCGGCCAGCAGGTCGTCGCCGTCGAGGTGCTCCTCGACGCGCCCCTGGAGGCCGAACCGGCCGGTCTCGACGGCGTGGCCACGATCATGGCGCGGGCCTTCTCGGAGGGCACCGACAAGCTCTCCGCGGAGGAATTCGCCGCCGAACTGGAGCGCTGCGGCGCCACCCTCGACGCGCACGCCGACCACCCCGGCGTACGCCTGAGCCTCGAAGTTCCGGCCTCGCGCCTGGCCAAGGCGCTCGGCCTGCTCGCCGACGCCCTCAGGGCGCCCGCGTTCGCGGACAGCGAGGTCGAGCGGCTGGTCCGCAACCGGCTCGACGAGATTCCGCACGAGCTGGCCAACCCCTCCCGCCGGGCCGCCAAGGAGCTCTCCAAGGAACTGTTCCCGGCCACGTCGCGCATGTCGCGCCCGCGCCAGGGCACCGAGGAGACGGTCGTGAAGATCGACTCCGCGGCCGTACGCGCCTTCTACGAGAGGCACGTCCGCCCCGCCACGGCCACCGCCGTGATCGTCGGCGACCTCGTCGGCATCGACCTGGACGCGCTGCTCGGCGACACCCTGGGCGCCTGGACGGGCTCCTCGGCCGAGCCGCGCCCCGTGCCGCCGGTGAGCGCCGACGACACCGGCCGCGTCGTCATCGTGGACCGCCCCGGCGCCGTCCAGACGCAGCTGCTGATCGGCCGGACCGGCGCCGACCGGCACGACCGCGTGTGGCCCGCCCAGGTGCTCGGCACGTACTGCCTCGGTGGCACCCTCACCTCCCGTCTGGACCGCGTCCTGCGCGAGGAGAAGGGCTACACCTACGGTGTGCGCGCGTTCGGGCAGGTCCTCAGGTCGGCGGCCCCCTCTTCCCCCGGAGGGGCTACGGGCGCCGCGATGCTCGCCATCAGCGGCTCCGTGGACACCCCGAACACCGGTCCCGCCCTGTCGGACCTGTGGACCGTGCTGCGCACGCTCGCCGCGGAGGGCCTGACCGACGCCGAGCGGGACGTCGCCGTGCAGAACCTCGTCGGTGTGGCGCCGCTGAAGTACGAGACGGCGGCGGCCGTGGCGAGCACGCTGGCCGACCAGGTCGAGCAGCACCTGCCCGACGACTACCAGGCGACGCTGTACCAGCAGCTCGCCGCGACCGGCACGGTGGAGGCCACCGCGGCGGCCGTGAGCGCCTTCCCGGTGGACTGTCTGGTGACGATCCTCGTCGGCGACGCGGCGCAGATCAAGGAGCCCGTCGAGGCCCTCGGCATCGGTGAAGTCACCGTAGTGTCCGCCGAGTAGAAGCCGAGTAGCGGCAGAGCACAGGCACGCGCGCGTAAGGGCCCTGGTGACGATGAGTCACCAGGGCCCTTCAATGTCCGGAGAATGTCCGAATTGAGGGAGAGTTGCCTGTCTGCCCTGTGGCATGCGCTACAAAAGCCCTGATCCGTTTGAGGATTGCAAGACGGCCCCCGTACGGTCGTCCGGGCTGTTCGTCAGGCAGTGCGCCGCACCCGCGGCAGCGGACAGTCATCGCCGAGTCCCCGTACGGCGCGAGCCAGGGGAGCCGGGGACCCATCGCAGTCCCTGGGGTGAATCGGACGCCCGCGCGTGCCGCGAGGGGGTCCGTAGGAGACCTTCCTGCTCCGAACCCGTCAGCTAACCCGGTAGGCGAGAGGGAAGGAAAGGATCAGCCACTACATGGCGTTCATGTGCGCCCCCGGGAAGCACCGCCGTCCCGGCCGGATGAAGCGCACCAGCGCTCAGGCAGCCGGCATCGCGGCCCTCGCCACCACCGGCGTCGTCGGCACCCTCGCTGCCCCCGCGCTCGCCGCCGAGAACTCCGTCGAGCAGACGGGCCTCACCCCGGTCATCACCATCGGCGACTCGGTCGCCGAGCAGATCGGCGCCCAGGCCGCAGCGCAGAAGCAGGCCGCGGAGCAGAGGGCGGCCGAGGAGGCCGCCCGCAAGAAGGCCGCGGAGAAGGCCAAGGAGGAGCGCGAGGCCAAGGCGCGCGCCGCCCGCGAGGCCGAGCGCAAGCGCCTCAACACGTTCGTGGCGCCGATCTCCCACTCCTACGTGTCCACGGGCTACCTCAGCGGCGGCTCGTTCTGGTCCTCCGGCAGCCACACCGGCATCGACTTCCACGCCGCCAGCGGCACCTCCGTCCACGCGGTCGGCTACGGCACCGTCGTCGAGGCCGGCTGGGGCGGGGCGTACGGCAACCAGGTCGTCATCAAGATGAACGACGGCACGTACACGCAGTACGGTCACCTGTCGTCCATAGGCGTCTCCGTGGGCCAGAAGGTCACCATGGGCGAGCGGATCGGCCTCTCCGGTGCGACCGGCAACGTCACCGGCCCGCACCTGCACTTCGAGGCCCGTACGACCGCCGAGTACGGCTCGGACATCGACCCTGTCGCCTACCTCCGCAAGCACGGTGTCAACGTCTGACGCTCGCCCGGCGTGACGTCTGACAACGGACGGCGAGACATACCGACGCCCCGGCTCCCCGAGCCGGGGCTTTCGGCGTTTCGCAGGCCCCGCTGTCCAAAAAATATCCCTGGATTCCGGCCTCCCGTCGGAAATTGCAGCTGATTGCAATAGAGTCACTGAACGCACGTCAATCGGCGACGTTTCACGGGGATTAAGGCGGAGGTCGGTCATGCGTATTCCGGCGCACTCGGTATGCACGGCGATCCGGGACGACATCGTCGCCGGTGTCTACGAGCGCGGCAGCCGGCTCACCGAGGAACTCCTCGCACGCCGCTACGGCGTCTCGCGCGTCCCCGTCAGGGAGGCCCTGCGCACCCTGGAGGCGGAGGGGTTCGTGGTGACCCGTCGGCACGCGGGCGCGTGCGTCGCGGAACCCACCGAGCTGGAGGCCTCCGACCTGCTGGAGATGCGCATGCTCCTGGAGCCCCTCGGCGCTTCCCGAGCCGCCCAGCGCCGCACCGAGGCCCATCTGAAGGTGCTGCGCGGCCTCGTCCGGCTGGGCCAGGAGCGGGCCAGACGGGGCAACAGCGAGGATCTGCGTTCCCTGGGCGGCTGGTTCCACGAGACGCTCGCGCAGGCTTCCGGCAGCCAAGCCCTGACCGCCACGCTCACCCAGCTGCGGCACAAGATCGCCTGGATGTACGCGGTCGAGGCACCGGCCAACCCCGTGGAGTCCTGGACCGAGCACGGCGCGATCGTGGACGCGGTGGCGCGCGGCGACGGTGAGCGCGCGCGGGCGATCACGGCACTGCACACGGAGCGTTCGAGCGCCGCACACCGGCTGCGTTTCTCCGGGGGAGGAGTGCGACCCGACCGCGTGAGGACTTCGCAACACCCCGTAAACATGACGGGTCTGCGGCATTAACACAGGGGCCGTATACAAAGAAGGGCAATTCCAGGGGGACTATTTATGCTGCCCATGAACAGGAAATGCGAAGGGCTCGCCCGGCAATTCGGGCGAGCCCTTCGGAGTTGCGGGAGGAAGTCTTTAAAGCGACAAGCACCGCAAACCATCAATTGAGGAACCCCGACGGCACACAACCAGCTCCGCGAAAGCGGCGCCGGCTCAGGCGCGAAGGGGGTCGTGCTCAGACGGTCTCGGGAAGCTCCTCGAGCCCCTCGGAGACCAGCTTCGCCAGACGGTCGAGCGCGGCGTCCGCACCCTCGGCGTCGGAGGCGAGGACGATCTCCTCGCCACCCTGGGCGCCCAGGCCGAGGACGGCCAGCATGGAGGCCGCGTTGACGGGGTTGCCGTCGGCCTTGGCGATCGTGACCGGGACGCCTGCGGCCGTGGCGGCTCGGACGAAGATGGAGGCGGGACGGGCGTGGAGGCCCTCGGCCCAGCCGACGTTGACGCGGCGCTCAGCCATGTGATGCTGCCCTTCAGTGTCTCAGGGTTGTCTAGACCAGTGTTCCACATCGGAATGCGTGCCCGGAGCGGTCCTGTGTCCCGTTCCGGAAGTGGCGTCGGATCGCGGCCTCGACCCGACTTCCGTCCTCCACAGACTGCCTCGCGCCGTTGTCGTACGCGAGCCGTACTCTGGGGCCCATGCAGACCTCGGCGGACCGGCACGACCGGCACGAGTACCCCGCCCACTGGGAGGCGGACGTGGTGCTGCGCGACGGCGGCACCGCGCGCATCCGGCCCATCACCGTTGATGACGCCGACCGTCTGGTCAGCTTCTACGAACAGGTCTCGGACGAGTCGAAGTACTACCGCTTCTTCGCGCCCTACCCGCGCCTGTCCGCCAAGGACGTCCACCGCTTCACGCACCACGACTTTGTGGACAGGGTGGGACTCGCGGCCACGGTCGGCGGCGAGTTCATCGCCACCGTACGCTATGACCGCATCGGCACCGATGGCATGCCCGCCTCCGCGCCCGCCGACGAGGCGGAGGTCGCCTTCCTGGTGCAGGACGCCCACCAGGGTCGCGGTGTCGCCTCCGCCCTCCTGGAGCACATCGCCGCTGTGGCCAGGGAGCGCGGCGTCAGCCGCTTCGCCGCCGAGGTACTGCCTGCCAACTCCAAGATGATCAAGGTGTTCACGGACGCCGGCTACACCCAGAAGCGCAGCTTCGAGGACGGCGTCGTGCGCCTGGAGTTCGACCTCGAACCCACTGAACGCTCGCTGGCCGTGCAGCGCGCGCGGGAGCAGCGCGCCGAGGCGCGGTCGGTACGGCGGCTGCTCGCCCCGGGGTCCGTGGCGGTCGTCGGCGTCGGCCGCGCCCCGGGAGGCGTCGGCCGCAGCGTCCTCGGCAACATCCGGCAGGCCGGGTTCACCGGAAACCTGTACGCCGTGAACACGGCCCTCCCCGAGGGGCAGAAGGAGCTCGACGGCGTGCCCGCGCACCGCTCGGTGCGGGACATCGAGGGGCCTGTCGACGTGGCGGTCGTCGCCGTGCCGACCGAGCGCGTGCCCGACGTGGTCACCGAGTGCGGCGAGCACGGTGTGCAGGGACTCGTCGTGGTCTCCGCCGGGTACGCCGAGAGTGGTCCCGAGGGGCGCGAGCGCCAACGCGAACTCGTACGCCACGCGCGCGTGTACGGGATGCGCATCATCGGCCCGAACGCCTTCGGGATCATCAACACCTCCCCGGACGTGCGGCTGAACGCCTCCCTGGCCCCGGAGATGCCGAGGCCCGGGCGGATCGGTCTGTTCGCGCAGTCCGGCGCCATCGGCATCGCCCTGCTGTCCCGGCTGCACCGGCGCGGCGGAGGGGTCACCGGGGTCACCGGGGTGTCCACGTTCGTCTCGTCCGGCAACCGGGCGGACGTCTCCGGCAACGACGTCCTTCAGTACTGGTACGACGACCCGGACACCGACGTCGTACTCATGTACCTGGAATCCATCGGCAACCCGCGCAAGTTCACCCGCCTCGCCCGGCGGACGGCGGCGGCGAAGCCGCTGGTCGTGGTGCAGGGTGCGGGTTCTGCTCCGCAGGGGCACGCCGTACGGGCGACGCGGCTGCCGCACGCGACGGTGTCCGCGCTGCTGCGGCAGGCCGGGGTCATCCGCGTCGACACGATCACCGAGCTGGTGGACGCGGGGCTGCTGCTCGCGCGCCAGCCGCTGCCGGCCGGGCCGCGAGTGGCGATCCTCGGGAACTCCGAGTCGCTGGGCGTGCTCACGTACGACGCGTGCCTCTCCGAGGGTTTGCGGCCATGGCCGCCGGTGGATCTGACCACGGGGGCCACGGCGGACGACTTCCGGCGGGCGCTGTCACGGGCGTTGGCGGACGAGACGTGCGACGCGGTCGTGGTGACCGCGATACCGGCGATCGGGGAGACGTCGGTCGGGGACGCGGTGTTGGCGGAGGCGTTGCGGTCGGCCGCCGAGCAGGTCCCGGGGAAGCCGGTGCTCGTCGTGCACGTGGAGCTCGGGGGACTTGCGGAGGCGCTGTCGGCTGCGGCGAGTACCGCACCACAGGCGGGTTCGGACGCACCGGGCGCGGAAGGCGGTGCCCACTCGTTCTTCCGCCCTGCGGAACGACCGCCCGGCGCGGAACCGGAACAGGCGGCCGCCGCCGAGCCCTCCGAAACCGACTCCCGCCTCATCCCCGCCTACCCCGCCGCCGAGCGCGCCGTCCGCGCTCTCGCCGAAGCCGTCAAGTACGCACAGTGGCGGCGCGAGGCCGCCGACCCCGGGAAGGTGCCGGAGCACGAGGACATCGACGAGAAGGGGGCCGCCGAGCTGATCGGCGGACTGCTCGCGCGGGGGCAGGGGCTCACACTCGGGCCGGAGGAGACGGGCGAGCTGCTGGGCCGGTACGGGATCGCCGTACGCAGGGCCGTGCCCGCGCCCACCCCCGACGCCGGTGTCGCAGCCGCCCGCACCCTCGGCTACCCCGTGGCCCTCAAAGCCACCGCCCCGCACCTGCGGCACCGTGCCGACCTCGGTGGCGTACGCCTCGACCTGGCGGACGAGGAGCAACTGCGGCGGGCGTACGCCGAATTGACCGAGCTGTTCGGGAAACCGGAGGAGCTGCGGCCGGTGGTTCAGGCGATGGCGCCGCGCGGGGTCGACACGGTCGTACGCGCGGTCATCGATCCGGCGGCCGGGGCCGTACTGTCGTTCGGGCTCGCCGGAGCCGCCTCCCAGCTGCTCGGCGACATGGCGCACCGGCTGGTGCCGGTCACCGACCGCGACGCGACCTCGCTGATCCGGTCGATCCGGACGGCGCCGCTCCTGTTCGGTTGGCGGGGCTCGACGCCGGTCGACACACCTGCGCTGGAGGAACTGCTGCTGCGCGTGTCCCGGCTGGTCGACGACCACCCCGAGGTCGTCGCGGTCACCCTGGAGCCGGTCGTCGTCGCCCCGCGGGGAGTGAGCGTCCTCGGAGCCACCGTGCGCCTGGCACCGCCCCCCGCCCGCGACGATCTCGGCCCACGGACGCTCCCCGCGTACTGAGCGGAACCTTCCCGTGCACGGAACCTTCCCGTGCGCTGAGCGGTGCCTCGCAGTCAGTGCGCCCCCGTAGGATGGACGTCATGGCCAAGACCAGTACGACGACCCAGGGGCTGCGAGCGGCGATCGAGCGCAGCGGCTACTACCCGGCCCTCGTGGCCGAGGCGGTGGAGGCCGCTGTGGGCGGCGAGCCCATCCGGTCGTACCTGGTCCACCAGGAGACCACATTCGACCAGAACGAGGTGCGGCGGCACGTGACCGTGCTGGTCCTCACCGGCAATCGCTTCATCGTGAGTCACACCGATGAGCAGGCCGCGGACACCACCTCCCCGACGCCGTACGCCACGACGTCCACGGAGTCCGTGAAGCTCGGCCGGATCTCGTCCGTCGTGGTCAGCCGTGTGGTCGCCAACCCGGAGTCCTACACCCCGGGCACGCTGCCGCGCGAGATCGTGCTGACCATCGGCTGGGGCGCCGTCTCCCGCATCGACCTGGAGCCCGCCGCCTGCGGTGACCCCAACTGCGACGCCGACCACGGCTACACGGGCAACTCGACCGCGGACGACCTCAGCCTGCGCGTCAGCGAGGCCGGCGACGGCCCGGAGACGGTCCGCCAGGCCCTTGCCTTCGCGCAGGCCATCTCCGAGGCGACAGCGGACGTCACCCGCTGATGTCCCACCTGTCCTCTGCTGATTCCGTCGCCTGGGACCAGCCCGAACCGCTTCCCGTCGGCTCTGCCCCCGTCCCCGAGTACGGCTCCGGCTCGCTCGCCGACCTGTTGCCCACGCTCGCCATGGGCATGGGCGTTCCGGGGATGCCGTCGGCCATCCCCGAGCTGACCGCCGCCGACCGCAACTGTGTTTTCCTGATCGACGGCCTGGGCTGGGAGCAGCTGACGGCTCACCCGGACGAGGCCCCCTTCATGGCCTCGCTCCTCGCGAGCTCCCGCGGCGGCACGGGGCGCCCGATCACCGCCGGCTACCCGGCGACCACCGCGACCTCCCTCGCCTCCGTCGGTACCGGCCTCCCGCCGGGCGCCCACGGCCTGCCCGGCTACACGGTCCGCAACCCGGCCACCGGCGAGCTGATGAACCAGCTCCGCTGGAAGCCGTGGACCGACCCGCGCCCCTGGCAGCCGTACCCCACTGTCTTCCAGCTGGCCCAGGACGCGGGCGTGCACGCCGCCCAGGTCTCGTCGCCCACCTTCGCGAACACCCCGCTGACCAAGGTCGCGCTCAGCGGCGGAACGTTCCACGGGAAGCTGACCGGCGAGGAGCGCATGGACCGCGCGGCCGAGCAACTGGCCGCGGGCGACCGCTCCCTTGTCTACACGTATTACGCCGAACTCGACGGCGCGGGCCATCGCTACGGCGTCGCCTCGGACACCTGGCGTGGCCAGCTGATGTACGTCGACCGCCTGGTCGAGCGCCTGGCCGAGCAGCTGCCCCCGCGCAGCGCGCTCTATGTCACCGCCGACCACGGCATGATCGACGTGCCCTTCGACGAGCAGCACCGTATCGACTTCGACGAGGACTGGGAGCTGCGTGCCGGGGTCGCCCTGCTCGGCGGCGAGGGCCGCGCCCGCCACGTCTACGCGGTGCCGGGTGCCGAGAACGACGTACTGACCTGCTGGCGCGAGGTGCTCGGCGAACAGTTCTGGGTGGCCTCGCGGGACGAGGCGATCGCGGCGGGCTGGTTCGGCCCGCACATCGACGAACGCGTGTACGCACGCATCGGCGACGTGGTCGCGGCCGCGCACGACGATGTCCTGATCATCGCCTCGGAGCGGGAGCCGAAGGAGTCGGCGATGGTCGGCAACCATGGATCGATGACCCCCGCCGAGCAGCTCGTACCCCTGCTCGAAGTACGCTCCTGAAGCTCCCCGCCCTGCCACCGCCTGTTCTCTTTTCGCCGAAAGGTGCTCAACTCCCCATGCCCGAGCTGGTGTTCTTCTCCGGAACGATGGACTGCGGGAAGTCGACGCTGGCTCTCCAGATGGAGCACAACCGCTCCACGCGCGGGCTGGTCGGCATGATCTTCACGCGTGACGACCGCGCGGGCGAGGGCAAGCTGTCCTCCCGCCTCGGCCTGGTCACGGACGCGGTGGAGGTCGAGGACGGACAGGATCTGTACGCGTTCCTCGTCGAGCACCTCTCGCAGGGTGGACGCGCGGACTACGTGATCGCGGACGAGGCGCAGTTCCTGGCGCCGGAGCAGATCGACCAACTCGCGCGGGTGGTGGACGACCTGGGTGTCGATGTCTACGCCTTCGGTATCACGACCGACTTCCGCTCGAAGCTGTTCCCCGGCTCCCAGCGGCTGGTGGAGCTGGCCGACCGGGTCGAGGTGCTCCAGGTCGAGGCCCTGTGCTGGTGCGGCGCCCGCGCCACGCACAACGCGCGCACGATAGGCGGTGAAATGGTCGTCGAGGGTGCCCAGGTGGTCGTGGGCGACGTCAATCACTCCGCGGACGAGATCGGCTACGAGGTGCTGTGCCGCCGTCACCACCGCCGCCGTATGACGGCGGCCACGGCGCACGCGGCGGCGCTGTCGCCGGACGTCCTCCCGGTGTCGACCTCCTGAACCGGAGCTCCTGAAGAGGGCCACGTGAATCGGGCCTCCTGAACGGGGTTCCCGAGGGTCAGCGCGGGCTCTGGATCAGTGAGAACCGGGCCCCCTCCGGATCCGCCACCGAGGCCACGCGCCCGTGGGCGCTGTCCCGGGCCGGCGTGAGCACCTGACCACCCAGCTCGACGAGCCGGGCCAGCGCCTCGTCCGTGTCGGCCACCTCGAAGTACGTCATCCAGTGCGGGCCCCTGTCGCGCGGCAGAGCGTTGCCCACGCCGTGGATCCCGGCGACCGGGCGGCCCCCGACGTGCAACGTCACGTGGTCGAAGCCGGGGGAGACCATCGGCTTCTCCTCGTAGCCGAACACCGTTTTGTAGAACTTGGCGACGCTCGCCGACTCGAAGGTCAGCAGCTCGTTCCAGGCGGGCGTGCCGGGTACGCCGGTGAGGCCGGTGCCCAGGTGTGCCGTCGCCTGCCAGACGCCGAAGACGGCGCCCGACGGGTCCGAGCAGATCGCCAGCCGCCCGGCCTCGGCCGCGTCGAGCGGGCCGACCCCGAGGGTGCCGCCGCACAGGCGTACCGTTTCAGCGGTCTGGTCCACGTCGTCCGAGGCCAGGTAGGGGGTCCAGGCGATCGGGAGGTGGCGGTCCGGCGGCAGCCGGCCGATGCCCGCCACCTCGCGGCCGTCCAGCAGGGCCCGCACGTAGGGGCCGAGCTGCTGGGGCCCGGGCTGGAACTCCCAGCCGAACAGCTGTCCGTAGAAGTCCTGAGTCGCGGCCAGTCCGTGCACCATCAGACTCACCCAGCAGGGCGTGCCGGGCGAGTACCGAGCGTGCGTTTCGCCGTTCGGGCCGGCCGACCCCCGTGCCTCGGTCATCGTCACTCTCTTCTCGGCCCCTCGCGGTGGCCGCGTCGCTTCCGCTCTCCGGACCCCGTGCAGATGCTCGCACCGCCCGTGGTACCGCGCTCACCGGGCGCACCATCGCGCGCGGGCCGTGACCGGAGAATGCCCGCGGTGCGGTTTCTCGCCCGTTTCCGCGCGATTGCCCATGGGGGTCGATCAGTTGTACAGCATGTGCTCGATCCCGTACGCCTCGTGATCGAGCCTGCCCGGCCGAGCAGAGTAGCCGGACATGGACGATGCGGCCACCCCGTGCGCAAGGATGGTGACCATGAACGCCATCATTTCCGCATCCGAACTCGTGAGCGAGCTGGCGGGGGAGCACCCGCCGGTGGTGCTCGACGTCCGCTGGCAGCTCAGCATGGCCAAGGCCGCCGGCCAGCCGGCCTTCGACGGCCGGGCCGAGTACGGGGCCGGTCACGTTCCCGGTGCCGTCTTCGTCGACCTCGACAGGGAACTCGCCTCCGCGCCCGGTGCGGCCGGCCGGCATCCGCTGCCCGACGTGGCCGCCTTCGGCGCCGCGATGCGCCGGGCGGGCGTGTCGGCCGCGGTCCCGGTCGTTGTGTACGACGGCGGGCAGGGGTGGGCGGCGGCCCGCGCCTGGTGGCTGTTGCGCTGGACGGGTCACCCGGACGTGCGGGTCCTCGACGGTGGGTTGCCGGCCTGGGAAGGGGTCCTGTCGGTGGACGTGCCCTCACCTGCCGAGGGCGACTTCGAGCCGGTGCCGGGGAGTGTGGGGCTCCTCGACGCGGACGGGGCCGCGGCGCTGGCGCGGTCGGGGGTGCTGTTCGACGCGCGCGCGGGGGAGCGGTACCGGGGCGATGTGGAGCCGATCGACCCGGTGGGCGGCCACATTCCGGGCGCGGTGTCGGCGCCCACGACGGAGAACGTGGGGGTGGACGGGCGGTTCCTGCCCGCCGAGGAGCTGAACGCGCGCTTCAAGGCTCTGGGTGCCGCCGGTGACGCCGAAGTGGGCGTGTACTGCGGCTCGGGCGTGTCGGCCGCCCATGAGGTGCTGGCGCTGGCGGTCGCGGGGATTCCGGCGGCGTTGTACGTGGGTTCGTGGTCGGAGTGGTCGTCCGATCCGCAGCGGCCCGTCGCCGTGGGTCCCGAGCCGCAGTAGCCGGACGGCCGGCGCTCGGGGGCGGGCCCTGGCAGTGCGGCTGACCGTGACTCGGCCGCACGCCGACGGCGCCCCCGGCCAGTCGGCTGCCCGCGGCCCCGCACGCCGACGGCGCCGGTACGGCAGGGCCCGCGCCCTCAGGGGCGCGGGCCCTCACTCGTACGGCGGGGACTACTCCTGCTTCTTGCGTCGCGTACCGAACACGATCTCGTCCCAGCTCGGGACCGCGGCCCGGCGGCCGGGGCGCACGCCGTCGGCCTCGGCCTGGCGGTCGGTCGCGCCGACGAGCCGGTCGCGGTGGCTGCCGACGGAGCGGGGCATGAGGACGTCCGCGTAGGCAGAACCGGCGGAGGCGGCGGGGGCCGGGGGTTCCTCGGCCTCCGGTTCCTCCGCGGGCTCCTCCACGGGTGGCTCCGCCGGGCGTTCCGGGACCACCAGGTCGCCCCGGAAGCTCGGTACCGCCTCCAGCAGGCTGGTCAGCGAGTCCCGTTCGCCCGTGCTCTCCTCGGCCGGCTCGGACGCCTGCGCAGGCAGGCTCGGCCGCTCCCGGTCGAGGGAACGGTCCAGCGGGCGGTCGCGCGGCAGCCGTGCGATACGCGGCACGAACGGGAAGCTGGGCTCGGGCACGGCGAGGTCGTCGGACTCGCCGATCAGTGAGCGCGCCTCCGCGTCGACGGCCTGTACGAGCCGCCGGGGCGGGTCGTACGTCCAGCTCGCCGAGTGGGGTTCGCCCGCGACCAGGTAGACGAGCAGAACCTCCCAGGTGCCGTCGTCGCGGCGCCAGGAGTCCCACTGGACGGTGTCCTTCTCGGCGCCGCGCAGCAGCAGTCGCTCCTGGACGGCCTCGCCGAGCTGCGGCCCGGCGTTCTCACCGGGCCGACGGACCGGAGTCTTCCGCGCCCGCTCGGCCATGAAGGCGCGTTCGGCCAGCACGGGGCCCTCGAAGCGGCGTACGCGATCGACGGGGATGCCGGCCATCTGGGCGACTTCTTCCGCGGTCGCGCCTGCGCGTATCCGCGCCTGGATGTCGCGGGGGCGGAGATGGCTCTCCACCTCGATCTCGATCTGGCCGAGGCGGGGACGATCGCCGCGGACGGCGGCGCGGAGACGTTCGTCGATCGGAAGCGTGTACTCCGTGCTGTCCGCAGCCTTCAGCACCAGCCGTGTGCCGTCATTCGAGACGGCCACGACACGCAGTTCGGGCATGGGGACCTCCCGGGTGGTGCCTGCCGACGTCACGTGCGTCGCTGCTTCCGCTAGTCGAGTGTGGCCTGCCCGGGTGCAGCCTGCCACAACCTTGCCGAGTTGCCCGGCGTGTCGGGCGAGGGCCCGCGTACGCCGTTATGACACGGTTACCTGTTCGCAACGCTAAGTGACAAACTCCGTCACCCTGTGCAACTAGCCCCCTCCCGGTGGTCCGGCAAGGCCCCGGACGCCCAGGCGGGAGACCGGACCCAGGGCTCGCAACAGTACTCCATTTGGGCCACGTGCGTGGATTGGCGCGCCGCCCAACTTGTCGCAAGGGATGGGACTTGGCCCTCCGTTGCGCGGTTTCGCGGTATCGAACGTGGCGTACTTCACGCAACGGCCGGAAACGGAACTAATGGTTTCGTTCGCACGTCCCCTTCTCGTGCAGGTGGTTGATCAAATAGGAAAAGTCGATCAAGTCAGGGAAGGGCAGGCAAGATCCCGGGATGCGTGAAAGGCCCGTTGTCGTGGACGAGTCCAGCGCCGGGGAGGAGGCGGAAAAGAGGAAGCGGATCGACCTGAGCGTCCCTCAGGTCGCGGGCAGTGCCGTGGCCGCGGTGGTGGCGGCCAAGCTGGCCTCCTACTTCGGTGTCTACGGGACCATCCTCGGCGCCGGTGTGGTCAGCGTCGTCGCCACCTGCGGTGGCACGCTCTTCCAGCACTTCTTCAGGCGGACCGGCGAACAGATCCGCGAAGTGACCGTCCCGTCCAAGCCCGCCGTGACGGTGCCCGAAGTCCAGGCGCCCCCGTCGGTCGGCGAGTTCACGGAGGGCACCGTCTACCGCGCCCGGGTCAGGAACTGGAAGCGGCCGGTGGTCGCGGCCGCCCTCGTGTTCGGGGTCACCATGGCCGGAATCACCACATACGAGCTGGCGTCCGGCAACAGCTTCAGCGGCGGCGGTACGACCGTCGGTGACGCCCTCTCGGGCCACGACAAGTCGTCCTCAGGCTCAGGCGGTGGCTCGCCCTCGTCCCCTTCCTCCGCGATGCCGGAGCCGACCGACGGCGCCACTCCGTCGAGCAGCGCCCCGTCCGGGGCCACGGGGAGAGGCGGTACGACGCGGAATCCGACACCGGCTCCGAGCGCCACCGACAGCGAGGGCTCCGGTGACGGCTCGTCGACCCCGGCCGGGACGCCCAGCCCGTCCGCTACTTCCCCAGAACCCTCCGCAAGTAGTCGTTCTGGAACAGTCGTTCCGGATCAAGTCGGTCCCTCAGCGCGGTGAACTCGCCGAAGCGGGGGTAGACCCCGGCCAGGTATTCCGAGTCCCGGGTGTGCACCTTGCCCCAGTGCGGCCGGCCCTCGTGCGCGGTGAAGATGCGCTCGGCGGCGGTGAAATACGCCTGATAGGGCGTACCCCTGAACATGTGGACGGCGATGTAGGCGCTGTCGCGGCCCGAGGCCGTGGACAGGGCGATGTCGTCGGCCGGGGCGGTGCGCACCTCGACGGGGAAGCTGATCCGCAGACCGGAACGGTCGACCATCGTCTTCAGCTCACGCAGCGTCTCGACCAGGGCCTCGCGCGGGACGGCGTACTCCATCTCGACGAAGCGCACCCGGCGCGGAGAAGTGAAGACCTTGTAGGGGATGTCCGTGTAGGTGCGCGCGGACAGGGCCTTGCTGGAGATCCGGGCGATCGCGGGAATCGTCGTCGGGGCCGTCCGGCCCACCCACTGGGCCACCTGGAAGACGCCGTTGGAGAGGAACTCGTCCTCGAACCAGCCGGCCAGCTGTCCCACCGGCTGCTCCGGGCCCGCGCTGCGGTTGTTGCGCTTGGTGTTGGTGCTGCCGGTGTGCGGGAACCAGTAGAACTCGAAGTGCTCGTTCTCGGCCCAGAGTTCGTCGAGGTCGGCGAGGACCTTGTCGAACGGCATCGGCTCCTCGCGAGCCGTGAGCAGGAAGAGCGGCTCCACGGCGAAGGTGATCGCGGTGACGATGCCGAGCGCGCCCAGACCGATGCGGGCCGCCGCGAAGACCTCCGGATTCTCCTTCTCGGAGCAGACGAGCACCGACCCGTCGGCAGTGACCAGCTCCAGCCCCTTGATCTGGGCGGCGATCGAGCCCGACTCGCGGCCGGTGCCGTGCGTGCCGGTGCTGGTGGCACCGGAGACCGTCTGCTCCATGATGTCGCCCATGTTGGTGAGCGAGAGGCCCTCGCGGGCCAGGGCCATGTTGAGCCTCTTGAGCGGGGTACCGGCCTCCACCGTGACGGTCCCGGCCTCACGATCAATGTTGCGGATGCCGGTCAACAGTTGAGGGCGGATCAATACGCCGTCGGTGGCGGCGATCGACGTGAACGAGTGCCCGGTCCCCACGGCCTTCACCCTCAGGCCGTCCTCGGCGGCCTTCCGCACGGCCGCCGCCAGCTCCTCGACGGAGGCGGGCGTGACCTCCCGCGCGGGCCGGGCGGAGACATTGCCGCCCCAGTTACGCCACGTTCCGTTCTTCGCGCTCACTGTCGTGCTCAACGGTGCCTCCCCGACCCGGAGCCGGCCTGCTGAGCCGGCGGTACCCCAGGAAACCGACCGCGACCGCGACGGCCCCGGACACCGCCGGAACCCCGTACCCCGCGCGCGCACCGGCCGCGTCGATCACCCAGCCGGCCGCCGAGGAACCGAGCGCGACGCCGACCGCGAGCCCGGTGCTCACCCAGGTCATGCCCTCGGTCAGTTGCGCGCGTGGTACGTGCTCTTCGATGAGGGACATCGTCGTGATCATCGTCGGCGCGATGGACAGGCCCGCAACGAACAGCGCCACGGCCAGAAACGGCAAGTTTCCGACCAGTAGGAGGGGGATCATACTCACGGCCATCGTGAATACGCCCAGCAGCCAGCGACGTTCGGGCGCCCCCTTGAAGTGCCGCAGTCCGAAGACGACTCCCGCCACGCAGGATCCCGCCGCGTACAGCGCGAGGACGACGCTGGCGGCGCCCTTGTGACCGCGCTCGTCGGCGAAGGCCACGGTGACCACGTCGACCGCTCCGAAGATCGCTCCGGTCGCCACGAAGGTGGCCACCAGGACCTGCAGTCCACGCGAGCGCAGCGCCGTACCGCCGTCGGTCCGCTCCCGCGGGTGCGGCTCGGGTTCGGTGGCGCGCTGGGCGGTCAGCCAGAAGACGCCGACGGCCAGGAAGCAGGCGGCGAGCAGTGGCCCGGCCTCCGGGAACCAGGCCGTGGACAGCCCGATGGAGATGATCGGTCCGAAGATGAAGCACACCTCGTCCACCACGGACTCGAAGGAGTACGCGGTGTGCAGCTGCGGGGTGCCCCGGTACAGGGCGGCCCAGCGCGCGCGGATCATCGCGCCGAGGCTCGGTACGGAGCCGATGCCTGCGGCGCACACGAAGAGCATCCAGTCCGGCCACCCGAAGTGCGCGGCGAGCAGCAGCCCGGCCGCGGCGGCGAGCGCGACCAGCGTCGCCGGGCGCAGCACTCGCCGCTGCCCGTACTGGTCGACCAGCCTCGAGACCTGCGGGCCGATCGCCGCCGCCGCCAGCGCGATGGCGGCCGACAGCGCGCCGGCGAGCCCGTAACGCCCGGTGAGCTGGGAGATCATCGTGACCACGCCGATGCCCATCATCGACAGTGGCATCCGGCCGAGGAAGCCCGCGGCGGAGAAGCCCTGGGAGCCGGGGGCGGCGAACAGGGCACGGTAGGGGCTGGGCACGGGAGTCTCCGGGGATCCGGTAAGGCGCGAAGAAGGCTGATACAGCTTACGGGTTAGGTGAACCTAACGCACCTGCGATGCGGGGCGAGATCCCGGCTGTCGGTGCCGGGTGGCAGGATCGACTCATGCCAGACGCGCTCGATGCCACCCCCTACGACGCCCTGCTCCTGCTCTCCTTCGGCGGCCCGGAAGGCCCGGACGACGTGGTCCCGTTCCTGGAGAACGTGACGCGCGGGCGCGGCATCCCCAAGGAACGCCTCAAGGAAGTCGGACAGCACTACTTCCTGTTCGGCGGGGTCAGCCCCATCAACGACCAGAACCGCGCCCTGCTGGACGCCCTCCGCGAGGACTTCGCCGACCACGGCCTGGAGCTGCCGGTCTACTGGGGCAACCGCAACTGGGCGCCCTACCTGACCGACACCCTGCGCGAGATGGTCGCCGACGGCCGCCGCCGCATCCTCGTCCTGGCGACCAGCGCCTACGCCTCGTACTCGGGCTGCCGTCAGTATCGCGAGAACCTCGCCGACTCGCTCGCGGCCCTGGAGGCCGAGGGTCTGGAGCTGCCGGAGATCGACAAGCTGCGGCACTACTTCAACCACCCCGGCTTCCTGGAACCCATGATCGACGGGGTGATCGAGTCCCTCGCCGATCTCCCCGAGGACGTCCGGGACGGCGCGCACTTCGCCTTCTCGACCCACTCCATCCCGACCTCCGCCGCCGACGCCTCCGGTCCGGCCGAGGAGCACGGGGACGGCGGGGCGTACGTCAGGCAGCATCTGGACGTGGCGCAACTGATCGCCGACGCCGTCCGCGAGCGCACCGGCGTCGACCACCCCTGGCAGCTCGTCTACCAGTCCCGCTCCGGCGCCCCGCACATCCCGTGGCTGGAGCCCGACATCTGCGACCACCTGGAGGAGCGACACGCGGCCGGCGTCCCGGCGGTCGTCATGGCACCCATCGGCTTCGTCTCCGACCACATGGAGGTCCTGTACGACCTCGACACAGAGGCGAAGGCCAAGGCCGAGGAGCTGGGACTGCCGGTACGCCGTTCGGCCACCGTCGGCGCCGACCCGCGCTTCGCCGCCGCGGTCCGCGAGCTGATCCTGGAGCGTGCCGGGACCGAGCGCGGGCAGGAGGTCACGCCCTGCGCCCTGGGTGCGCTCGGCGCGAGCCACAACCTCTGCCCGGTCGGCTGCTGCCCGGCCCGCGCCCCCCGGCCCGCCGCCGCCGGCGCCGACAGCCCCTACGCGTGAGGAACACCGTGACCGACCCCCTGCACACGGAACTGCTCGAGCTGGCCCAGGAGGCCGCCCGCCGCGCGGGTGAGCTGCTGCGGGACGGCCGCCCGGCCGACCTCGCGGTCGCGGCCACCAAGTCGAGCCCGATCGACGTCGTCACCGAGATGGACATCGCGGCGGAGAAACTGATCACCGGCCTGATCGCCGACCACCGCCCCGACGACGGCTTCCTCGGCGAGGAGGGCGCCTCCAGCGAGGGCACGAGCGGCGTCCGCTGGGTGATCGACCCCCTCGACGGCACGGTCAACTACCTCTATGGGCTGCCGACCTGGGCCGTGTCCATCGCCGCGGAGCAGGACGGCGAGACCGTCGTCGGGGTGGTGGCGGCCCCGATGCGCGGCGAGACGTACCACGCGGTCCGCGGCGGCGGGGCCTGGGCCACCGGCGCCTGGGACGGCGAGCGCAGGCTCGCCTGCCGACCCGCACCGCCCCTCGACCAGGCCCTGGTCTCGACCGGCTTCAACTACGTCACCGAGGTCCGCGCGCACCAGGCCGAGGTCGCCCGGAAGCTGATCCCGCTGCTGCGCGACATCAGGCGCAGCGGATCGGCCGCCGTCGACCTGTGCGACGTCGCCGCGGGCCGCCTCGACGGCTACTACGAGCGCGGACTGCACGCCTGGGACTACGGCGCGGGTGACCTGATCGCCCGTGAGGCGGGCGCCCTGACCGGTGGACGCCCCGCGCAGCGCCCCTCACGCGACCTCACGGTGGCGGGGACCCCGGGCGTCTTCGAACCCCTCCAGCGGCTCCTGGAGGACTTCGGCGCCTGGCACGACTGAGAGCACCCACGGTGTCGTACGACGCCGTACGACGACGACAGCGGGGCCCCGGCACTGGATCGCCCGGGGCCCCGCTGTCGTACGTACGAACCGGTCAGACGGCGGACACGCCGACTTCCACGCCATGCTCGGCGGCGAGGCGGCGCAGGTCGTCGAGCTCGCCCTGTTCCACCTCGACGAGGAAGTCGTCGCCCTCGTCACGAGCCCGCGTCAGATCGGACTCGGTCGCCTTTATGCGCTGCAGAAGTCCTGCGGTGAAAGCGTCCATGCTGCGCCCCCTCGTCCTGGGTCGTGGGTCGATGGCACGGGGGTGTGCCGTTCGGAAGGGGCGATCACGTCTCCCGTAGGTGCCCGGCGCAGCCCATTGCCGGGCGGCCACGGTGCCGGACACCCACGCCCACTCTGCGGAAAGCGGACGGCGACGTGCCGCATGGTGTTGCGGCACAAGCAGAGCGTGATCGCGGGGTGTAAACCGTCCTCCCCCCGCTTCCTTCCGCGGAAACCTCAACCCGACGAGAAAATCTGCTATTCCCCGGTCGATCACCCGCGCTTCGGAGCCCGATCACCCGTCTTACAGCCGACTTATGGCCGAAAAGGGCAGGATGGACGGCACACACCCACGAAGACCCCTGCCCGCGTGTGCCCAAGGCGCTGCGCGGGTGGACACAGGAAGGACAAGCGACGTGCGCGTACTCGTCGTCGAGGACGAGCAGCTGCTCGCCGATGCGGTGGCCACCGGACTGCGCCGGGAGGCCATGGCCGTCGACGTCGTGTACGACGGTGCGGCCGCCCTGGAGCGCATCGGCGTCAACGACTACGACGTGGTCGTCCTCGACCGCGACCTCCCGCTCGTCCACGGCGACGACGTCTGCCGCAAGCTCGTCGAGCTCGGCCTGCCCACGCGCGTGCTGATGCTCACCGCCTCCGGCGACGTCAGCGACCGTGTCGAGGGCCTGGAGATCGGCGCCGACGACTATCTGCCCAAGCCCTTCGCGTTCAGCGAGCTCATCGCACGCGTGCGTGCCCTCGGCCGGCGGACGAGCGTGCCGCTGCCGCCCGTCCTGGAGCGGGCCGGCATCAAGCTCGACCCCAACCGCCGCGAGGTCTTCCGCGACGGCAAGGAGGTCCAGCTCGCGCCCAAGGAGTTCGCGGTCCTGGAAGTGCTGATGCGCTCCGAGGGCGCGGTCGTCTCCGCGGAGCAGCTGCTGGAGAAGGCCTGGGACGAGAACACCGACCCGTTCACCAACGTCGTGCGCGTGACGGTCATGACCCTGCGCCGCAAGCTGGGCGAGCCGCCCGTCATCGTCACCGTTCCCGGCTCCGGCTACCGGATCTGATCCACCGTGGCCACGACCCCCGCGCCTCCCCAGGCGCCTCCGAAACCCACCTGGGACCCCAGGAGGCCGCAGCCCCCCTTCCCGTGGCTGCGCCCGACCATCCGGATACGTCTCACCCTGCTGTACGGCGGCATGTTCCTGATCGCCGGCATCCTGCTGCTGTCGATCATCTACCTGCTGGCCGCGAACGCCCTGAACGTGGGCAGCGATCTGCCCTTCAAGATCATCGCGGGTCAGGTGACCAGCGACATCTGCAACTTCCCGACCCAGACGACCGCGAGCGAGCTCAACCACGCGATGAGCGCCTGCGTGAACGAGCAGCGCCAGCACGCCCTGGACGACCTGCTCAGCCGATCGCTGCTCACCCTGCTCGGCCTCGCCGTGATCGCCTTCGCCTTCGGCTACGCCATGGCCGGCCGTGTGCTGTCCCCGCTCGGCCGGATCACCCGTACGGCGCGCGCCGTGGCGGGTTCGGACCTGTCCCGCCGTATCGAGCTGGACGGGCCGGACGACGAGCTGAAGGAGCTGGCCGACACCTTCGACGACATGCTGGAGCGCCTGCAGCGCGCCTTCACGGCCCAGCAGCGCTTCGTCGGCAACGCGTCGCACGAGCTGCGGACCCCGCTCGCGATCAATCGCACGCTCCTCGAAGTGCACCTGTCCGACCCGAACGCGCCGGTGGAGCTGCAACAGCTCGGCAAGACGCTGCTGGCCACCAACGAGCGCAGCGAGCAGCTCGTGGAGGGCCTGCTGCTGCTCGCCCGCAGCGACAACCAGATCGTCGAGCGCAAGCCGGTGGACCTCGCCGAGGTCGCCGAGCAGGCCGTCGACCAGGTGCACGCCGAGGCGGAGGCCAAGGGCGTGGAGATCCGTGGCGAGCAGAAACCGGCCGTCGTCCAGGGCAACGGCGTGCTGCTGGAGCGGATCGCCCTGAACCTGGTGCAGAACGCCGTACGCTACAACGTCCCCGAGGGCGGCTGGGTCGAGGTCACCACCGAGGTCCAGCACGGCCAGGCGCTCCTGGTCGTGTCGAACACGGGGCCGGTCGTACCGGCGTACGAGATCGACAACCTCTTCGAGCCGTTCAGACGGCTGCGTACGGAGCGCACGGGCAGCGACAAGGGCGTCGGGCTGGGCCTGTCCATCGCGCGGTCCGTGGCCCGGGCACACGGGGGGCATATCGCGGCCCAGCCGCGGGAGGGAGGCGGGCTCGTGATGCGGGTCACGCTTCCCATCTGAGATCATGTCGCCGACACACACGGACATGTTCGCTTTGCGCGGAATTTTCAGGGCAATCGACGAGCGGTTCCATGTGTGATCGATCACAAGGGCGAATTTCGGGCCATCTACTCTCCGTGATCATGACTGGTGCCGTAAAGCCGGGAAAATCCGGGTTTTCGGAGGTCCTGATCACGGGAAGTACACGGTGAGACGCCTTTGAAGAGCGGCCTTCGGACCGTGTACGGTCCCGATCGCCATCCAAGCCGATCACTCTTGAGGGGTCCGGTTGGGTGTCGATTGAGTAACAGACCTTGATGTGAGGCAAAATCTCCGCCTCGGGTCGGGCACAAGTCCGGCCTCTCACGCGTTACGTGCGCTGGAGACACCGCAGACACCCAGAGGGGGAGAGCGACCATGGCAACCGATTACGACACCCCACGGAAGACCGACGACGACGTCGACTCGGACAGTCTTGAAGAGCTGAAGGCTCGACGCAACGACAAGTCGGCCTCGGCCGTCGACGTCGACGAATTCGAGGCCGCCGAGGGCCTCGAACTGCCCGGAGCCGACCTCTCGAACGAGGAGTTGGCCGTCCGAGTGCTGCCGAAGCAGCAGGACGAGTTCACTTGCATGAGCTGCTTCCTGGTGCATCACCGCAGCCAGCTGGCCCGCGAGAAGAACGGCCAGCCGATCTGCCGCGACTGCGACTGAGGACGGGTCGGCCGTGACTGGCTCGACCCCTCCTCGGAAGCGCCGCTTTCCCCTGGGGAAGGCGGACCAAGGGCCGTCCGGCGGCCCTCACGGCGTGCGTGACGACGAGCGGGGCTCATCCGGTACGACCGAGTCGTCCGGCTCGGCCTCGCTCGAACCGGCAGGCGACCGGGGTGACCTCCCGGCGCCGGTGGAGAGTCCCGCGCCCGTCGCCCGGCGACGGGCCGCGGCGATCCGCCACAAGGCCACGGACCTGGCCAAGGAAGGCGTCCGCAAGGGCGGCAGCCGCGCCAGGGCGGGCTTGGCGTACCTCGCCGACCGGATCATCGAGATCGCCCCGCGGGTCCCCGTACGGGACCTCGGGACGCTCCGCAGGCAGTTCCCGGGCCTCGGGCCCGAGCAGCTCGCGGACAAGCTCGTGGCGGGCGCCGCGAACGCGACGTCCAGCGTGGGAGCGGGAATCGGGGCGGCCGCGATGCTCCCCGTACCGCCCGCGATTCCCACCGAACTGGCCGCGGAGATCACCGGGGTCGCGGCGATCGAGCTGAAGCTGATCGCCGAACTCCACGAGGTGTACGGCGTGCGGCCGCCGGGACAGCTGAAGGACCGCAGCACCGCGTATCTGCGCTCCTGGTCGGGCGAGCGCGGGATCGACGTGCTGAAGCCGGCGACGGTCAATTCGGCCCTGGGCGGCAAGATGAAGCGCGAGCTTCGGCAGCAGATCATGAAGCGCACGGTCCGGGACCTGCCGAACCTGATGCCGTTCATGGTCGGGGCGGCCGTGGGCGCGGTCATGAACCGCCGTGACACGAAGAAACTTGCCGCGCGGATCCGGGCAGACCTGCGGAAGATGCAGGTGCCCTGGGACGCGCTGCCCGAGCTGCCGCCGCTGGAGCCCCCGGCGGATCCGGTGCGGCTGGGCGACATCTCGAAGGAACTGGGGCGCTGAGACGCACCGCCCGCGGGCGCCGTCGGGCCCCTGTGGGCCGTCCCCCGGCCTTCCAGCTCCGCCTCCTGGCCGCCGGAACCCGCGACCCCCGCCCGCGGGCCCAGGCGTTACGCCGCGGCCGCCCGGGCGGCCTTCAGGGCCTCTGCCAGGCGTTCCGGTTCCCGGCTCGACAGGTACAGGTACGGCGTGGGGTCGTCCGGATCCGTGACCTGGATACGCAGGGCCGTGGGGATGTAGGAGCGCAGCAGGAGGAAGGCGCGCACGTCGGCCTTGTGGGTACGCCAGGCGCGGGCCTCCTCGGCGTCCAGGACCTCCGCCTCGCCGAGGGCCGACAGGGGGATCTTCGCCTCGCCGGCGATCAGGGAGTCCCCCACCACACGGATGCGGAGCGAGCCGTAGGAGCTGGCCGCGACCGCCGCGGCCGCCGTGCCGCCGACCAGGCCGCCGAGCAGCGGCAGGGTGCCGAAGGGGAGCAGGATCAGGGCGAGGGCGACGCCCACGAGGAACGAGATCAGCCACCACGAGCGCGGGGCGGTCAGGCGTTCTTCGTATGGAGTGGCGGAGAGCTGCATGGACTCAAGCTTGGCACGGTGTCCGGATCACGCCGACGCGCGGGTAAGGTCTGCGGCTGTGAGTGGTACTTCCCCAGCTCTTCAGCCTCCCGTCGACGCGGTGAAACCGGTGCGGCACCCCGATGCTCCCGCACCCGGCGAGCTCCTCGGCGCCCACTACGAACAGTGTTTCGGGTGCGGCGGCGAGCAGCCTCATGGGCTGCACCTCGAGGCACGGGCCGGTGAGGGCGTCACGATCACCGCCGAGTTCACCGTGCAGCCCGCCCACCAGGGCGCTCCTGGACTCGCGCACGGCGGTGTGCTCGCGACCGCGCTCGACGAGACCCTGGGCTCGCTGAACTGGCTGCTGCGCACCATCGCGGTGACCGGACGGCTCGAGACCGATTTCGTACGGCCGGTGCCTGTCGATACGACCCTGTACCTGGAGGCGGAGGTGACGGCGGTGGCCGGGCGGAAGATCTACTCGACCGCCACCGGACGCATCGGCGGCCCCGACGGGCCCGTCGCCGTCCGGGCCGACGCCCTCTTCATCGAGGTCAAGGTCGAGCACTTCGTCAACCACGGCCGCGACGCGGAGATCCAGGCCGCCATGAGCGACCCGGACCGGATCCGGCGTGCCCGCGCCTTCGAGGTGAACCCTTGAGCCCCGCCGGCCGTGACCCGGTGAACGTCCTGATCCGGCGTGTCGACCCCGACGTACCGCTTCCGACGTACGCACATCCCGGGGACGCGGGCGCCGACCTGCGCACCACCGAGAGCTGTGAGTTGCAGCCGGGCGAGCGGGCCGTCCTGCCCACCGGGGTGTCTGTCGCCCTCCCCGAGGGGTACGCGGCCTTCGTGCATCCGCGATCCGGTCTCGCCGCCCGCTGCGGTGTCGCCCTGGTGAATGCCCCGGGGACGGTTGATGCCGGGTACCGTGGGGAGATCAAGGTGATCGTGGTGAATCTCGACCCGCGCGAGTCGGTGCGGTTCGAGCGCTTCGACCGGATTGCCCAACTGGTTGTCCAGCAGGTCGAGAGGGTCCGCTTCCAGGAGGTCGCGGAGCTTCCCGACTCGGCACGGGCCGAGGGGGGCTTCGGGTCCACCGGCGGCCATGGCGCGGTGGGCGGCGCGAGCGGCACAAGCGGTCAGGCCGCCGAGGGCGGCACAACGGGTGGGTATAGATACGCTTCGGTCGTATCCGACCGGGAAGGACAGTGACGTGTTCGGACGTCGCAAGAAGAAGGGTGCCGCCGAGGACGCGGCCGGCGAGGCCGAGCAGGTCGTCGACAGTGTCGACACCGAGGCGGACGAAGAGGGCGGGCGTGGGCGCGTGAGGCTCGAGCCCGAGCCGCGGCCCGACGGGCCCTGGGACGACTCCGAGGTGCGCGACCCGGGCGAGGGCCGCGTGGACCTCGGCGGTCTGTTCGTGCCGGGAGTCGACGGCATGGAGCTGCGGGTCGAGGTCGCCGGCGACGCGATCGTCGCGGCCACCGTCGTGCTGCGCGACAGCGCCATCCAGCTCCAGGCCTTCGCCGCTCCCAAGCGTGAGGGCATCTGGGGCGAGGTGCGCGAGGAGATCGGCTCGGGTATCACCCAGCAGGGCGGCATCGTCGACGAGGTCGAGGGTCCGCTGGGCTGGGAACTGCGGGCCCAGGTGCCGGTCCAGCTGCCCGACGGCACGGGCGGTTTCCAGGTCGTGCGCTTCGTCGGCGTGGACGGTCCCCGCTGGTTCCTGCGCGGTGTCATCTCGGGCCAGGGCGCGGTGCAGCCGCAGGCGGCCGGTCTGCTCGAGCAGATCTTCCGCGACACCGTCGTGGTCCGGGGCGAGGGCCCGATGGCGCCCCGTGACCCGATCGTCCTGAAGCTGCCGAACGACGCGCAGATGGTCCCCGAGGGCGTCCAGCAGGAGGAGGCCGGTTCGCGCTTCTCCGGCGGCATGGGGCAGTTGCAGCGCGGGCCGGAGATCACCGAGGTTCGCTGAGCGCAGTCGTACGCAGTGGGCCGCACCCGGTCGGGTGCGGCCCACTGTCGTGTCGTCATGTGCGGGCTCGTGCGCGATCCCTTGACGGCCAGTTGGTCTGTACCTATGGTCTCGGCCCAGCGCGTTGTTCATGCAGACGCTCATCGTTCACATGAGAGAACGGATGGCCCCCCACCATGCGCCGTACCGCACTTCTCGCCACCGTCGCCACCCTCGCCGCGGGCGCCCTCGTCTGGCCCGCCGCCCGCCACGCCGACGCCGCCCCCGCCACCTTCGTCCACCCCGGAGTCACCGTCTCCAAGGGCCAGTTGGACTTCGCCCGCACCCAGGTCAACGCCGGCGCACAGCCCTGGAAGGGCGCGTACGACCAGATGCTGGCGAGCAAGTACGCCGACCTGAACCGCACCCCGGCGCCCCGCGCGACCGTCGAGTGCGGCTCGTACTCCAACCCCAACTACGGCTGCACCGACGAGCGTGAGGACGCGATAGCGGCGTACACCGACGCCCTCGCCTGGTACATCACGCGGGACGACCGGTACGCGAAGAAGTCCATCGCGCTGATGGACGCCTGGTCCGCCGTGATCAAGGACCACACCAACAGCAACGCGCCACTGCAGACCGGCTGGGCCGGATCCTCCTGGACCAAGGCCGCCGAGATCATCAAGTACACGTACACCGGGACGTGGACCAACTCCGGCCGCTTCGCGACCATGCTCCGCGACGTCTACCTCCCCGAGGTCATCGGCGGCTCCAACTCCAACGGCAACTGGGAGCTGACGATGACGGAGGCCGCCGTGGGCATCTCCGTCTTCCTCGAGGACAAGGCTTCGTACGACAAGGCCATGGCGACGTTCCGGACGCGTACGGCCGCGTACGTCTATTTGTCCTCCGACGGCTCGGTGCCGAAGACCGTGCCGAGCCAGAACCTCGACACCACCGCCAAGATCGTCAACTACTGGCAGGGGCAGTCCACCTTCGTCACCGGTCTCACCCAGGAGACCTGCCGCGACCTCACGCACACCGGGTACGGCATCTCGTCCATCTCGCACATCGCCGAGACCAGCCGCATCCAGGGCCAGGACCTGTACGGCACCGACGTCGGGGAGCGGCTGCGGCAGGCACTCGGCTTCCAGGCCAAGTACCAGCTGGGTACGGCCGTCCCGAGCTGGCTGTGCGGCGGCTCCCTCACCCTCGGGCTCGGTCCGGTCACCGAGGTCGGGTACAACGCCCTGCACAACCGGCTGGGCATCGCGATGACCAACACGCAGACACTGACGCAGCAGAACCGTCCGGCCGGCAGCAACAACCTGTTCGTCGCCTGGGAGACCCTCACCCACGGGGACAACCCGAGCTGAACCGTTGAACGGCCGGGCGCCCGGCGGTGATACTGGCGCCCGGTCCACAGGGGACACGGGGTCACGGGGGAGGGCGCATGAGCCGGGTGGTCACCGAGACCATGGTGCGCGTCGAGGACGTCCACAAGTCGTACGGCCGTGGCGCCGCCGCCGTCCACGCGCTGCGCGGCGTCTCCTTCGAGGTCCCGCGCGGTGAGCTCGTCGCCCTCAAGGGCCGCTCGGGCTCCGGCAAGACCACGCTCCTCAACATCGTCGGCGGCCTCGACGAGCCGGACGCCGGCCGGGTCACCGTCGACGGGCTCGACCTGGCGGAGCTCGGCGAGGACGGGTTGCTCGCCCTGCGCCGGGACCGCGTCGGCTTCGTCTTCCAGTCCTTCGGCCTCATCCCCATCCTCACCGCCGCCGAGAACGTCGGGGTACCGCTGCGGCTGCGCCGGGCCGACCCGCGCGAGCGCGAGGAACGCGTCGAACTGCTGCTCTCCCTGGTCGGACTGGCCGACCACGCGGCCCAGCGGCCCGGCGAGCTGTCCGGAGGCCAGCGCCAGCGGGTGGCCATCGCCCGGGCCCTCGCCAACAGCCCCGCACTCCTCGTCGCCGACGAGCCGACCGGCCAGCTGGACGCGGAGACGGGTCACGCCGTCATGGAACTGCTGCGCGCGGTCGTCCGCAGCGAACAGGTCACCGCCCTCGTCGCCACCCACGACGCGACCCTGCTGGACCTGGCCGACCGGGTGCTCGAGCTGAGGGACGGGGAAGTGGCCGAGCAGTAGGCCCCGCCGAGCAGCACGGCCCGTGCCCGGCGCGTCAGGGTTGCGTCAAAGACGCCCCCTGCCCCATTCCTCGTCCTATTTGTCGACATCGTTGACCGTAAGGTCGACGCTGCGTACGCAGTAGTCACGGGAAGACAATGGGGCCATGGCACGCGGCAAGCTTCGGATCTACCTCGGTGCGGCACCGGGCGTCGGCAAGACGTACGCGATGCTGTCCGAGGCGCATCGGCGGGTGGAGCGGGGCACCGACTGTGTGGTCGGGTTCGTGGAGCACCACGGCCGGCAGCGCACCGAGGTGATGCTGCACGGCCTGGAGCAGATCCCGCGCAAGGAGCTCGGCTACCGGGACACGGTCTTCACCGAGATGGACGTCGACGCGGTGCTCCGGCGCGCGCCCGCCGTCGCCCTGGTGGACGAACTGGCCCACACGAACATCCCCGGCTCCCGCAACGCCAAGCGCTGGCAGGACGTGGAGGAGCTGCTCGCCGCCGGGATCGACGTCGTCTCGACGGTGAACATCCAGCACCTGGAGTCGCTGGGCGATGTCGTGGAGTCCATCACGGGGGTGCGGCAGCGGGAGACGGTGCCGGACGAGGTGGTGCGCCGTGCCGACCAGATCGAGCTGGTCGACATGTCGCCGCAGGCGCTGCGCCGCCGGATGGCGCACGGCAACATCTACAAGTCGGACAAGGTCGACGCGGCCCTGTCGAACTACTTCCGGCCCGGGAACCTGACCGCTCTGCGGGAGCTGGCGCTGCTGTGGGTGGCCGACCGGGTCGACGAGTACCTGAAGCAGTACCGCAGTGAGCACCGGGTGTCGACGATATGGGGTTCGCGGGAGCGGATCGTGGTCGGCCTGACCGGTGGTCCGGAGGGCCGGACGCTGATCCGGCGGGCCGCGCGGCTGGCGGAGAAGGGGGCGGGCGGGGAGGTGCTGGCGGTGTACATAGCCCGCAGCGACGGGCTGACGTCGGCCTCGCCGAAGGAACTGGCCGTCCAGCGCACCCTGGTCGAGGATCTGGGCGGCACGTTCCACCATGTCGTCGGCGAGGACATACCGGCGGCATTGCTGGACTTCGCGCGCGGGGTCAACGCCACGCAGATCGTTCTCGGTGTCTCGCGCCGCAAGACCTGGCAGTACGTCTTCGGGCCGGGCGTCGGCGCGACGGTCGCCCGGGAGTCGGGGCCCGACCTCGACGTCCACCTGATCACCCATGGCGAGGCGGGCAAGGGGCGCGGGCTGCCGGTCGCCCGGGGCGCGCGGCTCGGGCGGGCCCGGATCATCTGGGGCTGGCTGGCCGGCGTGGCCGGCCCGGCGATCCTGGCGGTGCTGCTCAACACCGTGGACCTCGGCCTCGCCAACGACATGCTGCTGTTCCTGGCGCTGACGGTGGCCGCGGCCCTGCTCGGCGGCCTCCTGCCGGCGCTCGCCTCGGCGGCCCTCGGATCACTGCTGCTGAACTACTACTACACGCCCCCGCTGCACCGGCTGACGATCGCCGATCCCAAGAACATCGTCGCCATCGCGATCTTCTTCGGGGTCGCGGTGTCGGTGGCCTCCGTGGTGGACCTCGCCGCCCGGCGCACCCACCAGGCGGCCCGGCTGCGGGCCGAGTCGGAGATCCTCTCCTTCCTCGCGGGGAACGTGCTGCGCGGGGAGACCAGCCTGGAGGCACTGCTGGAGCGGGTGCGCGAGACCTTCGGCATGGAGTCGGCGGCGCTGCTGGAGCGGGAGAGCGACGTGGCGCCGTGGACCTGCGCGGGGAGCGCGGGCCTCGGACGGACGCTGGAACGGCCCGAGGACGCGGACGTGGACATGCCGGTCGGGGACCACATGGCACTGGCGCTCACGGGACGCGTGCTGCCCGCCGAGGACCGCCGCGTCCTGGCCGCCTTCGCCGCCCAGTCCGCTGTCGTCCTGGACCGTCGGCGCCTCCAGGAGGAGGCCGACCAGGCCCGGCGGCTGGCGGAGGGCAACCGCATCCGCACCGCCCTGCTGGCCGCCGTCAGCCATGACCTCCGCACCCCGCTGGCCGGGATCAAGGCGGCCGTGTCGAGCCTCAGGTCCGATGACGTGGACTGGTCCGAGGAGGACCGTGCGGAACTCCTGGAGGGCATCGAGGACGGCGCCGACCGCCTCGACCACCTGGTCGGCAACCTGCTCGACATGTCCCGCCTCCAGACCGGCACCGTCACCCCGATCATCCGCGAGACGGACATCGACGAGGTCGCCCCGATGGCTCTCGTGGGCGTACCCGAGGACAGTGTCGAGCTGGACGTCCCCGAGACCCTGCCGATGGTCGCCGTCGATGCCGGGCTGCTGGAGCGGGTGGTGGCCAACCTGGTAGAGAACGCGGTCAAGTACAGCCCACGCGGCGAGCGCGTCCTGGTCGCCGCCAGCGCCATCGCCGACCGGGTCGAGGTACGCGTGGTGGACCGCGGGCCGGGCGTCCCGGACGACGCCAAGGAACGCATCTTCGAGCCCTTCCAGCGCTACGGCGACGCCCCGCGCGGAGCGGGCGTCGGCCTCGGCCTCGCCGTGGCCCGCGGCTTCGCCGAGGCGATGGGCGGCACCCTCGACGCCGAGGACACGCCCGGCGGCGGCCTCAGCATGGTTCTCACCCTCCGCGCGGCAGGATCGCGCCCTGAGCTTCTCCACCCCGCACAACCGGAAAGGCAGGTCCCATGCTGAGCCCGACTGGGGGGACCCCCCAGACCCCCACGAGGGTGCTCGTGATCGACGACGAGCCGCAGATCGTGCGTGCCCTGGTGATCAACCTCAGGGCCCGCAAGTACGAGGTCGACGCGGCCCACGACGGAGCCACCGCGCTCCAGCTCGCCGCGGCCCGCCACCCGGACGTGATCGTCCTCGACCTGGGACTGCCCGACATGGACGGCGTCGAGGTGATCAAGGGGCTGCGCGGCTGGACCCGGGTGCCGATCCTGGTGCTGTCCGCGCGGCACTCCTCCGACGAGAAGGTCGAGGCGCTCGACGCGGGCGCCGACGACTACGTCACCAAGCCCTTCGGCATGGACGAACTGCTGGCCCGGCTGCGGGCCGCCGTCCGCCGGGCCGAGCCCGCCGGAGCCGGCGAGGACGACGTGATGGTGGAGACCGACGAGTTCGCCGTGGACCTGGCCGCGAAGAAGGTCACCCGGGGCGGGAAGGACGTGCGTCTTACGCCCACGGAGTGGCACCTGCTGGAGGTGCTGGTGCGCAACACCGGCCGTCTGGTCAGCCAGAAGCAGCTGCTCCAGGAGGTCTGGGGACCCTCCTACGGAACCGAGACGAACTACCTGCGGGTGTACATGGCCCAGCTGCGCCGGAAGCTGGAGGCGGACCCCTCGCACCCGAAGCACTTCATCACCGAGCCCGGGATGGGTTATCGCTTCGAGAAGTGAGTGGCGGCGGGCCGGGGGTCCGGGGGTTGGCCCCCGGGGGGTGCGGTATCACGGAGCCCGGGATGGGTTGTCGCTTCGAGAAGTGAGTGGCGAGTGCGTCGCCGAGCCGGGCATGGGGAGCGGTTCGAGCGTCGGCACCGTGGGTACGTTGCTGACGGTGCATCCCGGTACGCTTCAGGTATGAGTGGTGTTCCTCGTTCCGAAAAGCCGGTGGGCCGGTTCCGGCGCATGCTCGACCGGCTCTCCTCGTCACAGGAGGAACTGGAGTCCGAGGAGCTTCGGGAGGACGCCGAGACCGCCGGCTGCGTCCGGATCGGTGACTGCCACGACCGGCAGATCGTTACGGTTACTGGTACCTTGCGCACGGTCACTCTGCGGCCGCGTGCCGGAGTCCCGGCCCTGGAGGCCGAGCTGTTCGACGGCTCCGCCGCGCTGGACGTGGTGTGGCTCGGCAGGCGTTCCATCGTGGGGATAGAACCGGGGCGCAGGCTGATCGCGTCGGGCCGGATCTCCATGAGCCGGGGCCGCCGGGTGCTGTTCAACCCCAAGTACGAACTGAGACCCCTCGGACGGGAGTAGCCGGTGACGTCGCTCGACAAGCCGACCCAGGACACCCAGCAGGACGACGCCCGGACGGTGACGGAGGCCGCGCTCTTCGAGGCGTTCGGCGGGGTGCGGGGCATGGTCGAGACGGTGCTGCCCGGCCTGCTCTTCGTCACGATCTTCACGATCAACAAAGACCTGCACTGGTCGGCGATCGCCGCGGTGGCCGTGTCGCTCGTCCTGGTCGTGGTCCGGCTCGTGATGAGGGACACCGTCAAGCACGCCTTCAGCGGTGTCTTCGGCGTCGCCTTCGGTGTCGTGTTCGCGATGATGACCGGCAACGCCAAGGACTTCTACCTGCCCGGCATGCTCTACACACTGGGCCTGGCACTGGCGTACATCATCACCACGTTGTGCGGTGTGCCGCTGCTCGGCCTGATCCTCGGCCCGGTCTTCAAGGAGAACCTCTCCTGGCGCACCCGCAACCCGGGTCGCAAGAAGGCGTATGCCAAGGCCAGCTGGGCCTGGGGCCTGATCCTGCTCGCCAAGTGCGCGATCATCTTCCCGCTGTACTGGTGGGCCGACACCGCCCAGCTCGGCTGGGTCCTGGTCGCCCTGAAGATCCCGCCCTTCCTGCTCGCCGTCTGGATCACCTGGCTCCTCCTGGCGAAGGCGCCCGCGCCGATCGACGTCTTCGCCGAGATGGAGGCGGAGGAGAAGGCCGAGGCGGAGAGGAAGGCCGCCCTGTCCGCGGAGCAGGGCGAGGCGACGGGCGGACGTCACCGCCGGTAGGCACCACAGACGCGGTGACGACGATGGGGCGCCCGGAGACATTTCCGGGCGCCCCATCGTCGTCACCCTCGGGGCGACTAGCTCGACGTGTCCTCACGGCGCACCGACAGCAGGTCCTCCAGTTGCTCCTCGCGGGCCTGCGCGGCCACGAAGAGCAGTTCGTCGCCCGCCTCCAGGGAGTCCTCCTGGGACGGGGTGAGGACGCGGGTGCCGCGGATGATGGTGACGAGGGATGTGTCCTCGGGCCACTCCACATCGCCGACCTGGGTGCCGGCCAGGGCCGACTCCTCCGGCAGGGTCAGTTCGACGAGGTTGGCGTCGCCGTGGCTGAAGCGCAGCAGCCGGACCAGGTCGCCGACGCTCACCGCCTCCTCGACCAGGGCCGACATCAGACGCGGGGTGGAGACGGCCACGTCCACGCCCCACGACTCGTTGAAGAGCCACTCGTTCTTCGGGTTGTTGACACGGGCGACGACGCGCGGAACGCCGTACTCCGTCTTCGCCAGCAGCGAGACGACCAGGTTGACCTTGTCGTCGCCCGTCGCGGCGATCACGACGTTGCAGCGCTGGAGCGCCGCCTCGTCCAGGGACGTGATCTCGCAGGCGTCGGCGAGCAGCCACTCCGCCTGCGGGACGCGCTCGACCGAGATGGCGGTCGGCGCCTTGTCGACGAGCAGGACCTCGTGGCCGTTCTCCAGCAGCTCGCCCGCGATCGAGCGGCCGACCGCACCGGCACCGGCAATGGCGACCCTCATCAGTGACCGCCCTCCTTCGGGCCCTCGGCGAACGACGCCTCGACCTTCTCGACGTCGTCGCTGCGCATCATCACATGCACCAGGTCACCCTCCTGCAGCACCGTCTGCGAGGTGGGCAGGATCGCCTCGCCGAGGCGGGTCAGGAACGCCACGCGGACGCCCGTCTCCTCCTGCAGCTCGCTGATCCGGTGGCCGACCCAGGAACTGGAGGCGTGCACCTCGGCGAGCTGTACGCCGCCGGTGGGATCGCGCCAGAGCGGCTCGGCGCCGGACGGCAGCAGACGGCGCAGCATCTGGTCGGCCGTCCAGCGGACCGTGGCGACCGTCGGGATGCCCAGGCGCTGGTAGACCTCGGCGCGCCGGGGGTCGTAGATGCGGGCCGCGACGTTCTCGATGCCGAACATCTCGCGGGCCACGCGCGCCGCGATGATGTTCGAGTTGTCGCCGCTGGAAACCGCCGCGAAGGCGCCGGCCTCCTCGATGCCGGCCTCGCGCAGGGTGTCCTGGTCGAAGCCGACTCCGGTGACCCGACGACCGCCGAAAGAGGAGCCCAGTCGTCGGAAGGCGGTGGGGTCCTGGTCGATCACGGCGACCGTATGCCCCTGTTGCTCCAGGGTCTGGGCGAGAGCGGAACCCACTCTGCCGCAGCCCATGATGACGATGTGCACCGAGCCCTACCCCGCAGTCCTGGTCATCCCGCTGACCTGCGAAAACACGCTGCTCACTCTTCTCTCTCAGTCTGCCGGGCAACAACGGGGCAACAGCATGCGGCGTTGCCCGAAACGAGCTTATGCTGCAACGTCGTCCGTGCCAGCATCCGCGTACGCATTGGCGCGGGCGCGGCCGTGGAAGGCGGGGATCGCGAGCCGTGGTTGGCGCTGTGGACGAGGCGCGTCTGGTTCGATGAGGTGTCGCCGCTGCCACAATCCGCGAGGAGTCGATCCTGAACACGTCGGTCGCCGAGGTCATGTCGGTGGTCCTGCTCCTGGCAGTGCTGGCCTGTGCGGTGGTGCGCCCGTGGGGCTGGCCGGAGGCGGCCGTCGCGGTTCCGGCTGCCGGAGTCCTGATCGGCACCGGGGCGATCTCGCCGGAGCACGCGTGGGCCGAGGTGACACGGCTGGGCCCGGTCGTCGGCTTCCTGGCGGCGGTGCTGGTGCTGGCTCAGCTGTGCGACGACGAGGGCTTGTTCCACGCGTCCGGGACGTGGATGGCGCGGACCGCGGCGGGGCGGCCGCGCCGGCTGCTCGTGCAGGTGTTCGTGACCGCGTCGGTGATCACGGCGGTGCTGAGCCTGGACGCCACGGTGGTGCTGCTCACCCCGGTGGTGTTCGCCACCGCCGCGCGACTGGGCGCCCGCCCCAAGCCGCACGTGTACGCGTGCACGCACCTGTCCAACACGGCCTCACTCCTGCTGCCGGTCTCCAACCTGACCAACCTGCTGGCGTTCGCGGTCAGCGGGCTGAGCTTCGCCCGCTTCGCCGAGCTGATGGCGCTGCCGTGGCTCGTCGCGATCGGCGTCGAGTACGTGGTCCTGCGGCGTTTCTTCGCCGCGGACCTCGATGCCGGCGCCCAAGCCCCACTCGCCGCGGACCCTCCCGAACTGCCGGCGTTCGCCCTGGTCACCGTGGCGGGCACGCTGGCCGGCTTCGTGCTCACCTCCGCGCTCGGCATCGAGCCGGTGTGGGCGGCCCTGGCGGGTGCGCTGGTGCTGGCCGCCCGTGCCCTCGTCCGGCGCCGGACCAGTCCCGGGGCGATCGTCCGTGCCGCGGCCGTGCCTTTCCTTGCCTTTGTGCTGGCGCTGGGCATCGTTGTCCGAGCGGTCGTGGACAACGGCCTCGCCGCGGCCCTCGCCGGCCTGGTCCCCGGCGGGACCGGTCTGCCCGCCCTGCTGGGGATCGCGGCGCTGGCCGCCGTGCTGGCGAACGTCATCAACAACCTGCCCGCCGTCCTGGTCCTGCTGCCGCTGACCGCTCCGGCCGGGTCCGGCGCGGTCCTCGCGGTGCTGCTGGGAGTGAACATCGGGCCGAATCTGACGTACGCCGGCTCTCTGGCGACCCTGCTGTGGCGACGCATCCTGCACGAGCACGACACCGCCGTGGAACTGCGGGAATTCACCCGGCTCGGACTTCTCGTCGTGCCGCCGGCCCTGGGACTGGGCGTGGTAGCACTGTGGGTGTCGTTGCACGTCATCGGAGGCTGATCACGTGAGGGTCATTGTCTGGATCGTCGAAGGCACCTGGCCGGCCTGCATCGACGCCGCCCGTTCGCACGCGCCGCACGATGCCGACGTCGTCCTGCTGCACGTCACCGGTCACGACGTGCCCGGCGCCGCGCACGGCGCGTATGCCGGACTGCTCGGCCGTGGCCACCCCGAACGGGACCCCGGCACCCGTGTGGAGGATCTGGCCCGGACGTCGGCCGAAGCCCTTCTCGGGACCGCTGCCGAGCGACTCGCCCGTCCCTGCGCCCGCGAAGAGCGGCTGGGACGCATCGAGCGGGAGGTCGTGGCCGCTGTCGAGGGAGCCGACCTGCTCATTCTCGCCCGCGACGGTGACCGCACCCACCTGGGGCCCCGCAGCCTCGCCCCCGCCAGCCGCTTCGTCGTCGACCACGCCCCCTGCCCCGTCCTCCTCGTCTGGCCCGAACCAGCCCCGGGCATCGCCACCATCCCGCCCCCGCCACCGCATCCTCCGCACCACCGCTAGCCAGGGCCTGCCGGGCCATGAAGTCGCAGGAGAGCGGCGGTGCCCCCGGCATGGGAGTACGGCGGTCGGCGGCGCGGCGCACCGCATATGCCACAGGCGTGGGCGACGTCCGGCCGTGCCCGGGGTGCCCAGCGTGTACCGCGTGCGCGGATCGGCCGGGTCCCGGACCCCACCGGTCCGGGACCCCACCTCGGTCACGGGGGGTGCGGCGGTCGGCGGCGCGTGATGCTGCGCACGCTGCGCAGGGTCAGGAATCCGAGGCCGACAAGGGCCACGGCGGCGCCGATCAGCTCTGCGGTCGTGGACATGGAACCTCCGAGGGTCGGCGACGGCGGGGTTCAGACATCTAGGCACGGCGGCGGCTCCACCTGCGGAATCCGTCGCCCGCCGCGTCCGCGAATTCACCCGTGAGGCAGATCTCGGCCGGCCGGTGGGCGAGCTTCTGTTCGAAGGCCTACGATCCTCTGTTGTGTCCAAACTGACCGACGTGCCCAAACGGATTCTGATCGGGCGCGCCTTGCGCAGTGATCGGCTCGGAGAAACGCTCCTGCCGAAGCGCATCGCCCTCCCCGTTTTCGCCTCCGACCCGCTGTCCTCCGTCGCGTACGCGCCCGGAGAGGTGCTGCTGGTCCTGTCCATCGCGGGCGTGTCGGCGTACCACTTCAGCCCCTGGATCGCCCTCGCGGTCGTCGTGCTGATGTTCACCGTGGTCGCCTCCTACCGACAGAACGTCCACGCCTACCCCAGCGGCGGCGGCGACTACGAGGTGGCGACCACCAACCTCGGTCCCAGGGCGGGTCTCACGGTCGCCAGCGCGCTGCTCGTCGACTACGTCCTCACCGTCGCCGTCTCCATCTCCTCCGGCATCGAGAACCTCGGCTCCGCCATCCCCTTCGTCGTCGAGCACAAGGTGTTCTGCGCGGTCGCCGTGATCGTGCTCCTGACACTGATGAACCTGCGCGGCGTCAAGGAGTCGGGCACGCTGTTCGCGATCCCGACGTACGTCTTCGTCGCGGGCGTCTTCATCATGATCGCCTGGGGTGCCTTCCGCGGACTCGTCCTCGACGACACCATGCGAGCGCCGACGGCGGCGTACCAGATCAAGGCCGAGCACCAGGGGCTGGCGGGCTTCGCGCTCGTCTTCCTCATGCTGCGCGCCTTCTCCTCGGGCTGTGCCGCGCTCACCGGCGTCGAGGCGATCTCCAACGGTGTCCCGGCCTTTCGCAAGCCCAAGTCGAAGAACGCGGCGACCACGCTGGCCATGATGGGTCTGCTCGCGGTCACCATGTTCTGCGGCATCATCGCCCTGGCCATGACGACGAAGGTCCGCATGGCCGAGAACCCGGCCGCCGACCTGCTCCACAACGGCAACCCTCTCGGCTCCGGCTACGTCCAGAACCCGGTGATCTCCCAGGTCGCCGAGGCCGTGTTCGGCAAGGGCAGCTTCCTGTTCGTCGTGCTGGCCGCGGCGACCGCCCTGGTCCTGTTCCTGGCGGCGAACACCGCGTACAACGGCTTCCCGCTGCTCGGCTCGATCCTCGCCCAGGACCGCTACCTCCCGCGCCAGCTGCACACCCGCGGCGACCGCCTGGCCTTCTCCAACGGCATCGTGCTCCTGGCCGGCGCGGCCATGCTGCTGGTCGTCATCTACGGCGCCGACTCCACCCGACTGATCCAGCTCTACATCGTCGGCGTGTTCGTGTCCTTCACGCTCAGCCAGACCGGCATGGTCCGGCACTGGAACCGCCACCTGGCCATCGAGAAGGACCCCGCCAAGCGTCGCCACATGGTCCGCTCGCGCGCCATCAACACCTTCGGCGCCTTCTTCACCGGCCTGGTCCTCGTAGTCGTCCTCGTCACCAAGTTCACGCACGGCGCGTGGGTCGCGCTGCTCGGCATGTGCATCTTCTACGCGACGATGACGGCGATCCGCCGCCACTACGACCGGGTGGCTGAGGAGATCGCGGCCCCGGAGGGCCCGAGCGACGACAGCGTACGGCCGTCCCGCGTGCACTCGGTCGTCCTGATCTCCAAGATCCACCGCCCCACGCTGCGCGCCCTGGCCTACGCCAAGCTGATGCGCTCGGACACCCTGGAGGCGCTCACCGTCAACGTCGACCCGGCGGAGACGAAGGTGCTGCGGGAGGAGTGGGAGCGGCGCGGTATCGACGTACCGCTGAAGGTGCTCGACTCGCCCTACCGCGAGATCACGCGGCCGATCATCGAGTACGTCAAGAGCCTGCGCAAGGAGTCCCCGCGCGACGCGGTCTCCGTGATCATCCCCGAGTACGTGGTCGGCCACTGGTACGAGCACCTGCTGCACAACCAGAGCGCGCTGAGGCTCAAGGGCCGCCTGCTGTTCACGCCGGGCGTCATGGTGACCTCGGTGCCGTACCAGCTGGAGTCCTCCGAGGTGGCGCGGAACCGGGCTCGCAAGCGGCAGGAGTGGAACGCTCCGGGCGCGGTGCGGCGCGGTCCTGCGGAGGAGCGGCCGAAGGAGTCGTCGACCGCGAAGAGCTGACCCCGCTCGGCTCACTCCGCGCGGCGGGCTCGTGGTGAACGGCCGGACGACACCCACGTAGACTGGTGGGCTGTTGTCCGGCCGTTCCTCTTTCGATGTTGTGGAGTCACCCCGCCATGCAGGCAGAACCGAAGAAGTCGCTGGTGGGGGAGGAGTACGAGGTCGAGATCGGCCCCGTCGCCCACGGCGGTCACTGCATCGCCCGTACGGACGCCGGCCAGGTGCTGTTCGTCCGGCACGCGCTGCCCGGCGAGCGGGTCGTGGCGCGGGTGACCGAGGGCGAGGAGGGGGCCCCCTTCCTGCGCGCGGACGCGGTGGAGGTGCTGGACGCCTCCAAGGACCGCGTCGAGGCGCCCTGCCCCTACGCCGGTCCCGGCCGCTGCGGCGGCTGCGACTGGCAGCACGCCAAGCCGGGTGCCCAGCGGCGGCTCAAGGGCGAGGTGATCGCCGAGCAGCTCCAGCGGCTCGCGGGCCTCACGCCCGAGGAGGCCGGCTGGGACGGCACGGTGATGCCGGCCGAGGGCGACAAGCTGCCCGCCGGCCAGGTACCGCAGTGGCGCACGCGCGTGCAGTACGCGATCGACGCCGACGGCAACGCCGGCCTGCGCCGCCACCGCTCGCACGAGGTCGAGCCGATCGAGCACTGCATGATCGCGGCGCCGGGCGTCAGCGAGCTCGGCATCGAGAAGCGCGACTGGGCCGGCATGGCCTCCGTCGATGCGATCGCCGCGACCGGCTCCCAGGACCGCATGGTGATCCTGGAACCCCGCCCCGGCGCCCGCCTGCCCCTCGTCGAGCTCGACAAGCCCGTCTCCGTCATGCGCGTCGAGGAGAAGGACGGCGGCATCCATCGTGTCCACGGCCGTGCGTTCGTACGCGAGCGCGCCGACGGCCGCACCTACCGCGTCGGCAGCGGTGGCTTCTGGCAGGTCCACCCGATGGCCGCCGACACCCTGGTCAAGGCCGTCATGCAGGGCCTCCTGCCGCGCAAGGGCGACACGGCCCTCGACCTGTACTGCGGCGTCGGCCTCTTCGCCGGCGCCCTCGCCGACCGGGTCGGCGAGCAGGGCGCGGTGCTCGGCATCGAGTCCGGCAAGCGCGCGGTGGAGGACGCCCGGCACAACCTCGTCGGCTTCGACCGGGTGCGTATCGAGCAGGGCAAGGTCGAGAGCGTCCTGCCGCGCACCGGGATCACCGAGGTCGACCTGATCGTCCTCGACCCGCCCCGCGCCGGCGCCGGCCGCAAGACGGTGGCCCACCTGGCGTCGCTGGGTGCTCGCAGGATCGCGTACGTGGCGTGCGATCCGGCGGCGCTGGCGCGGGATCTGGCGTACTTCCGGGACGGGGGGTACCGGGTGCGGACGCTGCGGGCGTTCGATCTGTTTCCCATGACGCATCATGTGGAGTGCGTCGCCATCCTCGAACCGGCCGCGAAGGGCTCCTGACCTGCGGTTTTGTGTGTGAGCATCATGTGTGGTGTGGGCGTTACGGGCGATATCTTGACGCTGAAATGACGCTCGTGACGCTCAAATGCCGCTCGTTCTGACGGGACGTCACCTGATTGATCATGCAGGTCATGCCAGGTGGAGGGCGCGTTCCCGCCGGGCTGTCTTTGCCGGAACTTGAAGGAAAATCGGCCGAGTTCCTGCATGTCCTGGTTCAGCGGGCCGGACGTTGGCGGAGCGGGCGCTCAAAGGTCGGTCCGTAAGGGCTCCAGTGCCCGAGGAAGGGCCTTAGGTCGTCGGCTCGCGGGTCGGGGACGTCGGGCAACCGGGGTGGTGAGCTCAGCGGGTCGAGGCGCTCGACGGTGGCCGCTGCCCACCGTCACCCATACCCCGCCCGGCACCCCGATCGGCGTCGGCACCGTGGACGACCGGGCCGTCCTCGAAGTATCCGACGAGGGCCCGGGCCTCACCCCCGCCGAACGCGACCGCGTCTTCGACCGCTTCTACCGAACCGACGACTCCCGCGCCCGCACCACCGGCGGCTCGGGCCTCGACCTCGCCATCGCCCACGCCCTCGTCACCGCCCACAACGGCCGCCTCACCCTCGTCACCGCCCCCGGGCAGGGCTGCACCTTCCGCATTGAGCTCCCGCTGCCCGACGCGTCACAGCCAGAGGCGGGCGGCAGCGGGTAAGGCGTCGGCCGTGTCACCGCTGCGATGTGGCCGGAAGGCGGTGCGCCATGGAGGGAGTGCGGACGGGGTGGTGGAGGAAGGCCCTGGCGGACCCGGGTTGCGTCGGCAGGTGCTGCCGAGCGCGGCGTGCTGGTGGACGTCGCTCGTTCAGTGTCGGCTTCGGCGTGAGGCGTAGATCTGAGGCAACGAGAGTCAGACCTTCTCCGCGGTGACGCGCGGGTGGTCGGTGGTGAGCATGGCGATGTCCTCGACGTCGGAGGTCAGGATGGTGACGCGGCCGGGCTGGGCGAGGGCGGTGGCGCAGAGCATGGCGTCGATGGCGTACTTGTGGCCGTGCAGTCCGGCCCTGCGCAGCAGGGCGGTAGCGGACTGGGCGATGGCCTGGATGACCGGCTCTACCCGCAGCCGCGACAGCGTCCACTTCAAGGCGGCGTCGTTGATCCGAGGGTGGATGACCTCGACGAGCACCGCAGCCGAGGTGATCACCGGAAGGTCGGCGTCGCGGGCGGCGGTGAGCCACTCGTGGACTTCCCGGTCGCGCTGCACGGCCTTGGCCAGCGCCTCGCTGTCCAGGACGAGCGCGCCGCTCACGCGGCCGCCCCGGCGTCCGAGGAGGTGCCGCCGGTGAGCTTGGCCCGCTTGGCGGCCACGCCCTCGGGATCGGCGGGGCCGTGGGTCTTGTCGAAGTCGGCGATCAGCTCGTCGAGGTTGTCACGCTCGATCTGCCGCTGCGCGGCCTTCTCCTCGCTGTACGAGTACTACTTCTTCGGCGACCCGGTGCGGATGGCGGGCGCGTACGTGAAGTCGTACGACCGCGAGCCTTACAAGGCCAAGGTACAGGCGTTCCTGGAGCGTTCCTGACCTTTGACTCCTGACCGTTGTGACCGCCGGAGGGGACCTTCCGGCGGTCACTTCAGCGTCCGCAGAGCCGCTCGACCAGCGCCTGCCAGCCGTCGCCGAGGCGGTCCGCCGCCCGAGGGTCGGGAGGGTTCGTCGGCTGCGGTGCGGAGAGGAACAGCAGCAGCGGACCCTCCAGCGCCGCTGTCAGCTGAAGGGCGAGGGTGTCAAGGTCGGCGACGCCGGGCCGGGCGAGCGTCAGGAGCATGCGGAGGTGCAGCCGGGTCAGCGTGGACGCCCCTCCGGCGGGGGCCGGTCGATTGCGGTCGAGCGAGGCGCGGACGAGTGTCAGATGGTCGGCCAAGTAGGCGGTGCGGGCACGGCCGTACGCGACAAGTCGGTCGAGGGGGGCGGCGCCGGGGCCCAGCGGGGGCGGGCCGCTCATGACCTGTTCCTGGAAAGCGTGCTCGTCCTCGTCCAGGAGCGCGTGGAAGATCCCGGCGCGGGTGCCGAAGCGGCGGTAGACGGTGCCCTTGCCCAGGCCCGCGCGCTCGGCCAGGCCGTCCATCGTGACCTTCTCGACGCCCATCTCGGCGACCATCGCGCGAGCCGTGGCCAGGAGCTGCTCGCGGTTGTGGGCGGCGTCGGCGCGCTCGGCGCGGGGCCGCCCGAGCGGCACAAAGGGGCTGTCCATGAGCTCCAACCTACCCCCGGAAATATTAAGCGGGGTGAAGTCCGTTTATGCTCTCGTCCGGATCGCCAAGCCCCATCCCCACTCGTCGACAGGACTGAACCCGTGCACGTCTTTCTGTGGATCCTGCAGATCCTGCTGGCGCTCGTTCTTCTCGCCGCCGGCGGCGGCAAGCTCGTCCAGCCGTACGAGAAGACCGCCGAGTCCATGCCGTGGGCCCGCAGCTTCAGAGCGGGCCAGGTCAAGGCCATCGCGGCGCTCGAAGTGCTCGCTGCGTTCGGTCTCGTGCTGCCTGCCGCGACCGGCATCGCCCCGGTGCTGACCGCGCTCGCCGCCACCGGTACGGCGCTGATCATGGCTGGCGCCGTCATGACGCACGCCCGCGGCAAGGAGTGGTCCCAGATCGGTCCCGGCGCGGTGCTGCTCGTCATAGCAGTGGTGATCGCCTGGGGGCGGTTCGGTCCCTACGCCTGGTGAGCCCACGCCTCCTCTCCCCGTCCCCGCCCCACCGCATGAAGGAGTCATCCATGTCTGACGTTCTCTTCGGCCTGGACACGTTCGGCGACGTCCCGGAGGACGACTCCGGCCGTTCCGTCTCGTACGCGCAGACCATCCGGCATGTCGTCGACGAGGCCGTGCTCGCCGATCAGACCGGGGTCGACGCCCTCGCTCTCGGCGAGCACCACCGACCCGAGTACGCGATCTCGACGCCGGAGACGGTGCTCGCCGGCATCGCCACCCGCACCGAGCGGATCAAGCTCGGATCCGGGGTGACGGTCCTGAGCTCCGACGACCCCGTCCGCGTCTTCCAGCGGTTCGCGACCCTGGACGCCCTGTCGAACGGACGGGCCGAAGTCATCCTGGGGCGCGGCTCGTTCACCGAGTCGTTCCCCCTGTTCGGCTACGACCTTGCGGACTACGACGTGCTCTTCGAGGAGAAGATCGAGCTCTTCGCCAAGCTCCTGGAGGAGAAGCCCGTCACCTGGAGTGGCACCACGCGGGCGCCACTCACCGACGCGGACGTGTTCCCCAAAACCGAGAACGGGCTGACCACGTGGGTCGGTGTCGGCGGCACCCCGCAGTCGGTCGTGCGCACCGCGAAGTACGGGTTCCCGCTGATGATCGCCATCATCGGCGGCAGCCCGACGCGCTTCGCCCCGTACGTCGATCTGTACGAGCGGGCCACCGAGCAGTTCGGCACCACCGCCCACCCCGTGGGCATGCACTCGCCGGGCTTCGTCGCCGACACCGACGATCAGGCCCGTGAACTGCACTGGCCCCGCTACAAGGTCATGCGCGACCGTATTGGTGCGCTGCGCGGCTGGCCGCCGGTGAGCCGGGCGGAGTACGAGCGCGAGATCGAGCACGGCTCCCTCTACATCGGTTCGCCCGAGACGGTCGCCCGCAAGATGGCCGCCGCCATCAAGGGCCTCGGTGTCGGCCGGTTCGACATGATCTACGGCTCCGGCACCATGCCGGTCAGCGCCCGGCTGCGCGCGGTGGAGCTGTACGGCACGAAGGTCGTTCCGATGGTCCGCGACATCCTCGCGGGCTGACCTTACGGACGTACGGAAGAACGGAAGGAGTGGACATGGACTTCGGCGACGTACGGACGCTCGGCATCCTGGGCGCGGGAAAGGTCGGGACGGTGCTGGCGCGGCTCGCGCTCGGAGCCGGGTACCGGGTGCTGATCGCCGGTTCCGGGGACCCGGCGAAGATCGCGCTCACGGTCGAGGTGCTGACTCCGGGGGCGGTCGCGGTCACCGTCGAGGAAGCCGTGGCGGGCGCGGACGCGGTCGTGCTCGCGCTGCCGCTGGGCAAGTACCGCACGCTGCCCGCGGACGCGCTGCGCGGCAGGCTGGTGATCGACGCCATGAACTACTGGTGGGAGACGGACGGTGTGCGGGACGACCTCAGTGACCCCGAGGTCTCCTCCAGCGAGACCGTGCAGCGGTTCCTGACCGGGGCGCGGGTCGTCAAGGCGTTCAACCACATGGGCTACCACGACCTGGAGGAGGGGGCACGGCCCGCGGGCGTGGCCGGGCGCAAGGCCATCGCCGTCGCCGGTGACGACCCCGCGGCCCTCGCTGCCGTCGCGCACCTCGTCGACCGGCTCGGCTTCGCCTCCGTCAACGCGGGCCGCCTGGCCGACGGCGTTCGGCTGCAGCCCGGCACCGAGCTCTTCGGCGCCAACGTCGGCGCCGAAGAGCTACGGGCGGTGCTCGACCGGTTCCCGAAGGCGGGCCACGGCAGGGCGGCTGCTCACGTCACCTCGCCGACGTGATGCCGGGGCGGGGAAGGTCAGCAGCCGCAGCCCCCTGTCTGTGCGGTCGAGGCGGCCAGGGCCGTCGCCGTTGTGGTGGTGCCTTCCTGGTCCTGTGCGATGCGGCCGAGGAGCATGTTCCGCATCACCTGCATGAACAGCTGGGCGTCGGAGGTGCCCACGACGAACGGGTTGTCGGTGGTGTCCGGATTGCTGCGCAGTTCCTCCATCCGCTCCAGGCCGTGGTCGCAGAACCCGTGGTTGCTGAGCTCGACGTCGACCCCGGCCCCCTTCATCCGCGCGCTGAAGTCCTTGATGGAGGAGTTGTAGGTCTGCTTGTCCGCGGTGGCGGTGGGCGGGTTGGTGCCGCCCGACACCCCCGGCCTCTCCTTACGTCGGCCCAGCCGGGCGGTGCCTCCTCCATTCCAGCCGTCCCGCCCGGCCGGCCCCCATCACACGCCCCAACGCACGCTCCCAACGCACCTGGGAAACGTTCGTCCTGTTTCACATGGAGGACCTCTCCGCTTTCACCTGAGGTGGCGGGTCCGTGGTGGGATCGGGGCGCCGTTCGTTTTTGCGGAGTCACGCATGAATGACGCACGGGGTGATGTTCCGTCAGGTGCCTGCGGGGCCTGGACCAGCCTCGATCTTGCATGACGGTCCGTCGACGGGGTCGGCGGATGCCTGGCAAGCCTGGCCGACCCCGTGGTACTCGGGTGCGGGGCGGTTCAGCGTGAGCGGTCCTCGCGGCACGGACGCCTATTTCTCTGCCGCCCTCAGACGCTGGGCCGCCGTGTCGCCACGCCGACCGACCGGTACGACGCCTGTCGCGGCGCCGAGGCCGTATGCGGGCATGTCGACGTACACCGATTCGTAGGAGCCCGCCGGGACGATGAACGTCTCGTGCCAGATGCCCACGCTCCCCTTCCCGGCGCGTGCGCGTCGGTTGAACTCGGTCCACGCGGGCCGGTGCTCCTTGTCCTGCTGGTGGGCGTAGGCGAGGAGCCGTTCCTTGTCGGTCCAGTACTGGACGACGTAGAAGTCTCGGAGGCTGCCGTAAAGCACCTTGTAGCCGAGGAGCCCGCTGCTCTTTTCCTGTGACAGCTCGCGCAGCATTCGTGGCATCGACATGAATGCCGGCAACCAACTGGAGAATGCTCGCAGCCGGTTGATCCGTAGCCCGATGTGGAAGACGACGATGTCGCCTTCGGCGGCGGCGGTGTTGCGACCCGGAACCATTTTCTCGGACATGATCCTCCTCTGGTCCTCCTTGCGTTGGTTCAGGTCATGGCCGGACGAGTGATCGGGACTTCGAACGAATCGCCCAGAAGTGGATCACCAGCCCGATACCCCAGCCCAGAATCGACCACAAGGGCCAGAAGAAGTGGTCCGGGGTGAGGATCCCCCACAGCAGCACCTGGGCCAGATTGGCGATGATGTACCAGAAAAGGTGGATCCGCAGGCCCCACCTCATGGCCCTTTCGCTCTTCTGCATTTTCCCTCCCATGGTTCATCAGATCGATGCACTTGCGATGACCGGCGGTGCTATTGCCGGAGCGCCTGCTCCTGGGCGGCTGTCTCGATGAGGGCCACGGTCGCGCCCGGCCGGGAGACGAACACCATGTGCGAAGCACCCTCGACCATCTGGGTCTTCGCGCCGGAGCGCTGGGCCATGAACTCCTGCGTCGCCGGTGGGATGATCCTGTCGGCGCCGCTGATCAGGTTGTAGTTCGGGATCGTGTGCCATGCCTGCGGACCGGCGGCGGGCTCGCCCAGGGCGGCGCCGGTGGCCGGGCGTTGTGTGATCGAGTAGAGGGTGGCTTCCTCCGCGGACACGTCGGCCGCGAAATGGGGATGAAAGACCTTCGGGTCGATGTAGAGGTCCACCTGTCCGTCGGGCAGCGGCACAGGCTTCAGGGACTCGCCCACGGTGCTGCCCGGGAACCGCTCGACCAGTGCTTGCGCGCTCTCGCCCGTCTCCGGCACGAACGCCGCCAGGTAGACCAGTGCCTTCACGTTCGCGTTTCCCGCGGCGGCCGTGGAGATGACCGCACCGCCGTACGAGTGCCCGACCAGCACGATCGGTCCCTCGATGCTGTCCAGCAGCGCCTTGACGTGGATCGCGTCAAAGGCGAGCCCTCGAAGTGGATTCGGCGCGGCGACCACTGGATAGCCGTCGGCGACAAGCCGCTTGGCGATGGCGTTGAAGCCGCTGCTGTCGGCAAAGGCTCCGTGTACGAGCACGATCGTCGGATTCCCGCTCACCATGGACCAACCTCTCCTTCGGATGACGGCCGACAAGGGCCGGAGCGGGTGTCGGGTTCTCCCACACCGTCCGGCTGACGACCACTTCTTCGAACCGCGCTTGCGGGGAACGTCCGCCGGCGCGACGTCGACCGCCGGAAGTGTCCGGACACGTCGGTCGGCGAACCGGAGGCGTGACCGCGGCGACCGTGGTGGGTTTGCGGATGAACTCAGCGAAGTACGACACGGCTTCACACCCTTACGCTCGACGCAACGCTATGGCGTCGCACTGGACGGGAATTGAATGAGACCGGGACCTGGTTCCGGGTGGCCTTCACTGATCATTCAGTCGACGTCAAGCCGGCTCGGCCAATCTGAGCGCCTCGGAGGACAGATGCTGGGGGGTGCCGATGGTGGCGGACGAGGAAGCCGATGTGGTGGTGATCGGGTCGGGTATGGGCGGTCTCGCGGCGGCGCGCACGATCGCGCAGTTCGGCGGGAAGCGTGTTCTCGTCCTCGCTGATGAGTGTCCTGCTCGCGGCCGCCGACGCCGGTCACATCCCGGTACCTGTCGGGTGCGGGTGCTCTCCGGCGCCTACGAGACCGATGACCGGGGGATGTTCTCCGCCGACGAGTTGGCGGCGGGCCGGCGGCTGGCCTGCCAGACACTGCCCACCGAGGACCTGGTGATCGGGGGTGAGGCGCTGCTGGGCCTGCAGACGAAGTACCCGGGAAGCAGGCTCAGCGAGGAGGCGCTGGACTTCCGTCCCTACGGTGGAGGCCTCGTCGACGGCTACATCAAGAAGGAGCTCTTCCACGACGTGTTCGCCGGGGACCTGCCGAAGGCGACCGCCGAGCTGATGTGGGCCGGCCAGCGGCCGGCGGACGTGCGCACCCTCGGGGAGCCGTCCGGCGCCCCGGCCTGGAAGACCATTCCGTCCTGGTACCTCGTGGGCCGCGACGACCAGGTGCTGCCCCCGGCGGCGCAGCGGTTCATGGCGCGCCGGGCCGGCGCGCACACCTTCGAGGCCGACGCCTCGCATGTCGCGATGATCGCGCAGCCCGCGGCGACGGCCGCGCCGCGCGCTGACCCGACCGAGCCGACGAAGCCGGGAGGGGACGGCGACGTTCGTGAGGTGGGGGCGGACGATGGTCAGCCGACGGTGGTGGGCGATCGGCCTGGCTGCGGCCTTCCGGGCGCTCGGCCCTCATCGCCGTCCTGGTGGACGCGACGATCGTCCGGGCGCTGCTGGTACCGGCCACGATGCGCCTGCTCGGAAACGTGAACTGGTGGGCGCCGGCGCCCCTGCGGCGCTTCTACGCCCGCCACGGCCTCCGGGAGGGCGACGACCCGCCCCGCACGCCTGATCTCCGTCCCGCACCGGCCCGTACGCAGTCCAACTGCCCCTCCTGCCAAGGACGAGACGAGGCGAGACGATGCATCAGCGCGCATACGCCAGCCAGTGCACTGCCGAGGAGAAGCGGCACACCTCCGCGAAGTCGCCCATCAGGAATCCCAAACTGACGTTGTTCGCACTGGCGTTGGGGACCTTCGCGATCGGCGCCGGTGAGTTCGGCAGCAACGGCATCATCCAGCTGTTCGCGTCCGATCTGGATGTGTCCGTTCCGGTCGCGACCTACGCGATCACCGCGTATGCCTTCGGGGTGATGATCGGCTCTCCGGCGATCACCCTGCTCGCCGCCCGGGTCAACCGGCGCACTCTGCTGCTCGGCCTGATCGGGCTGTTCCTGGTCCGCAACGGACTCTCCGCCCTGGCGCCGGACATCGTGCTGTTCGTCGTCTTCCGGTTCGTCGCGGGCAGCGTGCAGGGCGCGTTCTTCGGCGCCGGGGCCGTCGTCGCCGCGTACGTGTACGGGCCGGGCAAGGGCGGCAAGGCGTTCGCCACCGTGATGGGAGGACTCACCGTCGCCACCATCGTCGGGTCGCCGCTCGGCACCTTCATCGGCCAGCACGCCGGCTGGCGCGTCATGTACGGGACCGTGGTCGCCGTCGGCCTGCTTGCCGGAGCTGCCCTGATGGCCTGGCTGCCGCGCACCGACGACCTGCGCGGCAGCTCCCTCACGGGCGAACTCGGCGCCCTCCGGCGGCGGGGCGTCTGGCTGATGGTCACCGTCGCGGCGTTGGGTATCTCCAGCATCTTCGCCGTCTACACGTTCATCGGCCCGTTCGTCACCGACGCGGCGCTGCGGGACGCCTCGCTCATCCCGATCGCGCTCGCCGTCTTCGGCCTCGGCATGGCGGTCGGCAACCACGTCGGCGGACGTGTCGCCGACCGGTACGAGAACCGCGGTCTGATCTTGGGCTACGGCGGTGCTCTGGCGTTCCTGGTGCTGATCGGTGCGGCAGGCGGCAACCTGGTGATTCTGCTGCCCTGCCTGTTCGGCGTCGGCGCGACCATGATGTTCGCCATCCCCACCATCCAGGTCCGGTTGACCGGTTTCGCACCGGACGCCCCGTCCTTGATGGGAACGCTCAACCTGGCCGCCCTCAACCTGGCCAACTGTCTCGGCGCGATCGGCGGCGCGGTCGCCCTCGGCGCCGGCTGGGGGACCTTGTCCACCGTGTGGGCCGGCTTCGTCCTCACCACCGCGGGTCTGCTCCTGTACGTCACGACCGTCGCCCGGGTGAAGCCGGCGCCCGTTCCGGTTCGCGCCTGAACAGCTCGACTCGACCAGTACTCCAGCAAGAGACCCTTCTGGTCCTGTGTGACGGAGGAATCACGTGAACGACGGTGCGGTACAGCGCGGGCCGGTCCTGGACGACGAGCAGTTCCGCCGGCTCGCCGAGTACGGTGAGGTGGAGCACGCCGAGCCCGGCCGGGATGGCACCGCTGCCGCCCGGTCGCCGGAAGCGAAGAACTTGGCGCGACCACCCGCTGCCGCGGCGCTGTGGCCGGGATGTCAGCCGAGCGCCGCGATCTCCTCGGCCACCGCCTGCATCACCGGCACGGCCGCGTCAACCACGTCCTCTCGGGCGGTGATCAGGTTCACGCACAGGTGCAGCGCAGGATCGGCGGTGCGCAGCGGCACGGCGACGCCGTAGGCCCCGGGTTCGATCTGCCCGAACGTACGGGCGTACCCCCTGCCCCTGACCTCCGCCACGGCGGCCGGCTCCCCCGGGGAGGGCAGACGTAGCGCGGCGAGGGCGAGCCCAGCGGCGCCGACACCGATCGGGTGGCGGCTGCCCACGCGATAGGCGATGTGGTAGTCGACGGTCTGCGGCTCGACCACCGCGACGGCGACGGCCTCGTCGCCTTCTGCGGAGATCAGCGCGACAGTGGCGCCCAGCTCGTCGGCGGTGCGCCGCAGCACGGGCAGCGCCGCCTCCCGGATGCCCGCCGCGTACCCACGCGCCAGCGTGACCGTGCCTGAGCCGGCCCGATAGCGGCCGTCGGAGCTGCGCACGACCAGCCGGAACTCGGCGAGCGTGACCAGGATGCGGTACGCGATGGTGCGATGGACGTCGAGCCGCTGCGCCACCTCGTTCACGGTCAGGCCCTGAGGCTGACCCGCGATCGCCTCCAGCGCCAGCAGGCCGCGGGCGAGTGTCTGGGAGCCTGCGGCCTTTCCCTGCGCGCCGCCGCCCTGCGCCGCCGAGCCGCGGGCGGTCTTCTTCCCCCGCGTGCTCGAGGCCACCTGATCGTCACTCATTCCGGAAGTCTACGGCCGCGCGATGACAGCCTGTCACCTCCGCCCACGCCCTGCGGTGCGGGATCCGATCGCCGTAGAATCGGATCCCGCGGGCAGGCCGTGACCTGCAGGGACACGCGCGGCGGCGAGAAGCGGAGGCGGGCGTGGGCGAGGCCGCACCGAGCGGCGTGCTGAGCAAGGCGCTCGCCGTGCTGCAGGCGTTCAGCGTCGAGGACACCACTCTCGGCTTCGCCGAGTTGCAGCGTCGCACCGGTCTGCCCAAGGGCACTTTGCATCGCACCCTCGGCGATCTGGCGGCCGCGCGCCTGCTCGACCGGGTCCAGGGCCGCTACCGTCTGTCCAGCCTGGTCTTCGAACTGGGGATGCGTGCCTCGGTGGAGCGCGGCCTGCTGGAGGTGGCGACCCCGTTCCTGGAGGACCTGTACGTGCGCACGCACGAACTGGTCCACCTGGGCATCCGCGAGGGTACCGAGGTGGTCTATGTGGCGAAGATGGGCGGGCACCAGCAGGCCGACTCCCCGTCCCGGCTCGGCGGGCGCATGCCGCTGCACTCCACCGCCCTCGGCAAGGTTCTCCTCGCCCACGCGCCCGCCGACGTCCGTGAGTCGGTGCTGCGCGGACCGCTGGAACGCCGGGCCCCCCGGACCATCACCAACGTCGACGTCCTCACGCGCCAGCTGTCCGACATCGCAGCGAAGGGCGTCGCGTTCGAGTACGAGGAGTCGGCGGTCGGCATCGTCTGCGTCGCGTCCGGGATCTTCGGCCCGTCGGACGAGATCCTGGGCGCGGTCAGTGTGACAGGCCCCGTGCACCGCTTCCAGCCCGCCCGGCACGCCAACAGCATCCGGGCGGCGGCGGGCGGCATCACCGCCACCCTCGGCCGACGCGAGGAACTCCTGCGGCACTGACCTCCGCGGTCGCCCGGCGGACAGGCCCGTGTTCCGTCTCGCGGAACTTTTTCCTGGGCGCCGCGCGCCCCGAGTCTCCAAGCTGGGGGCATGAACGAGACCCCCCGTGGCAGCGACGCCGTAGCAAAGGCAGCTCAGCGCCTGTCGGCAGCCGCCGCCGACCGCGTGCCCTGCTCCCCCGTCCGCGACCTGATCGGCAGCGACGACGTGAAGGCGGCGTACGCCGTCCAGGAGCTGCTCACCGCACGTCGTTTGGAGACCGGAGCGTGCGTCACGGGACGCAAGATCGGCCTCACGTCGCCCGCCGTCCAGGCCCAACTCGGCGTGGACCAACCTGACTTCGGTGTCCTCTTCGACGACATGCAGGTCGCCGACGGCACCCTGGTGCCGACCGGGCGGCTGCTCCAGCCGAAGGTCGAGGCCGAGATCGCGTTCGTGCTCGGCGCGGACCTTGCCGAGGGCCCCCTGGATGCGCAGCAGATCCGGGACGCCGTGGCGTACGCCGTCCCGGCCCTGGAGATCGTCGACAGCCGTATCGCCGGCTGGGACATCACCTTCGGCGACACCGTCGCCGACAACGGCTCCAGCGCCCTGTACGTGCTCGGGTCGGCGACGAAGACCATGGCCGAGTTCGAGCCGGTGACCGCCGCCATGACCCTCACCCGGGGCTCCGAGACCGTCTCCAGCGGTGACGGCGCGGCCTGCCTCGGCGACCCGCTGACCGCGCTCGCCTGGCTGGCGCGGACCGCACGCGAGGTCGGCGACCCGCTGCGCGCGGGCCAGGTCGTGCTCTCCGGCGCCCTCGGCCCGATGGCCGTCGCCGAGCCCGGTGACACGTTCACCGCCGAGATCAGCGGCCTCGGGTCCGTCTCCGTCCGCTTCCCCGCGTCCCCCGAGGGCGACGCGCTCTCCGACTCCGACGAAGGAACCTCCGTATGAAGACCAAGGTGGCCATCATCGGCTCGGGCAACATCGGCACCGACCTGATGATCAAGGTGCTGCGCCTGTCCGACACCCTGGAGGTGGGCGCGATGGTCGGCATCGACCCCGCCTCCGACGGGCTCGCCCGCGCCCAGCGGCTCGGCGTCCCGGTCACGGCCGAGGGCGTCGAGGGCCTGGTCCGCATGGACGGCTTCGAGGACATCAAGATCGTCTTCGATGCCACGTCCGCCAAGGCCCATGTGGCCAACGCCGCCGTCCTCGCCCCGCACGGCAAGCAGCTCATCGACCTCACGCCGGCCGCGATCGGACCGATGGTGATCCCCGCGGTCAACCTCACCGAGCACGTGGGCGCAGACAACGTCAACATGGTCACCTGCGGCGGCCAGGCCACGATCCCGGTCGTCGCCGCGATCTCCCAGGTGGCTCCGGTGCCGTACGCGGAGATCGTCGCGTCCATCGCGTCGAAGAGCGCAGGCCCCGGTACCCGCGCCAACATCGACGAATTCACCGAGACCACGAGCCACGCCATCGAGAGCGTCGGCGGCGCGGGGCGCGGCAAGGCCGTCATCATCCTCAACCCGGCCGAGCCCCCGCTGATCATGCGGGACACCGTGCTCGCCCTGGTGAACGCACCGGAAGAGGACACACACGAGGCGATCCGCGCCTCCATCGCCGCGATGGTCGAGCAGGTGTCGGCGTACGTGCCCGGCTACCGGCTCAAGCGACAGGTGCAGATCACCCCGGTCCCCGCCGACCAGCCGGTGCACACCCTCACCTCGGACCCGGTCACCCACCAGGTGTCGGTCTTCCTCGAGGTCGAGGGCGCCGCCCACTACCTGCCGGCCTACGCCGGCAACCTCGACATCATGACCAGCGCGGCCGTCCGCATGGCCGAGGCCATGGCCGCCCACAGCAACGAACTTCAGGGAGCGGGCGCGTGACCGTCGACAGGCTCTTCATCCAGGACGTCACCCTGCGGGACGGCATGCACGCCATCCGCCACCGCATCGAGCCGGAACAGCTCGGCCGGATCGTGGCCGCGCTCGACGCCGCAGGTGTCGACGGCATCGAGGTCTCCCACGGCGACGGCCTCGCCGGCGGCTCCCTCAACTACGGTCCAGGCAGCCACACCGACTGGGAGTGGATCGAGACCGCCGCCGCCCACATCGAGAACGCCCGCCTCACCACGCTGCTGCTGCCCGGCATCGGCACCATCGAGGAGCTCAAGCAGGCGTACGCGCTCGGCGTCCGTTCGGTGCGTGTGGCCACCCACTGCACCGAGGCCGACGTCTCCGCGCAGCACATCGCCACCGCCCGCGAGCTGGGCATGGACGTGTCCGGCTTCCTGATGATGAGCCACATGGCCGACGCCGAGACGCTCGCCGGGCAAGCCAAGCTCATGGAGTCGTACGGCGCGCACTGCGTGTACGTCACCGACTCCGGCGGCCGTCTGATGATGGACGGCATCCGCGACCGCATCCGCGCCTACCGGGACGTTCTCGACCCGGCCACCGAGATCGGCGTCCATGCCCACGAGAACCTCTCCCTCTCGGTCGCCAACTCGATGATCGCGGTGGAGGAGGGCGTCACCCGGGTCGACGCCTCGCTGGCCGGCCAGGGTGCGGGCGCGGGCAACACCCCCCTGGAGGCGTTCATCGCGGTGGCCGACCTCAAGGGCTGGGCCCACGGCTGCGACCTGTTCGGGCTCCAGGACGCCGCCGACGACCTGGTGCGTCCGCTGCAGGACCGCCCGGTGCGGGTCGACCGCGAGAGCCTCACCCTCGGCTACGCCGGCGTCTACGGCTCCTTCCTGCGCCACGCCGAGACCGCGGCCGAGCGCTACGGCGTCGACGTACGCACCATCCTCGTGGAGGTCGGTAAGCGCGGCCTCGTCGGCGGCCAGGAAGACATGATCGTCGACGTGGCGCTGGGGCTGGCCGAGTCCCGCTGACCCACGGGGGACGGCACGGCAATTCCCGGACAGCGGCCGGGCCGTCGCCCGTGTCCGCAGACCCACCCGCTTGCACGTGCCGGTGGACGACGCTCGTCGGCGCCGTGTCCGGAACGTCGCCGGCTGAGCCGCGTGGGTGACTCCTCCGGCGCGGCGCGGGCAGTTCGGCGGTCCTGGCGCTGCGGCTGGGCAGCCCCACCCGGGCGGCCCGGCCGCAGCGCCAGGGCATCGACGCCGACAACTCATCCACCGCCGACTTCACGGGACCGTGATGCCGGGGGCGCCACCACGAACGGCACGGCGCCGCCTTCGCCGGCTGCACGGGTTCCTGCGCTGGGCCCGTGGGCGCCGGGTGGCTCGGGACCCCAGGTACCAGTGGGCGCGCGGGCGCCCGGCCGCCGAAGGACCGGCTCGCTCCGCGGTGACCGGTGCGGATGTGACACACCGGCAGCCGCGGCGACCGGTCATGGTGCGGTGTGCGCCGTCATCACGCCGAAGCCCGCGATGTACTCGCGGATCGGCCGGTAGAACGAGTACTCCACGGCGTACGGGCCCGCCGCGCCGAGGGCCGCGAAGGCGGCGACCCAGGTGCGGACCTCGTGGGCGGAGTTTCCGGCATCCTTCGCCATCTGCTCGGGCGTCATCGCGTCGACCGGGGAGAGATCGCCAGAGGCGAGGGTCGCCATGAGGGCCTGGTCCCACTCGGGGTTGAGGTCCTGGATGGTGGCCGTGCCCGCCGTGAAAGCCTTCGCCGTGTCGATGACCCGTTGCTGCCGGGCGTCACGGGCCGCGGCCGTGGGGTGCCTGCCGTTGAGCAGCAGGGCTCGGGCGGCGTCGTCGGCGGTGGCCCACTGCGGTACCGGCGGGTCGTGGGAGAGGCCGCCGGAGCCGATGACGAGGACGCGCTCGTCCTCGAGTGTCGAGAGGAAGCCGCCGATCGCCTCGCCGAGTCTGCGGACCCGGCGCATGGTCACGAACGGCTTGGCGACACCGTTGACGAAGACGGGGATGGTCGGCACGGTGTCGATGCCGCCGAAGAGGAGCTCCAGCGGCTGGACGGCGCCGTGGTCGACCTCCATCCGACGGGAGATGGCCACGTCGATGTCGCGTTCGGCCACCCACTGGGCCAGTTCCTCGGCGCGCTCGGTCGGCACGCTCAGTGGTCCTTCGGCAGTGCCGTAGTCACCGACGCCCAACGCCTCGTAGCCGATGCAGAACGGCGGCATCAGGTCGTAGAAGAAGCCGTTGTAGTGATCGGGTGCGAAGGAGACGACCAGCGTGGGGTCGTACTCCTTGACGAAGGCCCGCGCGGCGGCGAAGGCTCCGTGGACGGCGTCTACCACCTCGGCGGGCGGGTCGGCGTACTCGAGGAGCGGGCTGTGCGACATCGTGACGAGGGCGAGGCTCATGCCTGCACTCCTTCCGTGGTACGTGCCGTGGTCTGCGCAGGGATGTCCGCAGCGGTTCCCGCCGTGAGGAGCGAACCGGCCTTCTTGACGGAGGCGAGGGCCTGCGCCGCCTGCCGGGTCAGGGAGGCCGCGGCGACGAAGCGGTCGGGGCGCAGCACGACCAGGCCGCAGGAACGGACGTCGAACCAGTCCTTGAGGGCCCCAGTGGTGTCACCGACCACGGTGACCGGCGCCGAGGAGCCCGCGTACTGCTTCTCGGCCCAGGTGCGCTGGGTCTCCGGCATGAAGGAGACCAGTTTGATCCGGTGGCGGTGGACGAACTCGAGGTCGGTGGGAGAGAGGAACGCCGTCGGGTCGGTGCCCCAGGTGGCCAGCGTCCACCAGTCGCCGGTGACGTCGTCGAGCAGGACGTTCGTGGCGTCCGCGGTGTTCACCCGGGGTTGGATGAACTGCAGACCGACCGGCGAGAGTTCACCCGCCGAGTCGATGAAGGGCGCCAGCTTGCCGCGCTTGAAACCGGCCTGCGCCTGGCCCGGGGTGAGCGTGGCCTGGTCGACGACGACACCGGCGGCGTAGCGCGGCATCGGCTTGAACCGCAGCTCGGTGAAGTACGACTTCCACTTCGGCACGAGGTTGAGCGCGGAGGCGGACAGGTCGCGCACCTTGCCGCCGAAGCGGCCCATCTTCATGACCGTACCGGCCGCCATGTTCACGTCGATCATGTCGGCGGCGTGCTTGCGGCGCTCCTCGGTGTAGGTGTCGAGGAGGGCGTCGTCGGCGTCGCCGGACAGCACGGCGGTGAACTTCCACGCCAGGTTGGTCGCGTCACGTATCCCGGAGTTCCAGCCCTGGCCGAGCCAGACCGGCATCAGATGCGCGGCGTCACCGGCGATGAAGACCCGGCCCTTGCGGAAGTCCGAGGCGACCCGGCCGTGGTGGGTGAAGGTGCGCTGGTTGATGACCTTCAGACCCGACGGGTCGGGGACGTGGCGGCGGAGCAGGGAGTGCATGAACGTGGGGTCGTCGCACAGCTCGCTGGGCTCGTCGTCGTGGAGCATGAACTCCCAGCGGCGGATGCCCTGGGGAAGACCGATGGACACGTACGGTCGGCGCGGGTCGGCGCCGAGGTACACCGACGGGGTGCCGATCGGGTCGTTCTCGACGTCGACGACCACCCATCGGGTCGACGGCGACTTGCCTTCGAACCGGACACCCATCCACTTGCGGGTGAAGGAGCTGCCGCCCTCGCAGCCGACGGCGTACCGAGCGGTGAGAGTGACCGTTCCGGTGGCGTTGTCGTCGGCGTCGAGCCGCTCGGCGGTGACCGCGACGTGGTCCCCACGGTCCTCGATCCCTACCACACGGTGACTGAAGCGCAGCTCGGTGCCCTCGAAGCGGTCGAGCCCGGCGGCCAGCTCCTTGTCGACCAGCGGCTGGATGAAGCCGTGCTTGCGCGGGTAGCCGAACTCCTGCGTCTTGGGAGCGTTGGTGGCGAGCACCTGGCCCGTGCCGTTGACCAGCCGGACCACGTGGTGCGGGACCGTGTAGGGCTGGATCTGCTGCCACAGGCCCGCCGTGTGCAGGGTGCGGATCGACTCATCGTCGAGGCCGACACCGCGGGGGTAGTCGATCAGCTCGTGGCGGGCTTCGAGCACGGTGGCCCGGTGGCCGCGTACACCGATCAGGTTGGCGAGGGTGAGGCCCACCGGCCCGGCTCCGATGACGACGACGTCAGTGTCGAAGGTGGTCATGGGGGTGTGTCCGATCGGGTCAGCTGTCAGTTGTGGGAGAGGAAGTCGATGACGAGGCGGTTGAACTCTGCGGCGTGCTCGATCATCGCCCAGTGGCCGCAGCGGTTGAGCAGGACGAGCCGCGAGTCGGGGATGTTGGCCAGGAGCCACAGGCTGGTCTCGTAGTGCAGGACCCGATCGTCCTTGCCGTGGATCAGCAGGGTCGGTGTCCGGATGCCGGAGATCTTGTCGCGGTCCACCTTGATCGGGATCGGGGCGCCATGCGCGAGGCCCTCGACATAGTTCTTGAGGTGGTCGGGACGGGCGAGCGCCGCTTCCGAGCGCTCCCGGGTCAGCTCGGGGGTCGCGAAGCGCGCCTTGTCGTAGGTCATGATCTCGACGAGCGCCTTCATGTTCTCCGGGCTCGCGTCCTTGTACGCCTTGACCAGGACCTTCAGGCCCTCGCTCGGGCCGTCACCAGCGCCGAAGAGGGAGGCCGGGCCGCGGCCGAGTGAGGCCCCCATCGTCACCAGGTGGGTGATGCGCTCGGGGTGCAGCGTGGCGAAGCGGACCGCGGTGTGGCCGCCCATCGAGTTGCCGACCAGGGCGGCCTTGGGCAGGCCGAGTGCGTCCAGGAACTCCACGAGCGTCTTGTCGTGGTCCATGTCCGTGGTCGCCTGCGCGTCGGAATCGCCCCAGCCCGGCATGTCAGGGGCGATGACATGGAACCCGGCGTCGGCGATGGCGCTGATGTTGCCGGCGAAGTTCGACCAGCCGGTCGCGCCGGGGCCGGAGCCGTGCAGCAGGACGACGGGCACGGCACCGGCCTCGCCGGCCTCGTAGTACCGCATGCGAAGCCCCGACGGAAGAGCGATGTCGCGCGATGCGGTCTCTTTTGTGACGGCCATGATCCGGAGTCCCTTGTACGACGGCTCGTGCGTTATATGAACGCCAGCGAACGATAATTGCTCAGTTACCTGTATGCAACGCTCGCGATCGAGGAATGTCAAGGGGGCGCTGTACCGGAAGAGGCGCAGCCGATCAGCCGCCACGAGTACCGACGGCGGCGTGGTCGACGCTCCGGGCGCGGGCAGGTGACGCCGGGCTCGGCGGTGCGGATCGCCGCACCGAAGCCGCGCCCGCACGCCTGGGCGGCGCCCGCGACCCCACCTGGCCCAGGAAGGACGACCACGCCCGGAGGATCCCGGCTGCCCGTCCTCGAGCCGAGCGCGCAGCGTGAAGCTGGACCGGTGCGCCGTGTGTCCGAGCACGCGCGACACCTTGGGCGACTCGATCACCAGGTGACTTCTGAATACCTTTGGCCCCGGTGGGATGGATCGCCGCACGGAGATCGGCGGGGCGCCCCGAGAAGGGCCCGCCATGCGGCGCAGCCGGGACCGCCGGCCGTCGCGGCCGATCCCGGTTACGCGCGGAGCGCTTCCCTGCCCAGGCTCGACAGCGCGACGGCGAGCTGCTCCATCAGGCGCTCGTGCGCCACGGCCGGGTTCGCCTGGAGCGCGAGGAAAGCGCCGTCGAAGCCCGCGAGCGCGAAGTCGACGGTGTCGTCGGCGACCTGCCCGGCCCGGTCGGGGGCAAGGGTGGTGAAGGCGCGAGTGATCACAGCGTGGAGGTTGGAGCGCGCGTGGGCCCGTACCCGCTCGACGATCTCGGTCGTCTCCGGGGTGTCGCCGCTCAGCAACAGCAGCACGAACAGCCGCAGGAAATCCGGGTGTTCGACGAAGGCGGCGCCGGAGGCGCGGAGGGTGCGGCGCAGGTACACCTCGGGGGTGTCCCCGGGTTCGGGTTCGGGCGTGGTGACGCTCGCGAAGAAGAGGCCGGCCCCGCGCTCCATGACCGCGGCGAGGATGCCCAGCTTGGAGTTGAAGTGCCAGTAGATCGAGCTGTTGGGCAGCCCTGACTCCCGGGCGATGTCGGCGATGCTCGTCCCGTCGTATCCGCGAAGCGACATCATCCGCGAGGCGGCGTCGAGAATTTCGTCCCGCGATCGCTCGCCCTGGAGCTGGCGCTTGGTGCGGCGCCCTGCAGCTGTGGTCGGCATCCCCCCAGTCTATCTGGAGTGTTCATTCCAGACCCTTGACAGCCCCCTTCCGGCCACTTCTAATGGGCCCACGTCAATCTGTCTGGAATATTCATTACAGAACTGAGGCATGTATGCGTCCCCACGATTTCGACGCCGACGTCGCGATCATCGGTTACGGCCCCTCGGGTGTCGCCGCGGCCAACGCGCTCGGCACGCTCGGCGTCAGCGCGATCGCGTTCGAGCGCGCGAGCGACATCTACAACCGGGCCCGAGCCGTCACGGTCAATGACTGGACGATGCGCCTCTTCCAGCAGATAGGTCTCGACAAGCAGGTCAAGGCCGACATGGACCCCACGCTCGCCCTGCGCTGGGTCACCTACGACGGCACCGAGCTGACGCGCGTGCCGTTCCCCCCGGGGCGGCTCGGCCACGCGACGTCGTACGCGATCTACCAGCCGGCCATGGAGCAGACTCTCCGCGACGGGGCCGAGCGGTTCGGTGACAAGGTCCGGGTCGAGTACGGCGTCGAGGTGACCGATGTGCAGCAGGACGCCGACGGCGTCACGGTCACCACGCGCGACATGGCCACCGGCGAGTCCGCCACGAAGCGCGCCCGGTACGCCCTGGCCTGCTACGGCGGCGAGACCGCGACCCGCGAGCGCCTGGGTGTCAATCTCATCGGCGACACCCTGGACGTGCGCTGGGTCGTCATCGACGGCAAGGTGAAGCGCTGGTGGCCCGACCGCCACATCCTCACCTTCTGGTCCGACAAGGACCGCCCGGTCGTCGACATCGCGCTCGGCCGCGACAACCACCGCTGGGAGATACCGCTCAAGCCCGGCGAGACCGACGCGGACTTCGCCACCCACGACGACCTCTGGCCGCTGCTCGAGTCGCTCGGGGTCTCGCACGACGACATCGACATCCACGGCCACGCCTTCTACAGCCACCACGTCCGCTCCGCGGAGTCCTGGCGCGTCGGCGAACGTGTCTTCCTGCTCGGTGACGCCGCTCACCTGATGCCGCCGTGGGCGGGCTCCGGCATGCAGTCGGGCATCCGCGACGCGTTCAACATCGCCTGGAAGCTCGCCGGCGTGCTCGGCGGCTCGCTCCCGGTCGCGATCCTCGACTCCTACGAAGCCGAACGCCGCCCCAACGTCGACTTCTACACCGAGGTCTCGGTACAGCTCGGCCGCATCATCAAGCAGGAACTCACCGAGGAGGAGCAGGCCGCTCTGGCCGCGCAGTCGGACGAGCTGCCGCCCCTGCTCTGGCCGCCGTCCTATGTCGCCGGCTGGTTCACGGGCGCCGCGACGCCCGACAGCGCGGTCGGCAAAATGATCCCGCAGCCGCGGGCCGCCACCGTCAACGGCCTCATCGGCCCCCTCGACGACCTGCTCGGCGACGGCTTCGTCATCCTCGGCGACAACGTCGACCCGGCCACCGTGCTGTCGGCCCAGGAGAAGACCGGTTGGGACGCCGTCGGCGCGCGCTACCTCGCCGTCCGCGCCGCCGACCAGGGCACCGAGGGGCCCGACGAGATCGTCGATATCGACGGCACCCTCATCAGCTGGCTGCGCGAGTACGGCGCCCGCGTGGTCGCCGTCCGCCCCGACCGCTTCGTGGCCGCAGCCGACCCCACTGGCCTCGCCGTTCCTACCGGCCTCGCCGACTCAGCCTGACCGCCACCCGCCTCTGAACAGATCTGAAGGAACCGACATGGCCGCAACGATCAAAGAACTCTCCTACGTCGGCATCGAGGCCGACGACCTGGACGCCTGGAGCGGATTCGCGGGGCAGGTGCTCGGACTGATGCCGGCCCGTCACGAGGACGACATCCGCACCTTCCGCCTCGACGACCACATCCACCGCACGATCATCGTGCGAGGTCCGCGCAACGACCTGGCCTTCGCCGGCTTCGACTGCGGCTCCGACGACGACCTCGACGAGGTCGTCGCGCTGCTGCGCGGTGCCGGACACGAGGTCACCGAGGGCGACGCCGCGCTGGCGGCCGAGCGCGGGGTGGCCCGCGTCCACGTCACCGCCGACCCCGAGGGCAACCGCGTCGAGCTGATCAACGGCCTGAAGAAGGCCGATGAGCCCTACGCCAACGACGTCAACAAGTACGGCTTCCAGACCCGCCAGGGCGGCGCCGGACACATGTTCCTGCTCTGTACGCCCGGCGGCGGCCGCGAGCGGATGCTCGAGTTCTACGGCCACCTCGGCTTCAAGCTGTCGGACTACATCAAGGACGAGGTCGCACCCGGCCTTTTCGTCGACGCCGCCTTCACCCACTGCAACGGCCGCCACCACACGCTGGCCTTCGCGGAGATGCCGGCACCGGTCAAGCTGCACCACTTCCTCATCGAGAACAACAACATGTCGGACGTGGGCTGGGCCTACGACCGCGTCGTCGAAGCACGTGTGCCGCTGCTGCACACCATGGGCATGCACCCCAACGACAAGATGTTCTCCTTCTACGCCCACTCCCCGTCGGGCATCGCGGTCGAGTACGGCTGGGGCGGCCTGATCATCGAGGACGACGACGCCTGGGAGGTCGGCGAGTACGACTCCATCAGCGCGTGGGGCCACAAGAACCCCATGGAGCTCGGCACGTCCCTCGTCGAACTGGCCAAGCGCGGCCAGGAACTCCAGGAAGCCGCTGTGAAGGCCAAGACCGGGGAGGCGGCCCAGTGACCGGGACAGTGGCACAGACCCCCGCCGTCGACCACGAGGTCTGCAGCCAGGACGTCCAGGCAGGCGCGCACCGGCTACGCGTCCACACCTGCGGTGACCCGGCCAACCCCGCGGTCCTGTTCATCCACGGGTCGGGGCCGGGCGTCAGCGCACCCTCCAACTGGGCTCATCTGATGCCGTCGTTCGCCGAGTCCTACTACTGCATCGCCCCCGACGTGCTGGGATTCGGTGACTCCGACCACCCGGACCCGGCCCCGACCGGCGGCATGCCCGAGTACACCGATCTGCGCGCCCGCTCGCTCCTCGCCCTGCTCGACGCCCTGGGTGTCGCGAAGGCGCACTTCGTCGGCAACTCGATGGGCGGCATGATCACGCTTCGGGTCGCCCAGATTGAGCCCGACCGCATCGACAAGATGATCCTCATGGGCAGCGGCGGGGCGCCGATCCCGCCGAGCGCGGACCTGATGAAGCTGATCACCTTCTACCAGGACCCGTCGCCCGAGGCGATGGCCGATCTCCTCGTGCGATTCGTCGACGACACCGGCCTCTTCGCCGGCAAGCTGGCGGAGATCGCGCGGACCCGGGTCGCGCTGGCCACCCGCGACGACGTGCGCCGCTCGCACCTGGCGACCTTCAACCCCGAGCACGGTCCGGTCAAGTACACCGAGGACGAGCTGGCGGCCATCGGACACCAGGCACTCGTGCTGCACGGCCGCGAGGACCGGATGCTGCCGGTGGCGGCCGGCTACTACCTGGCCGAGAACCTGCCCAACGCACGGCTCCACGTGCTCCCGCACGCCGGTCACTGGATCCAGATCGAGCGGGCGGCCGACTTCACCGCACAGGCCAAGCTCTTCCTCGCCGATTGACCCGCTCCGCGGGGCACGCCTTCCGCGAGGGTGACCACACCTCGCACGAGCTGGGCCAGGAGTCGGCGTTCCCGACTTCGATGGGCCCAGCTCGGGCGAAGCCGAGCGTGGGGGAGAGCACGCGGGGTCGGACCAGGGATGATGACGGCGTCTCCGGCGGCCACGATGCGGCCGGGCGCTCCCGTGGCTATGACCTGGCCCTGACCAGCCCGGCGTCGTACGCCATGATCACGGCCTGGATGCGGTCGCGCGCCCCGATCTTGGCGAGGACTCGTCCGACGTGCTTCTTCACCGTGGACTCGGTCAGGACGAGCCGGTCGGCGATCTCCGTATTCGTCCAGCCCTGACCGATGGCGACCAGGACCTCACGTTCGCGGTCGCTGAGGGTCCGCAGCCGGGGATCCTCCGGGGCGGACGCGGGGCCGACAGCGGACCCTGGTCCACTCCCTCCCGGACAGGATCCAGGAGGGCTCCGACTACGGGTTCACGTCGGCGAGCGTCGGCAGGGGCGGCTCGTTCGGCTCTCGCGCCTGCGGTCTCCGCGCTGCCGACCTCTGCGCCTGCGAGCAAGGAATGGTGCACTGTGCGACAAAAGGCTGCGTGGCGTCCGCCCTAGCGTGAACGGTGTTCCGTGCCGCGCATGCCCGCAGTCCGGCCGCCGACGGTCCGGTCTCCCCCATACGAACCGTACGACGGTGCCCTTCCGCACCGAAGGGGGGCATGGCCGCGCGCACCAGTCAATCCGGGAAGAGGAAGCAACGCATGCCGTACATCACCGTGGGTCAGGAGAACTCGACCGCCATCGACCTCTACTACGAGGACCATGGAACCGGGCAGCCGGTCGTCCTCATCCATGGCTTCCCGCTCGACGGCCATTCCTGGGAGCGGCAGAGCGCCGTCCTGCTCGACGCCGGCTACCGCGTGATCACTTACGATCGCCGTGGTTTCGGCCAGTCCAGCCAGCCGACGACCGGATACGACTACGACACCTTCGCGTCCGACCTGAACACCGTGCTGGAGACCCTCGACCTGACGGACGCCGTCCTGGTCGGGTTCTCGATGGGCACCGGCGAGGTCGCCCGGTACGTGTCCCGCTACGGCTCCGCCCGGGTCGCCAAGGTCGCCTTCCTGGCCTCCCTGGAGCCGTGCCTGCTCAAGAGCGACGACAACCCGGACGGGGTCGCCCCGAAGGAGTTCTTCGACGGCGTAGTCGCGGCGGTCAAGGCAGACCGCTACGCGTACTACACCGACTTCTACAAGGACTTCTACAACCTCGACGAGAACCTCGGCACCAGGATCAGCGAGGAAGCCGTACGCAACAGCTGGAACGTCGCCGCCGGCGGTGGGTTCTTCGCGGCGGCCGCCGCACCCTCGACCTGGTACACCGACTTCCGTGCCGACATCCCGGCCATCGATGTGCCGGCCCTGATCCTGCACGGCACGGGTGACCGCATCCTGCCCGTCGAGGGAACCGCGCGGCCGTTCCACAAGGCGCTCCCGTCCGCCGACTACGTGGAGATCGAGGGCGCCCCGCACGGCCTGCTGTGGACCCACGCGGAGGAGGTCAACGCGGCGCTCCTCACCTTCCTGGGGAAGTGACCGAACGGGAGACGGGTTCGCCTTCGAAGGCGAACCCGTCTCCCGTATGTCTTCGTGCACCTGTCCCCGTCGGTCGGCCTGCTAGGTCACCGGCTCGGGACGGAGCGGCCGTTCGGCGGCCTGGTCCAGCCGGACGACGAAGGTCGGTGTCCGTTTCAGGACGCCAAGGTCCTGCTCCTGCAGGGCGATCACCAATGCTGTCTCGGGCAGTGCCTCGGGCAGTGCGGCCAGGAGCGCTTCGGCGGTGGGGCGGTCCAGGCCGGCCACCGGCTCGTCGAGCAGGAGGATCGGTGGACGCCTCAGTACGGCGCGTGCCGTGGCGAGGCGCCTCCGCTGCCCCTGGGAAAGCAGACGTCCGCCCGGGCCCACCGGTGTGTCGAGCGGCAATGCCGACAAGCCGACGAGTTCCAGTGCGCCCCGTAGCGCGACGGTGTCGGCCGACGGTGCCGCCTGGCGCAGATTCGCCGCGACCGTGTCGTCGGCCAGCCAGTCGTCGGCCTCGACGAGGGTGACCGACTCGGCGACGGTCCGGGCGGGCAGCTCGTGCAGCGGGGTGCCGTCGAGGAGGACCGTGCCGGCGGGAGCCGCTACGCGCCCGGCGAGTCGGCCGAGCAGCGTGGACTTCCCGCTGCCATTGGGACCGGTGACCAGAACCAGACCAGGGCCTTCCACGGTCATGGTGAGTTCCGTGGCCGAGTCCAGGACAGGAAGGCCCATGGTTTCGACGGAGCGGGCGGTCGGCCGCAGTTGCCGACCTGCGGGCTGATCGTCGGCGGCAAGGGCAGCGAGGCGGCCGACCGCGTCCCCCGCCTCAGTCATCCCCTGCATCAGCCGAGGAAGCCTCTCCAAAAGCTCCCACCCGGCAGCTACCGACAACACCTCACCCACCACGACCTCGATCGGCTGGCCGGGCGCGGCGCACAAGGCGACGACCAGTACCGCCGCCTGCCCCAGCGCGGCAAGGAGACGCAACGCCGTACGCCCATGTCGCTCGGCCCCGGCAGCGGCGCTCTCGGCGGACTCGACGGCGGCCATGGCGGCGGCCGCCGCCTGTTGCGCCTGGGGCACGGCGTCCAGGCACCGCAGCTCGTTGAAGGCGGCCCGACTGCCGAGCAGCACGGTACGGTGCGCGGCCCTGGCATCGGCGGCCTCGGCGAGGTGGGTTCGCGCGCGGTGGTGTGCGTGCCGGGCACAGGCGAGGCCGACTGCCTGGACGACCAGTTCGGCCACACCCAGGACCGGCATGGCCCACAGCAGCAGGGCATCGACCACGCACGCGGTCGTGATCACCGCCCCCAAGGGTGCGATGACGTTCGCGGGCAGGCCCGCGACTGTCTCCACGTCGGTGGTGAGCCGGGTGAGCAGCGTCCCGTCGCGCTGTCCGCGCAGCTCACGAGGGGTGAGGCCGGCGGCGCCGCGGGCCAGCCGAGCGCGCAGGGCCACCTGGGTGGCGAGCAGGATCCGGTGGTTGGCCAGGCGTTCGAGGTAGCGCAGACCGGTGCGGGTCAGGGCCAGCGCCCGGACGGCGCCCGAGGGGTACATCCAGGACCAGGTGGTGTTGGCCTGGAGGGTGACCACGGCGCAGGTCGTCAGGAACCAGCCGGACACACCGAGCAGTGCGGCGCCGCTGAGCTCTCCCGCCGCGGCGAACAGCATGCCGGTCAGGAGGGCGCGACGCGGAGCCGCTGTACGCAGCAGCCGCCAGGCGCTGATCCGGTTCATCGGGCTCTCCCGTGGTCCAGCGTGATGACGTGGTCCGCCAGCGGCAGCAGTGCGGGACTGTGGGTGGCCAGCAGGACCGTACGGTCGCGGGACAGCGTGCGCAGCGCGGACAGGACGCGCTGCTCCGCTTCCGGGTCGAGGTGGGCGGTGGGTTCGTCCAGGCACAGCAGGGACGCGTCCCGCAGCAACGCCCGGACGAGGGCGAGCTGTTGGGACTGACCGGAGGACAGGCCGGTGCCGCGTTCGCCGAGCGGCGTGTCCAGCCCCTGCGGCAGCGCGGCGACGAGGTCGTCGAAGCCGAGGGAGGCGACGGCGTCCAGCAGGTCGTGGTCGCTCGCGGTGGGCCGGGCAAGGAGGAGGTTCTCGCGCAGGGTGCCCGGCAGCAGGTGAGCGGGCTGGCCCACCCAGGCGACCCGGCTGGGGTCGGCGGGGACGGACCGGCCGTTCAACAGGTGGAACGCGCGTCCGCCGTGGGGGGCGTACAGCCCGGCAGCGACGGCGAGCAGCGTGGACTTGCCGGCCCCGCTGGGGCCCGTGACGGCAAGGCACCTCCCCGGTGCGAGGTGCAGGCCGACGCGGTCCAGAGCGGGTGCCTCCCGGCCGGAATGATGGACCGTGACGGCTTCCAGGCGTACCCCGGGTGGCGCCGCGGCCCGTCGGGCATGCCGGGCAGGCGGCACCACGGTTTCCCGATGCGCGTCCAGGACCTGGGCCAGCAGGGCGGCGGCGGCGCTCGCCCGGGCGCGGGCGTGGTAGCCGGCGGCCAGGTCCCGGGCCGGCGCGAAGTAGGCGGGCACCAGGACCAGGACGAACAGCGCGGAGGAGAGGCTCATGTGGTCCGGTACGACGGGCAGGTCCAGGTAGTCGAGCAGGACCAGTCCGCAGTAGGTCGCCACCACGGCGAGGGTGCCGGTGATGAGCAGTTCGACCCACGCGGTCGACAGGAACGCGATCCGCAGCACCTTCTCGGTACGAGCGGCGACCTCCCGGTCGTGCCGGGCCAGCGAACCGGCCGCCTGGTCGTGCGCGCCGAGCCCGACCAGGGTGGGCAGGCCGCGCAGATGGTCCAGCAGTCGGGCCTGGTGGGTGCGGATCGCCGACAGTTGGGCGCGTACGGCGGTCTGCGTGCCCAGGCCGATGACCTTGAGGTTGGCCGGGAGCAGTGGGGTGGCGGCCAGCACGAGCAGGGCGACGAACCAGCTGCGGGAGGCGATCGCGGCCAGGGCGAGACCGCTGCCGAGCAGCATGGTGGTCCGCGCGGGCAGGTAGTCGGTGAGCCAGTCGGTCAGCTCGCCGACCTCGCCGTCGACGGCCTGGACCAGTGCCGCGTCGTCCAGATCGGTGCGGGCAGGGCCGTGGGCGGGCAGCACCGTCTCGATGAGCCGGCCGCGCAGGGTCTCGCGTACGGTGCGGGCGCCGCGCGCGGCCGCCGCGTCGCCCGCGGCCAGCAGCACGGCGCGCAGGGCCACACCCGCCGCGATCAGCAGGGCGGGCGGCAGTACGGCGGACGCGGGGGCACCGTGGAGTGCGGACAGGCCGCGCTGGGCGCCCCAGGAGAGCCCGCCCGCCCAGACGACCGTGCCCAGCTGGGCCGCGCCGCGCAGCAGGCCCGCGCGGCGCAGCTCCCGACGGCCGACGGCAGCCCATTCCTTCAACCGGGCGGGCACCGGGTCTTCAGCCCGTTCCACGGCCAGTTCGTCCAGGAGCGCGACGGTGGCGCTCACGAGGTGGTCTCCGCCTCGACGCCCGCTGTGTCCGCGTGGAAGTACCCGGCGCGCCGGTCCCGGCGGTCGCCCACGATCCAGGCGGCCAGGGCCGTGCAGCCCAGGACGGTGACGCCGACGGGACCGATCCAGTCGGCGACACCCGCGAACACGTCCTGGGACAGGCCGGTCGCCAGGATGCCGAGCACCACCAGCAGGGTCCGTCGCGCGACCGTCCGCAGCGTGGTGCCGGAGGGCGCCGGGGAGACCGCCAAGGGGTGGGTACGGGCAGGCAGCGGTGGGATCGCACGCTCCACCGGATCGGTGTACTTGCCGCGGAAACTGCGCCAGGCGTAGATGTTGTAGGCCAGTACGAACGGCATGCACAACCCGACGCCCAGGACCAGGAAAAGCTGGGAGGAGTGCGGGCTCGCAGCCTGATGGACGGTCAGTCCGGGCGGCACGACGACCGGTACGGAGAGCACCGCCAGGCCCAGCAGCCCACAGGCCGTCACCGTGGCCACGGCGGCGAACGGCCGCCAGTCGGGGCGGCGGCCGAAGCCGTACCAGGCGACCGCACCGGCCACGACAGCGGCGACGACCGTGAGCCAGAACAGCATGGCCCGCACGGGCTGGCCCAGCTGCAGCTGCTGCGGGTCCGCGCTCGGCAGCAGCAGGCCCAGTACGACCGCCATGACCGCGGTGACCACCAGCAGCGACCGTCCGGTGCGGCGGACGCCCGACCGCGACCAGCCCTCGGTCTTGTCCTGCAGCCAGGCGGCCCCGGCCAGCAGGTAGACGGCGACCAGACCGACCGCGCACAGCACGCTGTAGCCGCTGAGCCAGTCGAAGGTCCCGCCCTGGAAGGTACCGTTCCGCTGGTGCGGGCCGGTGAGCACGGCGCCCAGGACGAGACCTTGGCACACGGTCGCGGCGAGCGACGCCCCGCCGAACAGCAGCGCCCAACCTCGCCGGTAGCCGGTGGCCGCGCTCTGCATCTCCAGGCCCAGGCCGCGCAGGATGACGGCGATCAGCATGCCGATCAGCGGCAGGTAGACGCTGGGCAGCACCACGGCGTAGGCGCCTGGCAGGCCGGCCCAGAGGACGACGCCGGCCAGGATGATCCAGCTCTCGTTGGCGTCCCAGGCGGTGGCGACGATCTCGCCGTACTCGCGTCGGCGATCCGGCCGGGCCGCCAGGCTGAGCATGCCCACCCCGAGGTCGTAACCGTCGAGGACGACGTACATGGCGAGCGAGAAGAGGACGAGCGCGTAACTGGCGTACTCAAGCAACGAGGGCCTCCGATGCGTCGGGCGCGGTGGGTCCCGTGGACAGCGCCTCGGGGCCGGCCTTGACCGTGCGGATGATGTAGCGGGCCCAGATGGCCAGCAGGGTGACGTAGAGCAGGACGAAACCGGCCAGGCCGGCGGCGACTTCGAAGACACCGAGGTGGGAGACCGCGTCGGCGGTGCGCAGCTGGCCGTAGACCACCCAGGGCTGGCGGCCCGTCTCGGCGACGATCCAGCCGCCGGTGATGGCGATGATCCCGGCCGGGGTCATCCACACCATCCACCGCAGGAAGCGGGGGGAGTCGAACAGGCGTCGCCGCATGCGCAGGACCACGCCCGCGAAGGCCGTGCCGAACATGAGCAGCGCGGTGAAGTACATCGCGCGGAAGCCGTAGAAGGTGGTCCACATGTTGGGGCGCTCGTCGGGCGGGGTCTGCAGCAGTCCGGGCGTCGTCGTCTCGCCGCTGAGGTCCTGGGCGATGACCGAGCCGAGATGGGGAATCTCGACGTGCAGCCGGTTCTCGCCCTGGTCCGTGTCGGGGACGACGAGCAGGTTGTAGCCGTTGTTGTCGCTCTTCCAGTTGCCCTCGAACGCCTCGAGCTTGGGGAGCTGGTGCTGTCCCATGAAGACCGCCGTGCCGTCTCCCACGTACAGCTGCACCGGCATCAGCACTCCCAGCACGCCGAGTGCGATGGACAGGCAGCGGCGGGCCATGGGCTGGGCGTGGACCCGGTTCTTCACCAGGTACCAGGCGGAGATACCGCCGACGAACCAGGCGGCGCTGATCAGCACGGCCAGCAGCATGTGCGGGAAGCGGTGCGCGAAGGCGGGGTTGAGCAGGATGCTGATCCAGTCCGTGGCGTGGAACTGGCCGTCGGCCTTCCGGTAGCCGACGGGGTCCTGCATCCAACTGTTGGCCGACAGGATCCAGGTGGTGGACAGCAGCGTTCCGAAGGCGACCATCCAGCTGGCCAGGGCCATGGTGCGCGGGCGGATCCGCCCGTCCCCGTAGAGCATCAGGCCGATGAACCCCGCCTCCAGGAAGAAGGCGGTGATCACTTCCATGCCGATGGTGACCCCGATGATCGGCCCGACCGCGTGGGCGTACGTGCCCCAGTTGAGGCCGAACTCGAACGTCATCACCGTGCCCGCGACGACGCCCAGGCCGAAGCCGACGGCGAAGATCTTCTTCCAGAACCGGAAGATCTGCAGGTACAGAGGGTTCCCCGTGCGCACGTAGACCGTGTACACGACGGCCAGGAGCACGGAGAGGCCGACGGTGAGCGCGGGGAAGGTCATATGGAAGATCGCGGTGATCGCGAACTGCCATCGGGACAGTTCGACGACGGTTGACGAAGCCATGGGTACTCCCGGGGAGGCAGCGTTCTTGACGGGGTTCGCGCGTGTCGACGGCACCCGCGCGGGGCGAGGCATCAGGCGTGGGCTGCCCTGGTGGGCCTCGGCCGGAGCCGCTGCGGCGTGCCGGGGTCCGGCGCAGCGGTCGAGCCGGCCCGGGGAGAGAGGACGCGGTCGCCGCCCTGTGGCACTGACACGCTAGACGGCTGACCGGGTACGACGATTGCCTCGGAGTGCCGTGCGATTGCCCGACCGTGCACGGTGACGGCCGGACAGGCCCCGGCCCGCCGCACGGGCCGGGAGAGGGCGCTGACGGGCAAGCTCCTCTGCACGCACAGGCAGGACGACCGTCCGACCGGTGCCTACATTTCCGGCACTCACACAGCCGCCGGAACGAAGAGGCTCGCATGCAGTTCGGAATTTTCTCGGTGGGGGACGTGACCCCCGACCCGACCAACGCCCGTAACCCTTCGGAGCACGAACGCATCAAGGCGATGGTCGCCATCGCGCTGAAGGCGGAGGAGGTCGGCCTGGACGTGTTCGCGACCGGCGAGCACCACAACCCGCCGTTCGTACCGTCGTCGCCGACCACGATGCTCGGCTATATCGCCGCCCGCACCGAGAAGTTGATCCTTTCCACCGCCACGACGCTGATCACCACCAACGACCCGGTGAAGATCGCCGAGGACTACGCGATGCTTCAGCACCTGGCCGACGGCCGGGTGGACCTGATGATGGGGCGCGGCAACACCGGCCCGGTGTACCCGTGGTTCGGGCAGGACATCCGGGAGGGCATCAATCTCGCCAAGGAGAACTACGCGCTGCTGCGCCGGCTGTGGCGCGAGGACGTGGTCGACTGGGAGGGGAAGTTCCGCACGCCCCTGCAGGGCTTCACGTCCACGCCCAGGCCGCTGGACGGCGTACCGCCGTTCGTCTGGCACGGCTCGATCCGCTCACCCGAGATAGCGGACCAGGCGGCCTTCTACGGCGACGGCTTCTTCCACAACAACATCTTCTGGCCCGCCGACCACACGAGGCAGATGGTCCAGCTGTACCGGCGGCGCTACGCCTATCACGGTCACGGCCGGCCCGAGGAGGCCATCGTCGGCCTCGGCGGGCAGGTGTTCATGCGGAAGAACTCCCAGGACGCCGTGCGGGAGTTCCGCCCCTACTTCGACAACGCGCCTGTCTACGGACACGGGCCGTCGCTGGAGGAATTCACCGAGCAGACGCCGCTCACCGTGGGCTCCCCCCAGCAGGTCATCGAGAAGACGCTGTCCTTCCGTAAGACCGTCGGCGACTACCAGCGACAGCTGTTCCTGATGGACCACGCGGGCCTGCCCCTGAAGACCGTCCTGGAGCAGATCGACATCCTCGGCGAAGAGGTGGTGCCGGTGCTGCGGAAGGAGTTCGCGATCGGCCGCCCGGCCGACGTACCGGACGCTCCCACCCACGAGTCCCTTCGGACCGTTCAGGAGGTGTCCGCCGCATGAAGCTCGTCGCCGTGTCCGCGGGACTGAGCACCCCGTCCTCCACCCGCCTGCTCGCCGACCGTCTCGCCGAGTCGGCCCGCGGCGAACTCGCCGCCCAGGGCCACGACGTGCAGGTTGACGTCATCGAGCTGCGGGAACTGGCCGTCGCCGTCGCCAACAACCTCGTGACCGGCTTCCCGTCGCCCCCGCTGGCCGCCGCGATCGACGCGGTGACGGGCGCCCACGGCCTGATCGCCGTGACCCCTGTGTTCACCGCCTCCTACAGCGGGCTGTTCAAGTCCTTCTTCGACCTGATCGACCCGGACGCCCTCACCGGGAAGCCGGTGCTGATCGGGGCGACGGGAGGCACGGCCCGCCACTCCCTGGTCCTGGAACACGCCCTGCGCCCGCTCTTCGCCTACCTGCGCGCCGGCGTCGTACCCACCGCGGTGTACGCGGCGTCCGAGGACTGGGGATCCGGCGGCGACGAGTACACCGAGGGCCTGCCCGCGCGCATCAGGCGGGCGGCCGGCGAGCTGGCCGCCGTCATGGCCGCCCGCCCGGCCGAGGAGACAGCCGAGGACGACATCACCGCGCTCGAACGGCAGCTCTCCGACCTGCGCTTCGACTGACGTTGCCGGCTGTGCGGAATTCTCATCCGTCCAGCTGGAGCTTCTCCCGCAACTGGCCACGGGAGGTGATCCCCAGCTTCGGATAGATCCGGTACAGGTGTGCTCCGATGGTGCGATGGGAGAGGTAGAGCTGCTGGCCTATCTCCCGGTTGGAGAGTCCCGTGGCGGCCAGCTGCGCGATCTGCAGCTCCTGTGGCGTGAGGAGATCCGAGTCCGCGGGCATGGGCTGCGTGCCCCCCTCGCCCGCGGAGCGGAGTTCCTGGCACGCGCGCTCGTGCCAGGGCCGGGCCCCCAGCGAGGCGAAGGACTCCCTGGCAATGCGCAGCGGCGCCCGGGACTCCATCACCCGGCGTCTACGACGCAGCCAGGTGCCGTAGGCGAGCAGGAGGCGGGCCCGCGTGAAGGGATCCCGGGACAGGTCCAGGTCGAGCGCCGACCGGAATGACGCCTCGGCGTCCTCGTCGTCGGCCAGGAGGGCGTGTGCGAACCCCAGGTTGGCTCTGATCAGCCGGGCCGTGGTGGCCGCGGCCGACGCGTCGAGCCGGCTCAGGGCGTCGCGCGCCATCGCCCTGTCCTCGTCGCTCACGGCGGCCTCGGCGAGCGCCGTGATCGCCATGGTCTGCAGATACGGATGGTGGGCGGGGTCCGCGCGGTCGAAGACCCGCCACACGCACGAGAACGCTTCGGCGTGACGGCCGGCCGCCAGTCCGATCATGCCCCGCGTGATCTGGATGAAAGCGAGCATGGAGGGGTTCACCACGGCGAGTACCTGGCGTTCGGCCTGTTCGATGGCGGCCTGCGCCGTGTCCAGGTTTCCGAGCACCGCCGAGAAGTGCGCCTTCGCGATGAGCGCGCCGCCGAGCCAGCGAGCCTGGGTGGTCTCTTCCGCGAGCCGGATGGTCTCGGCCACGCTCGGCAGGCCCGATTCCCAGTCCACGATGTGCGCCGAGGTGAACGACAGGGACACCAGGGTCTGCGCGAGGAGCCCCAGCCGCCCCTGGGCCCGCAGACCGGAGACCGCTTGCCGGAGGAAGCCCGCCGCGTGGTCGTAGCCCCCCATGCACGTGGCCGCCGTACCGAGCGTGGCGGCGGCGAGGGCGTCGTAGCCGCCCTCGCTCTCCAGGCGCTCGAACCGCTGGATCACCGTCGCGCCGCGCTCGAGCGGAGCGGCGGCGGCCAGGACGTACACCAGATCGGGATGCAGCTCCGGCACGGGCAGCCGCTCGGCCGCGGCCACCACACGCTCGCGCACAGCGCGCCCCGGGTCGAACCACCAGCATCGTCGGGCGGCGGCCCGCAGAAGGCGGAGCGCGAGCTCGGGGGCACCGGCGGCCGCCGTCTCCTCCGCCGTGGCGATGAGGAGGTGCAGGCGCGGGATGCTGGTCGACACATCGATCTCGAGGCCCTCGCGCAGGAACACCGTGCGGGCCCGCTCCAGGACGTCGAGCTCCAGCGGTGCCGCCAGGTGGAGAAAGGTCGCGGCCTGGTACGTCCTGCCGAGTTCGAGGGCCAGTTCCGCCGCTTTGAGCAGGCGCTCTCCCTTGCGTGAAGGGTCTTCGCCGAGTGCGACGGCCCGCTCCAGGGCCGCCAGGGCCACGGCCGGCGCGCCTCGCGCCTCCGCTCTGGCGGCTGTCCGGTCCAGTTCCACGGCGACGGATTCGTCGGGCCGACCACTGGCGGCGGACCTGTGCCAGGTCTGACGGTCGGGCTGGCCGTCCAGGACCGTGGCCAGCGCGCCGTGCGCGGCGAGGCGCTCGGCGAGCGTAGCGGTCTGCAGGACCGCCGACCGCACGAGCGGGTGGCTGAACCGGATCCGGTATTCGTCCGCCGTGACCAGGCCGGTCGCCACCGCGGGAGACACGGATTCCGGCGAGACGACGGAGCCCGTCAGCTCCGAAGCTGCCGCGAGTACCTCGCCCAGCGCTCCTTCGTCGTCGGAGGCGGCGACGAGCAGCACGCTGCGCGCGTCGGACGGCAGGTCAAGCAGCCGTGAGGCGAATGCCCGTTCGAGTCTTGAGGTGAGAGGAACGGCTGAGGAGGTCAGGGCCGCGGCCGGTGCGCCCTGCTCGCGCAGCGCGGCGGGGAGTTCGATGAGGGCCAGGGGGTTTCCCGCCGCCGCGTCGAGCACCCGGTACCGCAACGGTGCTTGCAGCTGCGGTTCCATGGCGTCCAGGAGGGCCCCGGCGTCGGCCGTGGTGAGGGGGAGGAGCCGGAGCTCGGGCAGTGCGAGGGCATCCAGGCATGTCGTGTGTCCGTCCCGGACGCCGACCAGCATTCCGAGGGGCTCGGCCCCGAGCCGCCGGGCGATGAACGCGAGGACGTCCAGGGTCGGCGAGTCGAGCCACTGTGCGTCATCGACAACCAGCAGCACGGGCGCCTGGCCGGCCTCTTCACTGAGTAGATTGAGCGTGGCAAGAGCGATCATGAAGGACTGCGGGGCGCCCCCCGCGGGGGACGGCTCGGCCATCCCGAAGGCCCCCAGCATTGCTTCCGCCTGAACCGGCGGCAGATCCGGAACACGGCCCAGCATCGTCCGCGTCAGCTGGTACAGCCCGGCGAAGGGCAGACGGGTCTCGGCCTCCACGCCTGACGCGGTGATCACGGTGGTGCCCAAGCGCTCCGCCTGGCGCGCGGCTCGTGCCAGGAGCGCGGACTTGCCGATGCCGGGAGCGCCGCGGACCACGAGCGCCCCGCCCTCCTTGGGCAGTCCGTCGACTAGCGCATCGAGGGTGGCCAGCTCCTTGGCCCTGCCGAACAGTTCCTGATCCGACACCCGAGGACCCCCAGACACCATCTGTGAGCAGCAGAAACATTGTAGATGCGCAGGGGGATCAGGGGGTCAGGGGGCGGTCCGAGCGCAGCGCACGCCGAGCCTCACGATCGCAGTCACTTCGCAGTCATCGTGCTGATGGCCCGGACGCACACTGATCCCAGGCTGGCCGGGATGCTTGAAAGTTCGAAAGGCCCGATCATGACGCCAAGCGCTCTGCTACCCGATGCACACGGCTTCGCCGGCAATCTGCTCACCACCGACACGGTGCCCGCCCACCAACGACGGGCCTACTGGCGCGAGGCACTGTCCCAGACCTTCGGCGCCGTGGACATGTCGGTCCCCGACGAGGTGCACTCCGGCACGATCCGTACGGCGCCCCTGGGCCCGGTCCAGGCCACCACGGTCGAGGGCGACCCTCTGGAGGCCCTGCGCACGCGGCGGCTCATCGCGCAGGGCGACGAGGACGCGTACGTGGTCGTGAAGCTGTTGAGCAGGGGGGTCGCCCGACTCGAGCAGGACACCCGCGACGTGGCGTTGCGGGCCGGGGAAGTCTTCGTCTACGACCTGGCACGCCCGGTCCGGCTGATCCTTCCCCAGTGCTTCCAGACGAAATCCCTCGTTCTGCCACGGCAGGTTCTGGGCCTGAGCGAGTCGGACCTGCGGCAGATCACAGCTTCTCCCCTCAGCCCCGACACGGGACTCGGCGGGCTGCTGGCCGTCCTTGTGTCCCGGCTCGCGGACACCGCGGGATCGTATCGACCGCACACCGCCGAGCTGCTCGCGCGCAACGTGGCGGATCTGCTGGCCGGCCTGGCCGATGAGCGCCTGGGCAGGAGTTCCGAGGGGACGCCGAGCGGCGATGCGGCGATGCTGCTGAGGATCCGGACGTTCATCGGCCGGCACCTTGCCGATCCCGGCCTGACCCCGGAGGTCATCGCCCGCGCTCACCACATCTCCGTGCGCTACCTGCACAAGATCTTCGAGGGCGAGGACACCACGGTCAGCCGCTGGATCCAGAGCCGCCGCCTGGAAGCGTGCCGGCGGGATCTGGCTCACAGGGATGCTGCGGGTCTTGCCATCGCAGCGGTGGCACATCGGTGGGGTTTCGCCAGTGCCGCCCACTTCAGCCGGGTGTTCCGCGCCGCCTATGAGATGTCCCCCAGCGAGTGGCGTGCCGCCAACAGACCGTAGTCGCGGCCCCTGCGGGCTTCTCGATCAGTGGAAGTCCGCGCTCGGTGCTCTCACGGACAACGCCTCGTACGTTCCTCGGCAAGCCACTGCCGCCGGCGGTTTTAGCGTCATTTGCATAGACGCTGCCCCCCAAAGAACCCGCTGATCGGGGTAAAGAATGACTCAGCCGTTTTCCAGCGCCGACGGGACCTCGGTCACCCATGAGGTGGTGACACACGTCGTCGTCGCGGACGAACCGCCGGTATCACTGCCCGCCGAGCTGCGCTATGACAGGGCAGACCCCTATGCCGTATGCCTCTCCCTCGGAGCGGCGTCGACCGGCACGGTCGACTGGGTGTTCGCGCGCAGCCTCCTGTCGGAGGGATTGAGCCGACCGGCGGGTGTCGGAGACGTCCTGGTGATACCCCGGCACCGCTGCCATCGGGACTCGGTACGCATTGTCGTCAGGTCCACCGCGGGGTCCGCCCTGCTGGTCATCGCGGCTTCGGCGGTCGCCGCGTTCTTGAAGCAGACCGAAATGGTGGTGCCGCCGGGCACGGAGGGACTCCACATCGACCTGGACCGCGTCGTGGCCGAAATCATGGCGGGAAGCGAGTGACGTGTCGGCTCGGGAGGCAAGCCGCCCCTCGCTGTCGCCGACTTGGCCGCAGGGGCGCTCCACACACGTGTCGACGACCTCGCGGAGGGGGACGGCCGGTTCGTGAGGTCGCCCGGCCGGAGGCGATTGCGACCTGGGCAGGGGCGGCCGTCCGCCCGCGTGCCGCCGGCAGCACCGGCAACGCCTCGGCTGTGCTCCGGCGCATCGCGAAGGTCAGAACCCCTTCTTCATGCCTGATCTAGCGGATTCGCGCGATGTGCCGCCGCACGCCCGTCGGCACGATATCTGGAGAACACATCGGCTGAAGGGTGGAGACCATGGCGGACGCAGCGACACGGGAGGCCGGACTGCAGCCTTCGGGCACATTCCACACCACGGATTCGGTGCCCAGGCAGCGAAGACGAACCTACTGGCGCGAGGTCCTGTCCCAAACCTTCGGAGCTGTGGACATCAGCGTGCCCGAAGAGGTGTATTCCGGCACGCTCCGTACGTCACCGCTGGGCCGCATCCGGGGCGTCACGGTGGACGGCGACTCCATGCAGACCCTGCGCACCCGGCGGCTCATCGCAGGGAGCGCCAACGACGACCACGTGGTCGTGATGCTGCTGAGCAGCGGGGCCGCCCGGGTCGAGCAGGACGCGCGCGATGCGTACGTGCGGCCGGGGCAGCTCTTCGTCTATGACAGGGCGCGCCCGCTACGGCTGACCTTCCCCGAGACCTTCCAGACGAAGTCCCTCGTCCTGCCACGGCACGCCCTGAGCCTGAGCGAGTCGGACCTGCGGCAGATCACGGCGTCTCCCCTCGACTCCGGGACGCCGCTCGGCGGACTGCTGTCGCCCTTCCTGTCCCGGCTCGTGGACACCGCGGGAACGTATCCGCAGCGCACGGGCGAAGCGGTCGCCCGCAACGTCGTGGACCTGCTCACCTTGCTGGCCTACGAGCGAGGCAGCGGTGACACCACCGGCACACCGAGCGCCGCCCGGGTGTTGCTGCTGCGGATCCAGGCGTACATCGTCCGACACCTGGCGGATCCGGACCTGACACCGGAGGCCATAGCCCACGCCAACCGGATCTCCCTGCGCTACCTGCACAAGCTCTTCCAGACCGAGGGCATCACCGTCGGTCGGTGGATCCAGCGCCGCCGGCTGGAGCAGTGCCGACGCGAGCTGGCCCGCCGGGAGGCGGCGGGCCGGACCATCGCCGCGGTGGCCCACCGGTGGGGTTTCACCAGCGCAGCCCACTTCAGCCGGGTGTTCCGGGCCGCTTACGGGATGTCTCCCGCCGAGTGGCGGGACTCCGCGGCACGAGAGCCCCGTACCTACTCGTTGCCACCCGCCGCTTAGAGCCACCGTCCTGGCGCGGACGCTCACCTGCGACGAGTACCACCGTCGATCCCCACACCGGGACCTTCGCCTGCGGCGTGACCCGAATCACGGGCCCATGGGTCGGGGTGTGGCACTGAGCTGCAGATTTGCGATAGTGGACCCGCGGACCGTCGTCTGCGCCCCGCCGACCTCCCACCGGCACGGGCGGGCGACGACGAAGGGTGGAATCGCCGGTCCGCGCGGATTGACCGGTATTCGGCCGGCGAGTGCGGACAGGGGGCGTGAGAGTGGCGAGGGCAGGCGGATCGCTGTCCCGAAGCGGTCTGCGCGGACGTGAGGACGAGCTCGAAGAGCTGGGCGCACTGATCGCCTCGGTGGCCCGCACCGGAAGCGGTGCGCTGGCCCTGATCCGGGGCGAACCGGGAATCGGCAAGACCACGCTGCTCGCCGAGGTCGTCGCCGAGGCCACGGCAGCCGGATTCTCGGTCGGCCTCGGGAAGGCCGATGACCTGCATCACATCGTGCCGCTCTCGTCGCTGGCGGCCTGCGTCCTGCACGGCGATCAGCCGCTGCTGTCCCCCGACGCCTTCGCTGACCTCGCACACCGTCACGATCAGCGGATCTGGCTGGTGGAGCGCCTGGCGGAGGCGGTCGAAGCCAGAGCCGGCCGCGTGCCGGTGCTGATCGCGCTGGACGACGTGCAGTGGGCCGACCCGCTCAGCCTGTTCGCCTTGAGGCAACTGCCGACCCGCCTGCGCAGCTCGCCGGTTCTGTGGATACTCACCGGGCGACAGGGCCCCGCCGGGCCCGCGGAGGAGATCGTCGCAGCGACGAGCGACGCACTCCCGACGGTCACTGTGCGGTTGGGCCCCCTGTCCGGCGCGGCCATCACCCAACTGATCGGCGACACACTGGGGGCAGCCGTCGACGAGCGGGTGCGGGATCTGCTCGACGGAGCCGGCGGGAACCCGTTTCTGGCGGTCGAGATGCTCGCCGGACTGCGCACCGCCGACCTCACGGACGAGGCTGTGCCCCCGGGGCTCGTGGTGGGTGTGCGCGGCAGACTCGGATCGCTGCGGCCCGGCACCCTGCAGTTCCTTCAGATGGGAGCGGTGCTGGGACGCCGGTTCGCCTTCCACGACGCCGCCGCGCTCTGTGGCCAACCGCCCGCCACGTTGATCGCGGCGCTCGAGGAGGCGGTGGGTGCCGGACTGCTGGACGACGACGGCGACCAACTCGTCTTCCGGCACGATCTGCTGCGCCAGGCGGTCTACGTCGACATCCCGCCGTCAGCCCGGAAGGCTCTGCACCGAGAGGCCGCCAACCACCTTGTCTCCGTGGGCCACCAGCCGATCGACGCGGTGTCGCACATTCTCCGGAGCGCCCTGCCCGGGGACGAGGAAGCGGTGGCGCTGCTGCAGCGAGCCGCGGACGACGTACTGCCGGTCACGCCGGGTCTCGCGGCCGACCTGGCGATGCGCGCCCTGGAACTGGTGCCGTCCGCGCGGCCGTTGAGGTTCGTGGTGGGGGAGCAGGCGATCGTCTGCCTGACCCGGGCCGGCCGGAATCGAGAGGCGTTGCTGACCGGCGACCGACTGCTGGCCGGCCGGCCGCCCCTGGAGGCGTTCAGCCGGCTGCAGGCCGCCCTCGGCGGGACGCTGTGGAACATGGATCTCGCCGAGGAGCTGCGCCACCGGGCCGAAGCGGCCCTCGCGATCGGGGGCGCCGCCCCGGAGGTCGCGGCGAGGCTGGCCGCCCTGCGTGCGCTGGCCCTGTCCCGGGGCCATGATCTTGTCGCGGCTCGTGCGGCCGGCGAGAACGCGCTGCGTGCCGCCACCGCGATCGGTGACCGGGAGGCGCACGTCCTGGCCCTGTCCGGGCTCGGTGAGATCGCGCTCAACGCGGGTGAGAACGCCCTCGCGCTGGAGCGCTTCACCGCGCTCAGCGCCGTCGACTCCGCCTTCCTTCCCGAAGAGATCGTCGCGTACCAGCATCTGGACGACTTCGAGTCCGGCGAACGGCTGCTCCTTCGGGCAGCGGACAACGCCGGGTCGCCCCGCCAGGCCATGCTGCTGTGGGCACAGGGCCAGCAGCATCTGGGGCTCGGCAGGCTCGACGACGCCGACGCCGACTTCATGACCATGGAGCGCCTGGAAAACGACGTACAGGTACCCGTCCAGCAGGTGAACGCCAGTGTGATCCGCTCCCGGATCGCCCTTCTGCGCGGCGACCGGGAAGCGGCGCGGCAGCACCTGGCCACGGCGCGGGAAAGGCTGGCGGTCAAACCGAATCCGGGCAACACGGCCGCGGTGCGCTTCCTGGAAGCGGTCCACGCCGAGGCCGACGGGGACATCGGGCTCGCCGTCGACCGGATTCGTCAGGTGCAGGAGGAAGGCCCCTTCATGCGCTGGCGGCTGCTGCGCACCTGGGTCGATGCGGCGATACGCATGGCCCTGCACGGCGCGGACCACGGGCTCGCCGAGGATCTGGCCGCCCAGGCCGAAGCCCACGCCGACCGCAACCCGGCCGTGCCCACCGCCGCGGGCATCGCGGCGCAGGCCATCGGCCTCCTGACAGACGATCCCGCCTCGCTGGAACGCTCCGTGGCACTGCTCAAGGCGAGCCCTCGCCCGCTGGTCCGGGCCGCCGCCTGCGCCGACCTCGGACGGGCACTGCTGGCAGCGGGCCGGAAACCTCAGGCGGTGGCCGCCCTGACTCAGGCCCACGGCACGTTCGCCGAGTCAGGCGCGCACGCGGCAGCGGCACGCGTACAACGCGATCTGGAGGGTGTGGGGGCCGGCAGCCGCAGGGCGGCGACCACCCAACGCCCCGTCCAGGGATGGGGGGCCCTCACGACCTCGGAGAAGAAGGTCGCGCGCCTCATCGCCGAGGGCCACACCAACAGGTCGGCCGCCGACCTGCTCGTCGTATCTCCGCACACGGTCAACACCCATCTGACCTCCGTCTTCCGCAAGCTGTCGGTCAACTCCCGGGTACAGCTCGCCAACCTGGTCCTGGCCTTGCGCGACGACTGAGCAGACCCATTGGTACGTTCACGCGATGCCGGCCACACCTGAACGCGCTTGGCTGGGGAACCCCACGCATTCGGAGGCCATCGCCGTGCACGGATCCACCCCCGTACCGCCGACCGTCGTGCTCGTGCACGGAGCGTTCACCGACGCCTCCTTGTGGGCGGGAGTCATCAGCCATCTGCGCGCCGTCGGACTGAGTGTGCGCGCCGCGGCGAACCCGCTGCGCGGCCTGGCGCAGGACGCCGCCCACATCAGGAGCGTCGTGCGCCACCTCGACGCCCCGGTCGTGCTGGTGGGCCACGGCTACGGTGGCGCGGTCATCACCCAGGCCGCCACCGATGCCGACAACACCGTGGCGCTGTGCTACGTCGCGGCACTCGGCCTCGACGCCGGCGAGTCCGTCCTGGACATCACGAGCCGCTTCGCCCCCATGCCGGTGATCGACGCGACCCTCACCGCCGCCCTCCCCGCTTCGTGCGGCGCCGCTCCGGAACGCGAGCTGTACATCCGTAGGGAACGGTTCCCGGAGGTGTACGCCGCCGATCTGCCGTCCCGCGTCACGGACGTGTTGGCCGTGGCGCAACGTCCGATCGCCTGGAGCGCGCTGACCGGAAGGTCGGGGCCGCCGGCCTGGGCCTCCAAGCCGTCCTGGTACGCCATCGCGACCGCCGACCGGACGCTCAACCCCACCGCTCAGCGCTTCATGGCGCAGCGCATGGCCGCCACCGAGTGTCTGCTGGACGGTTCGCACGCCGTTGTGCTGTCGCAGTCCGGCGCCGTTGCGGCGATGATCCGGGAAGCCGTCGAGCAGGGCACCGGCAGGACGGGGGTATAAACCGTTCGGTTCCGGCCCGGTCACCCCGGTTCTTTCCTGTGTGTTTACTCTGACCGAGTCGCGATGGGACCCCTTGGATTCCGCCAGCATTCCCGAGACCGACACTCCGGCCACAGATGTCACTCGGGAAAGGCACCACCATGGTCTCTTCAGTCAGACCGACAGCGCGGCGGATGGCCGCTGTCTTCGCAGCCGCCGCCCTGGTCCTGGCCGCCACCGGGTGCGGTGGCGCGACCGGCGCAGGATCCGCCACCGGCGAGGTGACCTCCATCACCGCGCTCGACTATTACACCGACGCGGCGGAACACGCCCAGTGGAGCGAGCGGCTCACCACCTGCGGCAAGGCCGCCGGCGTAACGGTCGAGCACACGAGCGTTCCGGGGGCGTCGCTCATTCCCAAGGTCCTGCGGCGGGCGTCGTCGCGGACCCTTCCCGACCTGTTGATGCTGGACAATCCCGATCTTCAGCAGATCGCAGGGACCGGTGCGCTGACCCCGCTGGACCAGTACGGCATCGACGCCGACGGCTTCGCCGAGGGCATCCTGTCGGCGGGCACCTACAAGGGAGAGGTGTACGGACTCGCGCCCACCGTCAGCACCGTCGCCCTGATGTACAACAAGGACATGCTCTCCGAGGCCGGTGTCGCCGTGCCGAGGACCTGGGACGAGCTGAAGAAGGCGGCGGCCGAGCTGACCCGCCCGGGGCGCTACGGCATGGCGGTCGACGCGAACGCCACGTTCGAGGGCACCTGGCAGTTCCTGCCCTTCCTGTGGTCCAACGGCGGGGACGAGAAGCAGCTGGACAGCCCGCAGGCCGCGCAGGCACTCCAGCTGTGGGTCGACCTGGTGAAGAGCGGATCCATGTCGAAGTCGGTACTGAACTGGACCCAGGCCGATGTCCATGACCAGTTCGTCGCCGGCAGGACAGCCATGATGGTCAATGGCCCCTGGCGGATCTCCGCCCTGAACAAGGCCGAGAACCTGCACTGGGGGGTGGCCCCGCTCCCCGTCCGCCGGACGGGGCAGGCCCTCGTCACACCGCTCGGCGGGGAGGTGTGGACGGTCCCGCACACCGCTTCCAAGGCCCGGCAGGGGAAGGCCGCCCAGGTGCTCGCCTGCCTGAACGACCCCCCGCACATGCTCGCCCTGGCCAAGCAGAACCTCACCGTGCCCTCCCGCTCCGCGGTGGCCGCCCGGTACGCCCAGCAGGTCCCCTCGATGGCGGCGTTCGTCAAGAGCGTCGAAGGAGCCCGGGCCCGCACCAGCGAGCTCGGCGACAAGTGGCCCAAGGCCGCGACCGCCATCTACACCGCGATCCAGGCCGCGCTGACCGGCGAGCAGACACCGGAAGAGGCACTCAAGCGTGCGCAGCAGACGGCGACCAGCCCCTGACAGCGACCGGGACGTGGCCCGGGCACGCTTGTGGGAGCTGATCGCTCAGTGGATGTTCCTCGTGGGGGGCGGTCCCCTTTCCGCCCGGTCCGTGTATCGACTCGGCCGTCAGCCCAACTCCGTGTCCAGCCACTGCAGGACCTCCGGGGTCACCGGGTCGGTGATGTCGTCGAACTCCCCATGCTTGTGAAGGTACTTGGCGACATAGGGGCAGACCGGCACGATGCGCTTGCCTGACGCGCGCACGTCGGTGAGCGCCTCCCGCACCAGCTGCGCGGCCAGCCCCTGCCCGGCGAACGCGTCGTCGACCTCCGTGTGGTAGAAGACCCGCTGCTCACCACGGTCGCGGTACGCGGTCAGGCCGGCGCGCTCTCCGTCGACCAGGATTTCGTAACGGTGTCGGTCGTCCACTCGCTCGACGGTCGGAGTGGCGGAAGGCTGGCTCATCGGGATCGGGATCCTTTCGGTCGGGGCGGTGCGGGTCGGCGGGGCGGGCGGTGCCACCGGTGGGCCGGTCTGTCGTTCAGGGCCGAGGCCGGATCCAGGCGGCATCGGCGGTCGAGAGACGATGGGTGGTCACGGAGGTGACCGCGAGCAGGACCAGCGCGAGGGTCAGGGTGATGACGAGATGCCCGTGCAGCACGAGCTGGGCTCCGATGAGGGCGCCGAGGAACATGGCGAGCACGGAGAGGATCCGGCGGCCGGGGCGGGGTGCCTCGCCGCCGGCCGGGGTGGAGTCCGCGGCCAGGCCCGTCAGCGTCAACGTGAGCACGGTCGTGGTCAGGTCCGGGACACCGAGGCGCCGGGCGACCGCGTTCTGCAGGCCCATGGCGAGCCCCAGGAACACGATCAGCGTGTACCGGACGCCGGTGGTGACCTCGCCGTCCGACACTGCGGCGACCGCCACCGTCACCGCGACCAGGATCGTCTGCACGGCCGTGGCCGCGCCCAACAGGTGCCCGCGGTGCGTGGCGAACCGCGTGCCGAGTCTGCCCCCCGCCAGCGCGCCGAGGAGGAACGCGGCCAACGAGACGACGGACGCGAGCGCGGACAGGCCCTCGGCGCCGGCCAGGGCGAACCCCAGGAAGACCACGTTGCCGGTCATGTTCGCGACGAAGACGTGCCCGAGCGCCAGATAGCTCACGGCGTCGATCAGGCCGGTGCCCACCGTCAGGGCCAGCATCAGGGGCGGCAGCGGACCGTGACGTTCCTCTCCACGCGGCACCAGCGTGCGGACCGCGTCACTCAGCAGTGCGCGCATATCGATTCCCTTCTGTCGTGGTGGCGGGCCGGTGCAGCACCACGCGGGTGAGCAGTGCGCTCACCGGCCCGACCACGATCGCGACGACGGCGACCCAGGCCGGCCAGGGGGTGACGCCCAGCGCGTGGTCCACGGACCATCGTCCTGGCCCGGTGAGGGCCAGTGCGGCGGAGACGACGACAAGGACGAGGGGGTATTCGTAGCCGTCGTTCTGCACCCACAACCCCTTGGGCCACTTCACGGTGCCGGCGACCGTCATCACGCCCATCGCGGCCATCGCCGCCAGGGGCGTGAGCAGCCCGACCGCCAGGAACAGGCCGGAACCGATCTGACTGGCCCCCGCGACGAGGGCGGTCAGCCGCCCGCCGCGGAAGCCGTCGCGGCGGAACTCCTCGGTCCCGCCCGCCAAGCCGTTGCCTCCGAGTCGGAAGCTCACCTTCTGTACCCCGTGCCCGGCGATGAGCAACCCCACCACCAGCCGGAGGACCAGCAGTCCAGCGTCCATCGTGTTCCTGCCTGTTTCTGACGTTCCTGTTCCGGTGCGGGGATCAGCCGGCGGCGTGGGCGCCGATGACGGCCTGCGCGTAGACGAGCCCGAGGCCGTAGGCGCCGCCGTGCTCCTTCACCACGTCCGTCACGGCGGTGTACGTCTCCGCACGAGCCCAGTCCCGCTGGAGCTCCAGCAGCACCTGCACCCAGGTCACCGGGACCGCGCCGCCCTGCACCATGCGCTGGATCGCGTGCTCGTGGGCCTGCGGGCTGACACCGCCGGACGCGTCGGTGACGACGTAGACCTCGTAGCCCTGGGCGATCGCGGACAGCGCGGGCAGGACGACGCAGACCTCGGTCCACAGGCCGGCGATGACGAGCTTCTTACGGCCGGTCGCCTTGACGGCCTCGACGAAGTTCACGTCCTCCCAGGCGTTCATCGTGGTGCGGTCGATGATCTTCTGCTCGGGGAAGACGGCCGCGAGCTGCGGCATGATCGGGCCGGAGAACGACTCGGCGGCCACGGTGCTGAGCACGACCGGCACGTCGAACGTCGCGGCGGCCTTGGCCAGGCCCACGGTGGAGTTGATGATGGCGGTGCGGTCGCCGCTGCCGGTGCCGAAGAACATCTGCGGCTGGTGGTCCACGAAGAGCACCGCGCAGTTGTCCGGGGTGAGCAGGTCGGGGCTGGGGGCGGCGGTGACGTTGGCGATGTCGACCATGATGGTGAACCTTTCTCGGTTACGGTGACACGGACCGCTGTCCGTGTCGTGCTGCGGGAAGAACCCGTCCGGTCGGACGGAGCTGGTGGGTGTCCCGGAAGGGGCGGCTCAAGGGCCAGGCCCCTTCCGGGAGTTCAGAGGTCGAAGCAGGGATCGAAGGGGGTGCTCGCGGACTCCGGGACGAGGCCGCGCGCGATGCGCCACTGGCGATGCTGCTCCGACTCGGCGACGGCCTGGCCGAGCGACTCCGCCTGACGTGCGCCCGCCAGTCCGGCCCCGAGGGCCCGCCCGGCCGCCTGGTAGCCGCCGAAGTGCGCCACCGGGCTCCAGGCCGGGCTGACAGGGGGAAGTTCCTCGTCGAGGCCCTCGTACTCGGCGGCGGCGTAGACGATCCGGCCGCCGGTGACCGTCAGCAGCGACTCGATGTGCGCGATGTCCGGCTCGGGCACGGTGAAGTAGTCCTCGGACAGCACCGCGAGGTCCCCATAGCACCCCGGGCGCAGTACGCCCTTGACCTGGTCCTCGCCGGTCAGTGCGGCGCCGGCGCGGGTGAACATCGCCAGCGCCGTCTGCCGGTCGACGCGGTTCGCCGGCGGGCGGAGGGTCAGATCGCCGACGGTGCGGCCGCTGACGAGCCAGTGCAAGGCGACCCAGGGGTTGTAGGTGGACACCCGGGTGGCGTCGGTGCCGGCGCCCACGGTCAGCCCGCGGTCCAGCATCGCCCGGACCGGCGGGGCGTCCGCGGCGGCGCCGGGGCCGTAGCGGCGTAGGAACGCCTCGCCCTGGAAGGACAGGCGGTTCTGTACGGACATGGCTCCGCCGAGGGCGGCGATGCGGTCGAGGCTGTCGGCGGAGACGGTCTCCGCGTGGTCGAACAGCCATCGGTTCCCGGCCGGGAAGAGCCCGTCCGCGGCGAGCTTCTCGAACACCGCGAGGTCACGGCGGATGGTTTCGTCGTAGGTGGCGTGCAGCCGGAATCCCCAGCCGTTCTCCATGAGCAGGCGCACCGCCTTCTCGAACTCCACCTCGTAGTCCGGGGCGTGTTCCGGCCGTGGCTGGGCGAAGTTCTCGAAATCGGCGGCCGCCCAGGTGAGATTCTCTCCCGCACCGTTGAGCCGTAGCCATTCGTCCCCGTCCTCGGGGCGGGCCATTTCGATCCAGCGGGCGAGATCGTCGATTTCCTGGCCGGCTGTCTGCGGGAACAGGTGATAGGCGATGCGCATCGACAGCTGTCCGGCCTTGGCCAGTTCGATGACGGTGGCGTAGTTGTCGGGGAAGTTCTGGAACCCGCCGGCGGCGTCGATCGCCGAGGTCAGTCCGAATCTGTTCAGTTCGCGCAGGAAATGCCGGGTCGAGATCTTCCTGTCCTCGCCCTCCAGCACCGGCGCCTTGGCGAGGGTCGAGTAGAGGATGAGGGCGCTGGGGGCGGCCAGCAGCATGCCCGTGGGTTCCCCGTCCCGGCCGCGCACGATCTGTCCGCCCTTGGGATCCGGCGTGTTTCTGTCGTAACCGGCGGCCTTGAGCGCCGCGCGGTTGAGTACCGCCGACTGGTACAGGTGCAGGACGAACACCGGGGTGTCCGGGGCGGCGGCGTTCAGTTCGGCGACGGTCGGCAGCCGGCGTTCGGCGAACTGCTCGGCCGACCAGCCCCCGACCACGCGTACCCACTGCCCCTTGGGGGTACGGGCGGCCTGCTCACGCAGCATCGCCAGGCCCTGACGCAGGCTGCGCACGCCGTCCCAGCGCAGTTCCAGGACGTAGTTGAGGCCGCCGCGGATCACGTGCAGGTGGGCATCGTTGAGGCCGGGGATCATCCGCCGGCCGAGGGCGTCGACCACCTTCGTCGCCGGACCGATGTGCGGGGCCACGTCCTTGTCGTCGCCGACGACCGTGATGACACCGCCCCGGACGGCGAGCGCCTGCGCATGCGGGCGGCTCGGGTCCCCGGTGTGGATCCTCGCATTGCGGACGACGAGCTCCGCGGCATCGTCGATGGCGTGCGGAACCAGCCCACCGACCGGCATTGTTGACATCTCTTGAAAACCCCCTCCGGGAAAAGTGACTTCGACTCAAGTCGTGGCCGGCAACGGCGGACGAGGGCGATCCGGTCTTGTGGTGAATGCCCGTCTGCTCGAATCGAACCGAGAGTGAATTCCACCGACTCTCGTCGTGCCCTGAGAACCAGGGCAGACCCTGTGTGTGAGGGGTCGCGGTTGCTTCGCCATTCACGGTAGGGGCGTTTATCTGCTCCCAGTGTTCTCCCAGTGCACTGGAATTTGCCTCAGCGGGCACCTGTGCATCCGTGCTCCGGATGACCTCGGATGGCCGGAGGCCGGCAGTGCCTCGCTCCGTGCGCTGCAGAGCACCACCGCATGCGTCCTGGCCCGTGCCTTAACGGCTGTGAGCCGTCGGTGCGCGCGATGACTCGATGCGAGCACCACCGCGTCGTCAAGGGGAATGCTGCCTGCCGCTGCACACGGGCCGGAAGTCCGGGAGAACGTACCCGCGCTTGCGCCTGGCCCCTGTCGCCAGTCGCGGGCCGCTCATCACCAGTCGCGGGCCGCCGCCCGGAGGCGCTCGCGTACGTGGATCACGTCCGGGTTGGCGTCGGAGCCGGGCCGTTGGACCAGGAAGAGGGTGTTGAGCGGTGGTTCCTCCGGATCGTGGAGGAGTGTGAGGCGGCCGGCGTCCAGGTACTCCTGGCACAGCGAGCGGGGGAGCACGCTGTAGCCGGCGCCCGCGTTGACCGCCGACAGGACGGCGTACAGGTTCGGCACGGTCACCGCGGCCCGCTCGGTGAGCTGTTTGCCGAACACGGTGCGCCAGTAGCGGCGGGCGATCGGCAGGTCTTCGGCGTAGGTGACCAGGGGGACGGTCCGCAGGGCGGCGCAGAGGTCGTCGGCCTCGGGGCGCTCGGCGATGCGCTCGCCCCAGGTGGGGTCCGCGACCAGCACGTATTCCTCGTCGGCCAGCGGCGTCGAGGGCAGCGCGCGACCACGGGGCCGCCGGGTGGCGATGACCAGGTCGTGCTGTCCGGCCCGCATCTCCTCCAGGAGGGGCTCGGTCACCCCCTGCGTGACGCGCAACTGCACGCCGTCGGCGACGAGGGGTGCCAGCGCGGGCAGCACCCGTACGCAGAGCAGCTCGGACGGGCCGGCGAGATGGACCGGCAAGGCGTGTCCCGCGAGCGTGCCCTTGCCGCCTTCGAGCGAGGTGAGCGCGTCCAGGGGGCCCGCGACCCGACCGGCCAGTTCATGGGCGGGCCGGGTGGGCTCCACGCCTCGCGGGAGCCGGGTGAACAGCTCGCGTCCCGTCTGCTGTTCCAGGGTGCGGATCTGGGCGGTCACCGTCGGCTGCGACAGCCCGAGCAGCGGGGCGGCGGCGGTGAACGATCCGGAGCGGTACACGGCCAGGAAGGTGCGCAGCAGGTTCAGGTCGGCGTGTGACGGAAGCCGCCGCCCGTCGCTCTCGGTTCCGTCGGCAGGGAGCGTCCGGTTCCTCATACCGGCCAGAGTAGCGCCGTACGGCATCGGAGTTCCGATATCAGAAATCGGTGCATCTATTGGTAGTCCGATGGCACGGGGGCCTACCGTCCAGAACGTCGCCGAGTGGCGGCAGCCGCCGCGAGCGGCAAGCATGCAGCCAAGGGCACCACGGGCAGTCCAGGGCGAAGATCCTGTTCCCGAGACCGGCGTGGTTCCGCTTGTCGACCCCGCCCGCCTCGCCGTGCGGGCCGACGGCGGCCCGGAGCGCGCCGGCCGGAACCCCGTCTCCTACGGCCCCGCCCGGCGCCGAGCCGCTCAAGAAGTTCGGCTGGCTCCCCGGTGCCCCGGAAAGGATCATGAGCATGACCGTGCAGAACGCGATCAACTGGCCCGAGCGCTACCTCCCGGGCACCGGCGACAACTTCGTGTCCAACGAGGTGATCGTCAAGGGCCTGACCGCCGCGCAGGTATGGCACTACCTGGTCGACACCTCCATCTGGGAGTCGTACTACGACAACGTCGCCGACATCTCCTTCCCGCAGGGCGATGGCCCCGAGCTGAAGGACGGCGTCGGCTTCAGCTTCGGCACCTTCGGCTTCCCGCCCCTGACCGCGCGGGTGGTGGAGTTCCAGGAGCCCGCCGATGGTGTGCCGGGGCGCCTGTCGTGGACGGCGAAGCAGGACGGCCTGCCGCAGGAGCGGCTGGACGTGCTGCACGCCTGGCTGGTGGAGGACCTGCCGGGCGGCCGGGTCCGGATCCTGACCCAGGAGACGCAGATCGGGCAGCCTGCCGCGGCCCTGGCCGACGAGCGCCCGAACCCCATGCTCAACGGCCACCAGGCGTGGCTGGACGGACTGGTCCGCGCCGCCGCCGGGCACTCGGACTGAGCGCCGTACCACCCCGGCCCACGACGAACAGGAAGAACAGGAAGCCGACGAAGATGACCGACAAGCGCACCGTGAGCGTCCTGGGCACCGGCATCATGGGTGCCGCGATGGCCCGTAACCTCGCCCGTGCCGGACACACCGTCCGGGCCTGGAACCGCAGCCGGGACAAGGCCGAACCGCTGGCCGCCGACGGTGCGCACATCGCCGGCACACCCGCCGAGGCGGTCCAGGGCGCCGACGTCGTCCTGACCATGCTGTACGACGGCCCCACCACCCTGGACGTGATGCGCCAGGCGGCGCCCGCACTGCGTCCCGGCGCGGCCTGGGCGCAGTCGACCACCGCGGGCGTCGAGGCGATAGGTGAGCTGGCCGCCTTCGCCCGCGAGCACGGCCTGCACTTCTACGACGCCCCCGTGCTGGGCACCCGCCAGCCCGCGGAGGCCGGTCAGCTGACCGTGCTGGCCGCCGGCCCGGCCGAGGCGCGGGACGTCGTGACGCCGGTCTTCGACGCCGTGGGTGCCCACACGGTGTGGACCGGTGAGGACGGTGCGGCCGGCAGCGCCACCCGGCTGAAGCTGGTGGCCAACAGCTGGGTCCTCGCGGCCACCGCCGCGGCCGGCGAGGTGCTGGCCCTGTCGAAGGCGCTGGGGGTGGCTCCGCAGAGCTTCTTCGATCTGATCGCGGGCGGCCCGCTGGACATGGGCTATCTGCGGGCCAAGGCCCAACTCGTGCTGGACGACCGGCTGTCCCCGCCCCAGTTCGCGGTGGCGACCGCCGCGAAGGACGCCCGGCTGATCGTCGAGGCCGGCGCGCGCGACGGAGTCCGGCTCGACGTGGCCGCCGCGAGCGCCGAACGCCTGGAACGCGCCGCCGCGCAGGGACACGCCGACGAGGACATGGCCGCCGCGTACTTCGCCAGTTTCGACGACAAGCCCACCGCCTGACACAACAAGGAGTCCCGATGTCCAAGCCACCGCTGCCCCCGGAGGCCGTCGCCCTGCTGCGACGCCCCAACCCCTGCGTCATGGCCACTCTGCGCGCCGACGGCGCGCCCGTGTCCACCCCCACCTGGTACCTGTGGGACGACGGCCGGGTGCTGATCAGCCTGGACGAGGGCCGGGTACGCCTGAAGCACCTGCGCCGCGACCCGCGCGTGACCCTCACCGTCCTGGCCGAGGACGACTGGTACACGCACGTCACGCTCATCGGCCGTGCCGCCGAGATGTACGGCGACGAAGGCCTGGCGGACATCGACCGCCTCGCCGCTCACTACATCGGCAAGTCCTACCCGGACCGGGTGCGGCCCCGCGTCAGCGCCTGGATCGAGGTCGAGCGCTGGCACGGCTGGGGCGCGATGAAGGACAGCGACCAGGCGTCCACATAAGCCGCAGCGGCGGAGCGGAGCGGCGGCCGAGTGCCGTCCAGAACGACGAACACCGGACCGGTGCGCAACCTCCTGGTGCCCTCGACGGTCACACCCGAGTGACCACGACCCAGATATTGCGCGGCCGCGGTGTCTCCGCCGCCCTTGACGCCGACGGCGTCCACCTCACCCGTTCCGGAGAACGCGTCGACATCCCGCTGGCGGCGGTCCGGGAGGCCCGTGCCGCCGGTGACAGGGCCGTCGAGATCGTGCTCACGGACGGTGTCGCGCACCGCGTGGAGGGCGGCAACCCGACCGCCAACGCCGCCTTCGCCGCTGCTTTGACCACCGCGCTGCCCGAGCGGCGCGACCCGGCCGGGAGCGCCCTGGTCACCGTCGTCGCCGAGCCGCGCCGCGGCATCGACTACCGCTGGCTGGCACTCTTCGCCTCCGGCCCGCTCGCGTTCGTCGCCTACGCCGTGTGGGTCGGCGTCACCCACGGCACGCGCGTCCTGGGGGTGGTCGTCGGGGCCGTACCGCTCGTGCTGGGCATCGCCTTCATCGGCACCGCCATACACGAGGTGTTCCGCCGTACGATCCTGCGGCGGCGGGGCATCACCGTCCTGGCCGAGGCGGTCGGCAGGTCCGGCAAGAAGCACACCGTGTACGAGTACACCGACACCGACGGCGCCGTGCGCCAGTACCGGTGCAAGCGCAACAAACCGCGGCTCCAGCTCGCTTACGACCCGCTCAAGCCCGAGCGGGCCGCCCACGCCATATGGCTGCCCGAACTCCTGTTCAGGCTCGTGGTGCTCGTCGGCGGCTCGGTCTTCTGGCTGTTCGTCGGGGTGACGATGGTCTTCGGTGTGCTCTGGGACTGACCGGACCCGCGTTCCGGCCGTGAAAATCCGTACTCACGTCTGACGACCGGAACACCAATGCAAGGATGGGGCGCCATGACAGCTGGGCGGTGTGTTCGCACGGTACGGGCCGCGGTGTTCGCGGCCGTCTGTGTGCTGCTCGCCGCCCTGGGTCACGTCATGATGTCCGGTTCGCATGTGCCCGGTCGGGTGCTGGCTGCGGGTCTGGCCATGACCGGTGCCGCCGGCTGGTGTCTGGCAGGCCGTGAACGCGGGCTGCCGCTGGTGGTGGCCGTCGTCGTCGCCGCTCAGACGGTGCTGCACTCGGCGTTCTCGCTCGCCCGGCCGACATCCGGGGGCATGACCTCCATGGGCATGGGCCACACGGGCCACCTGGACATGAGCCGCATGGATCACATGGACATGAGTCACATGGACATGGCTCACATGGATTACATGGGGCAGTCCATGGGCGGCTCGTCCATGGGCGGCGGCACGTCATCCTTCGGCATGCTCGCCGCCCACCTCCTCGCCGCGCTCCTGTGCGGGCTCTGGCTGGCGTACGGCGAGAAGGCCGCCTTCCGCATCCTGCGGGCCGTGGCCGGCCGGCTCGCGGCACCGCTGCGGCTGCTGCTCGCCCTGCCCGCCACCCCGGACCGCCCGCGCATCGGCGCACGCCGCCCCCGCTCGGACCGGGCGCCGCGACTGCTCCTTCTCGTCCACGCGATCACCTCTCGAGGGCCGCCCGTGGGGACCGCTGTCGGCTGACGACAGCTGGTATCCCGAGGCCGCCGTATGCGCCTCGGTCACGGCCGCGCGCCCGCGCAGGCGCCGTAGGCCGTCTCCCCGCTCACCGGACCGTCCGCGCCGTCGTATGCGCCGAGGTCCGGATCCGGGACGACCCGGACGAACCCGAGAAGGACACCAGGTGATCCCCTCCACCCTGCCCGTCGCGCACACCGAAGGCGACAAAGCGACATCGGCCGACGAGTCGACAACCGCGTGGGCGCTCGCCGCCCGCGGCGGTGACGCGCGGGCGGTCGAGCAGTTGGTGCGCGCGCTGCAGCGCGACGTCCTGCGGTACGTCGCCCATCTGTGCGCCGATCCGCAGGCGGTCGACGATCTGGCACAGGACACGTTCCTGCGGGCGCTGGGCAGTCTGCACCGCTTCGAGGGGCGCTCCTCGGCCCGGTCCTGGCTGCTGTCCATCGCCCGCCGGGCGGTGATCGACAGCTATCGGTACGCGGCCGCCCGGCCCCGGCTGTGCGACGTGGCGGACTGGCAGCTGGCGGTCGAACGCGCCCAGCCGCACGACCTGCCCGGCTTCGACGACGGAGTCGCTCTGCTGGACCTGCTGGCCCTGTTGCCGGTCGAGCGGCGGGAGGCGTTCGTCCTGACCCAGCTGCTCGGCCTGCCGTACGCGGACGCGGCCGCGCTGAGCGACTGCCCGGTCGGGACGGTCCGTTCCCGCGTCGCGCGGGCTCGGGCGACCCTGCTGGACCTGCTGGCCGAGGCGGCCTGAGTCCGGCGGAAGGCGAGGGCGCCCCGCTTGCTCCGCGGCGGCGCCCCGCTTACTCCGCGGCGGCGCCCTGCTCGCCCCCGGTGAGGTCGGGCAGCAGCCCGCACACCGCCTCGCGCTGGGCGGGGCCCATGACGCCGGCGAGGGCCTGGGTCACCGTTTCGGCGAGGGGGCCCGAGGCCTCCCGCAGCAGGCTCCGGGCCTTTTCGGTGAGGGTGACCTCGACGCCGCGCTTGTCGCCGCACACGGACTTGCGGGTGACGAGCCCGGAGTGCTGGAGGCAGGCGATCTGGTAGGTGAGCCGGGTCTTGGGGCGGCCCAGGAGCTCCGCGATCCGGGTCATCCGCACGCCCTCGCGGGGCTGCTCCGCGAGCAGGCACAGGACGAGGAACTCGTCGTGCGAGACGTCCAGCCGTTCCTTGACCACGGAGCGCAGCCGTTGTTCCACCGCCCCCGTCGCGGCGAGCAGGAGCATCCAGGCGCGCAGCTCGGCGGGGAGCAGCCCGGCGCCCTGCGCGGACGGACATTCGGGCAGGTCGGCGGGGTGCTCAGCGGGGTCTGCCATGGTCCAGAGTCTACCTGTTGTCCAAATTTGCACGACTAGGTTGTTCAATTTTGGATATCCGGCTACTGTGGCGCACCTCGAACATCCAAATTTGGACCACTTGGGAGAAGGATCATGACCGTCGCCGTGGAAACCGGACTCTGGCAGCTCGACCCGAGCGCCTCCACCGTCGCCCTCGGGCACCGGACGATGTGGGGCCTGGTCAACGTCAAGGGCACCTTCTCCGGCGTGTCCGGACGGGGCGAGGTCGCCGCCGACGGCACCGCCACCGGCACCCTCACCCTGGACGTCGCCTCCCTCGACACCAAGAACGCCAAGCGCGACACCCACCTGCGGTCCGCCGACCTCTTCGACGCCGACAACCACCCCGAGATCACCTTCGTGGCGCGCCGCGCCGAAGTGCGCGACGGCGGCACGGCGCAGGTCTCCGGTCAGCTGACCGTGCGCGGCGTCAGCCGGCCGCTGTCCTTCTCCGCGCGGCTGACCGGCGCGGACGCCGATGCGCTCACGCTGGACGCCGAGTTCACCGTGGACCGGGAGCAGTTCGGCATGGGCTGGAACCAGCTGGGCATGATCCGCGGCCTGACCACGGTCACCACCACGCTCCGCTTCACCCGCGCTTCGTGAGCCGCACGTCCGTGCTCGACAGCGTCTGCGGCGCGGGCGTGAAGGCACGCAGCCGGATCCGTACGCCGGCACGGGGGAGGACGAACCTGCCGGTCGGCGGGCGGAGTTCGTAGTCGGCCGTGGCGTGGGCGGGGAGCGTCGCCGGGCCGCGCACGATCGACCAGTACTTGTTCATGCCCTGGCCCGTGGTGAGGGTGAAGTGCGGCGTGAGCGCGCTGTCGTCCGTGTTGGTGACCCGCAGGCTCAGCAGGGACACGGCCGTCGTCGAGACCCGCCGCACCGCGGTGACCCGCATCCGCAGCGGCGGCGCCCCCGTGACCGCCCAGACCGCGCTCACCAGGGCCGGGGCGAGGACCAGCAGGACGACGGCGGCCCGGGCCGGCCGGCGGTGCGGACCGCGCAGCGGGCGGGGGCGCGGCTGCCACGCGTCGGCGAACTCCGCCGGGGGCGCGGTGACCGCGGCCGCCAGCCACAGCGGCGTCATCATCAGGTAGTAGCCGTCCTGGGAGCGCGTCGCCAGGTAGAACGCACACCAGGGCAGCACGGTCGCCGCGGGCCCGAGCCGCCGCACGAACAGCACGAACAGCGCGAGCAGCGCGGCGGCCAGCAGCAGGCTGGCGTGCCCGTACCAGTCGACCCGGTCGCTGCCGTCGGTCAGGTACAGCGACACGCCCACCAGCCCCTGGCCGTGCAGCACCGCGCCCTGGGTCAGGGGCAGCGCGATCCCGCCCAGCCAGGTGCCGGGCTCGTGCACGATGAAATACGTGTCGACCAGCAGCCATACGGCCGCGGCGACCCCGGCGACCCGCAGCAGCACGGCTGTCGCCGCCCGCCCGCCGAGCTCGCCGCGGCGCACCGCGTAGATCCCGGCCAGCAGGAACGGTGCCAGGAACCACGGGAGTTGCTGGGCCGCGCAGGCCGCCCCCAGGCACGTGGCCCGCGCGATCCCGGCCGCCCCGAGCCGGCCGCCCTGTCCGATCCGCGGCCAGCGCACCACCACCGGCACCAGCAGCGCCAGGGCCAGGATCGCCGGATAGCCGAGCCGGGCGTACGACGGCAGGAAGCCGAAGCCGAGGAACAGCATGGTCGCCGCCGACCGCCACGGCACCGGCAGCATCCGCCAGGTCGTCACCGCGGCGACGACGAGCGCGCCGGTGGTCATCGCCGTGGCGGGCGTGCCGGCGTGCCCCAGCCACAGCAGCGGCGTGGTCAGCAGCGGGGCCAGCGGCGGATAGCCGTAGGTGAAGTCGTAGCCGCCGGTCACCGTCGGTGTGACCGCGACGCCGTGGGTGAACAGCCAGGGCCAGGGCTGCCCGTAGACGGCGTGCCCCGCGACCAGTTCCCTGGCGGCCTGGGCGGTCAGGACCGCCTCGTCGCCGCCGTTGTGGGCCATGCTCCACGCGCACAGGGTGAGCGTCACCGCGGTCAGCAGCACGCACAGGTCCACGCGCGCCAGCGACCGGGTCCGGCGCACCACCAGGGCCAGCACCCCGCACACCAGGATCGAGGCGTAACACACCGAGATGACGGCGGCCACGGCGAGCCGGTGGCTCGCCGCCGTCGTCCACACCGAACGCGTTCCGATGAAGAGACTGACGTCGGCCAGGAGGGTGAGGACGCGGTGCCACTGCGCGGGCGGTTCCGGGGCGGCGGACACCGCCGACTGTGTCCGCCGGCCGGGTGTCACCAGCTGTGTTTCTGCCAAGTGCACGCCAGCGGACGGTAGTCGCTCCCGGTGAGCGGGGCGTCGCCGGACGTGAAGAGTCCGGTGTGAGGGCGGTAAGAGGCCGCGCAGGCGGGGAATCCGCCGGTCGCGCACCGTGTCGCTGTTGGGCCGTACGGGTGACTTGGCGTAAGAATTGGCTGGTGCAGGCAATGAACGCGAGTCAGATCGGGGGGAGCCGGTGAACCGTTACGACGCCACCGATGAACAGTGGGAGGGGCTCGCCCAGGTCGTTCCGCTGCGCGGCCGGGACGCCTGGCCGTCCGCGGTGGGCCACCGCTCGCTGCCGGACGCGGTGACGGAGACCCGTCGCCGGTTCGTCGTCCTACGGGTCAACGTCTTCGCCGACGCCCGCGAGGTCGCCGAGACGCTGATGGCGGGCATCCCGGTACTGCTCGACCTGACCGGCGCGGAGACCGAGGTCGCCAAGCGGGTGCTGGACTTCAGCACGGGCGTCGTCTTCGGACTGGCGAGCGGGATGCACCGGGTCGACCGGAACGTGTTCCTGCTGACACCGCCCGGGACCGAGGTGAGCGGGCTCATGGAGGGGGCCGGGGTTTCCGGCACCTGACGGCGGTCCCCCGATCGTAGGAAAAGCGTCCCGGGCGGAACGGTTCCCCTGATCCCGGAGCCCTACCGTCCGGATATGGCCCTGCCTTTCGTGCCCTCGGCACCTTCCGCGCCTGTCGCTGCCGCCGCCGTATCGTCTGCCGTACCTTCGGTGCCGTCCGCACCCTCGGTGACTTCAGTGCCGCCCCCGGCGCCGCCGAGGGACAGCCAGGCATTCACGGACCGGCCGCGCCTCACCGAGCTGCGGCTGTCCGCCTTCGCCGGGCACCGGCGCGCGGGGTTCCCGCTCGGACCGTTCACCCTCTTCGCCGGGCCCAGCGGCGGCGGCAAGTCGAGCGCGCTGCGCGCCTACGAGGCGCTCGCCCGGCTCGGCGGCGGCGCCGAGCTCGGCGAGGTGTTCGCCGACCCGGCCGCCTGCGTACCCGAACGGGCCCGGCCCGACGCCCAGCGCCGCCGCGGCTTCCGCATCGGCTGTACGGCGGACGGACCCGAGGGGCCGGTCCGGCTCGACGTCGCCGTCCAGGCCGAGCCCGAACTGCGCATCGTGGGGGAGCGGTTGACGGCCGGTGGACTGGTCCTGCTGGAGACCGCCCTGCGTGATCCCGGCCGGCGTGCGGTGCAGGCCGCCTGGTACACGGCCGGGTCGGCGCCGGTGACTCGCGCCCCGCTGCCGGACGACCGGCTCGGTACCGCGCTGCTGCCGCTGCGGGTGGCCGGCAAGACGGACGGACAGCGCCATGTGCTCGCCGCCGCCGAACAGATGGTGGTCGCGCTGCGCTCCGTCTTCCCCTGCGATCCCCGGCCGGAGCGGATGCGCGCCCCCGTCCCGCTCGGCTCCGGGCGGCTGCTCGGCGGCTGCGACAACCTCGCCGACGTACTGTGGCGCACCCGGGCCGAGTGCGCGCGGCGGCACGGGCAGTTCGTCGCGGCGGTCCGGGCCGGGTGCGCCGGACCCGTCGCCGACGTGCTCGCCGAACCGTTGCCCGGCGCAACGGTCCGCGCGCTGCTGGACCGGGGCGACGGCATCCGTACCGACTTCGGGCGGCTCGGCGACGGCGAGCTGCGCTACGTCGCCCTCGCGCTGGTGCTGCTCACCGGCCCCGGTGTCCTCGATGTCGACCCGGCCGGCGAGGTGCCCGCCGCCATGCAGACCCTCACGGTGCTCACCGACGGCCTCGACCGGGCCCTGGACGTACGGCAGCGCGCCGAACTGCTGCGGCTCGCGGCGCGGATGTGCGAGGGCGGCCACCTGCGCTGCGTCGGCGCGGTGAGTGACGCAGCGTGGGCCGCCGGGGCGGAGGGAGTGACGGTGGTACATCTGGACGCGTGACGAAAGAGCCCCAGCATCTGGACGTGGCCGAACTGCAGCGGCGCCTGGCCGAGTTCGCGGCGGCGCGCAACTGGCAGCCGTACCACACCCCGAAGAACCTCGTCGCCGCGCTCAGCGTGGAGGCCTCCGAACTGGTGGAGATCTTCCAGTGGCTGACGCCCGAGGAGTCGGCGCGCGTCATGGAGAACCCGGACACCGCGCACCGGGTGACGGACGAGGTCGCCGATGTGCTCGCGTATCTCCTGCAACTGTGCGAGGTGCTCGGGATCGACGCGCTGGCGGCACTGGACGCGAAGATCGACCGGAACGAGCGGAGGTTTCCGGCGCCGGGGGAGTCGTGAGGGCCCGGGCACTCAGGAGCCGATCGGTCCGCTTTCACTCTCCGGAGTTGTTTGCCCAGCCGAAATCGATTTGTTGTCCGAAGATTTCCGTCTTCCTCTGGCTTTTCGCCCCACAGTCCTTCACTCTGGGTAGTGGACATCGGGGTTCGGGCGGACGTGCGAGGAACACGTCTCGGCGGACGGGGGCAGGCCATGGACGCGGTGCGGCTCATCCTGACGAGCGGGCGTGCTCTCGCCGGGAGCAGTGAGGTGTCGGAGATCCTGACGGAGGTGTGGCAGGCGCAGGCCCTGGCGCAGGCGATAGGCAGTCGGCTGGCGGTCTCGGGCCCGCCCGAACTGCGCGGCGAGGCCCTGGGGTTGACCGAGCTGGCGGGCAGGGGCTGCGGTGTGCTGGACACGCCGGAGCTCGACCCCGGGGACCTGCGCGCCGCCCAGCTCACCGAACTGGACGACGCCCGCCAGACACTGCTCAGTCTCGGCGGCCTGCTGGGTGAGGTCGGCATCGCCCTCGTCGGCATCGCCAGCGGCGCGGACGACGAGGGAACGTACTGGCAGTGCATGGAGGCGATCGACGCGGCGGACGAATCCCGGGACCGGGTCCGGGAGATGCTGCGGAAACTGGCGGACCAGGATCAGGTGTTGCCGGAGAGATGAGGCGGGTGGGGCGCGGAACTGCGGGGTCGTTGCCCACGCGGACCGGAACGCTTCCCACGACATCCGCCAACGCGGCACTGCGGTGTGGAACGCGGGGCGTGAGTCACGCGTCCCTGCCACCCCGTAACCCGGGGTGTCTGGACGGAGGAGTCCACCCGGCAGCCAGCCGGGCACTACCTCCAAGCCGGTCCTTCAGGGCCGGGTCAAGTTGACCCGACGGCGTCAGTCTCCTCGGCCGGCGTCCGCCCCGTGCTTCCGGCCGACTGCGACTGCAGGTCCGCGTCCAGGGCGGAAAGGTCCGCGTTCAGCGCCGCCATGAGCTCCTCCATCTGCTGCAGCAGACCCTTGGGCTGCGCGGTGCCCCCGCCCTGCTGCGGCACGGTTTCCTCGGACATGACGGCCTCCTCGGCCCAGGCCTCCGGGGAGGCCGACACGGGTGACACCCCGGCGGTGACCGGCGGTGCGGGCGCCGGTCGGTCCGGCTCCGCCCGAGCCAACGATCACCGTCGGGCCAGGTCACTGGCCCGGGCAGGCCGCCGTGTGCGGGGTTGACGGATTTCACCCGCGCGGGGACGGAAGGGGGCAGGGGGAACGGTGGGAATGACGGGCACTCCGGGTGCAGGATGGAGGTATGGATCTTCGTATCTTCACCGAGCCCCAGCAGGGGGCGACCTACGACACCTTGCTCACCGTGGCGAAGGCCACCGAGGACCTCGGGTTCGACGCCTTCTTCCGGTCGGACCACTATCTGAAAATGGGCGACGTGGACGGCCTCCCCGGCCCCACCGACGCCTGGATCACCCTCGCCGGCCTCGCCCGCGAGACCAAGCGCATCCGCCTCGGCACGCTGATGACCGCCGCCACCTTCCGCCTGCCCGGCGTGCTGGCGATCCAGGTCGCGCAGGTCGACCAGATGTCGGGCGGTCGCGTCGAACTCGGCCTGGGCGCGGGCTGGTTCGAGGAGGAGCACACGGCGTACGGGATTCCGTTCCCGAAGGAGAAGTTCGGCCGCCTCGAGGAGCAGCTGGAGATCGTCACCGGGCTGTGGGCGACGGAGGTCGGGAAGTCCTTCGAGTTCCACGGGAAGTACTACGACCTCACCGACTCGCCCGCGCTGCCCAAGCCGGCGCAGCGGAAGGTCCCGGTGCTGATCGGCGGCCACGGCGCGACCCGCACTCCGCGGTTGGCCGCGCAGTACGCCGACGAGTTCAACATGCCGTTCAGCTCGGTCGAGGACAGCGAGCGGCAGTTCGGCCGGGTGCGGGCCGCCGCGGAGGAAGCCGGCCGCGGGGCCGACGACCTCGTCTACTCCAACGCTCTCGTGGTCTGCGTCGGCAAGGACGACCAGGAGGTCGCCCGCCGCGCCGCCGCGATCGGCCGCGAGGTCGACGAACTGAAGGCCAACGGCCTGGCCGGTTCCCCGGCCGAGGTCGTCGACAAGATCGGCCGCTACGCGGAGATCGGCTCCCGGCGGTTCTACCTCCAGATGCTGGACCTCAGCGACCTGGATCACCTGGAGCTGATCTCGGCCCAGGTGCAGTCGCAGCTGTCGTAGTACGAACACGAAGGTTCTCGTGACGCGACGAGAAGGCTGACGCAGGGCGAACGAGAAGAGGGAAGGGGCGGCGGGGTGGGTCTGCCTACCTCGCGCCTCGCGTCGCCTTCTCCCCGGCAGGCGCGCGGCCGTCCCCGTGGCGTCCGCCGGCGGCCGGCCCGGCAGGAACGCCGCCAGGCCAGGGCGCCCAGGGCAGCGGCGGAGCCGATGGCCAGGCCCGCCGGGCCCAGCGCGAGGGCCGCGGCGAGCATGGACTGGCCCAGGCCGTAGCCGTGACGCGCATCTGTGACATGCCTGTGACTGGAACTGTGGCCTCCACCACACTCTGGGCGACCAGCCCCTGGTGAAGTGGCCCGATGCACAGACGTACCCCCCTCGCCCCGGCCGCAGTCGCCGCCGCCCTCCTGCTCCTCACCGCCTGCGGATCGGAGCTCGTCGGTTCGGCGAACCCGTCGGGCGGCGCGGTGCCGCAGCCCCAGGGATCCGAGGCGGAGCAGGACGGTGTACGGATCACCACGGTGACCACCCCGTCCCACAGCACCGGTTCAGCGGGCATCTCCGCGGCCTACGAGGTCACCAACCGCGGCACCGAGGCCTTCACCTACACCATCACCTTCACCTTCACGACGAGCAGCGGCGAGGTGCTGGACAACGTCCGGCACACGGTGGGCGCGGTCGGCCCCGGGCGGACGGTGAAGGGAACCGTCGACGCGAAGGAGGCGGCGATGATGGCGACGTCCGCCGAGGCCGTGAAGATCTACGAGGTCACCCGTGTCCCCGCGGACGAGGCGCCGGCCACGTCGGGACCGTGCCCGTCCTCCGGGATCCGCGTCTGGGCCGACGAAGGCGACGCGGCCATGGGGCTGCGTCTCGTGGGACTGCACCTGGAGAACTGCGGAACCCGCGACTACCCGGTCGACGGCTACCCGCAGGTCACCGTCCTCGACGAGGACCTGAAGCGGATCGACGACATCAAGATCTCCCAGGGCGGCGGCGGCATGTCCACCGTGGATGGCTTCGACGACCCGCCCCGGCCGGTGACCCTGAAGCCCGGCGAGAGCGCGACGGCGAGCCTCGCGTGGCACAACACCACCCAGTTCGGCACACCCGTCAACGCCCCGTATGTCAGGGTCCTGGCGAAGTCCGGCGCCGCGCCGGTCACGGTGACCCCCCACCTCGACCTCGGAACCACGGGCAAGCTGGGCGTGAGCGCGTGGAAGAGGTCCGAACAGTGAGCGCCCGGCGCACCGGCCGCCCGCCGAGCGCGGCAAAACCGGTGGTCATGGGCCGGTTCACCCGGGAGACTCGGACACATGTTCCTGACGATCGGTACCACCGGCACGAAGGAGCGCCCCGCGACCGACCTCGGGTTCCTGCTGCACAAGCATCCCGAGAAAGCGCAGGCGTTCTCCACCTCCTACGGCAAGGCGCACGTCCTCTACCCCGAGGCGGACGCCGAGCGCTGCACGGCGGCGCTGCTGCTGGAGGTCGACGCGGTGGCGCTGGTGCGGCGAGGCAAGGGCAAGGGGCGCGGCGGCGCACCCGACGCGGCGCTCGCGCAGTACGTCAACGACCGCCCCTACGCGGCCTCCTCGCTGCTCGCGGTCGCGCTGAGCGCGGTGTTCTCCAGCGCGATGCGAGGCGTGTGCAACGCCCGGCCGGAGCGCGCCGAGCAGCCCCTGCCGCTGCGCATCGAGGTGCCCGCGCTGCCCGCCCGCGGTGGCCCCGGCCTCGTCGGACGCCTCTTCGAACCGCTCGGCTGGACGGTGACCGCCGAACCGGTGGCACTGGACGCCGAGTTCCCGCAGTGGGGTGACTCGCGGTACGTACACCTCGTACTCGAATCGGCGACGCTGACCCTCGCCCAGGCCCTGCGCCACCTGTACGTCCTGCTCCCCGTCCTGGACGACGCCAAGCACTACTGGGTCGCCTCCGACGAGGTCGACAAGCTGCTGCGGGCCGGTGAGGGCTGGCTGCCCGACCACCCGGAGCAGAAGCTGATCACCAGCCGTTACCTGTCGCGCCGCTGGTCCCTGACCCGGCAGGCGATGGAGGCGCTGGAGCTGGTGCGGCTCGCGGAGGCCGACGACAGCGCCGTCGAGGAGATCGACAACGCGGTCGAGGCCGAGGCCGAGACGGAGGAGAAGCCGACCCCGCTAGCCGTGCAGCGCCGGGACGCGATCATCGCCGCACTGAGGGAGTCCGGGGCCGCCCGGGTCCTCGATCTCGGCTGCGGACAGGGCCAGTTGGTGCAGGCACTGCTGAAGGACGTCCGGTTCACGGAGATCGTGGGCGTGGACGTCTCGGTCCGGGCGCTGACCATCGCCTCCCGGCGGCTGAAGCTGGACCGGATGGGGGAGCGGCAGGCGTCGCGCGTCCAGCTCTTCCAGGGATCGCTCGCCTACACCGACAACCGGCTCAAGGGCTACGACGCCGCCGTGCTCAGCGAGGTGATCGAGCACCTCGACCTGCCCCGGCTGCCCGCCCTGGAGTACGCGGTGTTCGGCTCGGCCCGCCCGCGCACGGTCCTCGTGACGACCCCGAACGTCGAGTACAACGTCCGCTGGGAGACCCTCCCGGCCGGACACGTCCGGCACGGCGACCACCGTTTCGAGTGGACGCGCGAGGAGTTCCGGACGTGGGCGCGGGCGGTGGCCGAACGGCACGGGTACGGCGTGGAGTTCGTCCCCGTCGGGCCGGACGACCCGGAGGTGGGGCCGCCCACACAGATGGCCGTGTTCAGCATGAAGAACGTGAACGAGAAGGAGGCGAAGGCGGCATGACCGAGAGCCGGCAGGGGCGCACCCTGCCCGTCACCGACCTCTCCCTCGTCGTCCTCGTCGGCGCCTCCGGCTCGGGCAAGTCCACCTTCGCCCGCCGGAACTTCAAGCCCACCGAGGTCATCTCCTCGGACTTCTGCCGCGGCCTGGTCTCCGACGACGAGAACGACCAGGGCGCCACCCGGGACGCCTTCGACGTCCTGCACTACATCGCCGGCAAGCGGCTCGCGGCCGGCCGGCGCACCGTCGTCGACGCCACCAGCGTGCAGCAGGACTCCCGCCGCCAGCTGATCGACCTCGCCAAGAAGTACGACGTGCTGCCCATCGCCATCGTGCTCGACGTGCCGGAGGAGGTGTGCGCCGAACGCAACGCGGCCCGCACCGACCGCGCCGACATGCCGCGCCGGGTGATCCAGCGCCACATCCGTGAACTCCGCCGCTCTGTACGGCACTTGGAGCGCGAGGGTTTCCGCAAGGTGCACGTCCTGCGCGGCGTGGCGGAGGTCGAGAACGCCACCGTCGTCACCGAGAAGCGCTTCAACGACCTGACCCACCTCACCGGCCCCTTCGACATCATCGGCGACATCCACGGCTGCGCGAACGAACTCGAGTCGCTGCTCGACAAGCTGGGCTACACCGACGGCGTCCACCCGGACGGCCGTACGGCGGTGTTCGTCGGCGACCTGGTCGACCGCGGCCCGGACAGTCCCGGCGTGCTGCGCCGCGTCATCTCGATGGTCAAGTCGGGCAGCGCCCTGTGCGTGCCGGGCAACCACGAGAACAAGTACGGCCGTCACCTGAAGGGCCGCAAGGTCCAGCACACCCACGGCCTGGCCGAGACCATCGAGCAGATGGAGCGCGAGACCGAGGAATTCCGCTCCGAAGTAAGGGAGTTCATCGACGGACTCGTCAGCCACTACGTCCTGGACGGCGGCCGGCTGGTCGTCTGCCACGCCGGTCTGCCGGAGAAGTACCACGGCCGCACCTCCGGCCGGGTCCGCTCCCACGCGCTGTACGGCGACACCACCGGCGAGACCGACGAGTTCGGCCTGCCGGTGCGCTACCCGTGGGCGGAGGACTACCGGGGCCGAGCGGCCGTGGTCTACGGCCACACCCCGGTCCCGCAGGCCACCTGGCTGAACAACACGATCTGCCTGGACACCGGCGCCGTCTTCGGCGGCAAGCTCACCGCGCTGCGCTGGCCGGAGCGAGAGCTGGTCGACGTACCGGCCGAACGGGTCTGGTACGAGCCGGCGAAGCCGCTGCGCAGCGAGGCGCCCGGTGGGCACGACGGACGTCCGCTGGACCTGGCGGACGTGCACGGCCGCCGGGCCGTCGAGACCCGGCACGCCGGCCGGGTGGCGGTCCGTGAGGAGAACGCGGCCGCGGCCCTGGAGGTCATGAGCCGCTTCGCCGTGGACCCGCGCCTGCTGCCGTACCTCCCGCCGACCATGGCGCCGACGGCCACCTCGCAGGTGGAGGGCTACTTGGAGCACCCGGCCGAGGCGTTCGCGCAGTACCGCGAGGACGGCGTCGAGCGGGTCGTGTGCGAGGAGAAGCACATGGGCTCTCGGGCGGTGGCGCTGGTCTGCCGGGACGCCGAGGCGGCGCGCAAGCGCTTCGGCGTCGACGGACCGTCGGGGTCCCTGTACACCCGTACCGGCCGCCCGTTCTTCGACGACGAGTCGGTCACGGAGACGATCCTCGACCGGCTTCGTTCGGCGGTCGACGCGGCCGGCCTGTGGGCGGAGCTCGACACGGACTGGCTGCTGCTCGACGCCGAGCTCATGCCGTGGTCGCTGAAGGCGGCCGGGCTGCTGCGCAGCCAGTACGCGGCGGTGGGCGCCGCCTCCGGGGCGGTGTTCCCGGGTGTGCTGGCCGCGCTGGAGGGCGCGGCGGCCCGGGGCGTCGAGGTGACGGACCTGCTGGCGCGACAGCGCGAACGGGCCGTGGACGCCGCCGCGTTCACGGAGGCGTACCGCCGCTACTGCTGGACGACGGACGGCCTGGACGGGGTACGCCTGGCGCCGTTCCAGATCCTGGCCGTCCAGGGCCGCAGTCTCGCCGCGCTGCCCCACGACGAGCAGCTCGCCCTGCTCGACCGGCTCGTCGAGCACGACGGCACCGGGCTGCTCCGGACGACCCGGCGCCTGTACGTCGACACCGGTGACCCGGAGTCGGTGCGGGCCGGTGTCGACTGGTGGCTGGAGATGACGGGCCGGGGCGGCGAGGGCATGGTCGTCAAGCCGCTCGGCGCGGTCGTACGCGGCGAGCAGGGGCGGCTGGTGCAGCCTGGCATCAAGTGCCGGGGCCGCGAGTACCTGCGGATCATCTACGGTCCCGAGTACACGCGTCCCGACAACCTGACCCGGCTGCGCGGGCGGTTCCTGAACCACAAGCGCTCGCTCGCGATCCGCGAGTACGCCCTCGGCCTGGAGGCCCTGGACCGGCTGGCGGACGGCGAGCCGCTGTGGCGGGTGCACGAGGCGGTGTTCGGGGTGCTGGCGCTGGAGTCGGAGCCGGTGGACCCGCGCCTCTGAGCCGCCGTCCGAGGCCCCGTCATCCCTGATCGGCCGATCAATTCCGGCCAGGATTGCTCCCGATGGGGTAATCCTGGCCGGACGGTGCGATTCCGATCCCATCCGTCCCTGGTTCATCCCCTGGTTGCCGTGCTAACTTCGCTGGTCGGTCAGGCAGGCGTACCGACTCAGGGGGAAAGTCGGTGGAGACAGGCGCGGGATTCGGCGAGCCCGAGGACGCTTCCGGGCGCACCCGAGGCCTTCAGCTGCTGTCACAGCTGACCGAGGCCCTGTGCGATCTGGGTTGCATGGAGGACGCGCAGGGGCGGGTGCAGTTCGCCGCGGTGCTGGGGGACCAGCTCAACCGGCAGGTCGACGTGCGCGGCGTCCGGCTGCGCGAGGACGTGGTGGCCGTGGTGCGCGCGGCACTGAGCGTGGCGGGCGGGGAACACGTACTCATCGGCGTGGTCCGCATCCTCGAAGGAGCCCCGGCCGGTGACGACCTCGACCGGCTGATCGCCCCCGCCGCCCCGCAGGCCGGGCTCGGGACACCGCCCGGACCGCTCTCCAGGGACGACGAGAAGAACGCCCGCATCGCGCTCGCCCGGGGCGAACTCTCCGCCGCCCGGCTGCGGGACGCCCTGGTCGAGGAGCTCAACGGCCTCGACCTCCCCGCCGGACTCTCACCCGACCAGCTCTTCACCCACATCCTCGAATGGAACGCACAGCACGACGGCCTGCCGCCCGCGGTGCTCCTCCTCGACCTGGCGGCCCGGCTCGCCGTGGCGCCCGGGCACCGTGCGATCCTGACCGACTGGGTCGACGACTGGGCCCAACGCGCGGATCTGGCCAAAGAGGTGGGGCGCCGCCGGAAGTCACGTCCCGCCGCGGCGAGCGATCCGGACATTCCGCGTTCCCTCATCGTCGCCGTCGAGCCGGCCCGCGACGGAACCGGCGAGGTCGTCGTACGCTCCTGGCTCAACAGCGCGCCCGGCCACTGGGATCCGCAGCCCGGCGAGCCGGTCACCACCACCCTGGACGCCCTCGGAACGGCCGTCGAACGCGCGTTACAGCAGGGCGCCCGGCTCTGGGCGGATCAGTACGACGCGGCCAGGAGCGACGGACAGCAACCGCCGTACGTCGAGTTCGTCCTTCCGTATGACCTCCTCAACCACGATGTGGCGGGGCTGACGTTCAGAATCGGCGACGGACGGCCATTGCCGCTCGGACTCAAGTACGGGGTTCACCTACGCAGCCTGGAGCGGATGCGTACCAAGGACGCGCTGGTCCGCAGCCAGTGGCAGGAGCGCTGGCGCACCCTGCGGCAGCACGGCGTCGCCGTGCACGGCTGGAGCGAGACCGACGCCCAGCGACTCGACGTGTGGCTGACCGAGCTCGCCGGGGAATCAAGTCATACGGCAGTGGTGTTGGACGCCCCGGTGGACGACTACGCCCTGGAGGCGTTCAAGGCCGCCATCGCGGAAGGGATAGGGCTCGCGATCTGGGACCGCAGAGGGATCTTCGTCGAGGAAGTGCGCGAAGTGGCGACCGCGGTGTTCGCGTCCGTGCCGATGCCCGCGCAGATCCCGATGGCCATCCACCGGCTGCGCCGCCAGGCCGAGCTCAACACCCGGGGCCCCCATCTCCTACTCGGTCGACATATCGGCTTTTTCTGGGACGATCCCACTCGGCTCGTCGACATCCAGACCACTGACCCCGGCGATCTCGCCAGCGAGGAGGCACCGGCATGAGTGCGCAGGAGCAGACGGCCCCGAACAGCTGGCGCGTCTTCCACGCCACCGGCCGTGCACCGGACGTCGTCCCACCGCCGCTGCCGGAGCCGCCGCCCTGGCGCCGGTTCCGCGGCGGCCCGCCGGAGTCCGCCCCACCGGACGACCCGCAGGCCGCGGTGCGCCGGCTGGGACCCCATGTCATCACCCCCCAGCTCGCTGCCGACGAGATCGACACGGTGAACGCGGCCCTGCTGCTGCGCAGGCCCCTGTTGATCACGGGGCCGCCCGGCGTCGGCAAGTCCACCCTCGCCTACCTCATCTCCCGGGAGCTCGGTCTCGGCCGCGTTCTGGAGTGGAACATCGTCAGCCGGACGAACCTGCGGGACGGCCTGTACGTCCATGACGCCATGGGCCGCGCCCAGGCCATCGCCGCCTGGCAGGCCGGTCTGCGGAACGCGGCGGGGGCCGAGGGGGCCGTCGAGGGCGGCGAAGACGCGAGCCCCGACACGGACGTCAACCTGGCGGTTTCGTCAAAGGATCGTCAACTGCCCCCGGTTCTGGGTGAGTTCATCACCCTGGGGCCCTTGGGCACGGCGCTGCTGCCCTACGATCGTCCCCGGGTGCTTCTTGTCGACGAGCTCGACAAGAGCGACATCGACCTGCCGAACGACCTGTTGCACGTCCTGGAGAACGGAAGTTATGACGTTCCGGAACTGGTGCGCGACGCCGCCGACGCGGCGCGCGTCCACACCAGCGACCCCGGGGGCCGTGCCGTCGTGCGGGGCGGCCGGATCGAGTGCCGGGAGTTCCCGGTCGTGGTGATCACCAGCAACGGGGAACGCGAATTCCCCGCGGCCTTCCGTCGGCGCTGTCTGCCGCTGGAGATGCGTACTCCCTCGCGGGAGCAGCTTCTGGCCATGGTGGAGGGGCATCTGGGCGCCCGGCCGCAGGGCACGGAAGACCTGGTGGACCTGTTCGTGCAGCGGGTCCAGGCCGGCGGCACCCACTCCCTCGACCAGCTGCTCAACGCTGTCCAGATGACTACCGCGGGTGGTTTCCAGGCCGACGGTGACGGGCGTAAGCTCGTGGAAATGCTCCTCCGCGACCTCGCGAAGGGCCGCTGAATGACCGGCTTCCCCCGGGAGCACGCATCCGGACTCGGCGACGGGGATCCCGTATCGGGGTCGTCGCCTCCTTCGGCGTTCCCCGAGTCCGCCCTGTACGCGAGTGAGCACGGAGCCCCGCTGTCGGCTGCCGGGGCACCCTCGGCTGCCCCGGACTCCGATCCCCACTCCCGTGCACAGCTGTTCTCCGGGGAGCAGACGGGACCCCGCTGGCAGGAGGTCGCCGACGCGGTCTGGCTGGCCGCGTACTGGTCCCGCCACGGGGGCCCGCAGGACCGGCGGCAGGCCCCGTCCCCGGGGTCCGCAGACGGACGTACCCGCCCACGGCCCGTGCGACCGGAGGCGGCCGAGGACGCCGCGAACATCGACGACGTCCAGCACACCGAGGAGGTACGGCGGCCGGACCCGGCCGCTGCCGTCGACGACGTACGTACCCCGGCCCCGCCTGCCCAGGACCCTCGTCCGCCCGGCACACAGACCCCGCCGGAGACACCCGGGACGTCCGCGACCCGGCCCGGGCTGCGCGACCCCGGAGCAACGCCGACCCCTGCGCCCCGGCTGTTACCCGACCCCGAGGGCCACCTCAGACTGCACATCGGCCCGCCGCTGCTGCCGGCCGCCGAACCGGAGCGGCCCGGGCCCGGCCGCCGTACCGCCCTGCTCGCGCGCGCCCTGCACCAGCTCGCCCGCCGCATCCCCTCCCGCGACACCCTGGAACTCGACGAGGAGACCACCGCCGAGCAGGGAGTCGTGGACGGCCTGTGGATGCCCTTCCTGCGTCCCGCCCGCACCTCCGCCTTCGACCTGGTGGTGCTCACCGACGACGCCCCCACGATGCGGATCTGGGAGGACACCACCGCCCGCCTCGCCCAGGCCGCCGAGCACAGCGGCGCCTTCCGGGGCGTGCGCACCGTCGCGGTGAACGTCCCCCGCACCGGCCGGGCAACCCTGCGCCGCGGCCCCGGACAGGTCGCCGCGGACCCCGCGGAACTGCTCGACGGACGCGGCGGCCGTGTCTTCCTGGTCGTCACCGACGGACTCGCCCACGGCTGGGCCGCCCCCGCCGCCGACGAACTGCTCGGCCGTCTCGCCCACGCCGGCCCGACCGCCCTCGTCCACCTGCTGCCGCCCCACCTGCGCCACCGCTCCTCGCTGTACCCCTACCAGGCGGTCCTGGAGGCCGGCGGTTTCGGCGCCCCCAACGACGGCCTCGGACACTGGGCCCCGCCCGGCGGCCCCGACCCCCTGCGACCGATGCCCGACACGGGCGACGGCGCCGTCGCGGTGCCCGTGCTGTCCCTGAAGCCCGGCTCCCTCGCCGCCTGGGCCGACCTCGTCACCGGGGAGCGCGGGGTACGCCGTGCGCTGCCCGTCGTCCTGGCGGGCACCCTCACCAAGGGCGCGCCCGCGCCCGGCCTGCGCGCCCCGCGCTTCCCACGCGCCGCCACCGCCGCCGTACGCCGCTTCTTCACCCTCGCCACCCCGGCCGCCCGCCGCCTCGCCACCCAACTGGCCGCCATTCCGTTCGAATTCGACCTCGTGGAACAGCTGCGCCGGCGCACCATGCCGGAGACCGGCCCCGATCACCTCGCCGAGATCCTGATGGGCGGGCTGATCGACTGGGACAGCGGCGGCGAGGGCCGCCCCGAGTTCGCCGAGGGAGTGCGCGAGGCGCTGCTCGCCACCACCACCCGCAGCCAACTCGCCCGCACCGTCAGCCTGGTGGGCGAACTGCCCGCCGCGGGCGAGCGCGGGATCGCGCTGCGCGCGGCCCTGCGCGACCCGATGGGCACCACGCTGCCCGACCCGGCCGAACACGGCTGGGTGCGCAGCGAACTTGCCGTGATGCGCGCGCTCTCGGGTCCCTACTCCGAACGCGCCAAACGCATCGAACCCAATCTCTCCAGGCCGGCGCCCCAGGTTCCCCACAGGGCCGAACGGACGACGGTTACCCCCGGTCGGGTGATCAAAGGGGACGCGCCCGGTGAAGGGGAAAACCTCCCACCGTCGAACGTCCCCGACGAACCTGGAGAACCCGTGCCGAGCCTGGCAACCGACGAGATCCCATACGAAGCCCCGGAGGCTGAGCCGCTCATGCAGAGCACCACGACCGCAACGCCGGCCCTTCTGGTGAACGTTCCGCTCAGGAACACGTCGTTCGTCGGCCGCCAGGCGTTGCTGAGGGCCGTGGAGGAGCAGCTCGAATCCCAGGACACGGCGGCCGTGCTGCCGAACGCACTGCACGGCCTGGGCGGCGTCGGCAAGTCCCAGCTGGCCCTGGAGTACGTCTACACCCACCAGCACGACTACAACGTGATCTGCTGGATCCCGGCCGAGCGGGAGAGCCTCATTCTGGCCGCGCTGGCCTCCCTGGCGACGCAGCTGGGCGTCGCTCCCTCCGGACAGGACAGCCTCGGCGCCCCCGCCGCGAACACCGCCGTGCCCGCGGTCCTGGAGGCACTGCGCACCGGGACGCCGTACGACAACTGGCTGCTGGTCTTCGACAACGCCGAGGACGTCGAGGCGGTGCGCAACTACTTCCCCGCCAACGGTCCGGGGAAGGTCATCGTCACCTCCCGGAACCGCGCCTGGGAGAGGGTGGCCACCTCGCTGCCGGTGAACGTCTTCGACCGCGAGGAGTCGATCGAGCTGCTCCAGAAGCGCTCGCCCGACCTGACGGCCGATGACGCCGACCGGCTCGCCCACGCCCTGGGCGACCTGCCGCTCGCCGTCGAGCAGGCGGGCGCCTGGCGTGCTGTCACCGGCATGCTCGTCGACGAGTACCTCGAAGCGCTCGACCGGCGCAGCCCGGAGATCCTCGAACTCGACCCGAACCCCGACTACCCGGTCTCCGTCGCCGCCGCCTGGGACATCTCGCTGGAGCGGATCCAGGACAACAATCCGGGCGCCCGGCAGCTCCTCGACATCTGCGCCAGCATGGCCCCCGAGCCGATCCCGCGGTCCATTCTGCGTGGCAGCCGTGGTGTCAGCATCACGTCCGAGATCGACCCGCTGCTGCGTGATCCGATCAAACTGAACCGTGCTGTCCGCGACCTCAGTCAGTTCTCCCTGGTCAAGGTGGACCCGCGGTCGGACACCCTGCAGATGCACCGCCTGCTGCAGACCGTGCTCCTGGCCAAGCTGAGCCCCCAGGAGCGGGAGCGGATGCGGGACGCCGCGCACCAGCTGCTGTCGGCCGCCAAGCCGGGCGCCTACGGGTCGCCGCTGGAATGGCACGCATATCAGGCGCTGCTGCCCCACGTGTTCACCTCGCAGGCGGTCACCAGCACCGACACCTGGGTGCGTGAACTCGTCTCCGACACCGCGTGGTTCCTCTACTACTGGGGCGACCACGACGGCGCCGCGGCCTTCGCCCGGCAGGCCTGGAGCGCCTGGCTCGCGGCCTCCGGCGAGGAGGACATCCACGTCATCCGCATGTCGAAGAGCCTCGCGTTCCTCCTGCGCCAGGTCGGTCAGGTCTCCGAGTCGATCCCGCTCACCGAGAAGGCGCTGGAAGTCTCCCGCCGGATCGAGGTCGAGCCCGAGGAACTGATCGACTCCCTGTGCGAGATGTCCGACGCCTACCGCTACCAGGGGCGGTTCGAGGATGCGCGGGGCCTGGGCAAGGAGGCCACCGAGCTGGCCCGGTCCCAGTTCGGCGGCGACGACCCGTCCGCGCTGCGGGCCACCCACAGCTGGGGCGTCGACCTGCGGCTGTGCGGGCAGTTCCGGGAGGCGCTGCCGCTGGACCAGGAGAACGCCCGGCTGCGCGACCTGCTGTTCGGCCCGGCCAGCTTCTTCACCCTCAACACCCTCAACGGCCTCTCCATCGACATGCGGGAAGCCGGTGACTACCCGGGCGCGCGCGAGTTCCAGGAGGACGTCCACCGGCGGGCGCGCGCCGCGTTCGGAGAGGAACACCCGCTCACCCTGCGCATCGCCCGCAACCTCGCGGTGTGCCGGCGCCGGGACGGGGCGCTGGAAGAGGCCGCCAAACTCTCCGAGGAGACGCTGCGGCGCTTCGTCAACCGCTACGGCAACGAACACTTCGACTCGCTCTCCACGGCGACCAACGTGGCCGTGGACCAGCGCCTGACCGGGAACCTCGACAGCTCCCGCCAGCTGGCCGAGCTGACCCTGCGGCGCTATGAACAGCGGCTTGGCCAGAACCATGCCTACACGCTGCTGACCAAGGCCAATCTGGCCGCCACCATGCGGGCGCTCGGTGCCCTCGACAGTGCGCAGGAGCTGGAGGACGACGCGCTGCGCAGGCTGGCCGAGACGGTGGGCGCCCGCCATGTCACCACGCTGACCGTCGCCATCGGCCGGGCCAACACGGCCTACGCGCGACTGGACTTCGAACGGGCGCACGAGATCGACGTCGAGAATCTCCCCCTGCTGACCGAGGCGGCCGGCGAGGACCACCCGCTCACCCTCTCCTGCACCGCCAACCTGGCCCTCGACCTGCGGGGCCTGGGCCGCGGGGCCGAGGCGGACGGCCTCGAGCGCAAGGCCGTGGACGGCTTCACCCGCGTGCTGCGCGCCGACCACCCCTGGCTCCTCGCAGCCCGCCGGCGCCGGCGCATCGAGTGCGACATGGCCCCGATGCCGCTGTAGTGACCGAGGAGCCACACCCGAGTCGGGTGTGGCTCCGGTTGGTTCACGTCACCCGACGTCCGCCGCCGGCGTCGCGGGGGTGCCGCCCTCGTTCTCGGGGTGGCGGAGCACGGAGGCGCTCGGGTCCTGGGGCGGTGGGGTGGGCCTGGAGCGCTCCGGTAGCCGCTGGATCAGCAGCAGGAACGGCTGGGTGAGGAGAGTGGTGGCCAGGGCCATGAAGACCAGGACCGTGTAGAGCGGTTTGCTCAGCAGGTGCGCCTGGTAGCCCGCGTTGAGGGCGATCAGTTCGGTGAGGCCGCGGGTGCTCATCAGGACGCCGACGGTCCACGCGTCGTTCCGGTCCAGGCCGCTCAGCCGAGCCGCCGCCGTACTGCTGCCGATCTTCGTCGTGACCGCCAGCACCGTCGCCAGCAGCAGGGCGACCCACCCTGTGGTGTCCATGCTGTTGAGCGCGACGGACTGGCCCGAGATGACGAAGAAGAAGGGCAGGAGGAGGGAGCTGACCTCGTGCAGGGGCCGTACCAGGTCCGGATCGAGTGTCCCGTTCTTCTCTCGCGGCACCACCGCACCCGCGAGCAGCGCGCCGAAGATGACGTGCAGGCCGAGGGAGTGCGTCACCCAGGCCGAGCCGAGGGCGAAGCCGATGAGCAGCGCGAACCGGAGGGAGGGTTCCATCCGCGTGCCCCACAGCAGCCTGCGCAGGAGTGGCCGCGCGGCCACGAGCATGAGCGCGATGAAACCGATCGCCAGGACCGCCCGCCACGGCCAGCTCAGGGACTCCTCGCCGCCGCTCTCCAGCAGCGTCCCGGCCAGTACCGTCCACCCGATCACGTCGAGCAGCCCGGCCGCGGACACCGCCACTACACCGGGCACCGTGCGGGCCAGGCCGTTCTCCCGCACTATGGCCGTCAGTACCGGAACCGCCGTGATCGACAGCGCGACACCGGCGAACACCACCATGGAGGGGGAGAGGTGCCGTGGCATGCCCAGGGTTCGTAACTGGTCCTGGAACAGCAGCGCACAGCCGCAGCCCACGGCCATCGGGACGGCGAACGCCGCCGCCGCCACGGTCACCGTGGAACGAGCTCGGTCGCCCAGGACCGTCAGATCGAGTTCGTAGCCCACCGCGAACAGGAACACCACCAGGGCGAACTGTGCGAACCCGGTCATCGCCGGGCCGATCTCCTTGGGGAAGAGCGTCCCGTACGCGCCGGGTGCCACCGCGCCGAGGAGTGAGGGACCGAGCGCTATGCCCGCCGTCAACTGGCCGACGATGTACGGCTGTTTCAACCGCCGGGCCAGGTAGCCCGCGGCGTGCGCGGCCACCAGGATCAGGGCCGAGGCACCCACGAAATGCATGACCATCGCATCAGGGCTCACGGTGTCCCCCTGTTGTCCAGTTGGCGGGGCCGGTCGTCCGGCGGGAGTGGTCTCGCGCCTTTGCTCGACCACAACTTCCTTATGATACTGGTAACTTGAGGTCGCAACGACGGTCGTACACGGCGCGGCACCAGTGTCACGGGGGGCATATGACGGCGGTCGTCTTCATTCATGGGACCGGGGTCCGGGAACCGGGCTTCTCTGCGCTGGTGGGGCGCGTGGCGTCAGGACTGACCGCGCTGCGCGACGGACTTCGCATCGTGCCCTACTACTGGGGTGGTGCGCACGGCGCCACGCTCGCCGCCGGCGGGGCGAGCCTGCCCCCGGTGGCGGGTACCTCCCGCGGCCTCGCCGAGACCCCGGTGACACCGGAAGCCGACGACGACACGGCTGACGCCTGGGCCGCCCTGTACGCCGACCCGTACGCCGAACTCGCCCTCGCGGCCGCCCGCGCGGCATCGGTGACCGAGCGCCCGCCCGGCTTCGTACCGGCGCAGCACAAGCTCCAGGCGCAGCTCGCCGCCCTCGCCGCGCAGGGCGACGCGCCCGCCGCCGACCTGGGCCCCGGTCTGGCCCGCGCCGCCACCGACCTGGCCGCCCATCCGCTGCTCGCCCCGGCCGCCGACGCCCTCGACCCGGACGACCTCGCGGCCGTCGCCGCCCGCAGCCTGACCGCCCGCCTCATCGCCGACACCCTCGCCGCGGACGCCCCGCTCGTCCCGGCCGGGGACACCCGCGACACCGTCACCGAGCAGCTCGCAGAAGCCCTCGGCGCACCGCCCCGGGGCACGGAGCGCGGGCTGCGATCCCTGCTGCTGCGCGCCGCGGGCTCGGCCGCCTCCCGTGCCGTCGTACGCCGTCGGCGCGCCCTCACCGAGGCCGCCCACCCCGCCGCCGGGGACATCCTGCGCTACCTCAGTCGCGGCACGGCCGTCCGCGCCGACCTGCGCACCCTTGTCGCGGGCCTGGAGCCGCCGGTCGTGCTCGTCGGGCACAGCCTGGGCGGCATCATCGCCCTGGACACGCTGGTCTCCGCCCCGCTGCCCCAGGTCCGGCTGCTGGTGACCGCCGGTTCCCAGGGGCCGTTCCTGTACGAGTCGGGCTCCCTGCCGTCCCTCGAACACCCCGCACCCCTGCCGCCGCACGTCCCCGACTGGCTGAATCTGTACGACCCCCGCGACCTGCTCGGCTACCTCGGCGCGGGCCTCTTCCCGGGCCGCGTCACGGACGTGGCCGTCGACAGCCGCCAGCCGTTCCCGGCCGCTCACAGCGCCTACTGGACCAACCCGGCGGTCTACCGGCACATCGTGGACCGGCTGCCGTGACGGGCTCGACGCCGTCCGCACCGCGCGTCGACCCGGCCCGCGTGCACGCCCTGATCGTCGGGGTCGAGGCCTACGATGCCGGTCCCGCCTGGGACCTGCCCGGACCCGCCCGGGACGCCGTGCGCTTCCACCGGCTGCTGCTCGACGCCGGCGTGCCGGAGGAGCGACTCCGTCTCCACCTCGCCCCGTTGGCGCCGTACACCCCGGACGTCCCGTACGCGCCCGCCGACCACGCCACACTGCGCCGCGCCCTGGTCCGCGAGCTGTCCGCCGCACAGGGCGACATCCTGTGGGTGTGGTGGGGCGGGCACGGCGTCCTGGACCGGGACGGCCGGTTCCGGCTGTTCTGCTCCGACGCCACCACCGCCGACAAGCTGGGCATCGACCTGGACTCGGCGCTCGCCCGGTACGCCGGAGACGCCGTACCCGCCCTCACCCGGCAGCTGTGGATCGTGGACGCCTGCGAGACCTTCGAGGAGGCCCTCGGCTTCCGGGAGCCGTTGCCGCCGGACGCCCTGCCCGCGGGACGGCCCAACCTGGCCCACCAGCAGACCGTGCTGCGCGCCGCCGGCCGTGGCCGGGCCGCCGCCAACGACCCCGTGCGCGGAACGGGCCTCTTCTCCGACGTCCTGCTCGGTCTGCTGGCGGACCGAGCCGCCGTACTGCCGGGGCTGCCCGATCCGGAGGAACTGTTTCCCGCCGTACGGACACGCATCGCGGCCCTCAGGGAAGCGGGCCGTACTCTGCAGCATCCCGAGATCCGGCTGCAGAGCCCCGAACGCACCGAGATCCTGCCTCCGGTGGGGCAGCCGGCCGAGCCGCGACCGACGTCGCCGTTGCAGCGGGCCGTGGCGGCCCTCCTGGAATACCCGCTGATGGGTGACCCCACCGAACGGCAGACGGTGGTCGCCGCGCTGGACCGTCGGGTCACAGAGACACTGCCCCGTCACAGCAAGGCCCGTACGGACGCAGCCAACATCCTCACCGGGCTCGGCCGGCGCCGCCCGGAGGCGCTGTGGCAGTTGTACGACGCCGTGGTGTCCGTGGACGACGACCCCGATCGCGGGCGGGAACTCGCCCAGGCACTACGGGAGTTCGAGGCCGCGAGCAGGCGGCCGCGTGATCGGAAATGATCGAGTGGCGCGATCGTACGGTTTTCGACCTGGGCAGGAATGGCCATGATGGAAGAGGACACGGCGGCATCACGTGCCACCGTGCGAGAAGGGGGAACATCTTGGACCAGTCGCCCGCACTGCACCACGCCGAAGGCGTCCGTGACTCGGCCCGCGTCCCGGGTGCCGACGTCTGGGAGTCGGATCTGGCGGACGTCGCGGCGCTGCCCTTGACCGCCGTGGACGGTCTCACCCCGCTCCGCTCCACCGCCCGCCTGCTCCAGGAGGTGCTGCGCGCCCGCAGCAGTATCAGGGGCTCGGGCGAGGGCGGCGGAGGCGGTGCCCGGGCCGAATAGCCGCCGCCCGCCCCTCCCGACGGCAGTGCCACGGGCCCCGACGAAGCCTCCGCGTGCCGCCGGGGGTCCCGCCTGCCCGCGGGAGCACACCCGCACCCGACCGGAGGTCCCCCACGCATGACCAGCGAGCAGCGCCCCGCTCCGTTCCGTATGCCCGAACGGCTCTTCGTGGAACTGGCCGCCGGAGGTGGCTCGGCGGAGGCCGTCGCCTTCCTCGAACGCGGGGAACGGGCACGCCGACTGCTGCTCCTGCGGACCCTGCTGGACCGGCTCGACGCGCTGCCCACCCCGCTGAGCCCGGCCGCCGAGGCCTGGCGCGTTCTGAAGGAGGCGGCCCAGCGGGCGCCCGGGCCCGTCGAGCGGCTGCTGCTCGCCCCGGCGACCGGTGGCTGGATCGCCCACATGCTGCGCCGGGTGCACGGCACCGCCGCAGGCCCGCCCGTCTGGGCGGAGGCGGGCCACCTGGGCGCGCTGGCGGTCTCCGCGTCGCTGTGCGCCGGGACGGAGGCGGCCCTGCGGGTCCCCCTCACCGACGGCGAACTGCACCTGCCCGGCCTCGGCATGGTCCGACTCCCGGACGCGGAAGGCGGGTTGGTGATCGGCCGGGCCCGTACGAGCGGCGGTGAACTGACCCTCACCGGCCCCGTGAGCGGCGGCGGGCCCGTGACCCTGAGGCTCCGCCCGGCCACGGCACCGCTGCGGGGCAGGGGAGCCGCGGCGCCCGTCGCCGCGGCGGTCGGCGCCGGGGGAGCACCGACCGGGCAGCCCCTCCCGGCGGCCGGTCCCGACGACTCCTCCTGTTGGCTGCCCCTGCGCACCCTCACCCATCACGGCCCCGCGGGAGCCGTCGCCATCCCCCTCGACGACCTCGACCCCTACCGCGACCTCGACGACCCCGTGGCGCCCGCCCGCCTGGACGACGCCGAGGCCGAGGCGTGGCAGGGGCTGTTCGACGAGGCGGTCGCGGTGCTGGGCGTGCCGGGCGGGAACGGTCCCGGGCGGCTGGATCCGGCGGCGATACGGGCTGTGGTGCCGTGGGGCCGTACCTCCGTTCTGCCCCCGGCCCCGGCGACGGTACGGATGTCCGCCTCCAGCGGGGACTCCTTCGGCGCGATGGTGATCGCCCGCCCTGGTTCCGTGCTCGCCCTCGCCGAGACGCTCGTGCACGAGTTCCAGCACAGCAAACTGGCCTCCCTCCTCCACCTCTTCCCCCTCCTCGACGATGACCGCACGGAGCGCTATTACGCCCCGTGGCGTGCCGACCCGCGCCATCTCACCGGACTCCTGCACGGCGCCTACGCGTTCACCGGCGTCGCCGGTTTCTGGCGGGACCGCCTGACTCACGCGGAGCACACGGAGGCGGCCGAACAGGCCGGTTACCACTTCGCGCTGCGCCGTCTGCAGTGCCGTCTGGTGGTGCGTACGTTGCTGACCAGCGGCCGCCTCACCGTCCAGGGCCATGCCCTCGTGTCGGGCCTCGCCGGCACGCTGGACCCCTGGCTGCGCGAACCCGTCCCCCCGGCCGCCCTCACCCGCGCCCGCACCGCCGCCGTCCTGCACCGCACGGAGTGGCGGCTGCGCAACGTCGCCCCGCCCGACCCGGCCGCCTCGCCAGCCCCGTCCGACCCGGGCGCGCCGAACGTTCCCCGGTTGCGCGCCGACCGCACCCCGTGGCCCGACCTCAGCACCCACGCCTTCGCCACCCGCCCGGCCGCCCCTCGCACCGCCGACGAGCACCTCGCCGCCGGCGATCCGGCAGCCGCGCTGGCCCAGTACGCGGCCACCCTCGCCGACGCCCCGTCCGAACCCCACGCCCTGGCGGGCTGGATAGTCGCCCGAGCCGCCCTCACCCCCGACCGCACGAGCCGCCGCATGCTGGCGCGACCGGAGTCGTTGCAGCCTTTGCCGGGCAGGTGACCCCGCCGGTTGACGAACAGGGCCCGGCCCACCCAGCCGTAGCCCCTCGGGCGAAGGCGGCAGGGTCGCCGATCCGGTAGGTGACCGTGGCCTGCACCGCCACGTCCTGGAAGTCGGAGGCGCGGGCGTGGAACGGCATGGCCGGTTCCCGGTCGTCGACCGGGACCGAGGACGAGAAGAAGGGGCGCGGAAATGTGCGAGCGGCGGGTCAACGCGCCCCCCGATGGTCAGGATGGAGGCATGGGATTCCATGTCGACTCCGAGACCGGGCGGCTGCGCCGCGTCATCCTGCACCGGCCGGACCTCGAGCTCAAAAGGCTCACCCCCAGCAACAAGGACGCCCTCCTCTTCGACGACGTGCTGTGGGTGCGCCGGGCGCGCGTCGAGCACGACGGGTTCGCGGACGTACTGCGCGACCGGGGGGTCGCCGTCCACCTCTTCGGCGACCTGCTGACCGAGACCCTGGCGATCCCGGGGGCGCGGGCGCTGGTCCTGGACCGCGTCTTCGACGAGAAGGAGTACGGCCCCCTGGCCACCGACCACCTCCGCGCGGCCTTCGAGACCCTGCCCGCCGGCGAGCTGGCCGAGGCTCTCGTCGGCGGGATGACCAAGCGGGAGTTCCTCGAGGTGCACGAGGAGCCGACCTCGGTGCGCTTCCACGCGATGGAGCTCGACGACTTCCTCCTCGGCCCTCTGCCCAACCACCTCTTCACCCGCGACACCTCCGCCTGGATCTACGGCGGCGTCTCCATCAACGCGATGCGCTGGCCGGCGCGGCAGCGCGAGACCGTCCACTTCGAGGCGATCTACCGGCACCACCCGCTGTTCCGCGGCGAGACGTTCCATGTCTGGTCGGAGGGGCAGGCCGACTACCCCTCCACCATCGAGGGCGGGGACGTCCTCGTCATCGGCAACGGCGCCGTCCTCATCGGCATGAGTGAGCGCACCACGCCCCAGGCCGTGGAGATGCTCGCGCACAAGCTGTTCGCCGCCGACTCCGCCCGGACGATCGTGGCCCTCGACATGCCGAAGCGGCGCGCCTTCATGCACCTCGACACGGTCATGACGATGGTCGACAGCGACACCTTCACCCAGTACGCGGGGCTGGGGATGCTCCGCTCGTACACCATCGAACCGGGCGTCGGTGAGAAGGAGCTGAAGGTCACGGATCATCCGCCGGAGCACATGCACCGCGCGATCGCCGCCGCCCTCGGGCTGAGCGAGATCCGCGTCCTGACCGCCACCCAGGACGTGCACGCCGCCGAGCGCGAGCAGTGGGACGACGGCTGCAACGTCCTCGCCGTCGAGCCGGGCGTCGTCGTCGCCTACGAGCGCAACGCCACCACCAACACCCACCTGCGCAAACAGGGCATCGAGGTGATCGAGATCCCGGGCAGCGAGCTGGGCCGGGGGAGGGGCGGACCGCGGTGCATGAGCTGTCCGGTCGAGCGGGACGCCGTATGAGTGGACGTGGTGAGTACGCGCCACTCGCATAGAAATTCTGAATGTCGTATAGAATTCCAAGGGTCCCTGTATCTCGTACCCGTTGGAGCGCCCTCATGGCGACAGTCCCGACCGCCCTCGCCGGCCGCCACTTCCTCAAGGAGCTGGACTTCACCGAGGAGGAGTTCCGCGGCCTGATCGAGCTGTCCGCCGAGCTGAAGGCCGCCAAGAAGGCCGGGACCGAGACGCCGTACCTGCGCGGGAAGAACATCGCGCTGATCTTCGAGAAGACCTCGACGCGCACCCGCTGCGCGTTCGAGGTCGCGGCCGCAGACCAGGGCGCCTCGACGACGTACCTCGACCCGTCCGGCTCGCAGATCGGGCACAAGGAGTCCGTACGGGACACCGCACGCGTCCTCGGCCGGATGTTCGACGCGATCGAGTACCGCGGCGACAGCCAGGCCGGCGTCGAGGAACTCGCCGCGTACGCCGGGGTCCCCGTCTACAACGGCCTCACCGACGACTGGCACCCCACCCAGATGCTCGCCGACGTGCTGACGATGACCGAGCACAGCACCAAGCCCCTGAAGGAGATCGCCTTCGCCTACCTCGGCGACGCCCGCTTCAACATGGGCAACTCCTACCTGGTCACCGGCGCCCTGCTCGGCATGGACGTGCGCATCGCCGCGCCGAAGTCGTACTGGCCCGCCCAGGAGATCGTCGACCGCGCCCGCGAGCTCGCCGCGACCAGCGGCGCCCGCATCACCCTCACCGAGGAGGTCGCCGAGGGCGTCCGGGGCGCCGACTTCGTCGTCACCGACGTCTGGGTCTCCATGGGTGAGCCCAAGGAGGTCTGGGCCGAGCGGATCGAGGCCCTCGCCCCGTACGCCGTCACCATGGACGTCCTGCGCGCCACCGGCAACCCGGACGTGAAGTTCCTGCACTGCCTGCCCGCGTTCCACGACCTCGGCACGAAGGTCGGGCGCGACATCCACGAGGCGTACGGCCTGGAGTCCCTCGAGGTGACCGACGAGGTCTTCGAGTCGGCCCACTCCGTCGTCTTCGACGAGGCCGAGAACCGGCTCCACACGATCAAGGCGGTCCTGGTCGCGACGCTCGCCTGATCTCGTCCGGTCGCTCCCCGGCCGAACTCGCCCTATCCTGACCGGCGGCCCGGAACCACCCATTCCACGGCCGCCGCGCGACCCCACCCCGTCGCACCCGCACCACCAGAAACGAGCACCACCCCGCATGCCCGCTCCCGCATCAAAGCTCCGGATCAAGTCCCCCGCCCTCCTCGTCGCCGAATCCGGCGCCGACCGCGCGGGCCACGGCCTCAAGCGCACCATGGGCCTCTTCCAGCTCATCTGCTTCGGTGTCGGCGCGATCGTCGGCACCGGTATCTTCGTCGGGCTCTCCGACTCGGTCGCCCAGGCCGGCCCCGCCGTCGTCGTCTCCTTCGTCCTCGCCGCGATCACCTGCGTGTTCACCGCGTTCTCGTTCGCCGAGCTGGGCGGTGCGATCCCGGTCTCCGGATCGTCGTACTCCTTCGCCTACGCCGGCCTCGGCGAGACCACCGCCTTCCTGGTCGGCTGGTGTCTGCTGCTCGAGTACGGCATCTCCATCTCCGCCGTCGCCGTCGGCTGGAGCCAGTACGTCAACGAACTGCTCGCCAGCCTCGTCGGCTGGCGGCTGCCCGCCGCACTCTCCGCCGGACCGGGCGACGGCGGCGTCGTCAACCTGCCCGCCGTGGTCGTCATCGCGATGGCCTGTGTCCTGCTGGTGCGCGGGGTGCGCGAGAGCGCCCGGGCCACCACCGCCATGGCCGTGGTCAAGCTCGCCATCCTGGTCGCGTTCTGCGCCATCGGCTACAGCGCCTTCAAGGACGGCAACCTCACCCCCTTCGCGCCGGCCGGCATCGGCGGCATCGGCGCGGGCACCACCGCCGCCTTCTTCTCGTACATCGGCTTCGACGCGATCACCACGGCCGGCGAGGAGGCGAAGAACCCCCGCCGGGACATCCCGGTGGCGGTCCTTGTCTGCATGGGCGTGGTCACCCTGCTGTACTGCGCGGTCGCTCTCGCCGCGATCGGTGCCATCGGCGCCGACGCGGTCGGCGGCCGGCCCGCCGCGCTGTCGTACGTCGTCAACGAGGTCACCGGCTCCACGGTCGGCGGCGCGGTCATCGCCTTCGGGGCGGTCGTCGCCATCGCCTCGGTGGTGCTCGCGGTGATGTACGGCCAGAGCCGCATCCTGATGTCGATGTCCCGGGACGGGCTCGTCCCGCGCGTCTTCGAGAAGGTGTCGCCCAGGACCTCGACCCCCGTCGCGGGCACCCTGATCATCGCGATCGTCTTCGCGGTGCCGGCCGCCTTCTCCTCGCTCGACGCCGTGGTCAACCTGTCCACCATCGGCACGCTCGCCCTCATGGCCGTCGTCAACATCGCCGTGATCGCGCTGCGCCGCCGCGAGCCGGGCCTCGCCCGCACCTTCCGCGTGCCGTTCTACCCCGTGCTGCCCGTGGTCGGCGTCGGCTTCTGTCTGTACCTGATGTACGAGACGGACTGGACGACCTGGCTCCAGTTCGCGGTGTTCCTCGCGGTGGGGCTGGCCGCATACGTCGGCTACGGCCGCCGGAACTCAAGGCTGGCCGCGGCGGCGACCGAGGCCGATGCCACGGTCACGCCGGACGCCGCTGAGGCGGCACCGCAGCCAGCCTGAACCAGACCGCCTTGCCGGTCTCGGTGAGCCGGTGGCCGCAGGACGAGCTGAGGGCGCGGATCAGCAGCAGGCCGCGCCCGTGCTCCTGCCAGGGGTCGGGCATCCCGCGGGCCGGGCGGGTGAGCTCGCCGGGCGGCATCGGGTCCGGGTCGTGCACCTCGACCTGGCAGCCGGTCGGCCGAAGCTCCACCACGAGCTCTATCGGAGCGGACCCCGAGGTGTGCTCCACGGCGTTCGCCACCAGCTCCGCGGTGAGCAGCTCCGCCGTGTCGCTGTCCGTGGCGTGCTCCACCTCGGCCAGCGCCGTGCGGACCAGGGCACGGGCCACGGGCACGGCCGCGGTGGTGTGCGGCAGTGCGATGCGCCAGGAGGATGAGGCGGAGGGGCGTTCGTGCAAGGCGAGTCCGTTCATGGCGCAGGCATCCCTGTGATCAACATCGGGCCGTCCTGCTTTCAACCCTAGGAATGGTACGGCGCCCCCCGACAGAGACGTACGACGGGCGTCGTCCGGGACCTTCGGCCCCGACATCGGGCGGCTTACCCGGGCCAACGGTCCGTCTCCCACGACTGCTCCCACTGTTACCGCCTTATCGACGGCCCGTGCCGACCTGTTACAGATGTGACGGATATGACGGATGTGACAAGGGTCGGGCACGGGACGACTCGCGCACGCGGTGGTCAGGCGCCGCCCCTATCGCGTTGCGGTGACGGCAGTCACATATGGGTGATAGCTTCGTGGGGTAGAGACCGGTCAGGCAGTGTCCGCGCCACCGCCCGAGGAGGCCGCCCTCATGAGTCCCTTCACCGGCTCCGCCGCCCGCACCTCCGACTGGCGGCACCTGCGCGTCGACCACACCGACGGGGTCGCCACCGTCACCCTGGCCCGCCCCGACAAGCTCAACGCGCTCACCTTCGGCGCCTACGCCGACCTGCGCGACCTGCTTGCCGAGCTGTCCCGGGAGCGGTCGGTACGGGCCCTGGTGCTGGCGGGCGAGGGCCGCGGTTTCTGCTCCGGCGGCGACGTCGACGAGATCATCGGCGCCACCCTGGGCATGGACACCGCCCAGCTCCTCGACTTCAACCGGATGACCGGGCAGGTCGTGCGGGCCCTACGGGAGTGCCCGTTCCCGGTGATCGCGGCGGTGCACGGGGTGGCGGCCGGGGCGGGGGCGGTGCTCGCGCTGGCGGCGGACTTCCGGATCGCGGACCCCTCCGCCCGCTTCGCGTTCCTCTTCACCCGCGTCGGCCTGTCCGGTGGCGACATGGGGGCCGCCTATCTGCTGCCCAGGGTCGTCGGCCTCGGGCACGCGACCCGGCTGCTGATGCTCGGCGAACCCGTGCGGGCACCCGAGGCCGAGCGGATCGGCCTGATCAGCGAACTGACGGAGGAGGGCCGGACGGACGAGGCCGCCCTCGCGCTGGCCCGGCGCCTGGCCGACGGCCCGGCCCTCGCGTACGCCCAGACGAAGGCGCTGCTCACGGCCGAGCTGGACATGCCGCTGGCGGCGGCGGTGGAACTGGACGCCGCGACCCAGGCCCTCCTCATGAACGGCGAGGACTACGCCGAGTTCCACGCCGCCTTCACCGAGAAGCGGGCGCCGAAGTGGCGGGGGAGGTGACGGAGGTGACCATGAAGGTCGCCGTCGTCGGAGGCGGACCCGGGGGCCTGTACGCGGCCGCGCTGCTCAAACGCCTCGACCCCGCCCGGGAGATCACTGTCTGGGAGCGCAACGCCCCCGACGACACCTTCGGTTTCGGTGTCGTCCTGTCCGACGAGACACTCGGCGGCATCGAACACGCGGACCCGGTGGTGTACGAGGCGCTGAAGGCCGAGTTCGTGCGCTGGGACCACATCGACATCGTGCACCGGGGCGTGCGCCACCGCTCCGGCGGGCACGGTTTCGCCGCGCTGGGCCGGCGCCGGCTCCTGGAGATCCTGCACGAGCGGTGCCGGTCGCTGGGTGTGGAGCTGCGCTTTTGCACCGAGGCGCCGTACCCGGCCTGGCTGGCGGAGGCGTACGACCTCGTCGTCGCCGCCGACGGAGTGCACAGCACGACCCGCGAGGCCTACGCCGACGTCTTCCGGCCCACGCTGACCGGCCACCGCTGCCGCTATGTCTGGCTCGCCGCGGACTTCGCCTTCGACGCCTTCCGCTTCGAGATCGCCGAGACCGAGCACGGCGTGATGCAACTGCACGGCTATCCCTATTCCGCCGACGCGTCGACGGTGATCGTCGAGATGCGTGAGGAGGTGTGGCGGGCGGCCGGCTTCGACGAACTCGACGAGGGGGAGTCGATCGACCGCTGCGCCAAGATCTTCACCGACGCGCTCGGCGGGCGGCCGCTGCGCTCCAACAAGTCGGTGTGGACCACCTTCCGTACGGTGGTCAACGAGCGCTGGTCGCACGGCAACGTCGTCCTCCTCGGCGACGCAGCCCACACCGCCCACTTCTCCATCGGCTCCGGCACGAAGCTGGCCGTCGAGGACGCGCTGGCCCTGGCGGCCTGCCTGGAGGAACAGGACTCCACGGCCGAGGCCCTCGCGGCCTACGAGGAGGAGCGCAAACCCGTCGTCGCCTCCACCCAGCGGGCGGCCCGCGCCAGTCTGGAGTGGTTCGAGAACGTCGAGCTGTACCTGGGCCAGCGGCCCCGTCAGTTCGCCTTCAACCTGCTCACCCGCAGCCGCCGCGTCACCCACGACAACCTGCGGCTGCGCGACGCCCACTTCACCGGGGCCGTGGAGCGCGAGTTCGGCTGCCCGCCCGGCACGCCCCCGATGTTCACCCCGTTCCGGCTGCGCGGCCTGACCCTGCCCAACCGGGTCGTCGTGTCGCCCATGGACATGTACTCGGCGGTCGACGGCGTGCCGGGCGACTTCCACCTGGTCCACCTGGGCGCCCGGGCGCTGGGCGGGGCCGGGCTGGTGATGACCGAGATGGTGTGCGTGAGCGAGGAGGGGCGGATCACCCCCGGCTGCGCCGGCCTCTACACCGGCCGGCAGGGCGAGGCATGGAGGCGGATCGCGGCGTTCGTGCACTCACAGGCACCGGGCACCGCGATCGGCGTCCAGCTGGGCCACTCCGGCCGCAAGGGCTCGACCAGGCTGATGTGGGAGGGCATGGACGAGCCGCTGCCGTCCGGCAACTGGCCACTGGTGGCGGCGTCCGCCCTCCCGTACCGGCCGGACAGCCAGACCCCGCGAGCCCTGAGCCGGGCCCAGCTCACCGACATCCGTGAGCAGTTCGCCGCCGCCGCCTGTCGTGCGGCGCGCGCCGGCTTCGACCTTCTCGAACTGCACTGCGCCCATGGCTATCTGCTCTCGGGCTTCCTCTCCCCCCTGACGAACCACCGCACGGACGCCTACGGCGGCTCCCTCGCGAAACGGCTCCGCTTCCCGCTGGAGGTCTTCGACGCCGTACGCGGGGTGTGGCCGCAGGAGCGGCCCATGACCGTCCGCATCTCCGCCACCGACTGGGCCGAGGGCGGTACGACGGGCGACGACGCCGTCGAGATCGCCCGCGCCTTCGCCGCGCACGGCGCCGACGCGATCGACGTGTCGACGGGGCAGGTGGTGTCCGACGAACAGCCGGAGTTCGGCCGGTCGTACCAGACCCCGTTCGCGGACCGCATCCGCCACGAGGCGGGCATCCCCGTGATCGCGGTCGGCGCGATCTCGTCCTGGGACGACGTCAACTCCCTGATCCTGGCCGGCCGCACCGACCTGTGCGCCCTGGCCCGCCCCCACCTCTACGACCCCCACTGGACCCTCCACGCGGCAGCCGAACAGGGCTACGAGGGCCCGGGCGCACCCTGGCCGACGCCGTACCGCGCGGGCAGCAGACCCCCACGGACGGGACGCACGGACGCGCCCCGGCCGCGGCTGGGTCTGCGGGGTTGAGCAGCCGAGGCGGGGTCAGGAGTCGAGGCCCCGCAGGTCGGCCATGCCCGCCGTGAGGGTCGCGCCGTCCGCCGGGTCGATGAGGATGAACGCGCCGGTGCGACGGGAGGTCGCGTAGTCGTCGAGGGCGAGGGGCTCCGCCGTGCGGAGCGTGATGCGGCCCAGGTCGTTCGCGCTGAGGGTGTCCGCGTCGCCGAGGTGCTTGACGATCGCCTTGACCGTGCGGGTCGTGTGCTTGAGCAGGACCCGGTCGCCGACGCGGAGCGGGTGGTCGGCCAGGTGGCACACGGCCGCGTGCACGTCCTGGGTGAGCGCGGGCGCGTCCGCACCGGCGGTGATCATGTCGCCGCGCGACACGTCACGCTGGTCGGCCAGGCGGACCCCGATCGACTGCGGTGCGTACGCCGCCCGGACGGCGGTGCCGAGCACGTCGATGGCGGTGATCTCGGAGGTCTCGCCGGAGGGGTGCACGGTCACCCGGTCGCCGACCCGCAGCGAGCCGGACACCAACTGGCCCGCGTAGTGGCGGACCTCACCGTCGCGGATCACGTACTGGACCGGGAAACGGGCGGGCGCGTCGGCCGGGTCCCCGGCCACGGGCACGTTCTCCAGGAACTCCAGCAGCGCCGGGCCCTGGTACCAGTCCATGTGCGCCGAGCGGTCCACGACGTTGTCGCCGACGAGCGCCGAGACCGGGATCGGCGTGAAGGAGGGGAGGCCCAGCTCGGCCGCGTGGCCGGCGAAGTCCTCGACGATGCGGTCGAACTCGGCCTGCCGGTAGCCGACGAGGTCCATCTTGTTGACCGCGAGGACCACGTGCGGGACGCGCAGGAGGGCGGCCACGGCGGCGTGGCGGCGGGTCTGCTCGACGACGCCGTTGCGGGCGTCGACCAGGACGACCGTCAGCTCGGCGGTGGAGGCGCCGGTGACCATGTTGCGGGTGTACTGCACGTGGCCGGGTGTGTCGGCGAGGATGAACCGGCGCCGGGGCGTGGCGAAGTAGCGGTACGCCACGTCGATCGTGATGCCCTGCTCGCGCTCGGCGCGCAGGCCGTCGGTGAGGAGGGCCAGGTCGGGCGCGTCCTTGCCGCGGTTGCGGGAGGCGTGCTCCACGGCCTCCAGCTGGTCGGTGAGCACCGACTTGGAGTCGTGCAGCAGCCGGCCGACGAGCGTGGACTTGCCGTCGTCGACCGAACCGGCGGTCGCGAAACGGAGGGTGTCGATGGTCGTGCTCATGCTTAGAAGTACCCCTCGCGCTTGCGGTCTTCCATCGCGGCCTCGGAGAGCTTGTCGTCGGCGCGTGTGGCGCCGCGCTCGGTGAGCCGGGACGCGGCGATCTCGGTGATGACCTGCTCGAGGGTCACGGCGTCGGAGTCGACGGCGCCCGTGCAGGACATGTCACCGACCGTGCGGTAGCGCACCTGCCGCTTCTCGACGGTCTCGCCGTCCTTGGGGCCGCCCCACTCACCGGCGGTCAGCCACATCCCGCCCCGCTGGAACACCTCGCGCTCGTGGGCGAAGTAGATCTGGGGCAGTTCGATGCCTTCGCGGGCGATGTACTGCCACACGTCCAGCTCGGTCCAGTTGGACAGCGGGAAGACGCGGACGTGTTCGCCGGGGGCGTGCCGGCCGTTGTACAGGTTCCACAGTTCGGGCCGCTGGCGGCGGGGGTCCCACTGGGAGAACTCGTCGCGCAGCGAGAACACCCGTTCCTTGGCGCGGGCCTTCTCCTCGTCGCGGCGTCCGCCGCCGAAGACCGCGTCGAACTTCTCGCTCTGGATCTTCTCGGTGAGGGGGAGGGTCTGGAGGGGGTTGCGGGTGCCGTCGGGGCGCTCGCGCAGCACTCCGCGGTCGATGTAGTCCTGCACGGACGCGACGTGCAGGCGCAGTCCGTGGCGTTGCACCGTGCGGTCGCGGTACTCGAGGACCTCGGGGAAGTTGTGTCCGGTGTCCACGTGCAGCAGCGAGAAGGGCACGGCCGCGGGGGCGAACGCCTTCAGCGCCAGGTGCAGCATGACGATGGAGTCCTTGCCGCCGGAGAACAGGATCACCGGTCGCTCGAACTCGCCCGCCACCTCGCGGAAGATGTGCACCGCCTCGGACTCGAGCGCGTCCAGGTGGGACAGCGTGAAGTCGCTCATACCAGCCCCCGCTCCGCCAGCACCGCGTACACCGCGTCCGCCGACTCCCGCGGGCTCTGCTCCTGCGTGCGCAGCACGAGCGCCGGGTCGGACGGAGGTTCGTACGGGTCGTCGACGCCGGTCAGACCGGTCAGCTCGCCCGAGGCCTGCTTGGCGTAGAGCCCCTTCACGTCCCGCTCGCTGCACACCTCGACCGGGGTGGCGACATGCACCTCGATGTACGGCGTCGCGCTCGCGTCGTGCCGCTTGCGCACCGCCTCGCGGCTGTCGGCGTAGGGCGCGATGACGGGGACGACGGACAGGACGCCGTTGCGCGCGAGCACCTCGGAGACGAGTCCGATGCGCTGCACGTTGGTGTTGCGGTCCTCGCGCGAGAAGCCGAGGCCGGCCGAGAGGAAACGGCGGATCTCGTCGCCGTCGAGGACCTCCACGCGGTGTCCCTCGGCCTTCAGCCGGTCGCCGAGCAGCCGGGCGATGGTCGTCTTGCCCGCGCTCGGGAGCCCCGTCAGCCAGACTGTGGCCCCTTGAGCCCTTGGCGTGGTGGTCATGCGCAACCGTCCTCTTTCCTACCCGGCGTACAACCCGGTGAACAGTAGGTAAGAAGTCTGAGAGGACCGATTAAGGAACCTGAGGTTTACCTGAGTGACTCATGGTGCGCAAGGGAGCACAGGGACTTGTCATGGGGTGTTCACGCCCGCGAAGACCGCCCCGGCGTCCCTGAGTCGCGCGTGCAGCCCTCGGAACACCGCCACCGAGCGCTCGCCCGGCCAGACCGCGGGGAGCAGCCGGATGGGCAGACCGGGGTCGGTGTAGGGCAGATGACGCCAGGAGTCCAGGGCGAGGAGGTAGTCGCGGTAGGCCGCCTCGGGCGGGGTGTCCGCCCGCCGCTCCCAGTCGTGCAGCACGCGCGCGTGCCGGTCGAGGAACTCCTCGTGCTCCTTGGCGATCGCCGCCAGGTCCCACCAGCGGGAGACCGTCTCGACGGTCGGCGCGAAGCCGAGGTGCTCGCCGCGGAAGAAGTCGACGTACGGATCGAGGCGCAGCCGCTGAAGCGTGTGCCGGGCCTCCTCGTACAGGCGGGCCGGGGCGATCCACACGCCGGGTGCGGCGGTGCCGAAGCCGAGGCCGGCCAGGCGGGAGCGCAGGACGTGCCGCTTCTGCCGCTCCGACTCCGGGACGGAGAACACCGCCAGCACCCAGCCCTCGTCCTCCGGCGGCGCGGTGGCGTAGATCCGGCGGTCGCCGTCGTCCAGCAGCTGGCGCGCCTCCGGCGACAGTTCGTACCCGGCCGCGCCCTGGTCCGTGCGCGCCGGCAGCAGCAGACCGCGCCGTTTCAGCCGGGACACCGACGAGCGCACGGAGGGCGCGTCGACGCCGACCGCGGCCAGCAGTCTGATCAGCTCGGCGACGGGCACCGGGCCGGGCATGAAGCGGCCGTACGCGCCGTAGAGGGTGACGATGAGGGACCGGGGGGCGTGCTGCTCGGACACGTTGATCATCTTAGGTCGTCGCTCTCGCTACGGGTCACCACCAATGGGTGCATCACCGCTGGTCACCCTCGCTGCGCAGCCTGAACCGCTGCAGTTTGCCGGTCGCCGTGCGCGGCAGCGCGTCCAGGAAGACGAACTCGCGCGGGCACTTGTACGGCGCCAGCTCCTCCCTGACGAAGGCGCGCAGTGCCTCCGCGTCCGCCCGCGCGCCCTCCCGCAGGACGGCGTACGCCACCACGACCTGCCCCCGCGCCTCGTCGGGCTGCCCGACCACCGCCGCCTCGACGACGTCCGGGTGGCGCAGCAGCGCGTCCTCGACCTCCGGGCCCGCGATGTTGTACCCGGCCGAGATGATCATGTCGTCGGCGCGGGCGACATAGCGGAAGTAGCCGTCGGGGTCCCGGACGTAGGTGTCGCCGGTGACGTTCCAGCCGTCCCGCACGTACTCCCGCTGCCGTGGGTCGGCGAGGTACCGGCAGCCGACCGGACCACGCACCGCCAGCAGCCCGGGTTCCCCGTCGGGTACGGGTTCGCCGTTCTCGTCCTGCACGCGCGCGTGCCATCCCGGCACGGGCACCCCCGTCGTACCGGGCCTGATGTGCTCGTCCGCCGCGGAGATGAAGATGTGCAGCAGCTCGGTCGCGCCGATGCCGTTGATGACCCGCAGCCCGGTCCGCTCGTGCCAGGCCCGCCAGGTGGCCGCGGGCAGGTTCTCGCCCGCGGAGACACAGCGGCGCAGCGACGACATGTCGTGCCCGTCCAGCTCGGCGAGCATCGCGCGGTAAGCGGTCGGCGCGGTGAAGAGCACGGAGACACGGTGCTCGGCGATCGCGGGCAGCAGCTGCCGGGGGGCGGCCTGTTCGAGCAACAGGGCGCTGGCGCCGGCCCGCATCGGGAAGACGACCAGCCCGCCGAGCCCGAAGGTGAAGCCGAGCGGGGGACTGCCGACGAAGACGTCGTCCGCGTGCGGCTTGAGGACCTGCTTCGAGAAGGTGTCCGCTATCGCCAGGACATCCCGGTGGAAGTGCATGCACCCCTTTGGACGGCCGGTCGTCCCGGAGGTGAAGGCGATCAGCGCGACGTCGTCGGCCGCGGTGTCCACGGCCACGTACGGCGTGCCGGGCGCCGGACGGTTCAGGAGGTCGTCGGGGGCGTCACCGCCGTACGTCGTGATCCGCAGCCCGGCCACCTCCGCCTTGGCCAGGTCGTCGACGGCTCGGACGTCGCACAGCGCGTGCCCCACCCGCGCGATCTCACACATCGTGCGCAGCTCGTGCGGGCGCTGCTGGGCCAGCACGGTGACGGCGACCGCGCCCGCCTTCAGCACCGCCAGCCAGCAGGCGGCCAGCCACGGCGTGGTGGGACCGCGCAGCAGCACACGGTTGCCCGGGACGACGCCGAGGTCACCGGTCAGCAGGTGGGCGAGGCGGTCCACACGGGCGCGCAGGTCGCCGTAGGTCCAGGTCCCGGCGGACGGGGTGCGGAACACCGGCCGGCCGGGATCGGCGTGGTCCAGAAGCTCGGCCGCGCAGTTCAGCCGTTCGGGGTAGCGCAGCTCCGGCAGGTCGAAGCGGAGCTCGGGCCACTGGTCGGGCGGCGGGAGGTGGTCACGCGCGAAGGTGTCGACGTGGGCGGAGCGGATCGGACCGTCCATTGGCGGTTCGCCCCCTTGCCGTCGTGGGCGTCGTGGTGGGCTCGCACCACGAGCGTATCGTGTTGGTGACGGCAGTCAACGGTGCGCGATACCGTCGGGGTGGGGCCGTGGCGGACGGCTCCGCAGGGAGGTCGCCGATGCCCGCATTCTCACTCGAACCGGAACAGATCGCCCGGTGTGCCGAGCTGCGCACCCTGGCCGCCGAACGGCTGCGCCCGATCGCCGACAAGGGCGAGCCGGGCCGCGTCAACCGGCCCCTGGTCGCGGAGCTGGGCCGGCTGGGCCTGCTGTCCCGGCTGTTCACGTCCGGCGCGCTCGACCTCTGTCTGCTGCGGGAGTCCCTGGCGTACGCCTGCACCGAGGCCGAGACAGCCCTCGCCCTCCAGGGCCTGGGCGCCCATCCGGTTCACGCCCACGGCACCCCGGCCCAGCGGGAACGCTGGCTGCCCCGGGTGGCCGACGGCACCGCTGTGGCCGCGTTCGCGCTGAGCGAGCCGGGGGCCGGGTCGGACGCGGCGGCGCTGGCCCTACGGGCCGAACCGGACGGGGTGGCGCCGGCGCCAGGGGTCGAACCGGACGGGGTGGCGCGGGCGCTACGGGTCGAACCGGAAGGGTCGCGCACGGGTGACGCCCCCTCCGGTCACGCGCGGCACGCACCCGTCGGCTCCGAGGCGCCCCCCGGCCCCGCACGGCACGCGTCCCTCGCCGCCGAGCCCGACGGCCCGTCCGGTGCGCGCTGGCGCCTCACCGGCGAGAAGTGCTGGATCTCCAACGCCCCCGAGGCCGACTTCTACACCGTCTTCGCGCGCACCACCCCGGGCGCCGGCGCCCGGGGTGTGACCGCGTTCCTTGTCCCCGCCGACCGCCCCGGCCTCACCGGCACGGGCCTCGACATGCTCTCCCCGCATCCCATCGGCGCCCTCGACTTCGACGCCGTACCCGTCACCGCCGACGACGTGCTGGGCGGGACCGACCGGGGCTTCCGGGTCGCCATGGGCACCCTCAACCTCTTCCGGCCCAGCGTCGGTGCCTTCGCGGTCGGCATGGCCCAGGCGGCCTTGGATGCGGCCCTGACGCACACGGCCCAACGCGACGCGTTCGGCGGTAAGTTGAGGGACCTTCAGGCCGTCGCCCACCAGGTGGCCGAGATGGCCCTGCGCACGGAGGCGGCCCGCCTGATGGTGTACGCGGCGGCGACGGCGTACGACGAAGGCGCCCCGGACATCCCCCAGCGTGCCGCCATGGCGAAGCTGCTCGCCACCGAGACCGCCCAGTACGTCGTCGACGCGGCCGTCCAACTGCACGGCGCGCGGGCGCTGGAGCGCGGCCACCTGCTGGAGCACCTCTACCGCGAGGTGCGCGCACCGCGCGTCTACGAGGGTGCGAGCGAGGTTCAACGGGGCATCATCGCCAAGGAGTTGTATGCCAAGCTGGAGGTGTCGTGACCGCCGAGCGCGTCAACCCGCCCGAGCTGTCCCCGCCGACCGGCTTCTCCCACGCGGTCGTCGCCGACGGGTCGCGCCTTGTGTTCCTGGCCGGCCAGACCGCGCTGGACGCCGATGGCAAGGTCGTCGGCGCGACGTTGCCGGAGCAGTTCGAGCGGGCGCTCACGAACCTGCTGACCGCGCTGACCGCGGCCGGGGGCACGGCCGCCGACCTGGCCCGGGTCACCGTGTACGCCACGGACGTCGCCGACTACCGCGCCCGCGCCCCCGAACTCGGCCGTATCTGGCGGCGGTTGGCGGGACGCGACTACCCGGCGATGGCGGTGGTCGGGATCGTGCGCCTGTGGGACGAGCAGGCGCTGGTCGAAATGGACGGGTTCGCGGTCCTGGGTCCGTGACCGACGGGTTCGCGGATCCTTGGAGGACCGTGCTTCGGAGTGACCGTACTCAGGCGGCGATCGCCGGCCGTTCGGCGGGCGCCCGGTGCGGGGCGACGACCCGGCCGTCGGGCCGCAGCTCACCGGTGTCGTCGAAGGCGATCGTGCCGTCGCACATCAGGCTCCAGCCCTGCTCGGGGTGGGCGGCGACGACGTGCGCGGCGACGACGTGCGCGGCGGGGGCGTCGGCCGAAGGACACGAAGGCTGGTGGACACACATGGCGCACCTCCACATCGGGGGGACCGCCCGTACGGCCGGTCCCGTGTGACCCGTATGAAGAGACCATGCTCCCGTCGTGAGGTCACCGGAACGGCCTACCGCGAAGCGTGACAACACCCGGACAACCCGGCGACCGTTCCCCGACGGTCGATGCGGACTCGCCACCGAAGGAGTGACGATCACGGCCGCGGGGACGGTTGCCGGGTACCAGTGGAGATCCCCCACACAACAGGAGGTCTTCCCATGCCGTTCCGCCCCGCCCTCGCCGGCGTCGCCACCGCCGCGGCCGCGCTGTTCCTGCTGGCCGCCCCCGCCGCGCCCGCCACCGCAGACCCCTCCGAGTCCGTGACGGTCGACCCCAAGGGCCGTGTCGAGGCCGACGGCACCGTCACCCTCTCCGGCACCTACCGCTGCTCCGGCAACACGGGCTCCGTCTTCGTCAGCTCCTCCGTGAGCCAGGACTCCCCGGACATCCGCCACGGCATCGGCGGCACCCGGGCGGTGTGCGACGGCGTCAAGCACCGCTGGGAGAACACCGGCCGCACCTCCCAGGACACCCTGAAGCCCGGCGCGGCCCGGGTCGAGGCCGTGGTGATGGAACTCCGTCCCGAAGGCATCCTGCTCCTGCCCGTCGTCCACGCGGACAAGGAGCGGGACATCACGCTGACGAAGGATTGACGTTCTCTCGGAACAGCGACAGTCCGCAGGCGGGCCACCGGAAAGTCCCGGAGAAGCCCCACGGATGCCGCCGTACCCGTCCCTGACCCGCTTCATCGCGGGTCGGGCGTGGTACGGCGGCATCCGCCGTTCAGATGTCCCGGAAGATCTCGATCTGCGCCCCGATGGAGTTCAACCGCTCCGCCAGATCCTCGTACCCGCGGTTGATGACGTACACGTTCCGCAGCACGGACGTGCCCTCGGCGGCCATCATCGCCAGGAGTACGACCACGGCGGGGCGCAGGGCCGGGGGGCACATCATCTCGGCGGCGCGCCAGCGGGTCGGGCCCTCGACCAGGACCCGGTGGGGGTCCAGGAGTTGGAGGCGGCCGCCGAGGCGGTTGAGGTCCGTCAGGTAGATCGCGCGGTTGTCGTAGACCCAGTCGTGGATGAGGGTCTTGCCCTGTGCGGAGGCCGCGATGGCCGCGAAGAACGGGACGTTGTCGATGTTCAGGCCCGGGAACGGCATCGGGTGGATCTTGTCGATCGGCGCCTCCAGCTTGGAGGGCCGGACGGTGAGGTCCACCAGTCGCGTACGGCCGTTGTCGGCGAAGTACTCGGGCGTACGGTCGTGGTCGAGGCCCATCTCCTCCAGGACCGCCAGCTCGATCTCCAGGAACTCGATCGGCACCCGGCGCACCGTTAGCTCCGACTCGGTGACCACGGCGGCGGCCACCAGGCTCATCGCCTCGACCGGGTCCTCGGAGGGGGAGTAGTCGACGTCGACATCGATGTCCGGCACGCCGTGCACGGTGAGCGTGGTGGTGCCGATGCCCTCGACCTTGACGCCCAGCGCCTCCAGGAAGAAGCACAGGTCCTGGACCATGTAGTTGGAGGAGGCGTTGCGGATGACCGTGACGCCGTCGTGCCTGGAGGCCGCGAGCAGCGCGTTCTCGGTCACCGTGTCGCCGCGTTCGGTCAGGACGATGGGCCTGGCCGGGCGGACCGAGCGGTCCACCGTGGCGTGGTACTGCCCCTCGGTCGCGGCGATGTCCAGGCCGAACCGGCGCAGCGCGATCATGTGCGGCTCGATGGTCCGTGTGCCGAGGTCGCAGCCGCCGGCGTACGGCAGCTTGAAGCCGTCCATGCGGTGCAGCAGCGGACCGAAGAACATGATGATCGAGCGCGTCCGGACGGCCGCCTCGGCGTCGATCGCCGCCATGTCCAGCTCGGCCGGCGGCACGATCTCCAGGTCGACGCCGTCGTTGATCCACCGGGTGCGCACGCCGATCGAGCCGAGCACCTCCAGCAGGCGGTAGACCTCCTCGATGCGGGCGACCCGGCGCAGTACCGTGCGTCCCTTGTTGAGCAGCGTCGCGCACAGCAGCGCCACGCACGCGTTCTTGCTCGTCTTGACGTCGATGGCGCCGGAAAGCCGACGGCCGCCGACCACCCGCAGATGCATCGGGCCCGCGTAGCCCAGAGAGACGATTTCGCTCTCCAGCGCTTCACCGATTCGGGCGATCATCTCAAGGCTGATGTTCTGGTTGCCGCGCTCGATGCGATTGACGGCGCTCTGGCTGGTACCGAGCGCCTCGGCGAGCTGTGCCTGTGTCCAGCCCCGGTGTTGCCGGGCGTCACGGATGAGCTTGCCGATACGTACGAGGTAGTCGTCTGCCATGAGGTTGAGGCTATCTCAGATATGAGATGGCGCCTTCTGGGGGGTCCATTCGGGTGAAAGGCCGTCAATGTCGCCTGGTGGTACGGGTACGGCGCCATCCGAAAGGTCCGGGCAAATCCACCGATGTCGTATGACGTCCGGTGCTGCTGTGGGTGTGGCGCGGGCCGTTCTTCCCGCCGGTCGTGATCGACCACGAGTGCCGGTTGATGTTCAGGCGCACTCCGGGCAGGATCCGGAAACTCTTGCGGAAGGTGAGGGGCATCGGGGCCTCCGTTCGGGGGCGCGGAAAACGTCCGTCTGCTTGCGCGTACCCCGACTTGACGTACTTGTGCCTACCCGTCTCGGCGTACTGGTGGGCGGGCCTGTCCCGGAGTCAGCCGTGGCGCCGCAGCAGCCGGTTCGCCGTCTCCGCCGGCGCCTCGTCCCCGGTGTGCACCGTCCGCGTCGCCATGAGCCGTACCGCCGGGTCGTCGAGCCACTGCGCGAGGAAGTCGTGCCCGTCGACGATCCAGTCCCGCCCCTTGTCCCGCGCGCACCGCTGTCTCAGGATCCTGAGGGACACCTCCCGGTCGGGGGAGGGCAGGACGTAGAGCACCTCGCGGCAGCGGCGCAGGGCGGCTCGGACCACCGTGAGGTGTTCGGTGCCGGTGTAACTCGTGTGGCCCGCGCCCAGTGCGACGACGGCGTCCGGGTGGTCGGCGACGACCCGCGCCACCGCATGCGCCCGGGCCGGCTCCCACTCGGCCTCGGTCGCGAGCCGGCCCACCACGCCCATGTGTTCCCGCAGTCGGGCGAGGTTCCAGCCCACCTCCGCGTAGTACGCGTCGGCGACGGCGTCCAGATCGACGAACGGCATGCCCGTCGCGGCCGCGACCTCCCGGCCGAGAGTGGTCTTCCCCGCCCCGGCCGGTCCGATCAGTACCAGGGGGCCGGCTCCGGTCACGGCTTCTCGTAGACGGACACGTGCGCGCGGCTGTCCGCCGTGAACGGGCTCCGTCGCCAGTCCGCGTGCCGCTCGCGCAGCCGCATTCCGGCCAGGCGCGCCATCAGGTCCAGCTCGCTCGGCCAGCAGTAGCGCAGGCGCAGCGGGCGCAGGGTGGTCCCGCCCGCGTCGAACGTCACGCGCTGATAGGTGACCGCCTGCTCCACCGGGTCGTGCCGCAGGAACTCCATCTTCACCGAGTCCTCCGACAGTGTGCGCGTGGCCACCCGCTGATGCCGGTCGAACTCGGTCAGATCCTGTACGAAGGCCTCGATGACGAACAGACCCCCTGGTTCCAGTACTTCGGCGACATTTCGGAAGCAGTCGATCTGGCGTTCCTGGCTCGGCAGGTTGAAGAGCGTGTTGAACACCAGGTAGGCCAGCCGGAACGGGCCGTCGACCGCCACGTCGGCCATGTCGCCGATCGTCACCGGGATGTCCGTACCGCCGGGCTTCGCGCGCAGCCGCTCGACCATGGCGGGCGAGCCGTCGATGCCCTCGACGCGGCACCCGTGCGTGGTCAGGGGAAGTGCCACCCGGCCGGTCCCGATCGCGAGCTCCAGGACGCGTGTGCCGGCCGGGGCGAGGCCGGCCAGGAAGTCGACGGTCGTGGCGGGGTCGTAGAAGTCGTTCTCGTCGTATTCATGGGCGTAACGGTCGAAGAACGCGGGGTCGTTCAGTCCGGTCACGGCGGAGCAGTCAACCACCGCGGTGTGGGCCATGCCACTGAATATCGGCACGGCGCAGCCGGGCCGGGCATGACCATCCAGCCCCCATGTACTAGAGTTATCTCGACATCGAGATATCTGCCGAGGTGCACCGCGGCCGCCACCCCCTAGTAAGGGTTACCTAACTTAGCCTTACCTTAACGGATCGGCCAAGTCGGCGTGGCGGCAGGATCGACGGTGGTACGCGCACATCAATGAAGGAGACTGTCGTGTCGGCGAACAGCTTCGACGCCCGCAGCACGCTGCAGGTGGGCGACGAGTCGTACGAGATCTTCCGGCTGGACAAGGTGGAAGGCTCGGCTCGCCTTCCGTACAGCCTGAAGGTGCTGCTGGAGAACCTGCTCCGCACCGAGGACGGCGCGAACATCACCGCCGACCACATCCGCGCCCTCGGCGGCTGGGACTCGCAGGCCCAGCCGTCGCAGGAGATCCAGTTCACGCCGGCCCGCGTGATCATGCAGGACTTCACCGGTGTGCCCTGTGTCGTGGACCTCGCCACCATGCGTGAGGCCGTCGCGGCGCTCGGCGGCGACCCGGCGAAGATCAACCCGCTCTCCCCGGCCGAGATGGTCATCGACCACTCCGTCATCGCCGACAAGTTCGGCACCAACGACGCCTTCAAGCAGAACGTCGAGCTGGAGTACGGCCGCAACCGCGAGCGCTACCAGTTCCTGCGCTGGGGTCAGACCGCGTTCGACGACTTCAAGGTCGTCCCGCCGGGCACCGGCATCGTCCACCAGGTGAACATCGAGCACCTGGCGCGCACCGTCATGGTCCGAGGCGGGCAGGCCTACCCCGACACCCTGGTCGGCACCGACTCGCACACCACCATGGTCAACGGCCTCGGCGTCCTCGGCTGGGGCGTCGGCGGCATCGAGGCCGAGGCCGCGATGCTCGGCCAGCCGGTCTCCATGCTCATCCCGCGCGTCGTCGGCTTCAAGCTCACCGGTGAGCTGACCCCGGGCACGACCGCCACCGACCTCGTGCTGACCATCACCGAGATGCTCCGCAAGCACGGCGTCGTCGGCAAGTTCGTCGAGTTCTACGGCGAGGGTGTCGCGGCCACGAGCCTCGCCAACCGCGCCACCATCGGCAACATGTCGCCGGAGTTCGGCTCCACCGCCGCGATCTTCCCGATCGACGACGAGACCCTGAACTACCTCAAGCTCACCGGCCGCTCCGAGCAGCAGGTCGCGCTCGTCGAGGCGTACGCCAAGGAGCAGGGCCTCTGGCTGGACCCGAAGGCCGAGCCGGACTTCTCCGAGAAGCTCGAGCTGGACCTGTCGACGGTCGTCCCCTCGATCGCCGGCCCGAAGCGTCCGCAGGACCGCATCGTCCTCGCCAACGCGGCCGAGCAGTTCAAGCAGGACGTCCGCAACTACGTGGACAGCGTGGACGAGGCGGGCCAGGAGTCCTTCCCGGCCTCCGACGCCCCGGCCGTCCACCCCGACGGCGCCGCGTCCAACCCGGTCCAGGTCACCGCCCCCGACGGCACGACCTACACCCTCGACCACGGTGCGGTGACGGTCGCGGCCATCACCTCCTGCACCAACACCTCCAACCCGTACGTCATGGTCGCCGCCGCGCTCGTCGCGAAGAAGGCCGTGGAGAAGGGCCTGACCCGCAAGCCGTGGGTCAAGACCACCCTCGCCCCGGGCTCCAAGGTCGTCACCGACTACTTCGACAAGGCGGGGCTCACCCCCTACCTCGACAAGGTCGGCTTCAACCTCGTCGGCTACGGCTGCACCACCTGCATCGGCAACTCCGGCCCGCTGCCGGAGGAGGTCTCCAAGGCCGTCAACGACCACGACCTCGCGGTCACCTCGGTCCTCTCCGGCAACCGGAACTTCGAGGGCCGTATCAACCCCGACGTCAAGATGAACTACCTGGCGTCCCCGCCGCTGGTCGTGGCGTACGCCCTCGCGGGCTCCATGAAGGTGGACATCACCAAGGACGCCCTGGGCATCGACCAGGACGGCAACCCGGTCTACCTGAAGGACATCTGGCCCTCCGAGGCCGAGGTCAACGACGTCGTGGCGAACGCCATCGGCGAGGACATGTTCAGCAAGTCCTACCAGGACGTCTTCGCCGGCGACGCCCAGTGGCAGTCGCTGCCGATCCCGACCGGCAACACCTTCGAGTGGGACCCGCAGTCCACCTACGTCCGCAAGCCCCCGTACTTCGAGGGCATGACGATGGAGACCACCCCGGTCTCGGACATCACGGGCGCCCGCGTGCTCGCCAAGCTGGGCGACTCGGTCACCACCGACCACATCTCCCCGGCCGGTGCGATCAAGGCCGACACCCCGGCCGGCAAGTACCTCACCGAGCACGGTGTGGAGCGTCGTGACTTCAACTCCTACGGCTCGCGCCGCGGCAACCACGAGGTCATGATCCGCGGTACGTTCGCCAACATCCGCCTGCGCAACCAGATCGCGCCGGGCACCGAGGGCGGCTACACCCGCGACTTCACCCAGGACGGCGGTCCGGTGTCGTTCATCTACGACGCCTCCCGCAACTACATCGAGCAGGGCACCCCGCTGGCCATCCTGGCCGGCAAGGAGTACGGCTCCGGCTCGTCCCGCGACTGGGCCGCCAAGGGCACCGCGCTGCTCGGCGTCAAGGCCGTCATCGCCGAGTCGTACGAGCGCATCCACCGCTCGAACCTCATCGGCATGGGCGTGCTCCCGCTGCAGTTCCCGGAGGGCGCGAGCGCCGAGTCCCTCGGCCTGACCGGCGAGGAGACCTTCTCCTTCACCGGCGTCGAGGAGCTCAACAACGGCACCACGCCGCGCACGGTCAAGGTCACCACCGACACCGGTGTCGAGTTCGACGCGGTCGTCCGCATCGACACCCCCGGTGAGGCGGACTACTACCGCAACGGCGGCATCATGCAGTACGTGCTGCGCAACCTGATCGGTAAGTAAGCCCCGGTAGAACCCGGTAGAACCCGGTAGAACCCGGTAAGACGGTGAAGGGCCGCATCCCCCGGTACGGGGATGCGGCCCTTCACCGTCTCCGACCGTTTTTCCAGGTCATCGCCGATCCTCAGGGTGAACACAGGGTTCCCCCAGTGGACTGCGACACGATCGGTACATGACTGGCACCTCTGGGCCTCGAAGCGGCCGCGTCCGTGTGCTGATCGTCGATGACGAGCCCGATCTCACCGCGGCGGCGCGCGGCTGCGCCCCGCACGCCGTCGTCCTCGACGGGCTCGGGGCCGGCGCCGACGACTACGTCACCGAGCCGCTCTCCCTGGAGGAGGTCGTACTGCGGCTGCGCGGCCTGCCGCGCCGGCCCGGCTGCGAGGAGACCCGCGTCGAGGACTCCGTACGCGTCCTCGGCGACCTCGTCCTGACCGGCGAGACCCGCGAGGTGCACCGCGCCGGTGACCGGATCCGGCTCACCGCCAAGGAGTTCGACCTGCTCAATCTGCTGATGGACCATCCGCGCCAGGTGCTCAGCAAGCCACAGATCCTCGACCACGTGCGGCACAGCACCTTCCACACCGGCGGAAACCTCGTCGAGGTCCACATCTCCGGCCTGCGCAGGAAGACCGACCGGGGCCGGGCGCCGCTGATCGACACCGTGGGCGGCATGGGCTACGCCATCAGGCCGGTGGAGGACGGAAGATGAACCGTACGACTCTCCAGCGCGCCCGGCGCGGTGGAACGCCCGCCGGGCCGCGGGGACGCTCGCTCCGTATCCGCCTGCTCGTCCTCATCGGCGCCACCCTCGTCGCCGTGTGCGCCGCGATGGCGCTCACCACCGTCTTCGCCCAACGCTCCTGTCTGCTGGGCGACCTGGACGACCGCGTCGCGGGCGCCGCCGAACACGGCCTGGGCGGGGCCTCGCTCCACCCGGACCTCGACCGGGATCTGACGTTCCTCGACGAGGGCGGGCACCCCGCCGGGATGCTCGCCGCCCGCCTCGACGAGGACGGCACGATTCTCGCCGCCGCGCTCGTCGGCGAGGACGCCCCGCCGCGGAACCTCGACCACGCCCAGACCGCCGCACTGACGGGCATCGCGACCGACGGCTCGCCACACACCCGCAACGTCCCCGGCCTCGGCACCTACCGGGTCACCGCACTGGAGGCGGGCGGGGTACGCGTCCTCGCCGGACTGCCGATGGACGAGGTCCAGGACATGATCAGCCGCCTGGTGATGGTGGAGGGGGTCGTCGCCGCGGCCGGCCTCACCGTCGCGGGCTGCGTCTGCGCCGTGGTCATACGACGGCAACTGCGCCCCCTCGGCCGGGTCGCCGCCACCGCCGTCGAGGTCTCCCGCGCACCGCTGTGCCCGGGCGAGGTCACCGCCCTCACGCGGGTGCCTGAACGGGACACCGACCCCGGCAGCGAGGCCGGCCAGGTCGGGGCCGCCCTCAACCGCTTGATCGACCACGTGGAGTCCTCGCTCGCCGAGCGTCGGCGCAGCGAGGAGCGGGTACGCCACAGCGAGGAACGCATGCGTCGCTTCCTCGCCGACGCCAGCCACGAACTGCGCACTCCGCTCGCCTCCATCGCCGGATACGCGGAACTCATGAACCGCGGCACCGACCGGATCGAGCCGCTCCTGGCCTGGCGCCGGGTCCTTGCCGAGTCGGCCCGGATGACGGGCCTGGTCGAGGACCTGCTGCTGCTCGCCCGGCTCGACGAGGGCCGGCCGCTGCAGTCCGCCGAGGTGGACGTCGCGTCACTGGTCGCCGAGGCGGTGTGGGACGCGCGAGCGGCGGGCGACGGCCACGACTGGCAGCTGGAACTCGCCCTCGACACGCCGGTGCTGGTCGTCGGCGACGAGGGCCGCCTCCACCAGGTCGTGGCCAACCTCCTGGCCAACGCCCGGGTGCACACACCCGAGGGCACGAGGGTCGTCGCCACCGTGGAGGCCCACGGCGCCACCTGCGCGATCCGCGTCCGCGACGACGGCCCCGGCATCCCGCCCGACCTGCTCCCGTCGGTCTTCGAACGCTTCACCCGGGGCGACGCCTCCCGCACCCGGGCCGCCGGCACGGCGGGCGGCTCCGGCCTCGGCCTGGCCGTCGCCGCGGCGATCACGTCCGCGCACGGGGGCCGCGTCGACGCGCGCAGCGAGCCGGGGTGCACGGAGTTCACGATCGAGTTGCCGACAGTGGAGGACGTCGCGGTGCCGGGCGGCTCCCGCCAGGTTCTCCACCGTTGATCCCCTCTTCCGCGGACGGCTCCACGGTGAAGGGCCAGTACGGGCGCCGAAGCCCTGGCAGTCCGTCACAGGCGTTTACAACGGCGTCATCCGGCGCTACCTTCCGCATCAGTGGGGTGGGAGCGCTCCCATACCGGTGGACCGGAACCCGCCCGGAAGTGCCCCCACCCCCGTCATTCACGTGCGCACGTTCCTCACGACCGCCGAGCGAAGGGACGTAAATCTGTCATGAATATGACAAGGTCGATCGCGAGATCGACCGCGACTCCCCAGCGGGTACGGCGATTACCGCACCTCACCTCCCGCCGCGCCCTGTTCCTCGTCCTCCTGGCCCTGCTCACGACGGTCCCGGCCCTCGGTCTGATCGTCACGGCCGGCGGCCGGGCGGAAGCCCACGGGACCCCGATGAAACCCGGTAGCCGCACTTTCCTGTGCTGGCAGGACGGGCTCACCGACACCGGAGAGATCAAGCCGGTCAACCCGGCCTGCAAGGCCGCCCAGCAGGTCAGCGGCACCACCCCGTTCTACAACTGGTTCTCGGTGCTGCGCTCGGACGGCGCGGGCCGCACCCGCGGCTTCGTGCCCGACGGTGAGCTGTGCAGCGGCGGCAACACCAACTTCACCGGCTTCAACCAGCCGCGCGACGACTGGCCGCTCACCCATCTCACCTCGGGTGCGACCGTCGACTTCTCGTACAACGCCTGGGCCGCGCACCCGGGTTGGTTCCACGTCTACGTCACCAGGGACGGCTTCGACCCGACCAAGACGCTCACCTGGGACGACATGGAGGACCAGCCCTTCCTCACCGTCGACCACCCGCCGCTCAACGGCACCCCGGGCACGGTCGAGGCCAACTACTCCTGGACGGGCCAACTGCCCGCCGGCAAGTCGGGGCGCCACATCATCTACATGGTCTGGCAGCGCTCGGACAGCGCGGAGACCTTCTACTCCTGCTCCGACGTCGTCTTCGACGGCGGCAACGGCGAGGTGACGGGCATCCACGACCCGGGCAACCCGACCGACCCCGTGCCGGGCGCCTGCACCGCCACCCGCACGACCACCAACAGCTGGAACGGCGGCTACCAGTCGGAGGTGACCGTCACCAACTCCGGCGACGTCCCGATGCTGGGCTGGATGGTCGACTGGACGCTGCCGAGCGGCCAGTCGGTGGCCAGTCTGTGGAGCGGCAACGCGACATACAGCGGACAGGACGTGATGGTCCACAACGCCGACTGGAACGGCTCACTGAGTCCGGGCCAGAGTACGACCTTCGGTTACGTCGTCTCCGGCTCCGGCGGTGACAGCGCGACCGATCTACCCTGTCGGGTCGGCTGAACCGCCGCTCTGGGCGGACCCGGTGGGCGGTGAGCCGATGCCCACCGGGTCCGCGAGCCGGTCGGTCCCACGGGGGGAGTTGGGCGTGACCGGATGGAACGTGGCTTCGGTGACCCCGCGATGCGACAACGTTGTCGAGTTGTCCGTACATGACTCTACCGCCTCAACGGACAACGATGTCAAGCGACTTGGTGCGACCCCTGGTCCGGAGGGATCACACCAAGTCGCCGGGGAACGCGGGGCCCGCACGTCTTCACGCCGACGGTGGAGTGTCCTCCAGTACCTCCCGCAGCCACAGCAGTTGGCGGCGCACATGCACCGCGTCGCCGCCTTCGTGACCGTTGAACGGATAGGCGTGGATCTCCTTGCGGGGGTCCGCGCCGGTCAGGTCCGCGTAGCGGTTGAAGGCGGCGTACGCGCCGCTCGGCGGGCACACCGTGTCCCGCAGACCGACGCCGAAGTGGGCCGGGGCGTGAGCGCGCCGGGCGAAGGAGATGCCCTCCAGGTAGGCGAGGGTGCGGTAGGCGGCCTGCTCGCTGCCGCGGTGGACGGAGAGGTAGGCGGTGATCTCGCCGTAGGGGCTCGCGTCCGTGAGGTCCAGGGCGCGGCGGATGCCGCACAGCAGCGGAGCCGTGACCAGGGCCGCCGCGAGGTCGGGGACGAGTCCCGCGACGGCCAGGGCGAGCCCGCCGCCCTGACTGTTGCCGACGGCCGCGGTCCGCGTGGCGTCCACGCCGGGCAGTGCGCGCACCGCGGCCACCGCGCGCACCGCGTCCGTGATCAGCCGGCGGTAGTGGTGGTCCCGGGGGTCGAGCAGGCCGCGTGCCGCCGGGCCCGGGCCGCCCGGCGCGGTGGCGTGCGGATCCGGGGTGGCGCCGCCGTTGCCGTACTGGTCGCCCTGGCCGCGATTGTCCATCAGCAGATGCGCATACCCGGCGTTCACCCAGGTCAGCCGCTCGTGCGGAAGGCCGCGGCCGCGCCCGTAGCCGGCGTACTCGACGACGGCCGGGAGCGGCTCGCGCACCCCGGCCGGCCGGCTGAACCAGGCGCGTACCGGGTCCCCGGCGAAGCCCCGGAACGTCACGTCCCAGCTCTCCGTCAGCCGCAGCCCGGTCTCGACCGGCAGCACCGACACCAGCGGGTCCGTCTGTGCTGCCTCCTTGAGGGTGTCGCGCCAGAACGCGTCGAAGTCGGGCGGCTCTTCGGGCAGCGGCCGGTGGGCTTCCAGTTCCCCCGGCGGCAGGTCGAACGCGGGCACGGCGGCACCTCGCAGGAGTCGATCGTTGCGGTCGTGTTCCAGAAATTTCCGGGAGACCGTAGCAGCCAACTGCGCTGTTCTACCCCGCTCGTAAGCGACTGCAACGCCACATGAACGTCTCGGCTTCCCCCGTGCATCACCCATTGACAGCGCTTTCCAGGTGCCCTTACGTTGCCGCAGAGTTACCGGTAAGTGCCTGAAAGTTTCGGTCCGGCGTCCCCGGTGTGGGCCCGACCTTGCGCACGCGTACTGCCTCAGTTCCACCCACGCCACGGGAGATCAGAGCATGAGCACCTCCACCACGCCGGCTCCACCACCCAACACCCAGGACCCGCCGCCCACGAAGAGGGCTGTCTCCCGTTCCGCGCGCCCTTCCGCGCGCCGTGGCTGGCGGCAGGCGCTGCGCCGCGACTGGCAGTTGTACTCGCTGGCCGTGCTGCCGCTGCTGTTCTTCCTGGTCTTCCGTTATCTGCCGATGATCGGAAACGTCATCGCCTTCCGCCGCTTCGAGCCGGGCGGCTCGATCCTGGGCGAGCAGTGGGTGGGCCTGCGCTATGTGCGTATGTTCCTGTCGGACCCCACCTTCTGGCAGGTGTTCCGCAACACCCTGTGGCTGGGCGGCCTGACGCTGGTGTTCTGCTTCCCGATCCCCATCGTGCTGGCCCTGCTGCTCAACGAGGTCCGCCGGCGGTCCCTGAAGCGGTTCGTGCAGTCGGTGTCGTACCTCCCGCACTTCCTGTCGATCGTGATCGTCGCGGGCATCACCATGCAGATGCTCGCCACCGACGGGCCCGTCAACCATCTGCTCGGCGCCCTCGGCCACGACCCGATCCGTTTCATCCAGGAACCCGAGTGGTTCCGCACGATCTACGTCGGCTCGGAGATCTGGCAGACCGCCGGCTGGGGCACGATCCTCTACCTCGCCGCGCTCACCACGATCGACGAGGACCTGTACGAGGCCGCCCGTATCGACGGCGCCAACCGCTGGCAGCAGATCTGGCACGTCACCCTGCCCGGTATCCGCCCCACCATGATCACGCTGCTGATCCTCAACATCGGCACGTTCATGGCGGTCGGCTTCGAGAAGGTCCTGCTGCTGTACAACCCGCTGACCTATCCGACCTCCGACGTGATCTCGACGTATCTGTACCGCGCGGGTGTCGAGTCCAACAGCTTCAGCTACGCGGCCGCCATCGGCCTGTTCGAGGCGATCATCGGCCTGTTCCTGATCACGTCCGCCAACCAGCTCTCGCGTCGCACAGTGGGGACCAGCCTGTGGTGAGCGTCAACCGGCCCACGCGCGGTTACCGCGTCTTCCAGGGGATCAACGGGGTGATCCTCACCCTGGTCGTGGTCGTGACCCTGTACCCCTTCGTCAACATCGTCGCCCGCTCGTTCAGCGGGGAGCGGCAGATCCGCGCCGGCGAAGTCGCCTTGTGGCCCAAGGGGTTCAACCTCACCACGTACAAGATCGTGTTCGAGGACTCGATGTTCTGGCGGAACTACGGCAACACCGTGTTCTACACGGTCGTGTCCACCGCCGTGGCGATGGTCCTGACGACGTGTTACGCCTACGTCCTGTCGAAGAAGCACCTCAGGGGCCGCGGCTTCCTCGTCGGTGTCGCCGTGTTCACGATGTTCTTCACCGGCGGTCTGATCCCGAACTACGTCCTGGTCACCAGCCTCGGTCTGAAGAACAGCGTCTGGGCGATCGCCCTCCCGAACGCGATCAGCGTCTTCAACCTCCTGGTGATGAAGGCGTTCTTCGAGAGCCTGCCGAGCGATCTGGAGGAGGCCGCGGAGCTCGACGGCCTGAGTACGTACGGCATCCTGCTGCGTATCGTGCTGCCGTTGTCCAAGGCGGTCGTCGCGACCATGGTGCTCTTCTACTCGGTGTCCTTCTGGAACTCCTGGTTCAGCGCCTTCCTCTACATGGACAAGTCCGAGCTGATGCCGGCCACCGTCTATCTGCGCAACCTCATCTCCGGCGCCACCACGGGCGGCAACGCCGGCGCCACCGACGCGCAGCTCAGCCAGGTCGGGGCGAACATCCAGGCCGTCACGATCGTGTTGACCTCGCTGCCCATCCTCAGCGTGTACCCGTTCGTGCAGCGCTACTTCGTCTCCGGCGTGATGCTCGGCGCGGTCAAGGGCTGACAGATACCGCCCCTCAATCGACGTACAGAACAAGGGAGTTCCAGTGCAGAACGCAGGGCAACTGTCGCGGCGTCAGATCCTGGCCGCCGCGGGTTTCGTCGGCCTCGCCACTCTCACCGGCTGCGGCAGCGGCGACGACGGTGGTGGTGACTCCAAGGACCTGTCGAAGAAGCAGAACGGCGCGATGAAGGAGTACCGCGCCGGCCAGCAGTTCAAGGCGGCCAAGGCGCTGTCCTTCTCGGTCCTGCACAACGACAACCCGGTCTATCCGATGAAGAGCAGCTGGCTGTTCTGGAAGGAACTCGTCAAGCGCACCGGCGTCACCCTGAAGACCGTCTCCGTCCCCCTGGCGGACTACGAGAAGAAGCGCAGCGTCCTCATCGGCTCGGGCGATGCCCCGTTCCTGATCCCCAAGACCTACCACCCCTCGGAGGTCGCGTTCGTCTCGTCGGGCGCGATCCTCCCGGTCAGCGACTACGTGAAGCTCATGCCCAACTTCCTCGACAAGGTGAAGCGGTGGAAGCTGGAGCCGGAGCTCGACTCCATCCGCCAGTCCGACGGCAAGTTCTACCTGCTGCCCGGCCTGCACGAGAAGGTCAAGTCCGGCTATTCGCTGTCGCTGCGCACCGACGTCCTCGACAAGCTGGGCCTGGCCCTGCCCACCACCTGGGACGAGGTGTACACGGTCTTCAAGGCGATCAGGGAGGAGTACCCGGACCGCTACCCGTTCTCCGACCGCTGGAGCAAGAACACGCCCTACCCGGCCGCCGCGCTGTTCAGCTATCTCGGCCAGGCGTACGGCGTCAGAGCCGGCTGGACGTACGACAACATCAGCTGGGACGCGGACGCGCAGAAGTTCGTCTTCACCGGCGCGACGGACGCCTTCCGGCAGATGCTCGAGTACGTGCGGAAACTGGTCGCCGAGAAGCTGGTGGACCCGGAGAGCTTCACCCAGACCGACGACGACGCGGTGCAGAAGCTGCTGGGCGAGAAGTGCTTCGCGATCAGCGCCAACCCGCAGGAGCTGGTGCAGAACTACCGCTACAACCTGGAGAAGCAGGTCAAGGGCGCGAAGATCGAGATGATCCCGGTGCCGCTCGGGCCCGCCGGTCCGGTGGTGCTGAGCGGCGCCCGGCTGGAGAACGGCGTCATGGTCTCCAGCAAGGCGCTGAAGAGCGACAGCTTCGTCGCGATGATGCAGTTCGTGGACTGGCTCTGGTACTCGGACGAGGGGCAGCAGTTCTCCAAGTGGGGCGTCGAGGGCGTCACGTACACCCGCTCCGGCAGCCAGTACCAGCTGAAGGACGGCATCAGCCTCATGGGCTCCGACCCGGACGCCCCGAAGGACCTGCAGAAGGACTACGGCTTCTTCAACGGCGTCTTCACCTACGGCGGCAGCTGGGAACTCGTCTCCTCCTCGTTCAGCCCGGACGAGAAGAAGTTCCAGGACGCCATGGCCCAGCGTGAGCAACTGCCCATCGGGCCGGCCCACCCGCTGCAGTCCGTGGAACAGGAGCAGGCGACGCTCTGGGAGACACCGCTCAGGGACCACGTCACCCAGAACACGCTCAAGTTCGTCCTCGGCAAGCGCCCGATGTCCGAATGGGACTCGTACGTCAGCGAGCTGAAGGCGAAGAACATGCAGCAGTTCGTCGACATGCACAACAAGGCGTCGGAACGCTTCAAGAAGGACAACGAATGATCCGCGTCCCCGCCGAGCCGAGTGGCCGGTTCCCCGACGCCTGGCGTCACTGCGTCGGCACCGGCCGCCTCGACCTCGCCCTGCGCGCCGACTACCAGGACTCGCTGAAGCTCCTCCAACGCGAGATCGGCTTCCGGTACATCCGGGGGCACGGGCTGCTCAGCGACGGCATGGGTGTTCATCGGCCGTACGAGTGGGAGGGCACCCGCCGGGTTCGGCACTCCTTCACCCACGTCGACCAGGTCGTCGACGCCTATCTGGGGCTCGGCATCCGCCCCTTCCTCGAACTCGGCTTCATGCCGGGTGAGTTGGCCTCTGGTGAGCAGACCGTGTTCTGGTGGCGGGGCAATGTCACCCCGCCCCGCTCGCACCGGGAGTGGGCCGACCTGGTCCGTGCCACGCTCACCCACCTCGTCGACCGCTACGGCCTCGACGAGGTGCGCACCTGGCCGATCGAGGTGTGGAACGAGCCCAACCTGCCCGACTTCTGGGAGGGCGCGGACGAGGCGGCCTACCACCGGCTGTACGAGGTGAGCGCGCACGCCGTGAAGGAGGTGGACGCCTCGCTGCAGGTAGGCGGCCCGGCCCTCTCGCCCGGCGCGGACGACTGGCTGGAGCGGTTCGCCGAGTTCACCGAGCGCCGCGAGGTTCCCGTCGACTTCGTGTCGAAGCACGCCTACACCTCGGGACCCGCTCAGCACGTGCCGTTCGGCGTGCACCAGACGCTGGCCCCGGCGACCGGCCTGCTCGACCAGTTCGCCGCGACCCGCGATCGCCTGAAGGGCAGTCGCCTGGCCGAACTGCCCGCCTACATAACGGAGTTCAACTCCTCGTACCGCCCCGACAATCCCGTTCACGACACCGCGTTCCACGCCGCGTACCTGGCGCCGGTGCTCGCCGCCGGCGGCGACCACGTCGACTCCTTCTCGTACTGGACCTTCAGTGACGTCTTCGAGGAGACCGGCATACCGACCGCGCTCTTCCACGGGGGCTTCGGACTGCTGACCCACCGCCAGGTGAAGAAGCCGACCTACCACCTGTACGCCTTCATGGCCCGCATGGGCCCCGACCTGCTCGCCCGTGGCGACGACCACCTGGTCACCCGGCACGCCGACGGCCGGGTGACCGTCCTCGCCTGGGCGCCCGTCGACGCGAGCGGCGAGACACCCGGGCCGGAGCGGCACCGCCTGCGCCTGTCCGTCCCGCTCGGCGCCGCGGAGGCGTTCGTACGGCGGTCCGTGGTGGACGAGGAGCACGGCAACGCCCGTACCGCCTGGCAGCGCATGGGCAGCCCCCGCTCCCCGAGGCCGCACCAGCTCGACGTCCTGCACGAGGCGGCCGAGCCCGCCCGCCGGCACTCGCGGCTGCCCGTCGAGGACGGCCGGGTGGACCTGGACCTGACGCTCGGCCGTCACGAGATCACCCTCGTCGAGGTGACCCCGGTCGTGGAGGAAGCCCCGCCCTGGTGGGACGAGCGCCGGCTGCTCGGACGGGAGGTCTCCCGGTGAGTGCGCCTCAGACCACCGCGTTCGGCGACGGCCTCCTCTCCCGTGCCGCCGCGCTGATCCACACCCTGGTCACCGTCGGGGCCCTGCTGCTCGCCGCCGCCTCACCCGGTCTGGCCGGACTGCTGCTCGTGGGCACCGACCCGGCCAACCTGCCGCTGGCCGCCGTATGCCTGCTGCCCCTCGGCCCGGCCGTGTCCGCCGCCCTGTACGCCCTCCACCACCGCGACCGCGACCTCACCGACCTGCACCCCGCCCGCAGCTACTGGCGCGGCTGGCGCCTCAACGCGCTGCCCGCCCTGAAGCTGTGGGCGCCGCTGCTCGCCTGGCTCACCGTGATCGCCTTCACCCTGACCCACTTCTCCGCCACCGGACTGCCCGGCTGGTGGGCGGTCCTGCTCGGGGGCATCGGCGTGGGCTCCCTCCTGTGGGGCGCCCACGCGCTCGTGCTCACCTCGCTGTTCGCGTTCCGCGGCCGGGACACCGCCCGCCTCGCCGGGTACTTCCTGTTCCGGCACGGCCGCGCCACCCTCGGCGCCGCTTCCCTGCTCGTCCTGACGGCCGCCATGACCGCCGTGCTGACCGAGGCCCTGCCCGCCCTGCTGGCCGCCCCGCTCCTGCTCTCCCTGCTGCACAGCAGCCGTGGGGTGATCGCCGAGACCCAGGAGGACTTCACCGCATGACCCACAAGATCCGGTACGGCGGCGACTACAACCCGGAACAGTGGCCGGAGACCGTCTGGGAGGAGGACCACCGCCTGTTCACGACGGCCGGCATCGACACGCTCACCGTCGGCGTCTTCTCCTGGTCCCTCACCCAGCCGGCCGAGGACACCTACGACTTCACGGTCCTCGACCGCATCCTCGACCGTGCCGCGGCCGAGGGCCGCCAGGTCTGTCTCGCCACCGGCACCGCCGCCCTCCCGCCCTGGCTGGCCCGCGCGTACCCCGAGGTCAACCGCACCGACTTCGAGGGCCGCCGCCACCGCTACGGCCAGCGGCACAACTTCTGCCCCAGCTCACCCGCCTACCGCCGCCTGGCCACCGCCCTGGCCGGCCGTCTCGCCGAACGGTACGCGCACCACCCGGCGTTGATCACCTGGCACATCAACAACGAGTACGGCGGTGCCTGTTACTGCGATCTGTGCGCGGAGGCCTTCCGGGACTGGCTGCGCGACCGGCACGGCACCCTCGACGCCCTCAACGACGCCTGGTGGACCACCTTCTGGTCGCACCGCTACACCGACTGGGCCGAGATCGAGCCGCCGAGCGCCCTCACCGAGCACTGGCGCGGCCCCGACCACACCGCGTTCCAGGGCATCACCCTCGACTACCAGCGCTTCATCACCGACGCCCTGCTCGGCTGCTTCACCGCCGAGAAGGACGCCATCCGTGCCCATGACCCGGACACCCCCGTCACCACCAACTTCATGGGCCTGTACCGCCCGCTCGACTACCACCGCTGGGCGCCCCACCTCGACTTCGCCTCCTGGGACAGCTACCCGCCCCTCGACGCCCCGCCCACCCAGCCGGCCCTCGCGCACGACCTGATGCGCGGTCTGAAGGACGGCGCCCCGTTCTGGCTCATGGAGCAGACCCCGTCCACCACCGCCTGCCGCGACGTCAACCCGCTCCGGCGTCCCGGCGAACTCCGCCTCGCCACCTGGCAGGCCATCGCCCATGGCGCGGACGCCGCCCTCTACTTCCAGATGCGCGCCTCGCGCGGTGCCTGCGAGAAGTACCACGGGGCGGTGATCGGCCACGCGGGCCGCGACGACACCCGGGTGTTCCGTGAAGTGGCCGATGTGGGCCGTGAGTTGGCCGAGCTCGGCGACGCGACCCTCGGTGCCCGCACTCCCTCCCGGACGGCGCTCCTCTTCGACTGGGACAGCTGGTGGGCGCTGGAGATCTCCGACGGCCCCTCCCGGCTGGTGCGCTACGTCGACGTGGTGCACGCCTACTACCGGGCCGCCCGCGAGGCCGGCGCCGACGTCGACGTGGTCCCGGTGACCGCCGACCTCACGCCGTACGACGTGGTCCTGGCCCCCGCGCTCCACCTGGTCAAGGGCGACCTCGCCGAACGCCTGGAGGCGGTGGCCCGGCGCGGCGGCAGCGTCCTCGCGACCTTCCTCACCGCCCGCTCCGACGAGCACGACCGCGCCTTCCTCACCGACCTCCCCGGCCCTCTCGCCCCCCTCATGGGCATCCGCATCGACGAGTGGGACTCCCGTCCGGCGGACGTCGTGCAGCCGGTGCTGCTGGAGGACGCGCAGGTCGAGGCACGTCTGGTCTTCGAGATCGTGCAGCTGCGCGGCGCCCAACCGGTCGGCACGTACGGCTTGGACTTCTACGCGGGCACCCCGGCGGTCACCCGGAACGCCTTCGGCGCGGGGGAGGGCTGGTACGTGGCGACCGCCCTCGACCAGCCCGGCGTCGACCGGATCGTCCGCCGCGTCCTCAGCCGCCACGACCTGATCGGCCCGTACGCGGACCAGCCGGACCTGGAGACCGCGACCCGCGTCACCCCCGACGGCACCGTCCTGCTGTTCCTCCTCAACCACGCCCCGGCCGCGGCCCACCTCACCGCCCACACCACCGCCACCGACCTGCTCACCGGCAAACGGATCGAGCGGGACGAGCCCCTCACCCTGGACCCGCTGGGCGTGGCGGTGCTGCGCGTACAGTGAGGTGCTCTCCCGGCTGCCGACGCCGGGAGATTCCCGCCCACCTGGCGGTCGCGCAGGATCAGAGGTAGATCCGGCGGCCGTGCCGGTCCGGGATCCCCGACTTGCGCAGGAAATAGCTGTTGATCTGGTCGCGCCACTCGCGGGCCCCGCGGAGCTGCTCCTCGTAGCGCTCCGCCACCCGCGCGTGGCGCGCCGGGTCCATCAGGTCCGCGAGCCCCGCCCACACGCGCCGGGCCTCCTCGACCTCCGCCACGCCCTCGAAGTGCGTGTCGTAGATGTGCTGGATCACCGTCTTCCCGCTGTGCAGGACATGCCCGTACGGCACATGGTGGAAGAACAGCAGCAGCTCGTCGGGGCAGGTGTCCGGCGACTCGTAGACCTCCGCCCACGGCTTGCCGTACTGCGCCGCGTAGCCGGTGCCGGTGGCGGCGCCGCGGTCGACGCCGATGCCGTCCCGGTCGGCGAAGTGGTAGGTGCCCCAGGGGCTGTACTCGTAGCCGTCGACGCTGGGCCCGTAGTGGTGGCCCGGCTGCACCATGAAGCCCACGCCGAGCGGGGCGGTGTACTTCTCGTACGTCCGCCAGGAGCCGGACAGGACCGTGCGCAGGCCGGCGGCCAGGTGTTCCTGGGCGGGGCCGAAGGTCAGCCCGATCCACTCGTCCAGCACCCGGTGGGGATCCGCGGCCGGCTGCCAGGCGAGCCGCCCGAAGGTGTACAGATTGGCCTGGGCCAGTGGATGTCCGGTCCAGAACGGGTCGTCGCCGACGTTGGACACCGCGACCAGCCCGTCCGCCAGCTCCCCGACCTCCGGGCCCCCGTCGCCCTCCGGCCGGAACCGCAGCGCCTCGCTCCACATCGGTCCCAGCCAGCACACGTGCCGCTGCTGCCCGGTGTACTCCTGCGTGGCCTGCACCTCCACTGCCAGCCGGGTCCGCGGCATGGCCCCGAGTACGGGTGAGACGGGCTCGCGCACCTGGAAGTCCATGGGGCCGTGCTTGACCTGGAGCACGGCGTTGGCGGCGAACTCACCGTCCAGCGGCGCGAAATGCTCGTACGCGGCCCGCGCCCGGTCCGTCGAGCGGTCCCGCCAGTCCTGCGTGTGGTTGTAGACGAAGGCCCGCCAGTGCACGGTGCCGCCGTGCGGGGCGAGGGCGGCGGCCAGCATGTTCGCGCCGTCCGCGTGCGAGCGGCCGTAGGTGAACGGGCCCGGCTGGCCCTCCGAGTCCGCCTTCACGACGAACCCGCCGAAGTCCCCGATCGCCCCGTACACATCGCGTACCGCCCGCGCCCACCACTCCCGCACCGACTCGTCCAGCGGATCGGCCGTGGGCAGACCGCCGAGCACGACCGGCGCGGCGAAGGTGACCGACAGATGCGTCCGGATCCCGTACGGCCGCAAGGCGTCCGCGATCGCGGCGACGTCGCCGATCCGGTCGGTGAGCAGGTGCGCCTCGGTCTCGTGCACGTTGACGTTGTTGACGGCCACGGCGTTGATCCCGCAGGCCGCGAGCAGCCTGCCGTAGGCCCGTACGCGCTCCAGCTCACCGCGGGCCCGCCCGTCCTCCCAGAACAGCGACCCGCCCGCGTACCCGCGCTCCACCTGGCCCATGACCGGGTGCACGGCCACGTTGTCCCAGTGGTCCACCATCCGCAGCGCCAGCGCCGGACGGTGCACCTCACGCCGCCGGTCGCCCCGGAACGCGTCCTCGCCGAGCCGTACGACGTGGAACAGGCCATGCAGCAGACCATGTTGGCCGGACGCGAGGACGGTCGTACGGCCGTCCTCGCGCCCGAACACGAACTCCTCGTCGTCCCCGAGAGGGTCCCCGGTCAGCTCCAGCATCAGGTCGTGCGGCTCGGTGTCCCGCACGATCCGGCCCCCGAACCGCCCGCAGGCGTCGGCCACTTCGCTGCGGACCGTCTCCACCAGCGGACCCGATCCGCGGATCAGGGTCCGCCGGCTGCCGAGCGCCCGGAAGGCGGCGGGCGGCAGCCAGGCGGGGTCGACGCCCTCCGACAGGACGGGCACGGGCAGCGGCATGAATCCCTCCGGGGTGTGTGGATCCAGGACGGGTCCTGGTCTTCTAGGCGATGGCCGCGCCGGTGCCGCGCGCGGCACCGATGAGGTCGGAACGGCCCGCTTCGTCGTAGACGCTGATGTCCACGTACGCGCCCTCCGGGATGTCGAAGTCGAGGACCGTGAGGTCCACGGTCTCCGACGTACCCGGCGCGTTGAAGGTGCCCAGGTCGTGGTAGGTGCCGCCGGACGTGTAGCCGACGGCGACGTAGAAGGTGTCACCGTCGTTCTTCGTGTCGTAGACCCAGAGCTTCTCGTCGTAGGGATGGAACTCCACCTTGCCGACGAACCAGCCGTCGTCGACGAGCTCCATCTTGACGGCCAGCCCGCCGGCGTCGTTCGCGAAGTAGGTGTTGTCGAACGGGTCGGTGAGGTTCCCGCCGCTGCACGGGCAGTTGTCGGTGTCGTAGTAGTACGCGTGGAACGTGGGGTTCGGGCTGTAGGCCTGGGCGGGCGCGGCCGTGCCGAACAAGGCCGCCGCCACCGTCAGGACCGCTCCCGCGAGCAGTCCCGTGAGCCGTCTGCTGATACTCATCCGTGCTTCGCCCCCCTGCCATCGACGTGCCGCCGGGTGTGCACCGGGCGGCACGTCAATTGTGGGACACGAGACACGCGTGGGGTACCCGGCGACTTCCGCGAATTACCGGATCAGGCCAGCAACTCGACCTCCGTCAGCGTGGCTTCGCCGTCCAGGACCAGCCGGTAGCCCGCCGCTGCCGCCCGTGGAGAACTGGACGTCGGCGAGCTGGAGGATGCCGGAGGCGCCGTTGTTCCTCGTGACGTCCAGCCGGTACGCGGCGGCCGGTTGGGCGAGGTCGTACGACTTCGTCCGCGACCGCTCGGAGAAGGTCTCGCCGGAGCGGGTGTCGAGGGTCTTCCAGTCCTTGCCGTCCTTGGAGCCCTGGAGGGTCCAGTCCTTCGGGTCGCGTTCGGCGAAGTCGTCGGCGGAGGTGAGGGCGTACGTCACGATCTTGAGCGGCTCGTCGAGGTCGAACTCGACCCAGCCGGTGGGCTCGAAGGTCAGCCACTTGGTGCCCGGCTCGCCGTCGGCGAGGTTCTCCTTCACCTCGCCACCGGCCGTGTTCTCGGCGCCGGCCCGCACGTCGGTGACGTGGTCGGTCACGTTGCCCGGGATGCCGGTGCGGTAGCCGCCGTCGACGCCCGAGGCCCGTCGGGTGCCGTCCGGTGCCGTGTCGACGGTGTTGAGCCAGTCCGGCGCCCGGTCGCCCGCCTCGAACGAGGAGGTGAACTCCTGGTCCGCCCGCGCGACCGCGGGCAGCGCGACCGCGGCCCCCCGCGAACCCACCGCCATGACGAAGGCGGCCGCGAAGACGACCGCCGTACCCCGTCCGTGCCGGGCTCTGTGCCGCATCCGAGGGAGTCCTTCATGTACTGGACAACGTTGTCAACGCCGGGCGCAGGGACCCGTAGGGGGTCAAGTGACTTGTGATGTCAAGGGCGTTGCCTGTGGCATTCGGGGCCTATGTCGCGGATTTTTCCAGCAAGGCGGTCACAGGCCGCTCATATTTCCGCGAGGTCTCAACTCGGATAAGACCATTGGCCAACCCTGCATTCGATCTTGCTCCGTTGACGGGAAGTGGACTATACCTGTCGGCGATTCACCCGATCCGTTCTTCACGATCCGCACTTCCTGCACGACCCTGCTTGACCTGACCGCGGTGCCGGGGAGGATCCGGTTCACCGCCTGAGTCCTGGAGAAGGCGAGGACTTGAGCATGGGATCCACTTCCGCCGAGAACAACGGCACCGCGGGTGTCGGCCGCCGCGATCTGATCAAGCGGTCCGCCGCGCTCGGCTTGATCTCCGTACCGACGATGAGCTTCCTGTCCGCCTGTGCCAGCAGCGGCGGCGACGACAACGGGAACAAGGCCAAGACCGGTGAGAAGACCGCCAAGAACCCCCTGGGTGTGAATGACACCGCGGGGATGGAGTTCGTCCTCTTCGACGGCGGCTTCGGCAAGGAGTACGCCCAGGACGCCGTGAAGGTCTACCAGAAGAACTTCCCCAAGGTGAAGGTGAAGTTCACCGCCACCCAGAAGATCCAGTCCACGCTGCAGCCCCGCTTCAACCAGGGCACCCCGCCGGACCTGATCGACAACTCCGGCGCCGAGCAGATGGACATGGGCGTCCTGGTGGGCAAGAAGCAGCTCGCCGACCTCACCCCGCTCCTGGACGCCCCGTCCTACGACGACCCGAACAAGAAGGTCCGCGACACGCTGCGCCCCGGCATCGTGGAGATGGGCCAGTTCGACGGCGACCCTGTCTGGATCATGTACTACGCCTACACGGTGTACGGCGTCTGGTACTCGCAGAAGGCCCTGGACTCCCTCGACGCGGAGTACCCGCAGACCTGGGACCAGATGCTCGCCGTGTGCGAGAAGGCCAAGAAGAAGGGCATGGCGGGCTGGACGTACGCGGGCAAGTATCCGTACTACCTCCCCTTCTCGCTCTACCCGATGATCGGCAAGGTCGGCGGCCGGGAGGTCCTCGACGCCATCGACAACCTCGAGCCGAACGCCTGGAAGCACCCGGCCGTCAAGGCGTGCTTCGACGCCTACTACGAGCTCTACAAGAAGGGTTACATCCTCAAGGGCACCCCCGGTATCGACCACATCCAGTCGCAGACCGCGTGGGCCAAGGGCAAGGCGCTGTTCATCCCCAACGGCTCCTGGGTGGAGAACGAGTCGGCGAACGTCATCCCGAAGGACTTCAACCTCGCCGTCTCCGCGCCCACCGGCCTCGACAGCTCCGACAAGATGCCCTTCGGCACCATCTGGGCGTCCGGTGGCGAGCCCTTCGTCGTGCCGGCCAAGGCGAAGAACTCCGAGGGTGGCATGGAACAGCTGCGCATCATGCTCAGCGAGGCGTCCTCGAAGAACTTCACCAGCAAGGTGAAGTCGCTGACCGCGTTCAACGGCGGCACCACCGGGATAACCCTGACCCCGGGCCTCACGTCCGGTGTCGCGGCGCTGAAGCTGGCCGGGGACAACGTCCTGAACCCGCGGCTCCAGGACTGGTACGTGCAGCTGCAGAAGGAGCAGATCGGTGTGGCGGGCCTCGGCGAGATGATGGCCGGCCGTCTCACCCCGGCGGAGGCCATCAAGAAGATCCAGGGCTTCGCCGACGCGGCCGCCAAGGACACGTCGATCAAGCACTACAAGCACCAGTAACCACGACCACTGACAAGCACCTTCACGGCACCGGAGTGGCGATGCAGCACGGCAAGTACCGGTTCATTGTGGGGTTCCTGGCGTTGCCCCTCGGACTGTACGCGCTCTTCGTGGTGTGGCCGTTCATCCAGTCCATCTACTACTCGTTCACGGACTGGACCGGCCTGAGCCCCGAATTCAAGATGGTCGGCTTCGACAACTACAAAAGGATGTTCCACGACGACATCTTCTGGAAGTCGTTGAAGCACAGCCTGCTGTTCGCGTTGGTGCTGCCGCTGGTGACGATCAGCCTGGCGCTGTTCTTCTCCTTCATGATCAATGTGGGCGGACGGAGAAGGAGGGGCGGTCCGGTGATTTCCGGCGTTCGCGGCTCCTCCTTCTACAAGATCGTCTACTTCTTCCCGCAGGTGCTCTCGATCGCGATCGTCGCCCTGTTGTTCGCCTTCGCGTACAACCCGGACAGCGGCGCGATCAACTCCCTGCTGCGGGGCATCGGGCTCGACAGCGTCCAGCCGCTCTGGCTGGGCGACCCGAGCCTCGCCCTGTGGTGCGTGATGGCGGTGCTCGTCTGGTCCTCGGTCGGCTTCTTCGTGGTCCTCTTCTCCGCCGGTATGGCCTCCATCCCGGCGGACCTGTACGAGGCCGCGCTGCTCGACGGGGCGAGCCGCGCCACCACGTTCTTCCGGATCACCCTGCCCCTGCTCTGGGACACGGTGCAGTCCGGCTGGGTCTACATGGGCATCCTCGCGCTGGGCGCCGAGTCGTTCGCGGTCGTACAGATCATGACGACCGGGCCCGGCGGTCCCGACTACTCGACCACCGTCATGGTCCTGTACGTGTACCAGAAGGCGTTCCGTGACGGTCAGGCCGCCTACGCGACCACCATCGGCGTCGCCCTTCTCGTCGTCACGCTGGCCTTCGCGGCGATCGTGATGCGACTGGGCCGGCGCGAGCGGCTGGAGTACTGAGCAGATGAAGACGACCGATACCCCCGCCTCCGTACCGGCCGAGTCCGGTGCCCCCGTCACCAAGGCCGACATCGCGGCCGGCGCGCCCACGAAGGGGAAGAAGGAGGGCAACGTCCTCAATGTCTTCTCCCACGGCATGCTCATCCTCTGGGCGTTCATGGTCGTGCTGCCGCTGCTGTGGGCGGTGATGACGTCCTTCAAGGACGACAGCTCCATTTTCAGCTCGCCCTGGGCGCTGCCGGACAAGCTGCACTTCGACAACTGGGCGCGGGCCTGGACCGACGCCAACATGAGCGATTACTTCCTCAACACCATTCTGGTGGTGGGCGGTTCGCTCATCGGCACCCTGGCGCTCGGCTCGATGGCCGCGTACGTGCTGGCCCGGTTCGACTTCCCGGGCAACCGCTTCATCTACTACCTGTTCATCGGCGGCATGAGCTTCCCGATCATGCTCGCGCTGGTCCCGCTCTTCTACGTCGTGAACAACATGGGCCTCCTGAACACCATCCATGGCCTGATCCTGGTCTACATCGCCTACTCGCTGCCGTTCACGGTCTTCTTCCTGACCGCGTTCTTCCGCACCCTGCCGGCTTCGGTGGCGGAGGCTGCCTTCGTCGACGGGGCCTCGCACTCCCGGACGTTCTTCCAGATCATGCTGCCGATGGCCAAGCCCGGTCTGATCAGCGTGGGGATCTTCAACTTCCTCGGGCAGTGGAACCAGTACATGCTCCCGACGGTGCTCAACACCGACCCGGACAAGCGGGTGCTCACCCAGGGCCTGGTGCAGCTCGCGGCCAGCCAGGGTTACAAGGGCGACTGGTCCGGCCTCTTCGCCGGCCTGGTCATGGCGATGCTGCCCGTACTCGCGGCGTACATCGTCTTCCAGCGGCAGGTGGTGCAGGGGCTCACCGCGGGGGCGCTCAAGTAGCGCTTCGGAACCGGCTGTGCGCACACCGTTCCCATGATCGGGGACGGTGTGCGCCGCGGTGCGCAAGACCCCGGATACTGTTCAACCTCTTGACGGGAGGCGACCCGAACGGCTCAGCTTAGAGTTCACTAGTTGGACATGGACGGGGCCTCATCGATGCGGTCCCGCGCGCAGGAGGTCGTCGTGGAGACTCCCGGGTCGCAGTCGTCACTGCACCGAGCCAACCTGGAGCGGGTCGTGCGAGCCGTGCGGCTGGCGGGATCGCTCACCCAGGCGGAGATCGCGAGGACCACGGGGCTGTCCGCGGCGACGGTTTCCAATATCGTCCGTGAACTCAAGGACGGCGGAACGGTCGAGGTCACGCCCACCTCGGCGGGCGGCCGCCGGGCCCGCAGCGTCTCTCTGAGCGGCGACGCCGGCATCGTCATCGGTGTCGACTTCGGGCACACCCATCTGCGGGTGGCGGTGGGCAACCTCGCCCACCAGGTGCTGGCCGAGGAGTCCGAACCGCTGGATGTGGACGCCTCCTCGACACAGGGCTTCGACCGGGCGGAGGAGCTGGTCAACCGCCTGATCTCGGCCACCGGTGTGGACCGCACCAAGGTCGCGGGCGTCGGCCTCGGCGTGCCCGGCCCGATCGACGTGGAGTCCGGCACGCTCGGCTCGTCCGCCATCCTGCCGGGCTGGAGCGGCACCAGACCCGCGCAGGAGATGCGGGGGCGGCTCGGCGTGCCCGTGCACGTGGACAACGACGCCAACCTCGGCGCCCTCGGTGAACTGGTCTGGGGCAGCGGCCGCGGCGTGCGTGACCTTGCTTACATCAAGGTCTCCAGCGGTGTCGGCGCGGGCCTGGTGATCGAGGGGAAGATCTATCGCGGTCCTGGCGGAACAGCGGGCGAAATCGGGCACATCACACTCGACGAAGCAGGCCCGGTCTGCCGCTGCGGCAACCGGGGCTGCCTGGAGACCTTCGCCGCCGCGCGCTATGTGCTCCCGCTCCTCCAGCCCAGCCACGGCACGGATCTGACCATGGAGGGCGTCGTCCGGCTGGCCAGGGACGGAGACGCGGGCTGCCGGCGGGTGATCGCCGACGTCGGCCGTCACATCGGTAGTGGGGTGGCCAATCTCTGCAATCTGCTGAACCCGAGCCGGGTGGTGCTGGGCGGTGATCTCGCCGAGGCCGGTGAGCTCGTCCTCGGCCCGATCAGGGAGTCCGTGGGCCGCTACGCCATCCCCAGTGCGGCGCGTCAACTGTCCGTGCTCCCGGGGGCACTTGGGGGCCGTGCGGAGGTGCTCGGTGCACTCGCGCTGGCGCTCAGCGAGATGGGTGATTCAACCCTTTTGGACAGCACGCTGCACGCGACGGCACCTGCCTTCACTTAGAGAACGAAACCCGTCGTTGCCAACCCGTTAAGTATTTACTTCTTGACGTCGTACGTGCGGCCGAGTTGACTTCCAGCCACCTCGGCCGCAGCGTTGCGGCCCTGTCAGGGAGGCACCCCCAATGAACGCAACGATGCGCAGAGTCGTGATCGGCACCGCCGCGGTTTCGATGGCCCTTTCGATGGCCGCTTGTGGCAAGGCCGGCGACAAGGACTCCGACAGCAGCAGCTCCTCGGGCGACAAGACCATCGGTCTTCTGCTCCCCGACAGCGTCACCGCTCGCTACGAGAAGTTCGACAAGCCGCTCTTCGAGGCCAAGGTCAAGGACCTCTGCGCGGACTGCAAGGTCGAGTACGCGAACGCGGCGGGCGACGCCGCCAAGCAGGCCCAGCAGGTCAGCAGCATGATCACCAAGGGTGTCAAGGTCCTCGTGATCAGCGCCCAGGACTCCGCTGCCATCAAGTCCTCGATCCAGACCGCGGTGGACAAGGGCATCAAGGTCGTCGCGTACGACCGTCTCGCCCAGGGCCCGGTCTCGGCGTACGTCTCCTTCGACAACGTCAAGGTCGGTGAGCTGCAGGGCCAGGCGCTGCTCGACGCGCTCGGCTCCAAGGCCACCACCAAGTCGAAGGTCGTCATGATCAACGGTGACGACGCCGACCCGAACGCCGGTCAGTTCAAGGAAGGTGCCCACAAGACCCTCGACGGCAAGGTCGACATCGCCTACGAGCAGTCCGGCCTGTGGAAGGACACCGTCGCCGCCCAGAAGATGTCCGCGGCCATCACCCAGATCGGCGCCAAGAACATCGCGGGCGTCTACGCCGCCAACGACGGCATGGCCGGTGGCATCGCGAACACCCTCAAGGGTGCGAAGATCAGCGGCATCCCGCTGACCGGTCAGGACGCGGAGCTCGCGGGTATCCAGCGCATCGTCGCCGGCACCCAGTCCTCCACCGTCTACAAGGCCTTCAAGCCGGAGGCGGACGCCGCTGCCCAGCTCGCGGTCAACCTGCTCGAGGGCAAGGACATCAAGTCCCTGGCCACGCAGGAGCTGACCAGCGGCTCCGGCAACAAGGTGCCCTCGCAGCTGCTGACCCCGGTCTCGGTCACCAAGGCCAACATCAAGGACACGGTGATCAAGGACGGTCTCTACACCGTCGCCGACATCTGCACCGCGGACTACGCCGCGGCCTGCAAGACCGCCGGCCTGCAGTAAGCACGTATCTCGGGCGGACCACTCGCACGACGAGTGGCCGTCCGAGTCATGACCGCCCCGCGGTCCCGCGAACCTGTCCGACGCCTGCCCCGCCTTCACACCCCGCTGCGGGGCGGGCGTCGGATGGAACCGTTGCCAAGCGCAGCGGATTCGCGCATGTTCATCCTGTAAACCTTGTGCGTTTCGCACATCCCTCCGCGCCTGTTCTCGAGCGCGGCATCCCCGCCGGTCAGGCGGCGAAGGAGATGGTTCACGTGTCCGCTACGCCCGTGCTGGCGTTGCGCGGAGTCTCCAAGCGATTCGGTGCGGTCCAGGCCCTCACCGATGTCGAGCTGGAGGTCCACGCCGGAGAAGTGGTCGCCCTGGTGGGCGACAACGGCGCAGGAAAGTCGACCCTGGTCAAGACGATCGCCGGTGTCCACCCCATCGATGAGGGCGTCATCGAGTGGGAGGGCAAGCCGGTCAGCATCAACAAGCCGCACGACGCCCAGGGACTCGGCGTCGCGACGGTCTACCAGGACCTCGCCCTGTGCGACAACCTCGACGTGGTCGGCAACCTCTACCTCGGTCGCGAGCTGCTGCACCGGGGCGTCATCGACGAGGTGACGATGGAGCAGAAGGCGCGTGAGCTGCTGAGCACGCTCTCCATCCGGATCCCGAGCGTGCGCATCCCGATCGCCAGCCTCTCCGGCGGTCAGCGCCAGGTCGTGGCCATCGCCCGCGCCCTGATCGGAGACCCCAAGGTCGTCATCCTCGACGAGCCGACCGCCGCCCTCGGCGTCGAGCAGACCGCGCAGGTCCTCGACCTGGTCGAGCGGCTGCGCGAGCGCGACCTCGGCGTCATCCTCATCAGCCACAACATGGCCGACGTGAAGGCGGTCGCGGACACCGTGGCCGTCCTGCGCCTGGGCAAGAACAACGGCTCCTTCTCCGTGAAGGACACCAGCCACGAAGAGATCATCGCCGCGATCACCGGAGCCACGGACAACGCCGTGACCCGTCGTGCGGGGCGTCGCAGCACGGAGGCCGCGAAGTGAGCGAGACGTCAAAGGTTTCCAAGGCGGACGCCGAGGTGGAGCAGCAGACCACCGTGGCTCCCAAGGACGACCCCACGGCCGCTCCGGTGGCCGTCGTCGACCCGCGGCTGCTGGTCCGTGAAGAGGGCCTCAAGGGCTACCTCACCGAGTTCAAGCGCAAGGTGAAGGGCGGCGAGCTGGGCTCGCTGCCGGTCTTCATCGGCCTGATCATCATCTGGACGATCTTCCAGGTGAAGAACGACCGGTTCCTGAGCGCCGACAACCTGTCGAACATCAGCTACTTCCTCTCGGCCACCGGCATGCTCGCCATCGGCCTGGTGTTCGTCCTGCTGCTCGGCGAGATCGACCTCTCCGTCGGCTCGGTCAGCGGCCTCGCGTCCACGGTCTTCGCGGTGTTCGTGGTCAACCACGGCATGAACGCCTGGTTGTCCCTGATCCTGACCATCGTGACCGGCGTCCTCATCGGCGCGCTGCACGGCTGGTTCTTCGCCAGGATCGGCGTACCCGCCTTCGTCGTGACACTGGCCGGCTTCCTCGGCTGGAACGGCCTGATGCTGTGGCTGCTCGGTTCGAGCGGCACCATCAACATCCCGGCCGAGAGCGGCCCGGTGCACCTGCTCGGCCAGAGCTCCTTCTTCATGGACCAGGCCATCATCGGCGCCTACGTGCTGGCCGGCCTCGCCGTCCTGTCGATGCTCGTGGGCTCGTTCATGGACCAGAGCCGCCGCAAGGCCGCCGGGGTGCCCTTCCGGCCCACCAGCGAGATCCTGCTGCGCGTCGGGGCGCTCGCCGTGGCGTCCTTCGCCGCCGCGGCCGTGCTGAACAACGCCTCCGGTGTCTCCAACGCCCTGGTGATCTTCCTCGCCTCCCTGGTGATCGTGGACTTCGTGCTGCGGCGCACCACGTACGGCCGCAAGATCTTCGCGGTCGGTGGTGGCATCGAGGCGGCCCGCCGGGCCGGTATCAGCGTGCCCATGGTCCGCATCAGCGTCTTCGCCATCTCCGGCGGTTTCGCGGCGGTCGGCGGTATGTTCTTCGCCGGCCAGACCGCGAGCGCGACGCTGAACGCCGGTGGCGGCAACACGCTGATGCTCGCCATCGCGGCGGCCGTCATCGGCGGTACGAGCCTCTTCGGCGGCCGCGGAAACGTCTGGTCGGCCCTCCTGGGCATGCTGGTCATCCAGTCGATCCAGACCGGTCTGGACCTGCTCAACATGAACACCTCCATCCAGTACATGATCACTGGTGCGGTGCTGCTGGGCGCGGTCGTCATCGACTCCGTCTCGCGCAAGAGCCAGAAGGCCGCCGGGCGCGCGTAACGCGTCGGCGTCCCAAGGGGTCGCTTTCAAGTCCCTGTGCCCGGCACCAATGGCGGTGCCGGGCACAGGTATGCCATGGGCAGGGCTTTTCTTGGGTACGGCCGTTCGCGTGACGTACGACGCACAGCCCGGACGCCGCCCGCAAAGGCGGAACATTAGACTCGTCAGGCCCGGCAACAGCTCGATCAGCTTTTACTGCAAGGAGGCACGGGTGCCGCTGCTGACCCGCATCAGGGGACCGCGCGATCTGGACCGGCTCAGCCTGGAGGAGCTGGACCAGCTGGCAGAGGAGATCCGGACCTTCCTCGTCGACGCCGTGTCCAAGACAGGCGGCCACCTCGGCCCCAACCTCGGTGTGGTCGAGCTCACCATCGCCCTGCACCGGGTCTTCGAGTCGCCGAAGGACAAGGTCCTGTGGGACACGGGCCACCAGTCCTACGTGCACAAGCTGCTCACCGGCCGCCAGGACTTCTCCAAGCTGAAGATGAAGGGCGGCCTGTCCGGCTACCCCTCGCAGGCCGAGTCCGAGCACGACGTCATCGAGAACAGCCACGCCTCCACGGTCCTCGGCTGGGCCGACGGCCTGGCGAAGGCCAACCAGCTGCGCGAACGCGACAGCCACGTCGTCGCCGTGATCGGTGACGGCGCGCTGACCGGCGGCATGGCCTGGGAGGCGCTCAACAACATCGCCGACGCCAAGGACCGCCCGCTGGTCATCGTCGTCAACGACAACGAGCGCTCGTACGCCCCCACGATCGGCGGCCTCGCCAACCACCTCGCCACCCTGCGCACGACCGACGGCTACGAGCGCTTCCTCGCCCGGACCAGGGAGGTGCTGGAGCGCACTCCCGTCGTCGGCAGGCCGCTGTACGAGACCCTGCACGGCGCCAAGAAGGGCCTGAAGGACTTCATCACCCCGCAGGGCATGTTCGAGGACCTGGGCCTGAAGTACGTGGGCCCCATCGACGGCCACGACATCGAGGCCCTGGAGTCCGCGCTGGCCCGCGCCAAGCGCTTCGGCGGCCCCGTGATCGTCCACTGCCTCACCGAGAAGGGCCGCGGCTACCAGCCCGCCCTCCAGGACGAGGCCGACCGCTTCCACGGCATCGGCCCCATCCACCCCGACACGGGCCTGCCGGTCAAGGCTTCGGGCGCCGACTGGACCTCCGTCTTCGGCGACGAGATGGTCCGGCTCGGCCAGGAACGCGAGGACATCGTCGCGATCACGGCGGCGATGCTCCAGCCGGTCGGCCTGAAGAAGTTCGCGGACGCCTTCCCGAACCGGATCTACGACGTCGGCATCGCCGAGCAGCACGCCGCCGTCTCGGCCGCCGGGCTCGCCGCCGGGGGCGTCCACCCCGTCTTCGCCGTGTACGCCACCTTCCTCAACCGCGCCTTCGACCAGGTGCTGATGGACGTGGCGCTGCACAAGTGCGGCGTCACCTTCGTCCTGGACCGGGCCGGCGTCACCGGCACCGACGGCGCCTCCCACAACGGCATGTGGGACATGTCGATCCTCCAGGTCGTCCCCGGCCTGAGGCTGGCCGCGCCGCGCGACGCCGACCAGGTCCGCGCCCAGCTGCGCGAGGCCGTGGCCGTCGAGGACGCGCCGACCGTGGTCCGCTTCTCCAAGGGTGCCGTCGGCCCCGCCGTACCGGCCGTGGGCCGGGTCGGTGGCATGGACGTGCTGCGCGAGCCGGGCACCGCCACCCCCGACGTGCTCCTCGTCTCCGTCGGCGCGCTGGCCCCCATGTGCCTGGAGATCGCCGGTCTGCTCGACAAGCAGGGCATCACCACCACCGTCGTCGACCCGCGCTGGGTCAAGCCCGTCGACGAGGCCATGGCCCCGCTCGCCGAGCGGCACCGCGTGGTCGTCACCGTGGAGGACAACTCCCGTGTCGGCGGCGTCGGCTCAGCCGTCGCGCAGGCCCTGCGCGACGCGGGCGTCGACGTCCCGCTGCGCGACTTCGGCATCCCGCCGCGCTTCCTCGACCACGCTTCCCGTGCCGAGGTCATGGCCGAGATCGGGCTCACCGCCCCCGACATCGCCCGCCAGGTCACCGGCCTGGTCGCGAAGCTCGACGGCCGGTTCGACCGGCCGACCGCCGAGGTCGACTCGGTGGAGCCCGCGCGTGACTGACGACTGACGCCGACACGCCCGGATGGGCCGGTTTCTCCACTGTGAAGGTGGTGAAACCGGCCCATTTGCGTGAATGGTCCCGCGTCGGGGCATACGCACTAAGCCCCCTCTCGATCATGTCGAGGACGACAAGCGTGGGAGGTACACCCGTGAGCAGCACCCTCTTCCGGACGAAGAACGTCGAGCAGTCCATCCTCGATACCGAGGAGCCGGAGCACGCGCTCAAGAAATCCCTGTCCGCGCTGGACCTGACCGTCTTCGGCGTCGGCGTCATCATCGGCACCGGCATCTTCGTCCTGACCGGCAAGGTCGCCAAGGAGACCGCCGGCCCCGCGGTCGCCCTGGCCTTCGTCGTGGCCGGCGTCGTCTGTGCCCTGGCCGCCCTGTGCTACGCGGAGTTCGCCTCCACCCTTCCGGTGGCGGGATCCGCGTACACCTTCTCGTACGCCTCCCTCGGCGAGCTGCCCGCCTGGACGATCGGCTGGGACCTGGTGCTGGAGTTCGCGCTCGGCACCGCGGTGGTCGCCGTCGGCTGGTCCGGGTACATCCGCTCGCTGTTGGACAACGCCGGCTGGCACCTGCCGGCCGCGCTCGGCAGCCGGGAAGGCGCCCACGGCTTCGGCTTCGACATCCTCGCCGCCGTGCTCGTCCTGGTGCTGACCGGGATCCTCGTGCTCGGCATGAAGCTCTCCGCGCGCGTCACCCAGGTCGTCGTCGCCGTCAAGGTGACCGTCGTCCTGATCGTGATCATCGCCGGCGCGTTCTTCATCACGGGCTCCAACTACAGGCCGTTCATCCCGAAGGCGCAGCCCGTGCAGGCGGGCAGCGGCCTGCAGTCCCCGCTGGTCCAGCTGATGTTCGGCTGGGCCCCCTCCAACTTCGGCGTGCTGGGCATCTTCACCGCCGCCTCCGTCGTCTTCTTCGCCTTCATCGGCTTCGACGTGGTGGCCACCGCCGCCGAGGAGACCAGGAACCCGCAGCGGGACATGCCGCGCGGCATCCTCGGCTCCCTGCTGATCTGCACCACCCTCTACGTCGCCGTCTCGGTCGTCGTGACCGGCATGCAGCACTACAGCAAGTTGTCCATCGACGCCCCGCTCGCCGACGCGTTCAAGGCCACCGGGCACCCCTGGTACGCGGGCGTGATCAGCTTCGGCGCCGCCGTCGGCCTGACCACGGTCTGCATGATCCTGCTCCTGGGACAGACCCGGGTGTTCTTCGCGATGAGCCGCGACGGCCTGCTGCCCCGCTTCTTCTCCCGGGTCCACCCGCGCTTCAAGACCCCGCACCGGCCGACCATCCTGCTCGGTGTGATCATCGCGATCCTCGCGGGCTTCACGAGTCTGAGCGAACTCGCCGAGCTGGTGAACATCGGCACGCTGTTCGCCTTCGTGGTCGTCGCGCTCGGCGTGATCATCCTCCGCCGCACCCGCCCCGACCTGCACCGCTCCTTCCGCACCCCCTGGGTGCCCTTCCTCCCGGTCGTCTCGGTCCTCGCCACGCTCTGGCTGATGCTGAACCTTCCCGCCGAGACCTGGCTTCGCTTCGCCGTCTGGATGGTGATCGGTTTCGTCGTCTACTTCCTGTACGGCCGCTCGCACAGCCGCCTCGGTCGGCATGAGGAGACCACGATCGAAGAGGTCCGCCAACACGGGGAGTAATCGTTCCGTCCGGCCTGTCGGCCCCGTATGTCCCGATCGGATGGGACTGCTGAGCCGGATAGCGTGCTCCCCATGCTTGCCGCACCGCTCGCGCCGCCACGTTCCGTAGCCGTAACCGCAGCGAAGGGGGCGTACTGGAAGCGGCTGCTGCCCCTGCTGGCGGTGCTGGCCTGCGCCACCCGAGTCCCGTCCTTCGCCCGGCCCTTGTGGAGCCCGGACGAGGGTTACCTCGCCGTCCAGGCCCGCATACTGGCGCAGGGCGGGCGGCTGTACGAGACGGTCGTGGACCGCAAGCCGCCGCTGGTGCCGTGGCTCTACGAGGGGGCGTTCGCCCTGTTCGGGTCGGACTCCCTCACCCCCGTACGGGTGCTGGCGGTGCTGGCCCAGCTGCTCACCGCCGTGCTGCTCGCCTCGCTCGCCCGGCGCCGCTGGGGCGACGGTGCGGGGCGCACCGCCGGGGTGCTGTACCTGCTGGTCTCGGTCGGGCTCAACCCCGAGGACGCGCAGGCCGCCGGTTTCGAGGTGTTCATGCTGCCCTGCACGGCCGCCGCGATGTGGTGCGCGGACCGGCGCCGCTGGGCAGCGGCGGGCGCGGCCGTCGCGGGAGCCTTCCTCGTCAAACAGACCGGCGGTGCGGTGTTGCTGCCGGTGCTGTGGCTCTGCGGACGCTCACGGCCGGGCCTGCTGCGGCTGGCGACCGGGGCGGCGGTGCCGGTGCTCTGCGCGGCCCTGGCCACCGACCCGGCGGGTTTCCTCTTCTGGACCGTCACCGGCTCCGCGGCGTACGCCTCCTTCACCGGCTCCGAACTGCACGTCCTGGTCCGGGGACTGACCAACACGGCCATCCTCGCCGTGGCCTGCGCGGGCCTGCTCCCGCCCGTCGTACGAGTCCTGCGCATCGCCCGTACGGGCGCGGCGGACCTGTGGCTGTGGCTCGCCGCCTCGGCCGGAGCGGTGCTGCTGGGCTTCCACTTCTTCGGCCACTACTACCTGCAACTCATCCCGCCGGTCGCCCTGCTGGCCACGGCCGCGCTCCAGATCCTCCCCCGGGACCGCGGCACGACCGCACTGCTCACCTCGTCCTGCTGCTGCGCCGTGTTCCTGTCCTGGGGCCTGCTCGCCCCCCGCCCCGAACTCGCGCACGCCCAGCGCCTCGCCGCCGCCGTCGCCCACCGCACCGATCCCACCGACCGCGTCCTGTTCTGGGGCATGCACCCGGAAACGTACTGGCTGGCCGACCGCACCCCCGCCAGCCGCTACCTCACCGCCGGCCTCCTCACCAACTACAGCGGCGGCCGCGACGGCCCCCAGGTCGGCGAGAAGTACGCCGTCGCCGGCACCTGGCCGGCCTTCCGCACCGAGCTCGCCGACCGGCCCCCGTCACTGATCATCGACGACTCCCGCGGCAGGCCCTACGCCCCGTCCCGGCTCCCCACCCTGCGGCGGCTGCTGGCGGCGGGATACGAGGAGGTGGGGACGGTGGACGGGGCGGTGCTGTACGGGCGGGTGGCTGTCAGCCCCGTACCGTTCGTGGTCCCGTGACCTCCGCGCCCAGCTCCGTCACCCGGCGGCGGAGCTCGCGGTCGGCCGTGACGACCAGGCGGGGGTGGTCGATGGCGCGGGCGACCAGGTCGACGATGTGGTCGTCGCCGCTGCCGGGCGCGGACTCCACCCGTACGCCGGGCACGGACTCCACACCGCGAGCCGCGCCCTCGACCACGAGGACGATCTCCACGGGGCCGTCGTGGCCCGGCACGCCGTCCACCGCCAGCCGGTCGCGCAGACGTTCCGCGGCGCCGCGCCGGTCGCGCCACCATCCGTCGGGCACCGACCCGACGACGTTCGCGGCATCGACGATCACGAGGGGAGTGCGGGCGTCGTCCATGGGGCCAGGGTCGCACGGCGAGCGCCCCGCATGGGGTGCGGCTTCCGGCGGCGACATACAGTGAACCGGTGAACGGAGACTGGTTCATACGCGGCCGCGACGGCCGGCTCAGTGTCTATCTGTCCTCGGGCGAAGCCGCCCTGTGCCGCGCCGAGCGCGGACCCGGCGGTCCATGGGCCGCCCCCCGCAAGGTGGGCGGCGACCAGAAACTGCACCCCGTCCTGGCGATCGGCCAGGGCATCGACGGCTACGCCCATCTGGTCTCCTGGCGGCCCACCGCGGCCGGCGAGTCGGGCCTGGTGCACTCCACCCACTTCCGGCCCCGGCTCGCGGCCCTGGACTGGAACCCCGTCGGGCACCCCGACAAGAAGGGCGACCGTACCGGCACCCCCGCGGTCGCCGTCGACGCCCAGGGGCGCGCGCACATCTTCGTCCGCAATCTGGGCACCGGCGTCAGCATGCTCGCGCAGAAGGAGAAGGGCGGCTGGGAGCCGTGGCGCGACCTCAAGGGACGTGACGTCCAGGGCGACCTCGAGGCGGTGACGGGGGAGTCCGGACGCGTCGAGCTGTACGCGGCCGTCCCGGGAGCCCTGCTGCACTGGCGGCAGGAGAAGCCGGGCTCCCCGCCCGTGCTGGAGGAAGCGATGGAGGCCACGCCCCGCCCGGGCACGCTGCGCGCCCTGGCCACCTCGCCGGAGAGCAGCACCCTCTTCTTCACCGACGACTCCGGCGACCTGTGCGCCTGGCGCCCCGGCGGCAAGCCCGTCCCCCTGCTGGCCGCCGCCGGCCCGGGCCCCGTCTCCGTCGTCCGCTGCGAACTCGACGGCACCGACTGCACGTTGCTCGCCCAGCGCTCGGCCTCGGGCCGGGTCGCCTTCGCCGCCTATCCCACCGAGGAGGAGTCGGCCGGCGCCTGGTGGACCGACTCGGGCCCCCGGCTCCCCGCGGACGCCGAGGTGTCCCTCGCGGTGGACGAGGAGGGGCGGGTGGTGGCCGCAGCCATGTCCCCGTCCACCGGCCAACTGCTCCTCACCCGGCGGAAGGACGAGCCGGGGCTGGCGCTGGAGGCGTGGCGGGAGCTCTGACGCTCCGGCGCCGGCCCGGTGGTGGGACCGTGGGGCTCAGGCCATCCGCAGCATCCACTGCCATCCGCCGACTCCCACCGTGACCGGATCCCCGAGACCCGTGTCCGTCCCGGCGTGGAAGAGCAGCGCGCTCGACGTATCGGCGTTCGTGGTCGTCCACAGGTCCGGCCGGCCGTCCGCGTCGAGGTCGCCCGCGGTCACCAGCGGCCGGTCCGCGGCCGTCCAGGTGCCGCCCGTGACGGCCTGGCGCGCGCCCAGCGTCCCGCGGCCGGTGTTCGGGTAGAGCCACAGCGTGCCGGTGGCCCGGTCGCGGGCCAACCGGCGGGGCGGTGCCCGCAGTTGTCCCCGCATGATGAGTCTCTTTCTCAGTGATGTGTCAGGAACTTCCGCCGGTGGCCGGGGACTTCTTCGCCGACTCGGGAATCTCCGAGTCGGTGCGCAGCGCCTTCCACAGAGTCGAGGCCTGCGGTTCGGCGGCCACGACCCGGTTCGGGTCGGTCTTGTCGTACGCCACCGGGAGCATGATCGTTTCCATGGTGGACGGGTCGACGCCGTTCAGACTGCGGCTGAACTCCGCCAGTTTGGTGAGGGAGGCGAGGTCGGAGTCGGTGGTGAGCGCCGCGGTGAGCTTGTCGGCGATCTTGTACGCCTTGGTCGGGCTGCCCAGCAGATCCTGCTTCTTGATCTCGGAGAGCAGGGCGATCATGAACTGCTGCTGGAGGCCGATCCGGCCGAGGTCGCTGCCGTCGCCGATGCCGTGCCGGGTGCGCACGAACTGCAGGGACTGGGTGCCGTCCAGCTTGTGTGTGCCGGCGGTCAGGTCGAGGCCGCTGGAGGTGTCGTGGATGTCCTGGTCGACGGTGACGGTCACCCCGCCGATCGCGTCCACCAGCCCCTTGAAGCCGGCGAAGTCGATCTCCATGTAGTGGTCCATCCGGATCCCGGACATCTGCTCCACGGTCTTGACCACGCAGGCCGAACCGACCTGGGAGTAGATGGAGTTGAACATCACACGCTTCGCCGACGCGACCTTGGAACCGTCGGACTTGGTGCACTCGGGACGGGTCACCAGGGTGTCGCGCGGGATGCTGATCGCGACGGCCTCCTTGCGGCCCTCGGGTATGTGCACGACCAGCGCGGTGTCGGAGCGCGCTCCGGAGACGTTGCCCGTCTTGAGGGCGGCGTTGGCGCCGGCGCGCGAGTCCGAGCCCAGGACCAGGATGTTCTGACCGGACGTCGGCAGCTTCTCGGGCCGGTCGTCGCCGAGCGCCTTGTCGAGGTCGACGCCCTTGATGTTGCCGTTGAGGTCGCTGTAGAGCCAGTAGCCGGTGCCGGCGGCGGCGATGACGAGGACCGCCAGCGAGAGCAGGATCCACCGGACCGTGCGGCGCCGGCGGCGTGGCGTGCCGCGCCGGGGGGAGCGGTGCGAACTGCGCGGGCTCTCGACGGCTGAGGTCGTCATCGGATCGGTGTCCTCGTCTTCTTCTCGTGCCCGGGCTCGGGAGTGCTCGCGCGATCGGACAGACCGGTGACACGCTTCAGGCGTTGTACACCAGTGATCCAAATCACGTGAACTGCTCTCGGGGGACGGCGAGGTGTCGTGCTGCCGCCGCCACCGGCCGGCCATCAGGCCGGCGGCCCGATGGCCGGGAAGTGTATGTGCCGTGCATATGATGTGAGAATTCCAGGCCCCTGCGTCGAGGCCGGCCAAGTCTTCAGGGAGTCCGTCATGGTGATGCGGGGTCGCTCCGCGCAGCAGCGTCGTTCCTCCGGAGCCGTCGCTGTCGCCGTCGGGTCGCGGCCGGCCGTGACCGGCACCGCGGAGGGCGCCTGGCTGGTGCGTGGCAAGGACGGCCGGCTCACCGCGTACGCCCCCTGCCGGGGCGGACTGCTGCGCTGGACCGAGACACGACCGGGCGGCCCGGACTGGTCGGGGCCGGAGTTCTTCGAGGTCGCGGACCTCACCCATCTCGCCGTGGTCCAAGGTGCCGACACCTACGTCCACTTCGTGGGCCGACGGGAGCGGCGGGCCGCGGGCGGACCGGCCGTGGATGTGGTGCACGCGATCCAGTACCAGACCGGGCGGCCCGTCACCGAGTGGCGTTCCCTGGGCAATCCGCACCGCGAACCGGACAAGGCGCGCAATTTCGGCGTGCCGGCCGGCGCCGTGGACACCGCCGGCACCGTGCACGTCTTCGCCCGGAACGCGGGCGGCGGGCTCATGATGCGCCGAGAGGGGAAGGGCGGTCGCTGGGAGCCCTGGGCCGACCTGCGGGGCGGCGACATCCAGGACGGGATCGTGGCGACGGCCACGTCGAGCGGCCAGGTCGAGGTGTTCGCTCCGGCCGGCGGCGCGGCCCTGCACTGGATCCAGCCGGAGCCCGGCGGTTCGCCGCAGCGGTCGCACGACGTACGGCCGGGCCCGCTGGCCGGATCCGTCGCCGCCGTGGAGACCGCGCCCGGCCGCCTCACCTGGTTCTGGACCGACCCGACGGGCTCCGGGCTCGTCTGCCACCGGCGCGGCGGCTGGGCCGTGCCGCTCGGCGGCACCCCCGGGGACGGCGCCAACGCGGTGCTGCGCACCACCCTCGACGGGTACGACTGCACGGTGATCGCGCATCGCGGCGCGGCCGGCGGTGTCCTGGTCGGTGTCTGCGGCACGGAGGCCGAGTCGTCGGGGCTGTGGTGGACGGACCTCGGCAGGACCTGTCTGGGGGCGCCGGCCCTGGCGCACGACGCCTACGGCCGGGTGGTGATCGCGGCCTTCGATCCGGACGGCACCCTCCGGGTGGCCCGGCAGGCTCCCGAACCGGGGCTGTCATTCCTGGAGTGGGTGTGTCCGGGGTGAACGTTGCTCCGTAGCCCTCGCGCCCTCGCGGCGCGGAGTTATCCGTGAGTTCCTCGAAGATGTGGGATTCATGACAGAAGTTCCACAGCAACCGATTACTTCTGGACAGTTTGCGGAACTGGTGTAAACATTCTGTCCGATCGGTAAGGCTCGAGTAAACGACAGGTACAGCGGGGGTTCACGGGGAGTGAACCGGTCGGTTCGGGTGGCCATCGCACATGGGGGTGCGGTTGCCGGTCAGGGTGGGGAAATGTGCCGGGGTGATCTGCCCGGCCTCGACTTGGATGGTGCGGAAACAGGTGAGCCTCAACAATCCAGAGGCAAGCGCGCTCGTGTCGACATATCGATCATTGGTGCCGGTGACGGCGCGGCGCCGGATTGTGCGGCGCGTACCGAACCCCCTGCGTACTTCGGTGAAGCGTTCTCTGGCCTCCGCCGACGCCGTCCGTTCCGCGATGGTGGTCCGAGCGCTCGGCGGACAGCGCCAGGGAGGCCGGCACACCCTCGCCGGGAACATGCGGATCGTCCGGGTGGCCGGCAAGCACATGCGCGCCCTGGAAGTGCCGGGGGCCACCGCGTGGGCCGCCCGCGCGCGCAACCTCCACATCCTCGTCTCCGTGCTGGACGAGGCCGGGATCGACTACTTCTGCGTGCGCGGCGCCTCGTCGATCACGCCCTGTGTGGCCGTCCCCGTCCGGCAGCGGGCGGAGCTGGAGGCCGTACTGCGGATCGTCTGCGAGGACGGTGCGGGGTACGTCGGCAGCGTCCCCCCGGCGCAGATGCGTCCCGGCGCCGCCGCCGCGAGCTGGCGCGCGCTGCGCGGGCAGCGCGTTGTGCGGGTGGCGTGGAACGTCTGTGACCCCACCGGGAACCTGGTCTTCGGCCCTGAATCCGGGTGCGACATCGAGTTCTGGACGGAGCAGGACGGTCAACTCGTCGCGCCCCGGCCCAATCGAGTGGTGACCGAGGTCCCGGTGGACGCGGGCCGCTGCTGGGCCGAGCAGAAGCGTTTCAGCACGGTACCGCCCGCGTACACCACGGGCCATGCCCGCACCCTGCCCGAGTTCGTCGCCGCGCTGCCCGACGACCACCTCTTCCCCATCGACGTCGTCTACACCTGGGTGGACGACTCCGATCCGGGATGGCGGGCGAGCCGGGACGCGCTGCGCGGGCAGCTCACCGGCACCCCCGGCGGCGCCCTGCACGAGCAGGCGGCCAACGACTCCCGCTACACGAGCCGCGACGAACTGAAGTACTCGCTGCGCTCGATCCACCAGTACGCCCCGTGGGTGCGCAACATCTTCCTCGTCACGGCCGGTCAGGTGCCGTCGTGGCTGAACACCGAATTCCCCGGTATCCGGGTGGTGGACCACCGGGAGATCTTCTCCGACCCGTACGCGCTGCCGACGTTCAACTCCCACGCCATCGAGAGCCAGCTGCACCACATCCCGGAGCTCTCGGAGCACTTCCTCTACCTGAACGACGACGTTTTCTTCGGCCGTCCCGTGCAGCCCGGTCACTTCTTCCACCCCAACGGACTGACCAAGTTCTTCCAGTCCAAGGCCCTGATCCCGTCCGGCCGGGCCAGTACCGAGGACCTGCCCGTCAACGCGGCCGGCAAGAACAGCCGTGGCCTGATCGCCCAGCAGTTCGGCACGGTCATCTCCCAGAAGATGAAGCACACCCCGCACGCGTTGCGCCGCAGCGTGCTCGCGGAGATCGAGCAGATCTACGCCAAGGCCCACCGGGTGACCCAGCACTCCCGGTTCCGCTCCCCGAACGACGTGCCCATCGCCTCGTCGCTGCACCACTACTACGCCTACCACTCGGCCCGCGCCACAGTCGGAGACATCCGCTATGTCTACGTCGACCTCGCGGACGAACTGGCGCAGCGCCGGCTCGACAGCCTGCTGGCGCGGCGCAACTTCGACACCTTCTGCATGAACGACACGGTCACCGCCGACGACCCCGAGGCCCAGAGCCGCATGGTCGACAGCTTCCTGGAGGCCTACTTCCCGGTGCTCAGCCCCTTCGAGACCGCCTCCGGCATCACCGCGCCGCGCACGTCGTCAGCACAGGTCGCCCGGGTGGGGCGCATCGGCTCATGACCTCCCGAACCAAGAGCCCCGCCACCGCCGGTGGCCGGGCGGGCGGCCCGCGTCGCCGTCTGCGGGCCCGCGCCGCCGCCCTGCGTAACCGGCTCATGGTGGGCCTCTTCATGCCCCGGCGCAGGAAGCGCACCGCACAGCTGCACTACGCCGCGATCCTCGACGGCCAGACCGTCAACCTGCACGCCCAGCTGCCGCCGTCCGCCGGCCTGCCCGAGCGGGCGGAGATCGTGCTGCGCCGCGGCCGCCGCCGCCACCCCAGCGAAGCGCGTGTCTACGAGGGCCCGAACGGTGAGGCGCTGGTCGACGCCGCGGTCCTGCTCGGCGCGGACGTCGGCGGCCTGCCCGTCACCTCCGGGCGCTGGCGGATCAGGCTGCGCCTGTACTCCGGGCGCAGGTCACGCACGCTGTCCCTGCTGCTGCTCCAGCCGCCGGTGCCGTACGAAGGACCGACCAAACCCATGGAGGCCTCCCCGGTCACCGGGGAACGCCACCGGCTCGGCCGCTCCGTCCGCGGCAGCGCCCGAGTGGTCAGTACCGGCGCCAGGGCCGCCGTCGAGGTGTCCAAGGTGCACCTGACGCATGCCGGAGTCACCGTCGACTTCCGGGTGCTGGGCACCGGTGTCGACGAGCCGTGGGCGGAGTTCGTCGCGTCCGGGCGCCGGATCGAGCAGGCGGTCACCCCGATCGGACCCGGCGCCTTCAGCGTCCACGTGCCGCTGGGGCAGATGACCCCCCGCGGCGGCCGACCCGAGCACTGGGACGTCGTGCTGCGCGACCGCACCGGCCGTTCGATGCGGCTCGGGCGCCGGCTGCACGACGTACGCAACCCGCTGCGCGTCTTCGCCATGCGCAGCATGGCCATCACCCCGTCGGGCCACCAGCCCATGATCGTCCAACCGCGCTACACCCCCGCAGGAAATCTCCGGGTCACCTGCACGCGCATGCCCGAGGCAGGCTGAACCACAGATGAAGATCACGTTCCTGCTGACCACGGCCGACGCCGTCGGCGGTACCGAAAGGGCGGTGTACAACCAGGCCTCGGAGCTCGCCACCCGGCACGACGTCCGGGTGCTCAGCGTCTTCAAGAGCAAGCGCGAGCAGTTCTTCACCCCGCACGAACGGGTCCGCGTCGACTACCTCGTCGACCTCACCGGACGCACCCCCCGCCCCCTGCGTCCGACCTCGGTCGACGACTCCCTGTGGGAGGGCCTGGCCGCCCAGCCCAGCCAGATCGTCGACCGCTCCTGGGAGTCGGCCTTCAACCGGCTCTCCGACCTGGAGCTCGAACTCGCCCTCCAGGACACCGACACCGACGTTCTGGTCACCACGACCCCCGCCCTGATGGCGCTGGCCGTCCAGCTCGCCCCGGCGCACGTCATCACCGTCCACCAGGAGCACCGCGTCTCCGAACTGCGCGGCACCAGTGGTGAGCCGCTGCGTCGCCACGCCTCCCGGCTGGACGCGCTCGCCGTGCTCAGCGAGCGCACCCGGGACTGGTTCGCCGAGACTCTCGGCGACGCCGCACCCCGCCTCGAAGTGGTGCCCAACGCCCTGCCCAGCGGCTTCCGGCCCCGGTCGACCCTGCAGACCCGCACCGTGGTGATCGCCGGCCGGCTGGTGGCCGAGAAGCAGATCGACCACGCCGTGACGGCCTGGGCGACGGTGGCCCAGTACCACCCGGACTGGCAGCTGCGGATCTTCGGCGACGGACCGCTCAGCGGTGCCCTGCGCCGGCAGATCGACATGCTCGGACTGCACGACTGCGTCCAGCTCAACGGCAACTCCAAGCACCTCGCGGAGGAGTGGGCCAAGGCCAGCATCGCCACGCTCACCTCACGCAACGAGGCGTTCGGCCTGGTCCTCGCCGAGGCCCACGCGGCCGGTGTCCCGGTGGTCTCCTACGACTCGCCCAACGGCCCGCGGGAAGTGGTCATCGACGGGCAGACCGGCGTCCTCGTCCCGCCCGGCGACACCGACGCCCTGGCCTCGGCCCTGATGTTCCTCATCCAGGACGGCGAGCTGCGGCAGCGCATGGGCGCCGCGGCCCTGGCGTCCGTGAACCGCTTCGCGCCCGCCGTGGTGACCGCGCACTGGGAGCGGATCTTCCACGAACTCGTCGCGGAACGCGACAGCGGCCGCCGTGCCGTGGCCAAGGCCGAGCGCCAGGCCGTGCACGCCTTCTACGGCGGCCCCGAGGGCATCGTGCCCGCCGCGGCCCCCGCCCCGGCCACCACCGTGCGCACCTCCGACCAGCGCGCCCTGGAGCAACGGCTGCTCAAGCGGCGCGACCTGGTGAGCGACGGCGGCCAGGTGTGCCGGACCCTCGACTGGCAGTCCCCGTGGGACGTCGTCCAGCAGAACCTGGCACTGGTCGCCGACGCGCTCGAAGGGGCCGACATCCCCTACCTCGTGGTGCGCGACCACCTCGTACGGCACTCGGTCGCCGTGCACTCCGTGCACAAGGAGGCCGTCTTCAAGGCCCTCGCCGAGCGGTACGCCACGGAGCCCGTGTACGCCGCCGTACTCAACGAGGGGCAGAAGACGGTGGCCACGGTCCTCGCCGGACTCGTCGCGCCGTACGCCGACACCCCCTCGTCGGGCGTCCGGGTGTACCAGAACGTCGTCTCGCACTCCCGCATCCTGCGCCTCGGCGCGGTCTACGGGTGCACCATCTCCTTCTGGGAGCAGGACCCCGAGGACGAGACCCATCTCAAGGCCCCCGCCCGCACCCTGATCGGCGACCGGGTGCCCAACGGCGCCATGTACCGGAGCACGATGACCCTGGGGGACCGTCCCTACCCGACGATCCCCGCCTTCGGGCAGGTGCTCCACGGAGACGTCACCTTTCCCGTGGACGCCGTCTACACGTGGGTGAACGGCGCCGACGTCTCCTGGCTGGAGCGGAAGAACGCCGTGCTGGCCGCCATGGGCATGGAGACCGAGGACGCGGCGACGAGCGCGGCGCGCTTCCGGGACCGCGACGAACTGCGGTACTCCCTGCGGTCCATCGACATGTACGCCCCCTGGATCCGGAACATCTACATCGTCACCGACCAGCAGGTTCCCCACTGGCTGGACCTCTCCCACCCACGCGTACGCGTCGTGGACCACACCGAGATCTTCGGCACTCGCGGCGCGCTTCCGACGTACAACTCCCATGCCATCGAGAGCCAGTTGCACCACATCGAGGGCCTGGCGGAGCACTTCCTCTACTTCAACGACGACGTGTTCGTCGGGCGGACCCTCCAGCCCAGCATGTTCTTCCACGGCAACGGGCAGGCCAAGCACTTCATGTCGCCCACCTCCGTCCCGATGGCTCCGCCCTCGTACGAGGACGAGTTCAACATCAGCGCCGCGAAGAACAACCGCGCCCTGATAGAGCAGTCCTTCGGGCAGACGCTGGTGCACACCTTCCTGCACGCCCCGCATCCGCTGCGGCGCAGCGTCCTGGCGGACATCGAGCAGAACTTCCACCAGGCGGTGGCGACCACCGCGGCCAACCGGCTGCGCAGCCACAGTGACGTGTCGGTCGCGTCCTCGCTGCACCACTACTTCGGCTTCCACACGCTGCGCAGTGTGCCGGGCAGCATCTCGTGCGGTTTCGTCAACGTGGGGCTCAGCGAGCACAAGCCCAGGCTGAGCCGACTGCTGACGGCACGCCCGCACGACGTCTTCTGTCTGAACGACTACCACGACGGCGATGTGCCCGAGGACGAACAGGACGCGATCCTCGCGGCCTTCCTACCGAGCTACTTCCCGGTACCGAGCCAGTTCGAGACCGGGTCCCTGCGCAACCAGCGCGCCCACGCGGGCTATCTGCCGGGCTGGCCGCTGTGACGCCCGGCACCCCGGGACCGCACCGTCGCCAGCCCGTCCGTCCGCAGCCGAGGGGAAACCGCCATGCAGTCCGCTGAAGGAACCACGTCGCACGCTTCGCTGGTCCAGGTTCTGGCGCATCCGGACGACGACCTCTACTTCATCAACCCCGACCTGCAGCGGGCGCTGGAGGCGGGTCACCGGGTCACCAGCGTGTACCTGACGGCCGCGGAGGCCGACGGGCGCAACATCGACACCCGCGACCCCCACCGCCTGGACAGCCCGCCGGACTACGAGGGGTACTCGGAGGCGCGTCAGCAGGGGCTGCGCGCGGCGTACGCGGCCATGGTGACGGGCAAACGCGAGAGCGAGTGGGCCCGTGACGTCGTCTCGTTCTCGACCGGAGTGACCGCGGAGCGCTCGACCCTGCTGGCGGCGCCCCATGTCCAGCTGTTCTTCTTCGGGTTGCGCATGGTCGACGCCGAGCACGGATTCGCGGCCGACGCGCCGCCCGCCCGGCTGGCCACCCTGTGGACCGGGCAGGCTGCTGCCCAGCTCACACTGAACGCCGCGGAGTCCCCGCTGCGCCGGCCGCAGGAGATCACCAGGGAGGGGCTGCTCCGCTCCCTGGTCGAGATGCTCCACTACACGCGGCCCGACCAGTTCTGGACCATGGACCCCGACCCCTGGCACACGGCCTGGGACGAGAAGCGAGGGCCGACGTCCAGCGACCACCAGGACCACACCGCGACGGCGCAGTTCGCGCTGGCCGCCCTGGAGTACTACATCGCGGAGGGCGGCGTGCCCCCGCTCGTGGACCACTGCGTCGGCTACGGCAACAAGCTCTGGCCCAGCAACCTCACGGAGCACGCGTGGTCCGAGAAGAAACGCGTGATCGAGGTGTACACGTCCGCCGACGGACACGACTGCCGGCACCGATACTGCGGTGACCGGCAGCTGTCCGACGGGTCCGACATCCGTCGCTACGGCTGGAGCACCCGGGCCCGGTACGAGGGCGGCACCGACTGGCTCCACCTGCAGGCCGACGGCCGGCTCGCCGCCTACGCCGTGCTCGGTGGCCGGGTCGCGGTCTGGACCGAGAGCGCGCCGGGCAGCAACAACTGGGGCCGACCGGCTCTCCTGCCCGGTACCGGCCTGACTCCGGCACTGTCCGTGGCTCCGGACCGCGCCGGCGGGGTGCACCTCGTCGGTCTGCGCCGTACACCGGTGCAGGGCGGTCGGGTGGACGTGGAGGTCGTACGCATGTGGCGGCAGGCCCACACCGGGTCGGTGGTGCCCTGGGAGAGCGTCGGCAATCCCAACGAGCGGTCGAAGGACTGGCAGCGCTGCCGGGAGGTCGGCGTTCCCGAGGCGGTCGTCGACCCCTCCGGAAGGCTGCACGTGTTCATGCGCAACTTCGGATCCGGCGTCAGCGCCCGCCGCGAGACCGGCGAGGGCTGGGGTGCCTGGGAGGACCTGGGCGGCCGCGGGATGCAGGACTGCCTGACCGCGGTACTGAAGTCCACCGGCCGGATCCAGCTGTTCGCGGCGAACCGCGTCAGCGGCGTGCACTGGTACCAGGACGACGTGTACGGCCCGTACAAGCTGCAGGACGGTGTGACGTCGGCCGACCCGGACGCCTGGCGGCCCGTCGGCGGTCTCACACCCGTGCAGATCGGACGCTCACGCATGGCCCTCTTCTACCGCGAGGAGGACTCCGGCGAGGTGATGTGCGTACGGCAGCGACCTGACGGCCGGTGGGACGGCGTCGAACGGCTCGGCGGTCACGGCGGAACCGGCAGGGTCGCGGCGCTGCGGCAGCTGACCGACCGACAGGACTCCATCGTCCTCGCGCGCCGGAACGCCCGTAACCGGCTGAGTATCGCGGTCTTCGCCACGCAGGGCCGCGAGCCGGCACCGGAGTGGGTCGACCACGACGTGCTGATCGCTCGTCCGCCCGCCCTCGCGCTGGACCACGCGGGGCGGGTCGTGGTGGCGGTGATGGGTACGGACTCCCGGCTGAGGGTGATGCGGCAGAACACGCCGGATGTCGGCGACGGCTTCGGGCCGTTGACGATCGTGTGACCGGCGCCGATACCCGGCAGGGAGCCTGAGGAAGACGTGAGGAAGACATGAGGAAGATCTGCATCATCGGAAACTCGGTGGCCGCCTCGCGGACCGAGGAGGAGGCACCGCTCGCCGGCTGGGGCCAGTACCTCGACGAGTTCCTGGGCGCGGGCTACGAGGTGCGCAACTACGCCCGTGATGCCATGACGTTGCGCGGCTACTTCACCGAGCGCTTCGCCACCCTCCTCAGCGTCCTCAACCCCGGCGATCTGGTGTTCCTCGCCTTCGGCAACGTCGAGCAGCGCATCAACCAGCTCAACCGCTACCACGGGCCGCGCGAGTACAAGGAGTATCTGCGCCTGTACGTCGAGGCCATCCAGGCCGAGGACGCCGTGCCCGTGCTGCTCACTCCGGCGGCTCGCTGCACCTTCGACGAAGCCGGGAACGTCCTGGACACCCATGACGGATACCCCGAACTCACCCGCGAGGCCGCGGCCGAGACGGGCGCCGTGCTGATCGACATGGCCGCGTTCACGACGACGATGCTCGCGGAACTCGGGCCCACGCGAGCACGCCGGCTCTACCGGTGGCTGGACCCGGGCGAGCATCCGAACCACCCCGACGGCATCATCGACTCCAGCCACTTCAACGACCTCGGAGCGCGCGAGGTGGCCCGGCGGGTGGCCGCGTGCGTCCTCGACACCCCGGACCTGCCGCGCGACATGGTCGACCCGCAGCGGCTGGCTCCCGGCATGTTCCCCCCGGTGCTGGCCGAGTTCACGGTGAGCCATCCCGAACTGGCCCTCACCATGGCGCCGAGCCTGCCGGACATGCCGGTCTTCTCCTCGCCCGCACCCGGTCAGTTCATCGGTGCCGCACGCAAACTCACCGGTAAGGCACCTGCCGGAACCGACTACGTCCTCTTCTACGAGCAGGGCCGCTATCTCGGCGGCACCCCCGTCTCCGCTTCGGGGACGTGGCAGTGGCGCCGGGTCGTCAACTGGCCCGCGGGCCCGCACACCGTCGAGGTGCTCGGGGTCGTGGGCAACAGCGTCTCGCGCACCTCCGCGGTGGACTTCCACGTCCTCGACCGTCTGGACCCGCCGCAGGTCGTGGGCCCGCGGCCGAACGCCTGGTGCGGTCCACGCCCCCGCTTCTCCGGCAAGGCGCCCCGCGGCGCGGGCAAGGTCATGGTTCTGGAGCAGGGCAGACTCATCGCCGAGGCACCCGTCCAGGAGGACGGAACCTGGCGGGTCACCCACGCCCACGACTGGCGGCCGGGCACCTACACGGTCGAGTTCGTGACGGTGTTCAGCGCCATCCGTTCGGCGCCGACCTCGCTGACGCTGCGTGTGCACGGCATCCCCGAGGACAACTGGCTGCACACGTCGCTGTCGTCCCGAGAACCCTGCTCGGGCGCGTGTGAGCACTACCCGGCGATGCCGGTGTGGTGACCTCACGGGTTCCCTCTGGAAGGAACAGACCGATGAAGTCGAGAACCCCGAGACCGAGCCGTGTTTCACGGGGCCTCGCCGCGGCCACCCTCATCGTGGCCGGCCTGCTGCTGCAGACGTCCGGAACCACCGCGCTGGCGGCCGCCGGCGACGCCCGGATGCCCCTGGGCCCCGACGACCTGGTCACCCAGGCGAGCGACGTCAGGACCCTCGCGACGGGAGTGACGTACCAGACGTACACGCAGGGGTACGCCTCCGACAGCTGGACCGTGTGGGCGCAGCGCGACGGCACCGAGACGTTCGGCAGCAGAAGCGCCGCGGAGAGCTTCGTGGCGGAGCTCGCCGACGAGGGATTCAGCGGCGTCGTCGACACGTTCACCGCGCCGGCGTCCTCGGACACGGCCGGGGGAGTGTTCGGCTACGGGGTTCGCGTCGGGACGTTCGGGCCGGACCGTCTGGCGGCGGCCGACCGGCTCGAGGGATGGCTGCGGACGGCGGGCTTCGGGGCGCGGGTCATCTACACCGCCCAGGACGGCGCGGCGAGCACCGGGCCCTGGAAGGTGCACGTCGTCCGGGTCGCTCCCACGGCCGCCGTGACCTTCAAGGCGGTGCACGGACAGGACGTGAGCACGGCCCAGACCGTGCGGGACATGGCGACGGCGAGCGGCGCCCTGGCGGCCGTGAACGGCTCCGAGTTCGACATCCACACGTTCGCCGGGTTCTCCGGCTACGAAGGGGTCCCCCAGGGGCTGTACGTCCAGAACGACGTTCTGCTCGGCGCGGCCAACAACGGCCGTACCGCGCTGCTCCTGGAAGGCGCGGGCGCGCGGGCACGGATCGCCGAGGTCACCTCCACCGTCCAGGTCACGGCTCCGAACGGGGACGTCCGAATCCTCGACGGCGTCAACCGCGTACCCGGTCGCATCCTCGGCTGCGGAGGAGTGGGCGGCGACCAGGTCGCCATGAGCGGCACCATGACGCCGACGCTGAAGCCGTGGCGCAACCAGCTGTGCCAGGACGACAACGAGATCGTCATCTTCCGCCCCGAGTGGGGGAGTTCGACGCCTGCGCCCTTCACCGGTGTCACCGACAGCGTCGACGTCGTCATGAACGGCAACTGGGTCGTCCAGGAGATCCGCTCCCCGGCCGGCGGCACGATCCCGGCGGGCGGGCGTGTCATGCAGGGCATCGGGGAAGGCGCCGACTGGCTCAAGGCCCACGCCACGGTGGGGTCGACCTTCAAGCCCGGCGCTTCGATCAAGGACGCCGAGGGCAAGTCGGTGACCAGCCCCACCCTCTCCGCCGTCGCCGGCGGCGGTCCCGCGCTGGTACGCGGCGGCGAGGTGTTCCTCAACACGGCCGCCAACGGCATGACCAACTTCTCCGGCGGCCCCAACAGCACCCTCGTCCAGCGCCATCCGCGCAGCATGGCCGGCGTCACGGCCTCCGGCGAGCTGCTCCTGGTCACCGTCGACGGCCGGGACCCCGGCACGAGCGTCGGCGTCACCTGGCCCGAGGCCGCCGGGGTCATGAAGTGGCTGGGGGCCACGGACGCGGTGGGCCTCGGCAGCGGAGGCGACGCCACGATGGTCGTCGACGGCACCCTCGCGAACAGCCCGATGGACGACTGGGGCACGGTCCCGGTCGAGCGGAAGATGAGCACTGCCGTGGTGATCGTGCCGAAGGCGTAGCAGTGAAGCGGGGATTCAGCACATCAATACAGGGGGTACCACTTGAGAGCACGCACCTGGCTCGCCGCGATCATCACCGTGATCGTGGCGGCCCTCCCGACCGCCGCCGGTGAGGCCGTCGCGGACGACGCACCACTCGTCGAGACGGGACCGGTCTTCAACGACCCGACGGGGGACACCACCGCCCAGAACGCGATCCTCACGAAACTGGGCAGGCTGGTCCAGGGCGCCACCGCCGGTTCCGAGATCAGGATGTCGATCTACCTGCTCAACTCGCAGTGGTTGGTGGGCGAGTTGGTGAAGGCCGCGGATCGGGGCGTCTCCGTCCAGGTGATCGGTGACTCGGACAGCGTGAGCACCGCCTACGCCACGTTGCAGAACGCGCTCGGCACCGACACCACCGCGGACTCCTGGGTGCTGACCTGCCCCGCGAATTCGGCGTGCCTGTCCCAGGACCCGAACCCCCAGGACGCGTACACCACCGTCAACCACAACAAGTTCTTCCTGTTCAGCGAGACCACGGGCAGTGCGAGCGGCGGCACTGCGGTGCGGGACGTCGTGGTGCAGAGCTCGTCCAACCTCACCGCCTGGGACCTGAACACCGCGTGGAACGACGCGATGGTCGTCACCGGCAACACCACCCTGTACCAGGCCTACGCCGACTACTTCGACGACCTGAGGGCCGCCGGGAGCGGTGAGATCCCGCAGGTCGCCGACTATCCGGTCGAGACCCAGGCGGGCGTCGCCAAGCTGTACCTCTTCCCGCGTGCCACGAGTGACCCGATCCTCAACATCCTGAACACGGTGGACGATCCGGTCGGCGACAACGCGGTCTGCCACGGCAACTCCGCCGGGTTCGGCACGAGCGACGGCCGGACGGTGATCCGCGTCGCCATGCACCAGATCACCCGGGTCGCGGTGGCGAAGAAGCTCTGGGAGCTGGACAACGCGGGCTGTTACGTCGATGTCGTGTACCGGCTGCTCGACGAGTCCGCCTCCGGTGCTGTGGTGGCCCAGCTGGCGGCCCCGACCGCCTACGGCGGTATCGCCCTGCACAAGCTGGACGAGGACAGCGACGGGACGTCGACGCACAGCAAGTACCTGCTGATCGAGGGGACGTACAAGGGCGTGCCCGACCAGAAGATCGTGTTCACGGGAAGCCACACGTACACCGTGCGCGCCCTCCAGGGCAATGACGAGGCCCTGCTGAAGTACGCGGACGCCACCGTGCACGACGCGTACCGCCTCAACTTCTGGCACCAGCGCGCCGCAGCGGACGTGGTGCAGTGAAGTCCGGAACCGTTCGTCTCGCGGCCGCGTTGGTGGCCTGTCTCGCCGTCCTGTGCTCAGGACCGGTCCAGGCGGCCGAACCATCCGTCACGGTCCCCGACCTGACGGTCGTCTCCTGGAACATCTGCGGTGAGGCCGGCGGGCTGCGCGGCGACGACGGGTACTGCCCGTACCGCAACGAGCCCGAGAAGAAGATCGAGCAGGTCGCGCAGGTGGTGGAGGAGCGGAACGCCGACGTGGTGATGCTCCAGGAGGTCTGCGGCGGTGAGGCCGGCAGCCACATGGACCTGCTGCAACAGCGCCTCGGCGACGGCTGGTCCGTCCGGCACGCCGTGGGCGCCCGCCCGGACGGCCGCACCGACTGCCGGGGCGTGCTCACCGGGGATCTCGGCGTGCTCATCGCGGTCAAGGGGACGATCACCGCAGCCGTCTCGCAGAACACCCTGCCCGCCGACCCCGCCGGAACGAACCTGCAGACCCTGCCCGTGCTGTGCGTCTCGGTGGCCGGCTGGACCACCACGCCGTGCACCACCCACGTCATCCCCGACGACGAGACGCGGGCGGCCCAGCAGGTTCAGAACATCAAGGCGTTCCTGGACGAGAACGTCCCGGACGACACTGTGCTCGGCGGCGACTTCAACCGCAATGCCGCCGCGACCGCCCTGCAGCCGCTGACCGGGACGATGGAGCGCTGCATCGACGACTTCACGTACCACGGCTGGCACAGCGACACCCAGCAGCACTCGTACCAGAAACTGGACCACCTCTTCGTCACCCGCCCCTCCTACGGAACCCGGTTCACTGGCTGCGCGGTCGACACCTCCCGGATGGACCAGACACCGAACGAGCCGACCAGCGGCGACCCGAGCGGCTACTCCGACCACGCTCCGATCGTCGGCACCTTCCGCGGCGACCCCGTCCCCGGCGACCTGACCGGCGACGGCCGGCCCGACCTGGTCGCCGTCGACAGCGCGGGCAAGCTGCGCCGCTACGACGGTCTCGGCACCGGCTCGATCACCTCGGGCTACACGGTCATCGGCAACGGCGGCTGGCTGACGGCCTCGGTCACCCACCGCGGCGACTTCACCGGCGACGGATACGAGGATGTCGTCGCCCGGGTGGGCAGCGAACTGCGCGTGTACCCCAACAACGGGGACGGCACCATCGGTTCACCGACCGTGATCGGCACCGGGCTGCCCACGGACACCCGTCTCGTCGGCGTCGGCGACGCCACGGGCGACGGCAGGCCGGACCTGGTGGCCACCTACGACGACAAGCTGTGGCTGTACGCGGGCGATACCAGGGGGCGCCCGGGAGTCCAGGCGCCCGTCGAGATCGGCAGCCGAGGCTATGACGCCATGACCCTCACCGCGCCCGGCGACGCCGACGACGACGGGCGCCCCGACCTGCTGGCCCGCGACACCGGGACCGGCCAACTCTGGCTCTACCGCGGCCAGTCGAACGGCGGCTTCGACGCCCGCACCGAGTACGGCCATGGATACGGCACCGTCAACCGCCCGCTGCTGGCGGGCGCCGCCGACGCGGACGGCAACGGCGTCGCCGACCTGTGGACGACCACCGACTCGGGCACCGGGACGCTGATGTTCTACGCGGGCGAGACCGACACGGACGGCAATCCCGTGGACGGGGCCCGCAGCACCGTCGGACTGAGCGGCTGGAACTCCATCGTGCTGATCTCCTGACACGTGATCACATGTCCGCCGGATCATCGCAGTACCTCGACTCCAGCACCTCGAAAGCGAGTAGGCACATGGCACTAGGACGCAGAGTGTTCCTCGGCGGCTTCACCGCGGGCGCGGTGACCGTCGTCGCCGGTGGCGCCGACGCGGCCGCCGCCGACAGCGAGTACACGCTGTACGCGTCGCCGGCCCAGTTCTACAGCACGTCGACGACGGCGCACACGGTCACCATCAACCAGAAGGCCACGTCCGGCGATGTCGCGGCGCTGAACGTGACCTCGGACAACCCGGCCACCTCGGCCGTGTACGTGACCGGTGTGGAGACCGGGCGCGGCACGGTGAAGGTCTCCCACATGGGGTATGCCGACGGCTCGGACGCGAACGCCTCCGCCCTGTCGATCGACCTCCGGACGACCGGCGCCACGACCGAGGGCGGCACCGCGGCCCAGGGCATCTACCTGACCGCGACCACCGGGCCCACCAAGGGCAACCTGATAGCCCTGCGCAACAACACCGGACTCGACGACTTCATCGTCAAGGGCACCGGCCGCATCGGCGTCGGCATCGACCGCGCCGCCACCCCACGCGCCCAGCTCCACGTGGTCCAGCGCGCCGACGCACCCGCCGCCCTGCTCGTCGAGGGAGTCGCGCGGATCGGGAACGTCGCGACCGCACCGACGTCCGTCGACACCACGGCGGGCGGCGGCGCCCTCTACGCGGAGAACGGCGCCCTGAAGTGGCGCGGCTCCAGCGGCACGGTCACCACCATCGCCCGCGCGTGACACCCAAGGACGACGATGCAACTGACCCCGGAAGAACTGATCGGCGAGTTCCACGACGCCGTCATGGAGCTGTACTTCGCCCGTAAGCGCATCGCCGCCCTGGAGGCGGAGAACGCCGAGCTGAAGGCACGGCTCGAGGCCGCCGAGGCGAGCGCGTGAAAAGAGGGCCTCCGCCGACACAGGCGGAGGCCCTCTTCAGCCGCGTACGACCGTCGTCACGCCGGAACCGACGCCACGCCCGGCGCCAGGAACTTCTTGCCGTTCACGCGCTCCGACACACCCTCGCGGTCCAGGTACGGCGTGATGCCGCCCAGGTGGAAGGGCCAGCCGGCGCCCGTGATCAGGCAGAGGTCGATGTCCTGGGCCTCGGCGACGACGCCCTCGTCGAGCATGAGCCCGATCTCCTGCGCCACCGCGTCCAGCACGCGCTCGCGCACCTGCTCCTCGGTCAGGACGACATCGCCCTGCTTCAGCAGCGCCGCGACCTCCGGGTCCAGCTCCGGCTTGAAACCGTTCTCGGCGGAGTAGACGTAGAAGCCGCGCTTGCCCGCCTTGACGACGGCCGCGAGGTTCGGGGAGACCGTGAAGCGGTCCGGGAAGGCCCGGTTGAGGGTCTCCGAGACGTGCAGGCCGATCGCCGGACCGACCAGCTCGAGCAGCACCAGCGGCGACATCGGCAGACCCAGCGGCTCGACCGCCTTCTCCGCGACCTCGACGGGGGTGCCCTCGTCGATGACGTTCTGGATCTCGCCCATGAAGCGGGTGAGGATGCGGTTCACGACGAACGCCGGGGCGTCCTTCACCAGAACCGCCGTCTTCTTCAGCTTCTTGGCGACGCCGAAGGCCGTGGCCAGCGCGGCGTCGTCCGTCTGCTCGCCGCGCACGATCTCGAGGAGCGGCAGGATCGCGACCGGGTTGAAGAAGTGGAAGCCGACGACCCGCTCGGGGTTCTTCAGCTTCGACGCCATCTCGGTGACCGAAAGGGACGAGGTGTTCGTCGCCAGGATCGCGTGCGCCGGGGCGACCGCCTCGACCTCCGCGAACACCTGCTGCTTGACACCGATCTCCTCGAACACGGCCTCGATGATGAAGTCCGCGTCCGCGAAGCCCTCGGCCTTGTCCAGCACACCGGACACCAGCGCCTTGAGGCGGTTGGCCTTGTCCTGGTTGATCCGGCCCTTGCCGAGCAGCTTGTCGATCTCGGCGTGGACGTAGCCCACACCCTTGTCGACGCGCTCCTGGTCGATGTCGGTCAGCACGACCGGCACCTCGAGGCGGCGCAGGAAGAGCAGCGCGAGCTGCGAGGCCATCAGGCCCGCGCCCACGACGCCGACCTTGGTGACCGGACGCGCGAGCGACTTGTCCGGCGCACCCGCCGGGCGCTTGCCGCGCTTCTGGACCAGGTTGAACGCGTAGATGCCGGAGCGCAGTTCGCCACCCATGATCAGGTCGGCGAGGGCCTTGTCCTCGGCGTCGTAACCCTGCTGGAGGTCACCGTTCTTCGCCGCGGCGATGATGTCCAGCGCGCGGTAGGCGGCCGGAGCCGCACCGTGCACCTTGCCGTCGGCGATGAAGCGGCCGCGCGCGACCGCCTGGTCCCAGGCCTCGCCGCGGTCGATCACCGGGCGCTCTACCTCGACGTCGCCCTTCAGTACCTGGGCCGTCCAGATCAGCGACTGCTCCAGGAAGTCCGCGCCCTCGAAGAGGGCGTCGGCGATGCCCAGGTCGAAGACCTGCTGGCCCTTGAGCTGCTTGTTCTGGTTGAGGGAGTTCTCGATGATCACCGAGACGGCCTTGTCGGCACCGATCAGGTTCGGCAGGATCGTGCAGCCGCCCCAGCCGGGGACCAGGCCGAGGAAGACCTCGGGGAGAGAGAACGCCGGCAGCGCCTTGGAGACCGTGCGGTACTTGCAGTGCAGGCCGACCTCGACACCGCCGCCCATCGCCGCACCGTTGTAGTACGCGAAGGTGGGGACCGCGAGCGCCGACAGGCGCTTGAAGACCTCGTGGCCGCCCTTGCCGATGGCGAGCGCGTCGTCGTGGTTCTTCAGGAGCTCGACGCCCTTGAGGTCCGCGCCGACCGCGAAGATGAACGGCTTGCCGGTGACGCCGACACCGACGATCTTGCCGGCCGCGGCCTCCTGCTCGACCTGGTCGATGGCGGTGTTCAGGTTCGCCAGCGACGCCGGGCCGAAGGTGGTCGGCTTGGTGTGGTCGAAGCCGTTGTCCAGCGTGATGAGCGCGAAGCGCCCCGCACCGAACGGCAGGTCGAGGTGGCGTACGTGCGCGGACGTCACGACCTCGTCGGGGAACAGCTCGGCCGCGCCCTTCAGGAGTTCGGTGGTGCTCACTTGTCGCCTCCGGCGTCCTTGTGGTGCGGGTTCTCCCAGATGACCGTGGCGCCCATGCCGAAGCCGACGCACATGGTGGTGAGGCCGTAGCGGACCTCCGGCTGCTCCTCGAACTGACGGGCAAGCTGCGTCATCAGACGCACACCCGACGAGGCGAGCGGGTGGCCGTAGGCGATGGCGCCGCCGTACTGATTGACGCGCGCGTCGTCGTCGGCGATGCCGTAGTGCTCCAGGAAGGCGAGCACCTGGACGGCGAAGGCCTCGTTGATCTCGAAGAGGTTGATGTCCTCGATCGACAGACCCGCCTTGGCGAGGGCCTTCTCCGTCGCCGGGATCGGGCCGTAGCCCATGACCTCCGGCTCGACGCCCGCGAAGGCGTAGGAGACCAGGCGCATCTTGACCGGCAGGTTGTTCTCGCGGGCGAAGTCCTCGGACGCGATGATCGACGCGGTCGCGCCGTCGTTCAGACCGGCCGCGTTACCGGCGGTGACCCGGCCGTGCACACGGAACGGCGTCTTGAGACCGGAGAGGTTCTCCAGCGTCGTACCCGGACGCATCGGCTCGTCGGCGGTGACCAGGCCCCAGCCCGTCTCACCGGCCTCAGCGTTGGTACGGCGGACCGAGATCGGCACCAGGTCCTGCTGGATCTTGCCGTTGGCGTACGCCTTGGCGGCCTTCTCCTGCGAGCGCACGGCGTACTCGTCGGCGCGCTGCTTGGTGATGGTGGGGTAGCGGTCGTGCAGGTTCTCGGCGGTCATGCCCATGAACAGGGCGGACTCGTCGACCAGCTTCTCGCTGACGAAGCGCGGGTTCGGGTCCACACCCTCGCCCATGGGGTGGCGGCCCATGTGCTCGACACCACCGGCGATGACGGCGTCGTACGCACCGAAGGCGATGGAGCCCGCGGTGGTGGTGACGGCGGTCAGCGCGCCCGCGCACATGCGGTCGATGGAGTAGCCGGGGACCGACTGGGGCAGGCCCGCGAGGATGCCGGCCGTGCGGCCGAGGGTCAGGCCCTGGTCGCCGATCTGCGTGGTCGCGGCGATGGCGACCTCGTCGATCTTCTTCGGGTCGAGACCCGGGTTGCGGCGCAGCAGCTCCCGGATCGCCTTCACGACAAGGTCGTCGGCGCGGGTCTCGTGGTAGATGCCCTTCGGGCCCGCCTTGCCGAACGGGGTGCGGACGCCGTCGACGAAGACGACGTCCCTGACGGTACGAGGCACGATGGCTCTCCTCCAGATGCGGGGTGGCACTGCTGCGCGGCACACGCGGCTGAGCGCGCGCTCACCTCCCCATGCTACTTGCGAGTAACCATGCTGCCCAGTCCCCCGGGCGGGAGCGGCGAAGGTCACATCCGCGGGAGTGCCGAATCACATCCGCGGGGGTGCCGTCGAGCCCCGAGGAGTGAGGACGGGCGTCGGCACCTGATGCGATCCCGGGCCCTCTCCCATGATCACCCCGAACAGCGTACGGGCCGCGTCCGCGCCGAATCCGTGCACGTCATGGCTCATGGCGGACAGGGTCGGGTGGGTGAGGCGGCACAGCTGGGAGTCGTCCCACGCCAGCAGGGAGACGTCGTCGGGGACCCGCAGTCCCATCTCGGCCGCCACCGACAGTCCGGCGACCGCCATGATGTCGTTGTCGTAGACGATCGCGGTCGGCCGGTCCGGCGGCGCGGCGGTGAGCAGTGAGCGGGTGGCCCGGGCGCCGGCCTCGCCGGAGTAGTCCGTGGCGACCTGCGACGCCCCGGCCAGCTCCAGAGCGCGCGCCGCCTCGTCGAAGGCGGCCGTTCGGATCGCGGTGTGCCCGAGCGCGGCCGCGCCGCCGACCCGCGCGATGCGCCGGTGGCCGAGGGCCGCCAGATACCGCACCGCCTCCGTCACGGCGGTGGCGTCATCGGTCCACACCGTGGTGAGGCTGCCGGTCAGCGAGGGATGCCCGACGGCGACCACCGGCATCCCGAGCCGCTCGGCCGCGGCCACCCGGGGGTCGTCCGCGCGGAAGTCGACCAGGATCGCCCCGCCGATCTGCCGCCCCCGCCACCAGGACTCCTGGAGTCCGACCTCGTCGTCCAGGTTTTTCACCAGCCGCAGCAGCAGCGAGCAGGAGTGCTCGGTCAGCACGCTTTCCACGCCCGAGACGAACTCCATGTAGAAGGGCTCGAGGCCCAGCATCCGCGCCGGCCGGCAGATCGCCAGCCCCACCACGTCCACCCGCGAGCTCGACAGCGACCGGGCGGTGAGGTTGGGCGCCCAGCCGAGCTCCCGCGCCGCCGTGAAGATCCGGTCCCGGGTCGCCTCCGCCAGCCCCGGCTTGTGGTTGAAGGCGAGCGACACGGCACCCTTGGAGACCCCGGCGCGCGCGGCGACGTCCTTGATGGTGACGCGGGGTACCGGCGATGCGGTCATCGGGTGGGCTCCACGCAGTACAGGGCCGCACGGGCGGCGGCCGTGTCGGAAGTCTCCCAGCCGCTGACCCCGATGGTCACCCGTTCGCCAGGGAGCAGTGTGACGAGCCCGTGATCGGCCCGTGCGTCCGGATCCAGCCGGTCGGCCTGAAGGAGCAGATCCCGTACGAGGGTGTGGGCCGTCACCGTGATCCGGCCCGGCGCCGACTCGACGTCGAACTCCGGCCTCGGGTAAGGGATGTCGCGGTCCGGTGCCGGAAAGTGCAGGGCCCGCAGCCCTCCCCCACTCTCGGCTCCGCTCGAGCGGGGGGACCCCCATGCGTCCGCGACCAGGAACTCCTTCGGCCCGGCCGGTTCCAGCTCCGCCGGCACCCGCACCTCGGCCACCCCCCGCCGCTCGGCCGTGAACCGCATGCTCGTCTCCCTGATCAGGTCCCCCTCGACGGACATCCGGCGCAGGGTCAGTGTGCCCGCCCACCGCTCCGCCGCCTGGTTGACGGCCACCAGCACGAGCCCCCGCGCCCGCACTTGAAAGGTCAGCAACCGGTCCGCGTACAGCCGCCGCAGCTCGTGGTAGAGCGGCTTCTCCCGGCCGTCCCCGTCGACCGCCGCCCAGGACGTCACCGGCCAGCAGTCGTTGAGCTGCCAGACGACGGTGCCCGCGCACACCGGCCAGTGCGACCGCCAGTGCTCGATCCCGGCGGCGACCGCACGCGCCTGGTTGACCTGCATGAGGTAGTGCCAGCGGTCGAAGTCGCCCTCCGGAACGGCGAAATGGCGGGCGAGTCCGCGTTCCAGCTTGCCGTTGCCGTCGTCCGCCTTCTGGTGGTGCAGCACGCCGGGGGAGTCCACCGCGAGCTCCTCGCCGGGCAGCGCGCGCCGCAGCGTGGCGTACGCGGGCGGTGCCTGCCAGCCGAACTCGGCCACGAACCGCGGCACCTGGAGCCGGTAGTCCGCGTAGTCCTCCCGGTTCCACACCTCCCACGAATGGTGCGTGCCGTGCGCCGGATCGTTCGGGTGGTGCCGCCACGACCCGGACCACGGACTTCCGGCGGTGTAGGGCCGCGTCGGGTCCAACTCCGCGACGACACGCGGCAGTACGCCGAGGTAGTACCCCTCGCCCCACGAGCCGCCGGCGAGCACCGGCTCCCATCCCCAGTCCCGGAACCCCCACAGGTTCTCGTTGTTGCCGTTCCACAGCACGAGCGACGGATGCGGCATCAGCCGTACGACGTTCTCGCGGGCCTCCGCCTCCACCTCGCCCCGCAGCGGCTGTTCCTCCGGATAGGCCGCGCACGCGAACGGGAAGTCCTGCCAGACCAGCAGTCCCAGTTCGTCGCAGGCGTCGTAGAAGTCCTCGCTCTCGTAGATCCCACCACCCCAGACGCGTACGAGATCCACACCCGCCCCGGCGGCCTGGCCGAGCCGCTCCCGGTACCGCTCGCGCGTGATCCGGGAGGGGAACACGTCGTCGGGGATCCAGTTGACGCCCCGCGCGAAGAGCCGCTCCCCGTTGACGACCAAGGTGAACCCGGTGCCGTGCGCGTCGGCGGAGGTGTCCAGCTCGACCGTCCGGAAGCCGACGCGGCGACGCCAGGCGTCGAGCGGGACGTCGCCGTGCAGCAGCGTCAACTCGACTTCGTACAAGGGCTGCTCCCCGTACCCGCGCGGCCACCACGGCTCCGGGTCCGGCACCTCCAGCCGTACGACCCCTGTCGTCCCGTCGATCTCCGCGCGCGCCCGCACCCCGCCGACCCGGGCGTCCACGGCGAGCCCGGCCTCGACCCGGTTCCGTTCCACGTCGACGCGCAGCTCGACCACACCCCGGCCGTCCTCGACGGTCACCAGTGGCCGGACCCGGGCGATCCGGGCCGTCGACCAGTGCTCCAGGCGCACCGGCCGCCAGATTCCGGCCGTCACCAGGGTCGGCCCCCAGTCCCAGCCGAAGGAGCAGGCCATCTTGCGGAGGTACTGGTACGGCTCGGCGTAGGCGGCCGGCCGCTCGCCCAACTCTGCGCGCACAGCCTCGGCCTCGGCGTAGGCGGAGCCGAAACGGACGCTGAGCCGACCGCTCAGCCCCGTCACGGGGAAGCGGTACGAGCGGTGCATGTTCCGTACCCGGCCCAGCAGCCGGCCGTCCAGCCGGATCTCGGCGGCCGTGTCGAGGCCGTCGAAGACCAGGTCGGTCTGCTCGTGCCCGGGCGGCGCGGCCCGCACCTCCCGCTCGTACGTCCACTCCCGCCGCCCCACCCACGCCACCTCGGCCTCGTTACGGCCGAGGAACGGGTCCGGGATCACCCCCGCCGCCAGCAGATCGGTGTGCACGCAGCCCGGCACGACGGCCGGCAGCGCGTCGCTGCCGTGCCTCAGGATCCATCCCTCGGTGAGCGGTGTGGCCTCCAGCATGCGCACTCCCTAAACCGGTCCAGCAAAGGATTGGGCGCCATATTCGCATCGTTGGCGGGAATGGGACTTTACCGGTTGAGGAAAGCGCTGTCAGAGTGCCGAATCAGCCAACCCGCCAGTGCTCGTCCGTCCCATGAACGGAGCTGACGCACATGAACCGCCGTACAGTCCTGGCCATCGCCGTGGGAGCCGCCCTGATGCTCGCGGGGTGCACCGGCACCGGAGGAACGTCGAAGGGCGCGGATGCCAAGGCGCCCGTCGACCCGTCGAAGGTGAGCGGAACCATCACGGTCCTCACCCAGCGGACCGACCTCGTGCAGGACGGCACGATGAAGAAGTACGCCGCGGAGTTCACCAAGACCTATCCCAAGGTGAAGGTCGAGTTCCAGGCGCTCACCAACTACGAGACCGAAGTCAAGATCCGGATGAACACGGAGAACTACGGCGACGTCCTCATGATCCCCGCGGTGATCAAGAAGAACGACTACCCGAAGTTCTTCGCCTCGCTGGGCACGGAGGCCGAACGCAGCAAGAAGTACCGCTTCACCGACTTCACCGCCGTCGACGGCAAGGTCTACGGGCAGAGCCCGATCGGCGTGACGCCCGGCTTCGTCTACAACAAGAAGGTCTGGCGGGACGCCGGGATCACCGAGTGGCCCACCACTACGGCCGAGTTCATCGCCGACCTGAAGGCGATCAGGACGAAGACCGACGCGGTCCCGTACTACACCAACTTCGCCGCCCAGTGGCCGCTGACGTCCTGGACGTACGTCAACGGCTCGGTCCACTGCGACACCCGGGCGACCACCGAGCTGGCCGAGGGCGATCCCTGGGCGAAGGGCTCCGACCTGCGCGTCGGGGACAAGCTGCTGTACGACATCGTGCACGACGGGCTCGCCGAGAAGGACCCGACGACCACCAACTGGGAGGAGTCCAAGCCACGGCTGGCCAAGGGGGAGATCGCCACGGAGTGGCTCGGTACCTGGGCGATCATCCAGTACCGGGACGCGGCCAAGAAGGCCGGGACCGACCCCGACGACATCGGCTTCATGCCCTTCCCGGCCCAGGTGGACGGCACGTTCTGCGCGGTCGTCAGTCCCGACTACAACCAGGCCGTCAACGTCCACTCCAAGCACAAGGAGGCGGCCCGCGCCTGGGTCGACTGGTTCACCGACAAGTCCGGCTACGACAAGGACAATCTGGCCCTCTCCCCGCTCAAGAACTCCTCCCTGCCGACGGTCCTCAAGCCGTACGAGGACGCCGGGGTGAAGCTCATCGAGCTGGACGACTCCGCGGGAGCACGGGTCAAGCTCCTCGACGACGAGTCCGAGGTCGGCATCTACAAGCCCGACTACCGCCAGGACCTGGTCGACCTCGCGCGCGGCGCCAAGAAGGGCGACCTGGACGGCTTCCTGGACGACCTCGGCAAGAAGTGGACCGACGCGCAGCAGACCGTGGGGTCCTGATGACGGACACCACCGAGAAGGCGGCGTCCAGGACCACCGGGCCGGCCTCTTCGCCGCCCGTCCCCGGCCCCGCCCCACGCGGCACACGCGTGTGGCGGGGCCTCACCCCCTGGCTGTTCCTGCTGGCCCCCCTCGCCCTCCTCGTCACCTTCACCTACGCGCCGATCGCCAACATGGTCGCGTACAGCTTCACCGACTGGGACGGTGTGAGCCCCGAACTGCACTACACCGGCGTCGAGAACTACGCCGAGATCTTCACGCGGGAGGACCTCTTCGAGGTGTTCTTCGTGAGCGGCTACTACCTCGTCGCCTCCGCCGTGCAGATCGCCGCCGCGCTCTACTTCGCGACGGTCCTGAGCTTCAACATCCGTTTCCGGAACTTCTTCAAGGGTGTGCTGTTCTTCCCGTCCCTGATCAACGGGGTCGCGATCGGCTTCGTCTTCCTGTACTTCTTCCAGGACGGCGGCACCCTCGACTCCGTACTGAGCCTGTTCGGCGTGCACACCGACCACGCCTGGCTGGGCACGCCCATGTCGGCGAACACGTCCCTCGCGGGCGTCTCCGTCTGGCGCTATCTCGGCATGAACTTCGTGCTCTTCCTGGGCGCGATCCAGTCCATCCCCGGGGAGGTGTACGAAGCCGCCGAACTGGACGGCGCGAACCGCTGGCACCAGTTCCGCCACATCATCGTGCCCGGCATCAAGCCGGTGCTGACCCTGACGGTGATCCTCTCCGTCTCCGGCTCGCTGTCGGCCTTCGAGATCCCGTACATCATGACCGGCGGCGCCACCGGCACCGAGACCTTCGTGATCCAGACCGTGAAGCTGGCCTTCCAGTTCAACAAGACGGGCCTCGCCTCCGCTGCCGCCGTCGTCCTGCTGCTGATCATCCTGGCGGTGACCTGGGTGCAACGGCGCATCGTCCCCGACGAAAGGGTGGACCTGGTATGACGCGCCGTGCGGTGTCCCGCAGCCTCGTGTACCTGTCGCTGGTCCTCGCGACGCTGGTCGTCCTGCTCCCGCTCGGCGTCGTCCTGCTGACCTCCCTGAAGTCGTCGAAGGAGCTGGCGAACGGCAGCGGAGCCCTGACCCTCCCCGACGACCCGCTCGACTTCCACAACTACGTGACGGCGTTCCAGGACGGCCGGATGCTCGCGGCCTTCGGCAACACGGCCTTCATCCTGGTCTTCGCCATCGGCGGGACGATACTGATCGGCTCGATGACCGCCTACGCCATCGACCGCTTCACCTTCCGCTTCAAGAAGCTGGTCGTGGCCCTGTTCCTGCTGGCCGCGCTGGTCCCCGGGGTGACCACGCAGGTGGCGACCTTCCAGATCGTCAACAGCTTCGGCATGTTCGACACGCTGTGGGCGCCGATCGCGCTCTACATGGGCACGGACATCGTGTCGATCTACATCTTCCTGCAGTTCGTACGGTCCATCCCGATCTCCCTGGACGAGTCGGCCCGCCTCGACGGCGCCAACGCCTTCACCATCTACCGGAAGATCATCTTTCCGCTGCTGAAACCAGCGATCGCGACCGTCGTGATCGTGAAGGGGATAGCCGTCTACAACGACTTCTACATCCCCTTCCTCTACATGCCCTCCCAGGATCTTGGCGTGATCTCGACGTCCCTGTTCCGCTTCCGCGGTCCCTTCGGGGCCCACTGGGAGACGATCTCGGCGGGAGCGATCCTCGTGATCCTCCCGACGCTGATCGTCTTCCTGTCCCTGCAGCGCTACATCTACAACGGTTTCATGCGAGGAGCGACGAGGTGACGCGTCCTTGAAGCCGCAGACAGCCCGCGGCCGCCGTACGACGAACAGCGCTACGGCGGCTAGGCGCCCTTGACGGACAACGCCTCCACCAACACCGGCGAAACCTGCTCCACCTGCCAGGGCCGCGCCCCGTACCCGACCAGCGCCGCCCCGACCGACTCGGCGTCGACGACCTTCGGCGGCTCCCAGCACACGCGCCGCACGGTGTCCGGAGCGATCAGGTTCTCCTGGGGCATGTTGAGCTCTTCGGCGAGCGCCGACACCGCGGCCCGCGCAGCGGAGAGCCGAGCCGCCGCGGCCGGATCCTTGTCCGCCCAGGCCCGCGGCGGCGGAGGCCCGGTCACGGCCTGCCCCGGCTGCGGCAACTGCACGTCGGGAATCGCCTTGGCGCGATCGACGGCCGCCTGCCACTGCTCCAGCTGCCGCCGTCCCATGCGATGCCCGAACCCGTTCAGCGCGGCGAGGGCGTGCGCGTTGGCCGGCAGGGAGAGCGCGGCCTCGACGATGGCCGCGTCCCCGAGCACCTTGCCGGGCGAGACGTCCCGGCGCTGCGCGATCCGGTCGCGGGTCTGCCACAGCTCGCGTACCACCGCGAGCTGGCGCCGCCGCCGTACCTTGTGCATCCCGGACGTACGCCGCCACGGGTCCTTGCGGGGCTCCGGCGGCGGGGCCGACGCGATCGCGTCGAACTCCTGCCGGGCCCACTCCAGCTTGCCCTGCCGGTCCAGCTCCTTCTCCAGCGCGTCGCGCAGGTCGACGAGGAGTTCCACGTCCAGAGCCGCGTAACGCAGCCAGGGCTCGGGCAGCGGCCGGGTCGACCAGTCGACGGCGGAGTGGCCCTTCTCCAGGACGAAACCGAGGACGCTCTCGACCATCGCGCCCAGTCCGACCCGGGGGAACCCGGCGAGGCGTCCGGCCAGCTCGGTGTCGAACAACACGGTGGGGACCATGCCTATCTCGCGCAGGCACGGCAGGTCCTGGGTGGCCGCGTGCAGCACCCACTCCACGCCGGACAGCGCCTCGCCCAGGGCGGAGAGGTCGGGACAGCCCACGGGGTCGATCAGCGCGGTGCCGGCGCCCTCGCGGCGCAGCTGCACCAGATAGGCGCGCTGGCCGTAGCGGTAGCCGGACGCGCGCTCGGCGTCGACGGCGACGGGGCCGGAGCCGGCGGCGAAGGCGGCGATCACCTCGGCGAGGGAGGCCTCGTCGGCGATCACCGGCGGAATGCCCTCACGCGGCTCGAGCAGAGGGATCGGCGCCCCCTCGACAGAAGATCCGCCATCGTCCGGAGGGGCGCCTCCGGTGGTTCGCAGTGACGTGGCTGCTGCGGTCTCTTGGGCGTCGGTCACCTGTCAAGGGTATCTGTGTATGGACAGCGCCCGTCGACGGAACGTTCCGTCGACGGGCGCCTCAGGGTCGTAAACCAGTCACGTATCACACGTGTCAGTGAATTCGCGCGGCGGACGCGAGCGGAGAATTCGGTCGGTGGATCGGTCGGCGGATCGGTCGGTGAACCGGATGAGTCAACTGGATCAGTGCAGTCGGTCGGCGCAGTCGGTCGGTGATCGAGGTCGGTGATCGCGGTCAGTGGATGATGCCGGTCCGCAGCGCCACAGCGACCATCCCGGCGCGGTCGCCCGTGCCGAGCTTGCGGGCGATACGGGCGAGGTGGCTCTTGACGGTCAGGGCGGACAGGCCCATGGAGACGCCGATCGCCTTGTTCGACTGGCCCTCCGCGACCAGTCGCAGCACCTCGACCTCGCGGCCGGAGAGTTCGCGGTAGCCGCCCGGGTGGCTCGGGGCACCCGGGGGGCGGCGGTGCAGGCGGGCGGCGGCGGAGCCGATGGGGGCGGCGCCCGGTCGGGTGGGGAGCCCGACGTTCGTACGGGTGCCGGTGACGACGTAGCCCTTGACCCCGCCCGCGAGGGCGTTGCGCACGGCGCCGATGTCGTCGGCTGCGGACAGGGCGAGCCCGTTGGGCCAGCCGGCCGCACGGGTCTCCGACAGGAGGGTGAGGCCGGAGCCGTCGGGCAGGTGGACGTCGGCGACGCAGATGTCGCGGGGGTTGCCGATGCGGGGACGAGCCTCCGCGATGGACGAGGCCTCGATGACATCGCGCACACCGAGCGCCCATAGATGACGGGTGACGGTGGAGCGGACGCGTGGGTCGGCCACGACCACCATGGCGGTGGGCTTGTTCGGGCGGTAGGCGACCAGGCTTGCGGGCTGCTCGAGGAGAACGGACACCAGGCCTCCTGGGTGGGGGACGGTACCGGCTGGCGGGGATGAAGCCGGGACGAAAGGTACTTTCAAGGTCACAGTCGTCTTCGGCACCAAACCCGGCGTCCTTTAGAGAATGATCACGATCTAGTGAGTAACAATCCGTGCAATTCGGACACGCGATCGATCATCCGAAGATCGAATCGTTGCGGTCGGGTGCCATTGGATGCCGGAAAGTGGCCGTATCGACAAAGAGATCACCAAAACGGCCCGCGAAACGGGCCAGGAGTGGGCCGGCGGTGTCGAGCGGGGGCGGGAGGGGAGGGCGTCACCGGGACTGCGGGCCGCGCCGCTGCGGCAATGTCACCACCGACGCGTCGCCGGGGCCGGCCGGCGGCAGGCCCGCGACCTGGGCCAGCAGATCGCACCAGGACGCCAGATGGCCCGCGGTGTCCGGCACCCCGCCCAGGCCCTCCCGGGGTGTCCAGGAGGCGCGGATCTCGATCTGTGAGGCCGCGGGGCGTGTGGACAGCCCGCCGAAGTAGTGGGAGCTCGCGCGCGTGACGGTTCCGCTCGGCTCGCCGTACGCCAGACCGCGCGCCTGGAGCGCGCCGGTCAGCCAGGACCAGCACACCTCCGGCAGCAGCGGGTCGGCGGCCATCTCCGCCTCCAGCTCCGCGCGCACCAGCGTCACCAGCCGGAACGTGCCCTGCCAGGCGTCGTGCCCCGCCGGGTCGTGCAGCAGCACCAGCCGGCCGTCCGCCAGGTCCTGGTCGCCGTCGACGACCGCGGCCTCCAGCGCGTACGTGAAAGGGGCCAGCCGCTGCGGGGCGGGCGTCGGCTCCACCTCGACCTGCGGGCGCAACCGCGCGGTTCTCAGCGCCTCCACCGCGGCCCGGAAGGGCGGCGGAGCCGTGCTCGCATGCCGGGAGTCCTCCCCGGTGTCCTTCGCGTCGTCCATTTCGCCAGCGCCGTCCGACAGTCGTCCCTGAGCCGCAGCCATGCGGGGAAGATTAAGGGGAACGGGGGCTTCGTGCAGGGCAAGACACCCCCACGGCACCCCGCACCGCGGCCGACGGCACGCCCGTACCCCCGCCGGGGGCGCCCCGGCGCCGTGCGAGACTTGCCGTCGTGAGTGCCAACGGAAGCCCTACGGGCAAGCAGCCGACAGCGACGTACGACAGCGCCTTCCTGAAGGCGTGCAGGCGTGAGCCCGTGCCGCACACCCCGGTGTGGTTCATGCGGCAGGCCGGGCGCTCCCTGCCGGAGTTCCGCAAGGTGCGCGAGGGCATCCCGATGCTCGAGTCCTGCACGCGCCCCGAGCTGGTCACCGAGATCACGCTCCAGCCCGTGCGCAGGCACAACGTGGACGCGGCGATCTACTACAGCGACATCGTCGTCCCGCTGAAGGCCATCGGTGTCGACCTCGACATCAAGCCCGGTGTCGGCCCGGTCGTCGAGCACCCGATCCGCACCCGCGCCGACCTGGCCCAGCTGCGCGACCTGACCCCCGAGGACGTGTCCTACGTCACCGAGGCGATCGGTCTGCTCACCCGCGAGCTCGGCAGCACCCCCCTCATCGGTTTCGCGGGCGCACCTTTCACCCTCGCGAGTTACCTCGTCGAGGGCGGTCCGTCGCGCACGTACGAGAACGCCAAGGCGATGATGTACGGCGACCCCGAGCTGTGGGCCGACCTGCTCGACCGTCTCGCGGACATCACGTCCGCCTTCCTCCGGGTCCAGATCGAGGCGGGCGCGAGCGCGGTCCAGCTGTTCGACTCCTGGGCCGGCGCGCTGGCCCCGGTGGACTACCGGCGCTCGGTGATGTTCGCCTCCGCCAAGGTGTTCCAGGCGGTCGAGGAGTACGGCGTCCCGCGTATCCACTTCGGCGTCGGCACCGGCGAACTGCTCGGGCTGATGGGCGAGGCGGGCGCGGACGTCGTCGGCGTCGACTGGCGCGTGCCGCTGGACGAGGCCGCCCGACGGGTCGGGCCCGGCAAGGCACTCCAGGGCAACCTCGACCCGACCGTGCTCTTCGCCACCCGCGAGGCCGTCGAGGCCAAGACGCGCGAGGTCCTCGACGCGGCCGCGAACCTGGAGGGCCACGTCTTCAACCTCGGTCACGGCGTCATGCCGTCCACCGACCCGGACGCGCTGACCCGCCTCGTGGAGTACGTCCACACCCAGACCGCCCGCTGAGGGACCTCACCACGTCTGCCGGGGCCGTGCCCGCCTGCCGAACAGCAGGCCGCGCGGTTCCGGAGGCGGTGGCGTGCCGGGCCGCAGCGGCCAGGCCAGCAGCATCCCGGCGAGGAAGCCGACGATGTGCGCCGCGTACGCCACGGTGCCCGCGTCGGAGACGCCCTCGCCGGACGAGTACACCGCCTGCAGCACGAACCAGAAGCCCAGCACCAGCCAGGCCGGCAGCCGCAGCGGCAGGAAGATCAGGAACGGGACGAGGACCCACACCCTGGCCTTCGGATAGAGCACGAGGTAGGCGCCCAGTACCCCCGCGATCGCCCCGGACGCGCCGATCAGCGGGTCGGCCGAGTCGTCGTTGAACAGCGCGAAGCCGTACGAGGCCGCGTACCCGCAGGCCACGTAGAAGAGCGTGAACCGGACGTGCCCCATGCGGTCCTCGACGTTGTTGCCGAAGATCAGCAGGAACAGCATGTTGCCCAGCAGGTGCAGCCAGCTGCCGTGCAGGAACATCGCGGTGAACACGGACAGCGGCGGTGACTTGTCGTAGCTCGGCGGACCGACCACGCAGCCCGGGCCGTGCGCGCCGACCCCGACGTCGCCCGTCGGGACGACCCGCGGCAGCTGATGGTGGATCAACTCGCGGGGCACCGCCGCGTAGTGGTCCAGGAAGGCCTGCAGGTGGCAGAGCTGGGCCAGATCACTGCCGCCCGCCACGGAGCCGGCTATGCCGGGCGTGGACAGGAAGACGACCAGGTTCGCGGCGATCAGCGCGTACGTCACCCAGGGGGTGCGGCGCACCGGGTTCACGTCATGAACGGGGATGACCACAAGGGACTACTGCCCGCGATGCGCCGGGCGAACCGGTGAACGCGGGCGTCCACGCGTGCGTATGTGTCGTCAACCGCCCGCGGTGCGGGGAAGGCGTGACGCGGGGACGACGTGAGGATCAGGCGATGAACGACCGAGTTACTCCTCAGGCCCTGCCCGCGATGCAGGCCATGCCGGACGGTGAGGCGGAGATCTCGCTGGTGGTGCGGCTGCCGTGGGAGGACGTTGCCCGGCTGGGCCAGGAGGCGGGGCGGCTCGCTGCCCAGATGCAGCGGCCGGTGACGCTGGACGAGGCGGTCAGCAACCGGCTGCGGTCCAGCAGGCCGGCGGCCGCGCATGCGAGGCCGGCGGGGGAGCAGCCGACCCCCACCACCGCTCCGAGCGCCTCCGTGGCCTCCCTGCCGAGGATCAGCGGGACGGCCTAGGACCTGTCCTGGCCAGTACGAACCTTGACCGCGGCCTTGCGGGCGGCAACCAGTACCGGGTCCCACACCGGTGAGAACGGCGGCGCGTACCCCAGGTCCAGGGCCGTCATCTGTTCCACCGTCAGACCGGCGGTGAGGGCCACCGCGGCGATGTCGACCCGCTTCGCCGCGCCCTCCCTGCCGACGATCTGCACGCCGAGCAGCCGTCCCGTGCGGCGCTCGGCGAGCATTTTCACGGTCATGGGGGAGGCGCCCGGGTAGTAGCCCGCGCGGCTGGTCGACTCGATGGTGACCGTCTCGTACTGGAGGCCGACGCGGCGCGCGTCCTTCTCGCGCAGCCCGGTGCGCGCGATCTCCAGGTCGCACACCTTGCTGACCGCCGTGCCGACGACGCCCGGGAAGGTGGCGTAGTCGCCGCCGACGTTGCTGCCGATGACCTGCCCGTGCTTGTTGGCGTGGGTGCCCAGTGCGATGTGGCGCTCCTGGCCGGAGACGAGGTCCAGCACCTCCACACAGTCGCCGCCCGCCCAGATGTTCTCGTGGCCGCGCACCCGCATCGCCAGGTCGGTGAGCAGCCCGCCGTGCCCGCCGAGGGGCAGTCCGGCCGCCTTCGCCAGGGCCGTCTCCGGGCGTACGCCGATGCCGAGCACGACCACGTCGGCCGGGTGCTCCGCGTCCTCCGTGACCACCGCCCGCACCCGGCCGTCGTCGCCGGTGAGCACCTTGGTGACCTCGATGTCGTTGACCATGGTGATGCCCAGGCCCTCCATGGCCCGGTGCACCAGACGGCCCATGTCCGGGTCCAGCGTCGACATGGGCTCCTTGCCGCGATTGAGCACCGTCACCTCGTAGCCGCGGTTGATCAGCGCCTCGGCCATCTCCACGCCGATGTAACCCGCGCCGACGACCACCGCGCGACGGCCACGCGTGCGTGCCAGGGTGTCGAGCAGCGCCTGGCCGTCGTCCAGGGTCTGTACGCCGTGGACTCCCGGGGCGTCCGCGCCCGGCATCTCGGGCCGGATCGGCCGGGCGCCGGTCGCGATCACCAGCTTGTCGTACGACGTCCAGGACTCGGCGCCGGTGTCGACCTCACGCGCGCGTACCCGCTGTCCGGCCACGTCGATCTGCGTGACCTCGGTGCGCATGCGCAGGTCGATGGCGCGCGACCGGTGCTCCTCCGGCGTACGGGCGATCAACTCGTCCCGTTCGGTGACGTCGCCGCCCACCCAGTACGGGATGCCACACGCCGAGTAGGAGGTGAAGTGGCTTCGCTCGAAGGCCACGATCTCGAGTTCGTCGGGGCCTTTGAGACGGCGCGCCTGGGACGCCGCGGACATTCCCGCGGCGTCCCCGCCGATCACGACCAGTCGCTCTGCCCCAGGGCTCACACGGCTCATGCTCATGCGAACACGCTACGGGGGCAGGGCATTTCAGTCCTGCTCGGTCCTGTTCGGCTCGGCCCGCCGCGCCGGCCGGGGCCGCACCAGGCGCAGCCACGCCAGCACGAGCAGCACCGCGCCCCCCACGAACGGCAGCACCGCGCCGAACGCCACCGCGATCCAGCGCAGCATCGTCACGAACGCGTCCCAGCCGCCCGCCAGCGCGTCCACGAACCCGGGGTCCTCGTCCTTCTTCTCCGCCTTCTTCACCGGCGTCTCGGAGAGGGAGAGCGTGATGGTGGCCATGCTCGTACGGTCCTTCAGGGACGCCTGCTGGGCCAGCAGCGACTCCAGATCGGCCTCGCGGGAGCTCAGTTCGCCCTCCAGGGCGACCACGTCACTGAGCTTGCTCGCCTGGTCCATCAGCTCGCGGATCCGGGCCACGCTGGCCCGCTGCGACTTGACGCGGCTGTCCACGTCGACGACCTGGTCGGTGACGTCCTGGGCCTTCGCGGTGCGCTTCAGGAGCTTGCCCGTGCCCTCCAGGTCGGCGAGGACGTCGTCGTACCGCTCGACGGGCACGCGCAGGACGACCCGCGTCTCCTCGCTGCCCTCCTCGTCCCGGGTGGTGGTCTCGTCGCCGACATAGCCGCCCGCGTTCTCGGTCGTGGTGCGGGCCGCGTCGAGGGCCTTCGGTACGTCCTTGACCTGCACGGTCAGGGAGGCGGTGCGGATGATGTGGCTCGCGGAGATCTTGGGTGGCGGGGTGGCCTTCGAGCCGGACGCCCGGCCGCTGTCCGCCGCGCCCTCCTGAGCCTGCGCCCCCTCGGCGGCGGCCTTGTCGGAGGAGCTGCCGGCGCCGGTGTCGTTCGCGCCGCTGCACCCCGCGAGGGCGAGGGCGGAGACGAGCAGGAGCCCGGCCAGGGCCTGGGCGGGGCGTCGGACGGAACGTGGTGCGGAGCGTCGTGCGCGCATGCGGGTCTCCCCCGGGGTCGTGACGACTGACGCTTCTTCGACGCCGGGGCGGGCCGGAACGTTGGAGGCGGACGGTCCCGATGCGGTCACGGTCAGGACTCGTGGAGGACACCGGGGGTCCGGCGGGAGTGTCGGTGCGGTCTGAGACAGTGAGGACATGAGCACAACGGGTACGAGCACGAGGCATGTCGTCGTCATCGGAGCCGGGATCGCGGGGCTGGCCGCCGCCCACCGGCTGCTGGAGCGGGGCGCGCGCGTGACCGTGCTGGAGGCGTCCGACCGGGTCGGCGGCAAGCTCCTGCCGGGCGACGTCGCGGGCGTGCGCGTCGACCTGGGCGCCGAGTCGATGCTGGCCCGCAGGCCGGAAGCAGTGGCGTTGGCGCGTGCGGTGGGTCTCGCGGACCGCCTCCAGCCACCGGCCACCGCGACGGCCTCGATCTGGACCCGGGGAGCCCTGCGCCCCATGCCCAAGGGGCATGTGATGGGCGTCCCCGGCACCGCATCGGCGCTGACCGGCGTCCTGTCCGACGAGGGCCTCGCGCGCATCGACCGCGACGCGGACCTGCCGCGCACGGAGGTCGGCGACGACGTGGCGGTGGGGGCGTACGTGGCGGCACGGCTCGGCCGCGAGGTCGTCGACCGTCTCGTGGAACCCCTGCTGGGCGGGGTCTACGCGGGCGACGCCTACCGCATTTCGCTGCGCTCGGCCGTCCCGCAGCTGTTCCAGGCCGCGCGGACGCACGACTCGCTGACGGAGGCGGTCCGCGAGATCCAGGCGAAGGCGGCGGCGAACCAGCAGACCGGGCCCGTCTTCATGGGCATCGCCGGCGGAGTGGGCCGGCTCCCGCTCGCCGTCGCGGAGTCGGTGCGGTCGCGGGGCGGCGAGATCCGGCTGAACAGCCCGGTGCAGGGCCTGCGCCATACCGGCGACGGCTGGGAGGTCCTGGTCGACGACCGCGTCGAGGAGGCCGACGCCGTGGTCGTCGCCGCCCCCGCCCGCGACGCCGCCCGCCTGCTGAGCGACGAGTCCCCCGGGGCCGCCGCCGAACTGCGTACCGTCGAGTACGCCTCCATGGCCCTCGCCACCCTCGCCTACCGCCGCACGGACCTCTCCCTCCCCGAAGGCAGCGGCTTCCTCGTCCCGCCCGTCGACGGGCGCACCATCAAGGCGTCGACGTTCGCCTCGCAGAAGTGGGGCTGGATCGCCGACGAGGACCCCGATGTGATCGTGCTGCGCACCTCTGTGGGGCGGTACGGCGAGACCGAGATCCTCCAGCGTGACGACGCCGGCCTCGTGGACGTCTCCCGGCACGACCTGAAGGCGGCCACGGGCCTCGACGCCACCCCCCTGGAAACCCGCGTCACCCGCTGGACCGATGGCCTGCCCCAGTACCCCGTCGGCCATCACGCGCGCGTGACCCGCATCCGCGAGCACGTGGCCAAGCTCCCCGGACTGGCCGTGTGCGGTGCGGTGTACGACGGTGTCGGCATCCCGGCGTGCATCGCGAGCGCGTACGCGGCGGTGGATCAGCTGGAAGGTGACCTGCGGGCTGTGCAGCAGCTCACTGTCAACCCGGTGCAGAGCCTGCACGGCGGAGCGGGAGAATAGCCCCATGAGTGACGACGCCCCCACCACCGAGTCCGGCAGGATCCCGAACAAGGGCAAGCTGGCCAAGGACCTCAACGAGGTCATCCGCTACACCCTGTGGTCCGTCTTCAAGCTGAAGGACGTGCTGCCCGAGGACCGCGCGGGTTACGCCGACGAGGTCCAGGAGCTGTTCGACCAGCTCGCCGCCAAGGACGTGACCGTCCGCGGCACCTACGACGTGTCCGGCCTGCGCGCCGACGCCGACCTCATGATCTGGTGGCACGCCGAGACCGCCGACCAGCTCCAGGAGGCGTACAACCTCTTCCGCCGGACGAAGCTGGGCCGTGCCCTGGAGCCGGTGTGGTCGAACATGGCGCTGCACCGCCCCGCCGAGTTCAACCGCTCGCACATCCCGGCGTTCCTCGCCGACGAGACGCCCCGCAACTACGTGAGCGTCTACCCCTTCGTGCGCTCCTACGACTGGTACCTGCTGCCCGACGAGGACCGCCGCCGCATGCTCGCCGACCACGGCAAGATGGCCCGCGGCTACCCGGACGTGCGCGCCAACACGGTCGCCTCGTTCTCCCTCGGCGACTACGAGTGGCTCCTGGCCTTCGAGGCCGACGAGCTGTACCGCATCGTCGACCTCATGCGCCACCTGCGTGCCTCCGAGGCCCGGATGCACGTCCGCGAGGAGGTCCCGTTCTACACGGGCCGTCGCAAGGACATCTCCGAGCTGGTCGCGGGCCTCGCCTGATCACCTCCTGATCAGCGCTTCACCGGCTACGGCTTCGGTTCCGGGTGCGGTGCGCAGGTCGCGCGCCGCGCCGGGAGCCGGCCCTCCAGCAGATACGCGTCCAGGTGGCCGTTGACGCAGGGGTTGGGGCCGCCCGCGACGCCGTGCGTGCCGGCGTCCCGTTCGGTCACCAGCACCGAGCCCGCCAGCCGCCGGTTCAGTTCCACTGCGCCGGCGTACGGCGCGGCCGCGTCCCGTTCGGCGGCCAGGATCAGCGTCGGCGGCAGTTCGCCCGGCCCGGTCCGCACGTCCAGCGGCCGCTGCCGGGCCACCGGCCAGAAGGCGCAGGGCAGGTTCGTCCACGCGTTGTCCCAGGTCTCGAAGGGCGCCACGCGCGCGAGGCGCGTGTTGTCGCGGTCCCACACGTTCCAGTCCGTCGGCCAGGGCGCGTCGTTGCACTCCACGGCCGTGTAGACGGCGTTCGAGTTCTCCGCCTCGGCCGCCGACTCCGTGGCCGGCTCCGCCTGCTCGATCAGCGGCTTGGGGTCGCCCTTGAGATACGCCGACAGCGCCTCGGCGCGCGACGGCCAGTAGTCGTCGTAGTACCCGGCCTGAAGGAACGCGCTCTGCAACTGCTTGGGGCCGATCTTCCCCCCGGCCGGCTCGGCGGCCAGCCGCGTCCGCGCCTTCTCGTAGCTGCCCGCCACCGCCTCGGCCGTCGCGCCCAGCCCGTACACGTCGTCGTGCCGGGCGATCCACTCCCGGAAGTCCGCCCAGCGGTCCTCGAAGGCCGCCGACTGGTCGAGGTTGTTGCGGTACCAGATCTGCTCCGGGTCGGGGTTCACCGCCGCGTCGAACACCATGCGGCGTACGTGCGAGGGGAACAGGGCCGCGTACAGCGCCCCGAAGTAGCTGCCGTACGAGGCGCCCATGAACGTCAGCTTCTCCTCGCCCAGCGCGGCGCGCAGGACGTCCAGGTCGCGGGCGTTGTTGAGGGAGGTGTAGTGGCGCAGCGCGCTGCCCGACCGCTTGACGCAGCCGCTCGCGTACGCCTTCGCCTGCGCGATGCGCTGCCGCTTGTAGGACTCCGAGGGGTGGACCGGCGCCGACGAGGGCCCTTTGAAGAGGTTCTTGGGGTCCTGACAGGACAGGGGCGCGGAGCGGCCGACCCCGCGCGGGGCGTATCCGACCAGGTCGTAGGCCGCCGCGATGCGCTTCCACTCCGGGACCGTGCCGATCAGCGGGAAGTACATGCCGGAGCTGCCCGGGCCGCCGGGGTTGTAGACCAGGGCGCCCTTCCGGGGCACCCTGCGCTTGCTGTTGTGCGGATCGCTGTGTGTGGCCGGCACCCGGCTGACGGTGAGCTTGATCTGCTTGCCGTTGGGGCGCGCGTAGTCGAGCGGGACGCTCACCGTGCCGCACCGGACGTTGCTGGGCGCGTCCATCTCCTTGGTGCACGCGCCGAACTTGATGCCGGTCTTGGCAGCCCGCGCGGCGGCCACCACGGTGCCGCTCCGCTCCGCCGCCGCGCCCGGGGCGCCGGAGTTGCCCCCGGCCGGGGGGACGGCGAGGGCGGTCAACAGAAACGACCCGGCGGCCGAATAGACGACGGCTGCTCTCATCGCTGATCCCTTCGGTGCATGATTGCGACAAAAGGGATGGTTCGTTGGGGTGTGGGGGAAGGCAAGCACCGTCTGCCGGTGTCGGCACCAATGCTCCCGTGCGCCCCCCGGCGGGGCGCATACGCCTCGCCCGTCAGTCGTGCCAGTACTGCGCGCGCTGTTCGAAGGCCGCCCGCAGCTCCGGCTCGCCGATGGCGCGGACGCCGCGCACGGCGACGGAGGTGAGGTACGTACGGTCGTCGCCGGCGCCGCCGGTGCGCTCCGCCAGGGCGCCCAGCAGCCGCTGCCCGGCCGGGGAGGCCCAGCGCGCGTACGGGTGGATTTCGACCCGCGCGATGGCCAGGCAGCTCAGCGTGAGGGCGAGGGGCAGCGCGAACCAGAGGGCGACCAGGGTGCGCGGCATGTCCGACTGGGCGGGCATCAACAGCGCGATGGCGCCCAGCGCCAGGACGGCCAGCGCGGCGGCCCGTACCTGGCGGACCCCTGCCGCCACCGTCGTACGCGCCCCGTCGGGCACCGCCAGCCCCGCGCTCACCAGCCGGTCGGCGAGGGTGCGCACCGCGTCGGCGGCGGCTGCGCCGGCCCGCACGGGGGCGATACGGGACTGCCCCTCGGGCCCGATGGCCCCTATGACGGACCGTTCGATGTCGTCCCGACCGCGCGGATCCACGACGGTCGCCCACCCGGTGTGCGCGAGCAGCAGCCGGCGCTGGCGTGCCATCGACACCAGTGTCAGATCGGCGACCCGCGCGGGGCCGCCGGACAGGAACGCGGCCTCGTACAGCGTCAGATCGTGTGCCCGGCCCGCTTCCGCGTCCCCGTCGATGGTGGCCGCACGGACGGCGGCCAGGCACAGCCGCGTGCACGCCGTAGCGGCCACGGCCCAGGCCAACAGCATGAAGAGGACCCAGAACATGCCGTGTTTCTATGCCAAAGGCACCGGGAGACGCCATGCCCTGTTCACAATCCGGACGGAGTGTTGTCGGTATGTGACGTTCCGCTTGATGGCCGACGTCCGGTGCCAGGGCTCAGGAACTCCCCTCCGGCGGCGGGCTGGAGGCGGCCGGCGGGAGTGAGTAACTCGGGGAGGGAGTCGGCGTCGGCGCCAGCGGGACGGCCGGGGCCGGGTCGGCCGTCGGGCCGGGCGGCGCCGGGGAGTTGGTGATCGGTGGGGTGCTGGTGGCGGCCATGTCCCGGGCCAGGGTGTCGAAGTCGACGTACCCGGTGGCCTCCAGGGCCTTGATGTGGTCCAGCACGGTCGCGTTGGCGTCGTCGGCCAGGTCGCGCACCAGCGAGTTGCGTGTACTGGCCCGTACCTGGGCGACGACCGAGAACACCCTGCCGTGCGCGAGCCGCAGGATGTTGGCGAACCTGCGGTCGTAGTCCGTGCCCTGCGCCGCGTCCAACTCCTTCAGCCAGCCCTGCTGCTGGTCGTTGGGCTCGTTGGGCAGCGCCAGACCCAGCCGCGAGGCGACGTCACGCACCCGCTCGTCCAGGTACGTGTGCCCCTCGACGAGGTGCTGACCGGCCGTCCGTACGGCCTGTGTGGTGCCCTTCTGCTGCGCCTGCCGGCCCGCGGGCAGCTCCCACAGGCCGGCCAGCCGGACCTTCGTGATGAACTCCCGGTCGAGACCGGACAGGGGCCCGTACCGCGTCGACACGGTCTGGGCGTTGAGCACGTCCACGCCGGTACCGGACCGGTCGGCGTACGACCAGATCGGGAAGATCAGCGCGAAGAGGGTCGCCGTCAGACCGGTGATGATGAGTCCGGTACCACTGAATATGCCTCTGCCGTTGATGGGGGGTCGCGGTCGCATGGTGCCTCCTGTTGCGGCACCGCACGCTAATGGGCTTCGGGTGCGGGGTTGGCATATTACTGCGGGGTCTACGCCAACTGCCGTACGGGGGCGAAGGGTTGCATCGGGGATATTGAGGGGCGAATGGTGGAGCTTGGTGGGGTGCATAGCGGGCCGACCGGAGCGAAACGGTCGCCTGGGCGCGATGGCCGGCGTCAGGTGTTAAACCCAGCACACTCCGGGACGCGGCCCCCGGTTTCACCGTCGGCTCAGCGGGCGGCGCAGCACCTCACGTGTCGCGCGGGCGAGCCGTACCCCCGGCCGGGCGGAGCGCGGCGCCGGACCCGACCGCTCCAGCCACCACTCCCGCAGCTCCCGCCGGGTCCGCCCCTCCGTCGGCCGGCCGCCGAGCAGCAACCGCTCCACGAAGTCCAGCGCGTCGCGCCGGTAGCCGCTGGTCATCGGGTGCCGCTGGGCGTAGGCGAGGAACGCGGTCCGGTATCCGCCGCCCAGGATCTCCGGCAGTTCCGGCGCGACCTTCGCCACGGCGTCCGCCCGCTTCCCGGCCAGCGCCCGCGCCTGCACCCCGAGCCGCACCCGGTCGAAGCCCTCCGGCGCGGGCGTCCCGGCGACCAGCGCGGACAGCAGCGCGGCCTGGGCGAGGGCGAGGCGCTGACGGGCGGGGGCGGTGGGGGCGGCGGGGGCGGCGGCGGACCTGGCTCGGGCGGGCGCGGGCTCGCATGCGGGAGCGGCAGGCCCCCGTTCCTTCTCCAGCGCGCCCCGAATCGCCTGCAGCTCCCGCTCCAGCTCCGCCGCCTCGGGGAAGTTCTCGTCCCGCTCCAGCAACACGCCCGGAGGTGAAACCCGGGAGGCGAGGTCGGTCAGGATGTCGAGGACCGGCCCGGGCACGGGGTGGGCGTGACTGTCGTGCCAGACGCCGTCCCGCTCGAAGCCGCCCGCGACATGGACGTAGGCGATGGCCTCCAGCGGGAGCTCGGCGAGCGCCTCGGCCGGGTCCTCGCCGCGGTTGACGTGGTTGGTGTGCAGGTTGGCCACGTCGATGAGGAGCTTCACGCCGGTGCGGTCGGCCAGCTCGTACAGGAACTGTCCCTCGGTCATCTCCTCGCCCGGCCAGGAGATCAGCGCGGCGATGTTCTCGACGGCGAGCGGCACGGGCAGCGCTTCCTGCGCGATGCGGACGTTCTCGCACAGCACGTCGAGGGCGTCCCGGGTGCGCGGGACGGGCAGCAGGTGGCCGGCTTCCAGGCGCGGGGAGGCCGTCAGCGGCCCTCCGGCCCGTACGAACGCGATGTGCTCGGTGACCAGTGGCGAGCCCAGCGCTTCGGCCCGCTCGGCGAGGGCGGTCAGCCGTCCCTCGTCGGGGCGGTCGGCGCCGCCGAGGCCCAGCGAGACGCCGTGCGGGACCACGGTCACCCCTCGCTCGCGCAGCCGCCGCAGCGAGGCGGGGAGATGGCCGGAGCACAGGTTCTCCGCCACGACCTCGACCCACTCGATGCCCGGCATGCGCTCCACGGCGTCGGCGATCTCCGGCCGCCAGCCGATTCCCGTCCCGAGTCGCTCCATGGTGCCCTCCCTCTTCGTGACGGGGGTATGGCCCCGGCACCCTGCCCCGAACCCCGCTCCGCATGCCTTCAGAGCAACATTTGAGGTTCGGGCCGGAGGTGGTGCGCGCGCTTCCGGTCGCGGCCGGCGCCGACGGTGCCACCCGGTCCGGGACGCCCGGGCCAGGCACAGGGGGCAAGGCGCAGGGGGCCGGTCGGGCCGGCGGTGGAGGCGCTCGCGGTGTCGTTGGCGACGGGGGCTGTCAGCCCTTGAGCGCCACCCCGCCGAAGCTGTCCACGTCCCGGCGCTCGTCCGGGCCGGCCGGGCCCGACCGCCACTCCGCGACCGGCACCAGACCCGGCTCAAGGAGCTCGAAACCATCGAAGAAGCGGGCCAGTTGGTCCGGGGTGCGGTTGATCCGCGGGTTGTCGCTCGCCTCGTTCCAGCGCTCGACCATGGCGCGCATCTCCGCCGCGTGGAACATCTCCGTGCTGTCGCAGAACACGAGGTGACTGCCGGCCGGCAGGGCCTCCTTGAGGTGCTCCACCATCGCGTAGGCGCCGTCGTCGGGCACGTGCGCGGCGACGCCCAGCAGCATCAGCGCGACAGGCTTGCCGAAGTCCAGCGTGCTCTCGGCGGCGCGCAGGATGGTCTCCGGCGCGCGCAGATCGGCGTCGATGTAGTCGGTGGCGCCCTCGGGGGTGCTGGTGAGCAGGGCGTGGGCGTGCGACAGCACCACCGGGTCGTGGTCGACGTACACGATCCGTGCCTCGGGGGCGATGCCCTGGGCGACCTCGTGCGTGTTGTCGAGGGTGGGCAGCCCCGTGCCGACATCGAGGAACTGCCGGATCCCGGCCTCCCCGGCGAGGTAGGTGACGGCGCGCTTCAGGAACGCCCGCTGGGCGCGCGCGATGTCGACGATCTCGGGGTTCAGCCGGCGGATCTGGTCGCCGACCTGGCGGTCGATCTCGTAGCAGTCCTTTCCGCCCAGCCAGTAGTTCCAGATGCGCGCCGAGTGCGGCACGCTGCTGTTGATCAGCGGACGGTCGAGCGCCATGACATCTCCCCGGGGTCCGAACGGCCTTGCGTATCCCGCGTGTTGTGCCTCTCACCGTAGCCCCATGATCCGAAACCGGCGACTGCGGGGCGCCACGGCCGGCGGCGCAGGGGCTCATCGTGCTGGGCGACCGCGAGGCATCGCGAATCGGCGACCGCGAGGGTCCCCGGTCCGGCGATCGGGGGGCGCCACGGTCCAGAGATCGCGGGGCGCTCCGCCCGGGCGATCGGGGGGGCGCTGCGGTCCGGCGATCGGGGGGCGCTGCGGTCCGGCGATCGCCGGGCATCACGCTCGGCGACCGCGAGGATCCACGGCCCCGGCCTGGCGGCCGCGAGGCGTCCCGGTCCGCCTACCGGAGGGCAGGATGCTCGGCGACCACCGTGCAGCTGCCCGGCGCGATCTCGGTGAAGCCGGCATCCCGCACCAACGGCAGTCCGCTGCCCACCAGTTCGCGCCAGCGCACGGGGTCCGCCGTGCGCACGGAGAGGGGGAACCCCGCGTCGCGCCAGGCATCCCGCTCCTCGTCCGACAGCTCCCACCAGGCGAGTTGGGCGCCGTGCCCGGCCTGGGCCATCGCCTTGCCCGCCGACATCTCCACCTCGGGGTTCAGCCACAGCACGGGTGTGCCGGCATCGGCCCCGGCCGGCGGTTCCGGGTCGTCGAGGTCGGTGCCGGAGACCTGGAGCTTCGCCAGCTCCTTGGGCCAGCCGTCCAGCGGGACGGGCGGGAAGACCCGTACCTCCGCGGACTTCCCCGTGACCGTGATCCCGGGCAGCGCCTCGGCCCGGCGCCATTCGGAGCCGCGTGCCCGCCGCACGACCTTGCGGATGCGGGCGTCCTGCCAGTCCCGGACCGCCTGGGCCCATGGGCCGTCGCCGGTCGACCGTTCGTCGTTCAGCATCACCAGCACTGCCCGGGCCGCGGTCTCCAGCGCGTCCGTACGGGCGGGCGGCGCGGCCCGCTCGATCCGTACCACCAGCGGCAGGACGAACTGGGGCGCCTGGTCGCGTGCGCTGGGCTCGGACCGGAAAGGGCTGTCATTCACGGGCGTCGGATCATGGCTCACGACACTCAACCTTAAGGGGCACGAGAAGATGCCCCCACGGAACGCGATCCACGGCCGGAGAAGGCGGGCCGCCACTACGGCTTACGCGGGCCCCTGGGCCCTGCGGCGGCGTCGACCTGACCGTCGCCTCGGCGCCCTCGGCTGCCGGGAAGGGCGCCAGCGTCACCGGCAAGTCCACCCTTCTCCGTCTCCTCGCAGGCATCGACGCCCCACCGAGGGCCGCGTCACCGGCCGCCGCCGCACGGCGTACGTCCGCGAGCGCTTCCCCTCGGCGCTGTCCTTCACCCCCTCCGGCCGCGCCGCCGCTCCTGCCGCCGTCCTGTTCGCGGCGGCGGCAATGGCGGTGACCTGCGCGCCGCGCTCACCTCCCGCAGGTCGCCCGCAAGCGCCGGTACCCCGCTCAGTCCGAGCACGGGGTGCACGCACTCCGCGTACGGCGGGCCGTCGGCCTTCGGCGGGCCGGTCGCGTCGATGAGGCAGTACGCGTCGTCGCTGTCGTCGCTGACACGTCCGGCCTCCGAGGGTCACCGCCGCCCGTCGGCGGCCCCGATCAGCTGGGACACCTTCACGAACCGGAAGCCCTTCTTGCGCAACTCGGGCACGATCGTGCGCACGGCCCGCTCGGTCACCGGGGCGGCGCTGCGCGTGCAGTGCATGACGACGACGGACCCCGGCTTCACGCCCTCCAGGACCTGCCGGGCCACGGCGTCGGCGTCCGTCGCGAACGCGTCCCCGCTCACCACGTCCCACTGCACCGCGGTGACTCCGGTGGCGCTCAGCGCGCGCAGCGCCTGCTGGTCATAACAGCCCCCGGGGAAGCGGAAGTACGGCATCGCGTGCGGCACCCCCGCCTTGCGGAAGGCCTCGTAGGTCCGCTCCACCTCCGTCCGCATCCGGTCGTCGGACACGGTCGGCAGGCCGTAGCAGTCGTCGGTGAAGGCGTAGTGGCTGTAGGAGTGGTTGGCGATCTCGAACAGCGGGTCCCGCCCGATCGACCGGGCCTGGAGCGGGTATTCCTCGGCCCATCGCCCCGTCATGAACACGGTGGACGGCACCTTCAGCGCCCGCAGCGTCGCGATCAGCTGCGGATTGTCGAACCGCTCGCCCGCCGCGGCCCGCGGCCCCTCGTCGGCGGTCATGTCGGCGTCGAAGGTCAGCGCGACGGTCTTGTCCGGCGTGCGCGGGCCGTTCTTGAAGACGGGGGTGAGACCGGCGGGGCCGGGCGCGAGGGTCGGCGGCCGGGACATGGTGGCGGAGGGGGCCGGGTGGCCCGACTGCGTGGCGTGGGGGGCGGTCTGGGTGCTGCCGCAGGCGGCGAGGGCGGCGGCGAGGGCGCAGACGGCGGTGGTGCGACGTACGGGAGCGATCACAGACTGATGATATGAGGAGAAAGTATGCAAATCGGACTATATGCTCGCATCTCCGTGTCGAAGTCACCCGGCTGGGTCTCGCATCTACTGAGCCAGCAGCTGTTTCCTGCACTCCGCCACATCGAAGTCCGCCTTCGGGTACTGCGGATCCAGCGCCTCGAGATGCTCCAGGAGCAGCTTGCTGACCGCCCAGTTGCGGTACCACTTGCGGTCGGCCGGGATCACGAACCAGGGCGCGTGCGGCGTCGAGCAGCGCTCCAGGGCGATCCCGTACGCCTCCTGGTACGCGGGCCACAGCGCACGGTCCTCGATGTCGCCGGGGCTGAACTTCCAGTGCTTGTCGGGGTTGTCGAGGCGACTGAGCAGACGGCGGCGCTGCTGGTCGTAGGAGATGTGCAGGAAGCACTTGATCACGGTCACGCCGTCGTCGGTGAGGGACTGCTCGAAGCGGTTGATCTCGTCGTAGCGGTCTTCGAGCTCGGCGGGCGCGGCCAGCTCGCGGACCCGGGCGATCAGGACGTCCTCGTAGTGCGAGCGATCGAAGATGCCGAGCTCGCCCGCGACCGGCAGCGCCTTCTCGACGCGCCAGAGGAAGGAGTGCGCCTGTTCCTCCGGGGTGGGGGCCTTGAACGCGCGGATCCGGCAGCCGGACGGGTTGAACAGGCCGATCACGTGCTTGACCGTGCCGCCCTTGCCGCTGGTGTCCATGCCCTGGAGGACCAGCAGCACCCGGCGGCGGTCGCCGGCCGTGCTCGCCGCCCACAGGCGTTCCTGGAGGCCGGCCAGGCGTTCGCCCATCCGGGCGGTGGCCGCGAGCCCCGCGGCCTTGTCGCCGGGGCCGCCCGGGGTCGCCTCGGCGTCGTACGCGGCCAGGTCGACGCGCCCGTCCCCCCGCACGCGCAGCAGCTCACGGAGGCCGGACGTGTCGCCCGTCCCGGCCGCTTTCCCGGCCTTCGGCTTCGAACCGTTCCCGGCCACGGCGCACCCCTTCCGGTCCTGTCCCTCGATCGTGCGCCGAGCCACCGGGGTGCGCCAGCCGCCGGGGGCGTGCGCTATTTACGCCACGGTCCCGTCACCGCGAAGGTCGTCCCGGGCGTGTAGCAGTTGACGTACATCGTCTCGCCGTCGGGCGAGAAGGTGATGCCGGCGAACTCGCCCCACTCCGGAGCCTGCGGGGTGCCGCCCGCCGGGGTAGCGGCTGGGGCGATCGTCTGGGCGCCGCGGGCCATCGCGTACACCTCGCCCCGCCGGGTCACGCCGAACACGTGCTGGGCGCCGTTGCCGTCCTCGCAGACCATCAGGCCGCCGCTGGGGGCGAGGCAGATGTTGTCCGGGGACTCGCCGGGGAGCTGGACGTCGGTGGCCGGGCCGAAGACGACGACGAGGGTCAGGCGGTGGCGCGCCGGGTCGTAGCGCCAGATCTGGCCGTAGTGGTCGGCCGCCGAGCCGTCCGCGCTGCGGGCGAAGGACGACACGAAGTACACGCAGGTCCCGCCCCAGTAGCACCCCTCCAGCTTCTGGGCATGGGTGATGCCCTTCGGGCCGAAGTCCTGGAGGCGTACGGGGGTTTCGGCGGCGAGCGGGTCCGGTACGTCCACCCACTCGACGCCGTCGAAGGAGGCGCCCGTCTCCTGGATGGGGGACAGGTCGGGTACGCCGGGCACGCGCATCGCCTGCAGGCGGCCACCCGCGCGCAGGGAGCCCACGCCGGCCAGGGGCTTGGCGGGCAGGAAACGGTAGAAGAGGCCGAAGGGCTTGAGGAACGCGTCCTCGGTCTCGTAGACGATGCCGCGCTTCGGGTCGACCGCGATCGCCTCGTGCTGGAAGCGGCCCATCGCGGTCAGCGGTACGGCTCCCGTGCGGTGCGGGTCGGCCGGATCGACCTCGAAGATGAAGCCGTGGTCCTTGGTGTAGCCGTTGGTGCCCGCCTTGTCCTCGGTCTCCTCGCAGGTCAGCCAGGTGCCCCACGGGGTGGGTCCGCCCGCGCAGTTGACGGCGGTACCGGCGATCGCGACCCGCTCGGACAGGACGTCGCCCCGCGTGTCCAGCGTCAGGGCCGTACAGCCGCCCTTTCCGGCCGGGTCGTAGGTGAGACCCTCGACCGTCGGCACGGCGAACTTCGCGGTGGGACGGTTCTCGTGGTTGCGGACCAGGTGGACGCGACCGTGCCGGCCGGCCACGGCGGTCATGCCGTCGTGGTTGGAGGGGACCCGGCCCTCGCCGGAGCGGAGCTCGTCGCCCTCGCGGGAGAGGACCCGGTAGCGGAATCCTTTCGGCAGGTCGAGCAGTCCGTCCGGGTCCGGCACGAGCGGGCCGTAGCCGCTGTTGCCCAGGGGCTGTGCGGCGGCCGTACCCGCGAAGAGTTCGGACAGGGCTCCGGTGAACGCGATGCCCGCTCCCAGGACACCGCTTCGGGCGAGGACTTGACGTCGGGTCGAGGCGCGACCGGTTTCGGCCATGGGGCAGCAACCTTCCTGCTGGCGGACAGGAGACTGTGACCCCGCTGTGTCTATCACTCCACGCGCGTCCCCGGAACCACGCGTGTTGCACGTGTCACTGCTCGACGGGTGGTGGTGGCGGTGGTGGCGGCGGTGCTGCCGACGGCTGCTGCTGGGCCTTCTCGAGGAAACGCAGCAGCTCCACCGGGAAGGGGAGCACGAGTGTGGAGTTCTTCTCGGCGGCCACCGCCACCACCGTCTGCAGCAGTCGCAGTTGCAGCGCGGCGGGCTGGTCGGACATCACCCCGGCGGCCTCCGCCAGCTTCTTGGACGCCTGGAGTTCGGCGTCCGCGTTGATGATCCGGGCCCGCCGCTCGCGGTCGGCCTCGGCCTGCCGGGCCATGGAGCGCTTCATCGTGTCCGGCAGGGACACGTCCTTGATCTCGACGCGGTCGATCTGCACGCCCCAGCCGACGGCCGGACTGTCGATCATCAGCTCCAGGCCCTGGTTGAGCTTCTCCCGGTTGGACAGCAGATCGTCCAGGTCGCTCTTGCCGATGATGGACCGCAGCGAGGTCTGCGCCATCTGGGAGACGGCGAAGCGGTAGTCCTCGACGTTGATGATCGCGGCCGGCGCGTCGACGACCTTGAAGTACACGACCGCGTCGACGCGCACGGTCACGTTGTCGTGGGTGATGCCCTCCTGGGCCGGAATCGGCATCGTCACGATCTGCATGTTGACCTTGCGCAGCCGGTCGACCGCCGGAACCACCATCGTGAACCCCGGCTCACGCACCACACGGATCGCGCGCCCGAGCCGGAAGACCACTCCACGCTCGTACTGTTTGACGACCCGCGCCGCCGCGGCGACGTAGACCACGCCGGCGCAACCGACCGCCGCGGCCGCCGTCAGCAGCTCGTCGAGCATGTCGACCTCCTTCGGCAGAGGCCTGGAATTGCCTGCTCTTGCAACGATATGCCCGGCGTCCGGTCCGGGCCACGCCCCGCGCCCCGGACCGGACGCCGCCCGCGGGTCAGGCCGCGGTCGCCTTCACCGGGTCGGTACCGGCCGAGGTGGGGGCACCTCCCGCTTCGAGCGAAATCGAGAAGTGGGGAAGCCGCTCGGCCCAGCTCTCCAGTGCCGTACGGCAGGCGTGGTCCAGGTGGTGCAGCCCGGACAGGTCCAGCTCGACCGGGCGGTCCTGGGGGAGCGCCTCCAGGCTGTCGAGGATCTTCGGCAGCCGCAGGAAGGTCGCGTTGCCCGACAGGAACGCCTGGACGGGTCCGGCGCCCTTGTCGACGACCTCCAGCCTGACGTGCGAGGCCTCCCAGGCGGTCTTGGCGACGGCCAGCGCGAGACCGATGAGCACACCCTCGAACATGCTGACTGCGACGATCGACACGGCCGTGACCACCAGGATCAGCGCCTCACCGCGGTGCTCGCGCCACAGCCCGGCGATCTGCCGTACGGGGATGAGCTTGGCGCCGGCGTGCACCAGGATGCCCGCGAGGGCGGGGATCGGGATGTAGGCGAGCACGTCCGGCAGCAGCGCGGCGAACAGCAGCAGCCAGAGGCCGTGCAGCACCCGGGACGCCTTCGTCCGGGCGCCCGCCTGGACATTGGCCGCGCTGCGCACGATCACGGCGGTCATCGGCAGCGCGCCGAGCACACCGCACACCGCGTTGCCCGCGCCCTGCGCCATCAGCTCCTTGTCGTAGGCGGTGCGCGGCCCGTCGTGCAGCCGGTCCACGGCCGCCGCGCTGAACAGCGACTCGGCGGACGCGATCAGGGTGAAGGCGACGATCGTGCCGAGCAGGCCGACGTGCGTGAGGTCGCCGAAGGCGCCCAGGGACGGCGGCTGGATCGAGTCGAGCAGGCCCTTCACCTCGACGGTGGCCACCGGCAGGTCGAGGAGCACGGCGGCCAGGGTCGCCAGGCCGACCGCGGCCAGCGGACCGGGGACGGTGCGCACCCGCCGCGGCAGACGCTTCCACAGCACGAGTACGGCGACGGTGCCTGCGCCGAGCGAAAGCGAGGCCAGTGCCGTGGTGCTCCCGACGGCGTCCACGAACGCCCCGGGCAGCCCGGCTATCTTGCCCGGGCCGGACTCCGGGGCCTTGGCGCCGATCACCGAATACAGCTGTCCGGCGATCAGCACCAGTCCGATGCCGGCCAGCATGCCCTCGACGACCGAGACCGAGATGGCCCGGAACCAGCGCCCCAGCTTCAGGGCACCCATGAGTATCTGGAGCGCGCCCGTGGCCAGCACGATCACGCCGAGCGCGGGCAGTCCGAACTCCCGCACGGCCTCGTAGACCAGCACGGTCAGCCCCGCCGCCGGGCCGGACACCTGGAGGCTGCTGCCCCGCATCAGCCCGGTGACGATGCCGCCCACGATGCCGGTGACCAGCCCGAGCTCGGCCGGCACACCGGAGGCGACGGCCACGCCGACGCACAGCGGCAGCGCGACCAGGAAGACGACGAGGGAGGCGGCGAAGTCCTGCTTGAGATGGGGGAACCTGGCCGGGTTCAGGTACTTGGTCATGGCGGCGCTCACAGCGCCTCGAAGGTGTCGGTGTCCGCGCGGTGTTCGCGTACGGCCCCGGTGTGCACCTCGTAGTACCAGCCGCGCAGCCGCAGCCGGCCGTCCGCCAGCCGCTTCTCCACACACGGATAGGAGCGCAGCCGCAGCAGCTGGGCGAGCACGTGGTTCTGCACGGCCCCGGCGACGGTCGGGTCCGCCGGGTCCTCGGCCGCCGGGTCGTCCGCGGCGTGCGCGAGCCAGTCGCGTACGGCGGGCACGGCGTCGAGGTCGTCGCCGCGCACCAGCGCGCCGACGGCACCGCAGTGCGAGTGGCCGCAGACGACGACGTCCTGGACGCCGAGCACCTCCACGGCGTATTCGATGGTGGCCGCCTCCCCGGTGGGGCGGCCGATGGTGTACGGGGGCACGATGTTGCCCGCGGTGCGCAGCTCGAAGAGCTCGCCGGGGCGGGCGCCCGTGATCAGGGCCGGTACGACCCGGGAATCGGAGCAGGTGATGAACAGGACCTGGGGGGACTGACCCTCGGCGAGCTTGGCGAACTCCTCAGGGCGCTGTCCGAACGTACGGGCGTTGTCGATGAGGGGCTGCATGCGTGGTGACTCCTCCTGGCGCGCGGTGGGGCGCGTCGGGCTTGCAGGACAGGGTGGGGGGACTGCGCTGCCTTGCTCAGCAGCGGAAGACCTGAAGTGCTGCCGGAGTGTGCGCTGTCGAGGATCTCGACGAGCGGTGGTACGCGATGCCGGGCTGGGGCTGCCGGTGGGCGGCCGCGGGGTCCCGCACCAGCAGCGGGCGCTCGGGCTCCTGGGGCGCCGAGTCGGCGCCGGCGGTGACGCGGTGGCGGTCGCGGGTACGAAGGGGGCCGACCGGGTCTCCGGACTGAGTGCAGTCGCGGAGGGTGACCACCTCGTCGCGCAGCGCCTTGCCCATGGGTGTGAATCCGGGCTGGGCTTTGGCCTCGGCGTTACGGGCCGTGTGCGCGGGTGCGAAGGAAGTGGTGGGTGCGAAGAAGGGGAGGGCGAGCAGGACGGCGGCGAGGAGCGAAACCATGGCCCGGACCGTCGTACCTCGGAACATGCGCCCCCCTTCCGACAGTTCGCGTCTCTAGTACAGACCAATGCCTGGTCAATGACTGGTCAAGAAACACGTTAACCCTGCAAAGTTGTTTGCAGGGTTAACTCGGCGTTTCGACTCGAAGAGAGCGTGAAAAGCGCGGGTCGCCTGGCGTGAACTGGCCCTTGACCCGGGAAGGGTGATCGACTATCAGGGCTCGACGAGTCGCTTGGCGTCGCGGGCCAGGGCGGTCAGGCGGGATATCGCCCGGAAGTACTTCTTGCGGTAGCCGCCCTTCAGCATCTCCTCGCTGAACAGCCGGTCGAAGGGCTGACCCGAGGCCAGGACGGGCACCTCACGGTCGTAGAGCCGGTCCGCGAGCACGACGAGCCGCAGGGCCGTCGACTGGTCCGGCACCGGGCTCACATCGGTGAGACACACCGCCTTCAGGCCGTCGGTGAGGGCACCGTACCGGCTGGGGTGCACGCGGGCGAGGTGGTCCAGCAGGTGCGGGAAGTCGTCGAGGGAGGCGCCGGGCGTGGCGTACGCCGCCTTCGTCACCTGTTCGTCCGAGTACGGCGCCGGGGCCTCGGGCAGGCCGCGGTGGCGGTAGTCCTCGCCGTCGATGCGCAGCGGGCGGAAGCGGGCGGACAGGCCCTGGATCTCCCGCAGGAAGTCGGCGGCCGCGAACCGGCCCTCGCCGAGCTTGCCCGGCAGGGTGTTGGAGGTGGCGGCGAGCGCGACGCCCGCGTCGACCAGCTTGCCGAGCAGCGTGGACACGAGGACCGTGTCGCCGGGGTCGTCGAGCTCGAACTCGTCGATGCACAGGAGACGGTGGCCGGAGAGGGTCTGCACCGTCTTCTGGAAGCCGAGGGCACCGACCAGGTTCGTCAGCTCGACGAAGGTGCCGAACGCCTTGAGCGCGGGATCGGCCGGGGTGGCGTGCCACAGGGAGGCCAGCAGGTGGGTCTTGCCGACGCCGTAGCCGCCGTCCAGGTAGACACCGCGGGGGCCGGCCGGGGCCTTCGGCGCCCTGGCCTTCCCGAAGCCGAGGAACCCCCGCTTGGCCGCACCGTCGGCGTGCGCCCCGCCGAGCCCGCCGGCGAAGCCCTCGAGGACCCGTACGGCCTCGGTCTGGCTCGGCTGGTTCGGGTCCGGGATGTATGTGCTGAAGCGCACCGAGTCGAACCGCGGCGGCGGCACCATCTCGGCGACCAGCCGGTCCGCGGGGACATGCGGCTCACGGGCGCACAGGGACAGCGGGGCCGCGTCGGCTATCGGGCTGAGACCGGGGGTGGGGGTGGAGGATGACACGGTTCACCACTCTAGGGCCTGTCCGGCGGGCCGAGTCGTGCCGGGGCGACGCCCGCCTTGTGGCGGAGGCGAGCGGGCTCCGGTGCGTGCAGCCGCAGCGCGGAGGAGGGAGCCCAGGTGTCCCGGCGCGCGAGCGAGGTCGAGCGTGGGGGGAGCCGGCGACTGACGACAACCGCCGACGGGGGTCTCGCGCGTGCTGAAGCCGACGGGGGTCTCGCGCGTGCTGAAGCCGACGAGGGTCCCGCGCGTACTGAAGTCGATGGGATCCGCCGTGCGGGCTCAGGCCAGGACCGGGGGAGTACGTGCCGGACCCCGCTTCCCACGGCTCGGTCCGCCGGGCAGTGCCTGGCGCCGTGCCAGACTGCACGACATGCGACGCCTGTTCCCTGTGACCGAAGAGACGGCAGCCCGGGCCTCCGGTGAGGCGCGGAGGGTGCCTGACGCGGGTGCGGTCGGTACCGATCGTGAGTGGAGTCTCGACGAGCTGGCCGCCGCCTATGCCTATCCCGAGGCTGCCCCCGTGCCCGGGGCCGCGTCCGCGGGGCCGCAGCCCTGGCTGCGGGCCAACATGGTCTCCACGCTCGACGGGGCCGCCCAGCACGACGGCCGCTCGCAGCCCATCTCCAACGCGACCGACATGCGGATCTTCGGCACGCTGCGGGGGCTGGCGGACGTGGTGGTGGTAGGTGCAGAAACGGTACGCCAGGAGGGTTACCGGCCGGCACGCGCGCGTGCGGAGTTCGCGGCGCTGCGCGAGGCGGCCGGGCAGGGCCCGGCACCGGCGATCGCGGTGGTCACGGCCGGCCTGGACCTCGACTTCTCGCTCCCGTTGTTCACCGCGCCCGAGGTGCCCACTCTGATCCTCACCGGCGCCGCGGCGGCCCCGGACCGGATCGCGGCCGCCGAGAAGGCCGGGGCCCAGGTGCTGATCGCCGGTGACGGCGTCGGCGTGGACCCGGCCCGTGCCGTACGGGCGCTCGCCGACCGCGGCCACACCCGCCTGCTGACCGAGGGTGGCCCCCGGCTGCTGGGCCAGCTGGTGGCCGCCGGTGTCCTCGACGAGCTGTGTCTGACCGTCGCCCCGATGCTCACCGCAGGTGCCGCGCAGCGCATCGCGGGCGGGCCCTCGGTCGCGGTGCCGCACCGGTTCACACTGGTGTCCCTGTTGGAGGAGGAGGGCTTCCTGTTCAGCCGGTACCGGCGGGGTTGATCCCTATTTGACAACTATTGGTATGAGTGGTTCCGAAAACGGCGGAATCTGTCGTTCGGTTTAGCCCTCGGCGGGCACACTAAATCCGGCAGCACCCGTGCGATCACGGGGCAGGATGGTTTCTGCAGGGCCGGGCACGGCCCACGGAGGACACGGAGCCCGCCGGGCTCTCGAAAGAGAAGAGGCGCCTGGTGTTCACAAGCGTTCTGATGATCGAGAAGGCCCTGACGTCCGCCGACGTGGAGTTCGTCACCACTCTGCACGGGGACGAGGCGGTGGCCTTCCACGTTCTGCTCCAGCCGCGTGGCGACCAGGCGGACCGCCTGCTGCGGGCCATCGACGACATCGCGCTCGGCGACCTCGACGACGCCGCCCGGGAGGGCGAGACGCCGGAGGGGGAGGCGGCGAAGGGGCCCGCCCGGCAGGCGCTCGATGTGTCCCTGACGGCCCTGCGCGGGGCCGGCAGCGAGGCCGACGGCCGTCTGGTGGAGGACCATCCGCTGGACGCCCTCAAGGCCCTGGTCGACGAGGTCGAGGCCGACGAGGTGATCGTCCTGACCGATCCCCACTACGTGGAGGAGTTCTTCCACCGGGACTGGGCGTCCAGAGCCCGGCACAAGGTGGGGGTGCCGGTACTGAAGCTGTTCTCGCACAGCAAGGCGTGAGGGGTACCCGTGACGGTGTTGCGCCTGCCCTACGCTTAGGGCTCACGTTCGCCGCACCACTCCAGGGAGACGCACATGGCCCCGGGCCTTCCTACCGCCATGGACCGACCGCACTTCATCGGCATCGGCGGCGCCGGAATGTCGGGCATCGCCAAGATCCTGGCCCAGCGCGGGGCGAAGGTGGCGGGCAGTGACGCCAAGGAGTCGGCGACCGCCGAGGCACTGCGGGCACTGGGCGCGACGGTGCACATCGGGCACGCCGCGGAGCACCTCGCCGACGACGCGAGCTGCGTGGTGGTGTCGTCCGCGATCCGCGCGGACAACCCGGAGCTGGCCCGCGCGGCGGAGCTCGGCATCCCGGTGGTCCACCGTTCGGACGCGCTCGCCCGGCTGATGGACGGACTGCGGCCCATCGCGGTCGCGGGCACCCACGGCAAGACCACCACGACGTCGATGCTGGCGGTCTCCCTCACCGAGCTCGGCCTGAACCCGTCGTACGCCATCGGCGGCGACCTGGAGGCCCCCGGCTCCAACGCCCTGCACGGCGACGGCGACATCTTCGTCGCCGAGGCGGATGAATCGGACCGCAGTTTCCACAAGTACGCGCCCGAGGTCGCGATCGTGCTCAACGTGGAGCTCGACCACCACGCCAACTACGCGTCGATGGAGGAGATCTACGAGTCCTTCGAGACGTTCGTCGGCCGCGTCACCGAGGGCGGCGCGCTGGTGGTCTCGGCGGATCACGAGGGCGCGCGCGAGCTGACCCGGCGGGTCACGGCGTGCGATGTGCGGGTGGTGACGTACGGCGAGGCCGAGGACGCCGACGTACGGATCCTCTCCGTCGTGCCGCAGGGCCTCAAGAGCGAGGTCACGGTCCTGCTGGAGGGCCAGGAACTCACCTTCGTCGTCTCCGTCCCCGGCCGCCACTACGCGAGCAACGCGGTGGCCGCGCTGGCCGCGGGCGTCGCGCTGGGCGTGCCGGCCGCCGAGCTGGCCCCGGCCCTGGCCGCCTACACCGGCGTCAAGCGCCGACTCCAGCTGAAGGGCGAGGCGGCCGGGGTCCAGGTCATCGACTCCTACGCCCATCACCCCACGGAGATGACGGCCGACCTGGAGGCGATGCGTGCCGCCGCCGGCGAGGCGCGGATCCTGGTGGTCTTCCAGCCCCACCTCTTCTCCCGCACGCAGGAGCTCGGCAAGGAGATGGGCCTGTCCCTGTCCCTGGCGGACGCCTCCGTCGTCCTCGACATCTACCCGGCCCGCGAGGACCCGATCCCCGGCATCACCAGCGAGCTGATCATCGAGGCCGCGCGGGCGGCCGGCGCCGACGTGACCGCGGTGCACGACAAGGCGGAGGTCCCCGAGGCCGTCGCGGGAATGGCCAAGCCCGGTGATCTCGTTCTCACCATGGGCGCGGGCGATGTGACGGACCTGGGCCCGCAGATCCTGGACCGCCTGTCGCGGGCCTGAACCGAACCTGAGGGGCTGAACTTCATGTCGTACGACGTCGAAAAGCCGGACGAGCAGTGGCGTGCGGAGCTGACCCCGGCCGAGTACGCCGTGCTGCGCCAGGCCGGCACCGAGCCCGCCTTCACGGGTGAGTACACCGACACCAAGTCCAAGGGCGTCTACTCGTGTCGCGCCTGCGGTGCCGAGCTGTTCACCTCGGACACGAAGTTCGAATCCCACTGCGGCTGGCCGTCGTTCTTCGACCCGAAGGACACCGACGCGGTCGAGCTGATCGCGGACCGCTCGCACGGGATGGTGCGGACCGAGGTGCGGTGCGCTCGGTGCGGATCGCACCTCGGGCACGTGTTCGAGGGTGAGGGATATCCGACCCCGACGGACCAGCGGTACTGCATCAACAGCATCTCGTTGCGCCTGGCGCCGGACGAGGGCTGACGCGGCTCCGCGGGGACGGGCTCAGCTGGACTCGCGCACGATCAGCCGGCACGGGACGGTGTGCACGCCCGGCGCCGGGTCGGAGTCGATGGCCTGCAGCAGCCGCAGGGCGGCGATCCGGCCGATCTCGGTGAGGTCCATGTCGATCGTGGTGAGGGGCGGGCGGCAGGCCAGGGCCATGGTGTCCCAGTTGTCGTAGCCGACGACCGCGATGTCGCCGGGGACGCCCACCCCTCGCTCACGGAGCGCGTCCGCCACGCCGCGGGCGATCTGGTCGTTGCCGCAGAAGAAGGCGTCCGTGTCCGGTGCCGTACGAAGGACCGCGTCGGCGGCGCGGCGGCCCCACGCCTCGCTCCACTCGCCGTAGTGGACCCGGCCGGTCGCCAGGCCCAGTGAGGCGTCTTCCAGGTGCCCGACCGCGTGGCGGGCGCGGTCCCGGGCGGCCGCGTGGTGTTCCGGGCCCGTGACGTGGGCGATCCGGGTGCGGCCGGTGGCCAGCAGGTGCTCCATCGCGAGCCTGGCCCCGCCCCGGTCGTCGGAGACCACCGAGGTGTCGGCCGGGTCGGTGGAGGGCGAGAGCGCGTAGACGATGGGGACGGCCTCGATGCCGGACAGGGGCCCGCGCGGATCCGTCCGGCGGCCGGTGACGATGATGCCGTCCACGCGGCGCTCCATCAGGTTGCGCAGATGGTGCTGCTCCCGGATCGCGTCACCGCGTGTGTCGCACAGCAGCACCGAGATCTTCCCGGCTCCGAGCGCGTCCTCGGCGCCCAGCAGCACGGGGGTGCTGAAGCGGCCGATGCCGTCGGTCGTCATCAGCCCGACCGTCCAGCTCCGGCCGGTGTGCAGGCTCTGCGCATGCTGGTTGGGCCGGAACCCGAGTGCCTCCACGGCGTCCAGGACCCGCTGACGGGTTTCGGGCCTCATCCGCCCGCCGCCGTTCAGTGCCTTCGACGCGGTGCCCACGCTGACGCCCGCCAGGGCGGCGACGTCGGTGAGCTTGGCCCGGCCTGCGGCGGGGGAACGCGGAGCGGCTTCGGTCACGAGCAATCCTTTTCTCAGTCATCGTCATCGACGACGTGCATGCGACGTGCACAGGCATCAGCGCCATACATCCTGGCAGGCGGCCGGGTCGAGTTCCAGACCCTGGGCAACAGGAGAAATATTCCGCACGCCCCTTGACCCGCGTCGCCCGGCTCCCCTCTACTTTGGCGCTAGAGAAAACGGTTGCTCAATCGGTTGCTCAACCGGTGTTCACTCGCTGCTCAGTCGGTTGCTCGACCGGTTGGTCACTCGCTCCGCCGCCTCCCGCCTCCCACCGCCCGGAGAACCATGCCCCGCACACGCTCCGCCCTGCCCTCGACGGGCCCGGTCCGCCTCGGTCCGGACGCCCGCGCCGTGCTGCGTCCCGCCGCCGCGGAGGTGCGTGCCGGCTTCTGGCACGCCCGCCGCCAGGTCAACGCGCACACCTCGATCCCTCAGGGACCCGACCTGCTGGAGTCCGCGGGCAACCTGCACAACCTGCGGCTGGCGGCGGGCACGGCCCAGGGCGAGTTCCAGGGCGCGTACCCCTTCGTCGACACCGACGTCTACAAGTGGCTGGAGGCCGCCGCCTGGCAACTGGCCCAGGAACCCTCCGAGGACCTGGAAGCCCATACCGACCGGATCATCTCGCTGGTCGCCGGTGCCCAGCAGCCCGACGGTTACCTCAACACCTGGTTCCAGCTCCGCGAGGGCGGCGAGCGCTACCAGGACCTGCGCTGGGGCCACGAGCTGTACTGCGCGGGCCATCTGATCCAGGCCGCGGTGGCTCACCACCGGGCCACCGGACGGGACGAACTCCTCGACGTGGCACGGCGGTTCGCCGACCACCTCGACGCCACCTTCGGCCTGCCCGGCAGCGGCAGGCCGATCGACGGCGTCGACGGCCACCCCGAGGTGGAGACCGCCCTGGTCGAGCTGTACCGGGAGACCGGCGAACGGCGCTACCTGGATCTCGCCGGCTACTTCGTCGACCGCTACGGCCACGGCCTGCTCGGCGGCGAGGCCTACTGCCAGGACCGGGTGCCGCTGCGCGAGGCGACCGACGTCGAAGGTCACGCCGTACGCCAGCTCTACCTGCTGGCGGGCGCGACGGACCTGGCCACCGAGACCGGCGACGCCGGACTGCGCGCCGCCGCCGAGCGGTTGTGGCGGGCCATGACCGCCGCCAAGACACACATCACCGGCGGGCTCGGCGCGCACCACGACCAGGAGGACTTCGGCGACCCGTACGAACTGCCCAACGAGCGCGCCTACTGCGAGACGTGCGCCGCCATCGCCTCCGTCCAGTGGAGCTGGCGGCTGGCCCTCCTCACCGGCGAGGCCCGCTACAGCGACCTGATCGAGCGCACCCTCTACAACGGCTTCCTGGCGGGGGTCTCCCTGGACGGCGAGAGCTGGCTGTACGTCAACCCGCTCCAGGTCCGCGACGGCCACACCGATCCCGGTGGCGACCAGTCGGCCCGCCGCACCCGCTGGTTCCGCTGCGCCTGCTGCCCGCCGAACGTGATGCGGCTGCTGGCCGGTCTGGAGCACTACCTGTCGTCCAGCAGCGAGGACGGCCTTCAGATCCACCAGTACGTCACCGGCCGCTACCGCGGCGACCTCGACGGCACCCCCGTCACCGTGACCGCCGAGACCGACTACCCCTGGCACGGCGTGATCTCCCTGACGGTGGAGGAGACCCCTCAGGACCGGCCCTGGACCCTGTCCCTGCGCATCCCGCAGTGGTGCCGCGAGTACCGGGTGCGGCGCGGCTCCCGGACGTACGACCAGACGGACGCGCCGGTCACGGACGGCTGGCTGCGTCTGGAAGGCACCTGGGCCCCCGGAGACCAGGTCGTCCTGGAGCTCGGCATCGAACCCCGGCTCACCGCGGCCGACCCACGTGTGGACGCCGTACGCGGCTGCGTCGCCGTCGAACGCGGCCCGCTCGTGTACTGCCTGGAGCAGGTGGACCACCCCGGTGGCGGCCTGGACGACATCGTCATCGACACGACCCGTCCGCTCGCCGTGAAACACCGCCCCGACCTGCTCGGAGGTCTCATCACCGTCGTGGCCGCCGGTCACCGCCGGCGGCTCCTGGATGGCGGTTCGGACGGGGGCTGGTGGCCCTACCGGTCCGCCGAAGCGGCCCCCGGCGTCGCGCCCCGAGCGGGCGAGCCCGTCGAGCTGACCGCGATCCCCTACTACGCCTGGGCCAACCGGCAGGACGGCAGCATGCGCGTCTGGCTGCCCACCTCCTGAGCCCGCCCGTCCTCCCGCACTCATGACAACGAGGTCATCGCAATGAGCAGCACCCACCGCACCCTCCTCGCCTGCCTCGCCGCCGTCGGCACGCTCGCCTCCGTCACCGCCTGCGGGGGCGGCGGCTCGGGCTCCTCCGACTCCTCCGCGAAGTCGGGGACGTACACGTTCTGGGACCCGTACCCGCAGTTCGACGCCTCCTCGGACTGGGGCAAGCGCGTCACCCAGTGCGGCACCGAGGCCGGGGTCAAGATCAAGCGCACCGGGTACGACACCACGGACCTGGGCAACAAGGCGCTGCTCGCCGCCCAGCAGGGCAACGCGCCCGACGTGATGCTCGTGGACAACCCGGTCGTCTCCACGCTGGTGGAGGCCGGGATCCTCAACAAGACGAGTGACCTCGGTCTGGACACGTCCGCGATCCAGAAGAACATCATCGGCGCGGGCACCCTCGACGGCGCCTCCTACGGCGTACCGATCGGCGCCAACACCCTTGCCCTCTACTACAACAAGAAGATCCTCACGGCCGCGGGTGTCGACCCCGCCTCCGTCAAGGACTGGGCGTCGCTGACGGCCGCCCTGAAGAAGGTCAAGTCGGCCGGCAAGAAGGGCATCACCTTCTCCGCGATCAACACGGAGGAGGGCAGCTTCCAGTTCCTGCCGTGGTTCTGGGGTGCGGGCGGTGACCTCACCGAGCTCGACTCCGACAAGGGAGTCGCCGCGCTGTCGCTGTGGAAGCAGTGGGTCGACGCGGGCTACGCGCCCAAGGACGTCCTCCAGAACACCCAGACCACCAGCTGGCAGGAGTTCGCCACCGGCGACTACGCGTTCAGCGAGAACGGCACCTGGCAGCTGGCCAACGCCGACAAGGCCGGTTTCGAGTACGGCGTCGTCAGCATCCCCGGGCAGAACGGCGGTTCGGCGCCGGTGCCGACGGGCGGCGAGTTCGTCACCGTGCCGGTGCAGCAGGACACCGCCCGCTACGACGTCAGCAAGAAGATCGTCACCTGCCTGACCAGCTCCGAGAACCTGCTGGCCAGCGACACCGCCCTGACGTACGTCGCCCCCACCGAGGCCGTGCAGACCGAGCAGGTCAAGGCGAACCCGAAGCTCGAGCCGTGGGTGGCGGCAGTGGCTGCCGCGCGGGGCCGTACCAGCGGCGGTCTCGGCACCAAGTACCCGACCATCTCGCAGCCGATGTGGACCGCCGTGCAGGCGGCCCTGTCCGGCGGCAAGAGCCCCAAGGACGCCCTCGACACCGCGCAGGCGGCGGCCGACAAGGGCAAGGGCTGACGCCGGGCGGCACGGCACCACCACCGCAGGCCGCGTACCGGACACCGCCACCCGCATCCAGGAGTTCGCATGACCATCGCCCGAGTCGACCGCCCCCCGAAGCGGTCCCCGGTCGGGGCCGGAGCGACGGACACCGCCGGCCGGCGCGACCGGGCGGCCCGCCGTGGGCGCCGCAGGAGCCGGCTGACCGCGCTGGCCTTCGTCGCCCCGCTCGTCGCCTACCTCGTCGCCTTCTACCTCTATCCGCTCTACCGCAATCTCGACCTGAGCCTGCGTCACTACACGGTCCGGTCGTTCGTCGCGGGTGACGCCCCGTTCTCCGGCTGGGACAACTTCTCCCAGGTGCTGGACGATCCGACCTTCGGGCCCGCACTGCGCCACACAATGATCTTCACCTTCGTGTCGATCGTCCTCCAGTACGCGGCCGGGCTGGCGCTCGCGGTCTTCTTCAACCGGCACTTCCGGCTGGCCACCACCCTCAGAGCGCTGTTCCTGATCCCGTGGCTGCTGCCGCTCATCGTGTCGGCGTCGACGTGGTCCTGGATGCTCAACAGCGAGTCGGGCGTGGTGAACTACGCCCTCCAGCTCGTCGGTGTCCCGCCCGTCGACTGGCTGACCTCGCCGGACTGGGCGCTGACCTCGGTCGTCATCGCCAACGTCTGGATCGGCATTCCGTTCAACCTGGTCATCCTCTACAGCGGGCTGCAGAACATCCCCGGGGAGCTGTACGAGGCCGCCGCGCTGGACGGGGCGAGCGGCCTGCAGCAGTTCCGGCGCATCACCTTCCCCCTGCTGCGGCCGGTCTCGGCGATCACGCTGCTGCTGGGCCTGGTGTACACGCTCAAGGTGTTCGACCTGATCTGGATCATGACCAAGGGCGGTCCCGGCGACTCCTCGTCCACGCTCGCGACCTGGTCGTACCAGCTCGGATTCGGCACCCTCCTGCCGCAGTTCGGCCCCGGGGCCGCCGTCGGCAACATCCTCATCCTCATCGCCCTCGTCTTCGGGCTGCTGTACATCCGCGTCCAGAGGAGGCAGGAAGCGTGAAGTCCCCCGCGAGCTCCCGCCGCCGGTACACCGTGATCGGCGTCCTGCTCACCGCGCTCATGCTGTTCCCGGTGTACTGGATGCTGAACGTGTCCCTCACCCCGCAGCAGGACATGCGCAAGTCCCCGCCCGACCTGCTCCCGCTGCACCCCACGTTCGAGGGCTACCGGGCGGTCCTGAACGACCAGATGCCGTACCTCGGCACCAGCCTGCTCATCGGCCTCGGCACGGTCGCGGTCACCCTCGTCCTCGCCGCACCGGCCGGCTACTCCCTGGCCAAGCTGCGCCCCCGGGGCGGCGGCCTGCTCGCTCTGGCCCTGCTGATCGCGCAGATGGTGCCGGGCATCGTCATGGCGATGGGTTTCTACGGCATCTTCCTCAACGCCGGCCTGCTGAACTCCTGGTGGGGTCTGATCATCGCGGACTCCACCATCGCCGTGCCCTTCGGCGTCATGATCTTCACTGCGTTCATGTCGGGCATCCCCGACGAGCTCACCGCCGCCGCCCGCATCGACGGCGCCGGCACCCTGCGCACCTTCTGGTCCGTCGTCCTGCCGGTGAGCCGCAACGCCGTGGTCACCGTCTCGCTGTTCGGCTTCCTGTGGGCCTGGTCCGACTTCGTCTTCGCCAACACCCTCGACGGCGGCGGCGACATGCGCCCGATCACCCTCGGCATCTATCACTACATCGGCAACAACAACCAGGAATGGAACGCGATCATGGCCACCGCCGTCGTCGCGTCCGTACCCGCCGCCGTCCTCCTCGTCCTCGCGCAGCGGTACGTGGCCGCCGGGGTCACCGCGGGGGCGGTCAAGGACTGACCGGGACGTCAGCTCCCACCCCCCATCCACCTCCCGTCCGTGAGGAGAGCCGCCGCCCATGCCTGCCCCGATATCCCATGCCCCCGTCCGAAGAGCGCTGTTCCGCCGGTCCGCCGCCGTCGTCGTGGCGACGGCCCTGGCCGCCACCGCCACCGCGCTCACGGGCGCCCCTGCCCACGCGGCCCCCACCGCGTCCACCACGCTGGTCGTCAACGCCAACCAGACCCTGCGGTCCGTCACCCATGTCGCCACCGGCAGCCTGTACGGCCTCGCCGACGGCGGCACCCCGGCCGACAGCCTGGTCCAGCCGCTGAAGCCCAACACGTTCGTGCAGATGGCACCCGGCGGAAAACAACTGCCCAACGGCGAGCCCGCGCCCGCCGGTGACTCCCTGGTCGTCGCCTCCAAGGCCGCCAGGGCAGGTGCCAAGGTCGTCGTCCGGATGCCCGACTGGTATCCGAACTTCCCTTACAAATGGGTGAGCTGGAGCGACTGGCTGTCCGCCGTCGACACCCAGGTCGCCTCGGTCAAGTCCTCCGGAGCCACCAACATCAGCGCGTACGAGCTGTGGAACGAGCCCGACTGGACCTGGGACACCGCCAACGCCGGCGCCTTCGACGCGGGGTGGGCACGCACGTACAAGGAGGTACGCGCCAAGGACACCGCCACTCCCATCCAGGGCCCCAGCCACTCGGCCTGGAACCAGAGCTGGATGAGCCAGTTCCTCACCGACGCCAAGGCCAGTGGCACCGTCCCGGACGTCATCGCCTGGCACGAACTCCAGGGCAGCAAGGACATCGCCGCCCACGTCTCCGCCTACCGCGCGCTGGAGAGCAGCCTCGGCATCAGCCCGCGGCCGATCTCCATCGAGGAGTACGCGACCCCGACCGAGGTGGGCGTGCCCGGCTCCCTCATCGGCTACGTCGCCAAGTTCGAGCGGGCCGGTGTCCGGGACGCGGAACTCGCCTTCTGGAACCACTACGGCACCCTCGGCGACACCCTGACCGACACCGGCGGATCGCCGAACGGCTCGTACTGGCTCTACAAGTGGTACGGCGACATGTCGGGGAACATGCTGACCACCACGCCCCCGGCGCAGACCGGCATCGACGGTGCGGCCTCGCTCACCGGTGACGGCAGGCAGATCAGCGTCATCTTCGGCGGGGGTAGCGGATCGACGGCCGTCACCGTCAACGGACTCGGTTCCCTGTCGGCCTTCGGCGGCACGGTCCACGTGAAGCTGGAGTACACCCCCTCCAAGGGCCGTACGACGGCCGTCTCCGCCCCGTTCACGATCTCCGAGGCCGACTACACCGTCAGCAACGGCGCCATCACCGTCCCCGTGGCGATGAACGCGTCCGACGGCTATCACCTGGTCGTCACGCCCAGCGGAACGTCCAGCTCGCCGGCCGGCCGCTACCAGATCACCAACAAGAACAGCGGGCTCGCCCTGGACACGCGGAACGCCGGCACCGCCCAGGGCACCGCCGTCGTCCAGGCGACCCCGACCACCGGGACCGACCAGAACTGGACGCTGGTGTCCGCGGGTTCGGGCCTCTACAGGATCGTCAACCAGGCGAGCGGACTGCTGCTCGGGATCACCGACATGAGTACGAGCGACGGAGGTACCGCCCTGATCTGGGGCGACAACGGCACGGCCGATCACCTCTGGCAGCTCATCCCGTCCGACGGCGGCTACTACAAGATCGCCAACTACAACAGCGGACTGCTGCTGGGGGTCAACAACATGAGCACCGGCTCGGGCGCCCAGGTCCTCCAGTGGAGCGACAACGGCACCGCCGACCATCTGTGGAGACTGACCGCCCGCTGAGGTGACGTGGTGCCCGCTCCCGTGCCCGCCGTCCACCGCGGGCACGGGAGCCTTGCCGTAAAGCGTGCGTACGACCTTGACGCGTCGAATGTTACCGGTAACACTCGTCTCGTGACCGATCAGACGACCGGGGAACCGGTCACCTCCGCCGCGCGTCCGACGTCCCCGGACAGCGACCCCGTCTTCAGCCCGGCCGCCGTGGTGGCGTCCTGTGTGGGCTTCGTCCTCATCGGTGCCCTCCAGGCCCTGTACGGCCCCTCGATCCCGGCCTTCCGCGAGGAGTTCGGGCTGTCTCCCTCGGCCGCGGGCCTGGGGCTGAGCGCCCACTTCGTCGGCGGAGTCGCGGGCGTGCTGCTCTTCGACCGCTTGTTCGGGCGGATCGGCAACCGGCGCATCCTGGGCAGCTCGTACGCGCTGATGGCGGTCGGCGCGGCGGGTTTCGCGGCGGCGCCGAACTGGCCCGCCGCACTGGCCGCCGCCCTGCTCGCCGGGCTCGGCTTCGGCGGCATCGACTACGGTCTCAACCAGCTGTTCGCCGTCGGTTTCGGCCGCCGTTCGACCGCGATGCTCAACATCCTCAACGCGCACTTCGGGGTGGGGGCGATCCTCGGCCCGGCGCTGATCGGCGCCGTCGGCTCCGCGCACTACCCGGCCGTCTTCGTCGGATTCGCGCTCGCCAACCTGCCGCTGCTGCTGTGCCTGCGGGGCGTGCGTGACCGGGCGCCGCAGCCGGGCGGGGCCGCACCGGAGTCCGGTGGGCGACCCCTCGGCCGCAGCCTCGGCTCGGTGCTCGCCGTGTTCGTCACGCTGTACGTCCTGCACGTCGGCATCGAGGCGGGCGTCGGCGGCTGGGAGCCGACGCACCTGGAGACGGTCGGCTACGGGGCGGGCGTCGCCGCGACCGCCACCTCCGTGTACTGGCTGATGATGACCGTCGGCCGGTTCCTGGTCGCGCCGCTCGCGCTGCGCTTCTCGGCTCGGTCGATCATCGCCGTCTCCTGCACGGGCATGACGGCGTGTCTGCTGCTGGCCGCCGTCCCGGGCCTGGCCCCCTACGCCTACGCGGGCGTCGGGCTGTTCATCGCGCCGATCTTCCCCACCGGGCTGCCCTGGCTCCACCGGGCCGCGCCGAGCGCCCGCCGGGCAGGCGCGGTGGTCATCGCCGCTTCCATGGCCGGCGGTGTCGCGGCCGGCCCCGCTCTCGGCAAGGCCATCGAGTGGTCCGGGGTCCGCACCGTACCGCTGCTGCTGTGCGGCGTCTCGGCGCTGTGCCTGGCCGCGACGCTCTGGATGATCCGCGCCACGCGTCCCGTCCCCGTGTCCGGCTGACCCACGTTCCGCCGGTCATGCCTGTCCCGCTGCCCCCGTTCCGGCGGCAGTGCCTCTCCGTGAACCCCTCTCCGTCCGCACACCCGAGCCCGAAGGGAAGCGCCCGCATGCCCGCTCTGACCACGACCTCCGACGGATTCCTGCTGCACGGCGAACCGTTCCGGATCATCTCCGGCGCGATGCACTACTTCCGGATCCACCCCGACCTGTGGGCGGACCGGCTGCGCAAGGCCCGGCTGATGGGACTCAACACGGTGGAGACGTACCTGCCGTGGAACCTGCACCAGCCCGACCCCGACGGCCCCCTCGACCTCGACGGCCTGCTCGACCTGCCGCGCTATCTGAGCCTGGCCCGGGCGGAGGGACTGCAGGTGCTGCTGCGCCCGGGGCCGTACATCTGCGCCGAGTGGGACGGCGGCGGCCTGCCCTCCTGGCTGACCGCCGACCCGGACATCCGCCTGCGCAGCAGCGACCCCCGCTTCACCGACGCCCTCGACCGCTACCTCGACCTGTTGCTGCCCCCGCTTCTGCCGCACATGGCGGCCGCGGGCGGCCCGGTGATCGCCGTGCAGGTGGAGAACGAGTACGGGGCCTACGGCGACGACACCGCGTATCTCAAGCACGTGCACGAGGCGCTGCGTTCGCGCGGGGTCGAGGAGCTGCTGTTCACCTGTGACCAGGCCGACCCCGCCCATCTGGCGGCCGGTGGTCTGCCCGGCACGCTCGCCACCGCGACCTTCGGCAGCCGCGTCGAGCAGTCCCTGGCCCGGCTGCGCGACCACCAGGGCGAAGGGCCCCTGATGTGCGCGGAGTTCTGGATCGGCTGGTTCGACCACTGGGGCGAGCCGCACCACACGCGCGACGGGACCGACGCCGCCGCCGACCTGGACCGGCTGCTCGCCGCGGGCGCCTCCGTCAACATCTACATGTTCCACGGCGGCACCAACTTCGGCCTCACCAACGGCGCCAACCACGACCACGCCTACGCCCCGCTCGTCACGTCGTACGACTACGACGCCCCCCTCACCGAGTGCGGCGACCCCGGACCGAAGTACCACGCCTTCCGCGAGGTGATCGCCCGGCATGCCGCGGTCCCGCGGGAGCCCGCCCCGGCGCCCGCTCCGAAACTCGCCCCCACCCCGGTGGAGTTGAGCCGTAGCGCCCCGCTGCTCCCGCACGTGGGCGCGCTCTGCGAACCGGTGCGCAGTGCCGCGGACCCGGTCACCGCGGACGACCTGGGACTGCGGGCCGGACACGTCCTGTACCGGACGACCGTCCCGGTGGCCGCCGCGCGCACCGGACTGCTGCACTTCGCGGGCGGCGTCGGCGACCGTGCCCAGGTGTTCCTGGACGGCGCCCCCGTCGGCGTCCTCGAACGCGAGCGCCACGAGGAGGTGCTGCCCGTACACGTGCCGCGCCCCGGCGCGGTGCTGGAGGTGCTGGTGGAGAACATGGGCCGGGTCAACTACGGGCCGCGTATCGGCACGCCCAAGGGCCTGCTCGGCCCGGTCTCCTTCGACGGCACCGCGCTGCACGGCTGGGACTGCCACCCGCTGCCCCTGGACGGGCCGGAGGTCCTGGACGCGGTCCCCTTCACCGCGTCCGACGCGGACACGGCCGCCGTGCCCGCCTTCCACCACGGCACCTTCGACGTCGACGTACCCGCCGACGCCTTCCTGTCGCTGCCCGGCTGGACCAAGGGCCAGGCCTGGATCAACGGCTTCCACCTCGGCCGCTACTGGAACCGCGGCCCGCAGCACACCCTGTACGTCCCCGCGCCCGTCCTGCGCCCCGGCGCCAACGAGCTCGTCCTGCTGGAGCTGCAGGCCGTCACCGGCACCCGCGCCCTGCTCACCGACACCCCCGACCTCGGCCCGGAGAACTCCTGATGACCCAGCCGCACCGCGTGCGCGTCCCCGCGCCCGCCGCACCCCCGCTGACCGGCCATCTGCCGTTCGCGGACGCACCCGGTGTGCCCGACCCGATCGAGGTGACCAGCCGCTGGCTCACCCGCGGCGGCCGCCCCTGGTTCCCCGTCTCGGGCGAGTTCCACTACTCCCGCTACCCCGCCCGGGAGTGGGAGGAGGAGCTGCTGAAGATGAAGGCGGGCGGGGTGACGGTCGTCGCGAGCTACGTCATCTGGATCCACCACGAGGAGACCGAGGGCCGTATCCGCTTCGACGGCGACCGCGACCTGCGCCGCTTCGCCGAACTGTGCGCCCGCCACGGCCTGGACTTCGTGCCGCGCATCGGCCCCTGGTCGCACGCGGAGGTCCGCAACGGCGGCCTGCCCGACTGGGTCCTCGCACGCGGGTGCGCGACCCGCACCGACGACCCCGGCTATCTGGCCCTCGTACGGTCCTGGTTCGCGGCGATCGCCGAGCAGCTGCGCGGCCTCGACCGGGCGAGCGGCGGACCGATCGTCGCGATCCAGATCGAGAACGAGCTCTACGACCGGCCCGGCCACCTGAGCACCCTGAAGCGGACGGCCCAGGAAGCGGGACTGAGCGCGCCGCTGTGGACCTCGACGGCCTGGGGCGGCGTCCAGCTCCCCGGCGACGAACTGCTGCCGCTGTACGGCGGCTACCCGGAGGCGTTCTGGACCGAGGCCGACGGCGGCTGGCCCGACACCTGCCGCAAGCACTTCTTCTTCACCCACCAGCGTGACGACGAGGGCATCGGCGCCGACCTGCGTCCGACGACCGTACGCGGCGCCGATCCGGAGGCCCTGGCCGACCGGTTCCCGTGGGCCACCTGCGAGCTGGGCGGCGGCATGGCGGTCGCTTACCACCGGCGGCCACGCGTCGACACCGCCGACGTCGGCGCGCTCGGGCTGACGAAGATCGGCTGCGGTTCGGTGTGGCAGGGCTACTACATGTTCCACGGCGGCACGAACCCCGCAGGGGAGTCGACGACCCTTCAGGAGTCGCACGCCACCGGCTACCCCAATGACCTGCCCGTCCTGACGTACGACTTCCAGGCGCCGCTCGGCGAGTACGGCCAGGTGCGGCCCTCGTACCACGAACTCCGCCTCCAGCACCTGCTGCTGGCCGACTTCGGGCACCTGATCGCGCCCCTGCGGTCCGTGCTGCCGGAGCGGCTGCCGACGGGGCAGGACGACCGGGACTCCCTGCGATGGGCCGTGCGCGGCGACGGTACCTCGGGCTTCCTCTTCGTCAACAACCATCAGCCGCACGAGCCGTTGCCGGACCACCCGGACACCTCGTTCACGGTCGACTTCGCCGACGCGCCTTCGCTGACGCTGCCGAGCAGTCCCGTCACCGTGCCCCGAGGTGCCTATTTCTGCTGGCCGTTGCGGCTCGACGTGGCCGGGCTGCGGCTCGACTGGGCCACCGCGCAGCCGGTGTGCAGCATCGTCGACGGCGACGGGCGTACGGTCCTCGTGCTGGCCGCGACCGACGGCATCGAGCCCGAACTCGCCCTGGACGCGGGAACGGTGGCCGCCGTACGTACCCCTCCCGGTTCCGGCGAGGTCACCGGGTCCGACGGCCGGGTCCTGGTCTCCGGGCTGCGGCCCGGTACCGACGCCCTGGTCGAGGTGGACACGGCGGACGGCGGACGGGTCGCCCTGCTGGTGCTGGACGCGGCGACGGCACGCACCGTCCACCGGGGGGTGGCGTGGGGGGCCGAGCGGCTGGTGCTGTGCGCGGACGGAGTCGTCTTCGACCGTGACGAGGCGAGAGTGCACAGTGCCGCCGCGCAGCCGTCGTTCGCCGTGCTGCCCACCCCCGAGCAGGCGCCGGTCGCGGCCGGCGCGACGGTGAAGGAGTCGGCGGACGGCGTGTTGACCCGCTACACGCTGCTGCCCGACGGCGAACCCGGCGAGCTGCGTGGCAAGCTGCCCCTCACCTTGGTCCGGCCCGCGGGCCCGGCGCCGGAGCCCGCCACGGGCCAACCGGACCGGGCGAGCGCACCGGCCGACGCGCACTACGACACCGCCGCGGCCGTGTACCGCGTCGACGTGCCGCAGGCGCTCCTGGACCGGGCGGCGGGGACGCTGCTGCGCGTCCACTGGACCGGTGACGTGGCGCGCGCGTACGCGGGGGACAGTCTGGTCGCCGACCAGTTCTTCGCGGGGCGTGGATGGGACATCGGCCTCGACCGGCTGCCCGCGGACGCCCTGCGCGAGGGCGGTCTGCTTTTGAGGGTGCTGCCGCTCGCCCCCGACGCCCGGGTGCACCTGCCGGGCCGGGCGGCCGAGGCAGCACGCACGGCGACCGTCAGGCACGTCGAGTGGATCACTACCCGCACCTGGGTGACCAGGGTGGGCTGAGGGGCGCCGTGGCGGGTCGATTCCGGCCGGGGTTGCTGTGGCGCGGCGTGGGCGGTGGCCGTCTCGCGTTGCTCGCACAGGTGAGTGGGGTCATGGCCCGCGCCTGGGTGACCAGTCATCGTCCGCGGCTGGGCGAACGGGGCGGGCCGGCTCGCGGGGACCGGCCTATCCTGTGGACCTGCCGGGCGGGCAGAACCGTAGGACCGGACCGGAGGAAGCACCCACCATGACCCCCAGCGCGGCCGACGGCCCGGTTCCCAAGGGCCGCAGCCGACGCAACTTCGCGGGCGCGCGCCCCGTGATGGACGACGTGGCGCAGCTGGCCGGTGTCTCCAAGCAGACCGTCTCCCGGGTCCTCAACGACCACCCGGCTGTCCGGGCCGAGACCCGGGAGGCGGTGCGGACGGCCATGCGCACGCTCGGCTACCGCCCCAGCCGCAGCGCCCGCTCGCTGGCCAGCGGCCGGACCCGCATGCTCGGCGTGATCTCCTTCGACGCGGCGCGCTACGGGCCCGCCTCCACCCTGACCGCCATCAACACCGCGGCCCAGGACGCCGGTTACCTGGTGAGTGCCATCGCCCTGGACACGGCCGACCGGGACACCGTGGTCCGCGCGGTGGACCGGCTGTCGGCCGAGGGCGCGGACGGCGTGCTCGCCATCGCCCCCCAGGCCTGGGTCGGCCGGGCGCTGGCGGAGGCCCACCTCGACACCCCGCTGGTGGTGCTGGAGAACGACCTCGGCGACGGCACGCCCCTGGTCACCTCGGATTCCGAGACCGGGGCGCGCACCGCCACCGAACACCTCCTGCGCCTCGGCCACCGCACCGTCCAGCATGTCGCGGGCCCGGCCGGCTGGACCTCCGCCGACCGGCGGCTGGCCAGCTGGCGGGAGACCCTCCAGGCGGCCGGCGCGAGCGTTCCCGACCCCCTCGTCGGGGACTGGAGCGCCGACTCCGGCTACGAACTGGGCCGCCGCCTGGCCGAGCGTCCGGACGTCACGGCGGTGTTCGCCTCCAACGACCAGATGGCGCTCGGCGTGCTGCGCGCCTTCCACGAGGCCGGACGCCGCGTCCCCGACGACGTCAGCGTCGTCGGCTACGACGACATCCCCGAGGCCGCGCACCTGCTGCCCCCGCTGACCACCGTGCGCACCGACTTCGCCGAGATCGGCACCCGCTCCCTGCGCCTCCTCCTGGCCCGCATCGACGGCCCGACCGAGCCGCGGGTCGACCCCGTCGTACCCGTGGAACTGATCGTGCGGCGCAGTACGGGGCCGGCGACACGGGGCTGACGCGGCGGGCGCCCGGTGCGGGTGCCCAGTGCGGGCGCGGCACCGGTCAATGGCTCAGGCATGGGAGGTTCAGGGCCCGGCCTCGTCGGCGGCCGATGCGCTTCGCGTTCGGCTTTGTCACGCTTTGAGGGTGTCCAGAGTCGCGCGATGGTTCCGGTCGCACCGCGAACCCGCCCCGGAGGACGACGCCTCCCGCGCGAGCACGTCCGCCCGTACGGACGACCCGGCGGTGCTCCTGGCAGCGCTGCGGTCGGTGGCGGCCGGGGTCGGTACGGCGCTCGACGAGGAGGTCATCTGTGCCGAGCTGACCCGGGCCGCCGCCGGGCAGGCGGGCGGTTCCGCGGCTGTCATGCGGGTCGACGGCCCGACTGTCTCGGGGTACGAATCGATCGCCGGGGAGACGCACACGCTGCCCGACGTCCGGTGGGCCGCGGCGGTGGCACGCGACATGGCGGCCCCCGCGGTCGACATGTGGCGCGAGCAGCGCGTCGGCCACTCGGCGCCCGGCCGCGTCCGGCCCGCGCTCTGCGTGCCCCTGGCGACCGGCGAGCACCGCTACGGCGTCCTGGTGTGCGCCCGGGAAGGCACGCCGTTCACCCACATTGAGACGGAGGTCCTCGCCCTCCTGGCCGAACGGGCGGCCTCGCATCTGCGGCACGCCAGGGAGCACGCCCGGGTCAGCCGTACCGCGGGGGACCTGCAGCGTGCCCTGCGCGCGGAACCCGGCCGGCCGCACCCCAACCTGGACGTCGCCGTCCGCTACCTGCCCGCGGGGCAGCAGGCCCTGGTCGGCGGCGACTGGTGCGAGACCGTACGGCTCCACTTCGGCCGCACCCTCCTCGTCGTCGGCGACGTCATGGGACACGGCGTGGAAGCCGCCGTCGACATGGCCGCCTACCGCTCCGACCTCAGGGCCCTCGCCTCCGCCGACCTCCCGCCGCACCGCGTGCTGCGCCAGCTGGACGCACTCGCCGACGAGCTGCCCGAGCGCAGACCGGCGACCTGTCTGATCGCCCAGGTCGACCCCGTGCGCGGACAGGTGACGGTGGCGGGCGCGGGCCATCTGCCGCCCGCGCTGATCGACCGGGAGGGCGGGACCTCGCTGCTGCCGGTGCCGGTCGGGCCGCCGCTGGGCACGGGGTTCGGCGGCTACGAGCCGGCCACCCACGAGCTGGCCACCGACCGGACGCTGCTGCTGTTCACCGACGGGCTCGTCGAGCGGCGCGGCGAGGACATCGACCGGTCCCTGGACCGGCTCGCCGGACTCCGGTTCGCGGCCACGGCCGGGGTGGACGACATCCTGGACTCCGTGCTCGACCGCCTGGACGCCCAGCACGCGGAGGACGATGTGGCCGTCCTGGCCGCCCGCCCGCGCCACCCTGTACCGCACTCGCACCCGCACCCGCGCTGAACGTGCTCACACGGCCGTGTCTCCCACGCACTTCGCGCCCTGCCGGATCGGCTTCACCACCCTGCTGAGCTTCACCAGTGCCGTGTCGGTCTCGGTGGCCCGGTCGATGACGGTGAGCCCGACGCGTCCGCGCCCGGATTTCAGTTGCCGCCGTGCGTGAGCGGGAGGCCGACCGTGAACACGGTGGTGCCGGGCTCGTCGCCCAGCTCGATGGTGCCGCCGTGCGCGCGGACCAGCGAGCCGGCGACCGCGAGGCCGAGGCCGCTGCCGCCGCGGTCGCGGCTGCGGGCCTTGTCGACGCGGTAGAAGCGGTCGAAGACCCGTTCCCGGTCCTCGGCCGGTATGCCGGGGCCGGCGTCCTCGACCCGCACCACCGCCGTGTCCTGCTCCAGCGCGACCCGCACCGACACCCGCGTACCGCCCGGGGTGTGCACGGCGGCGTTGGTGAGCAGGTTGTCCAGCACCTGCCGGATGCGGTGCGGGTCGAGGCGCAGCTTCAGCGAGGCCGGGCCGGACGTCACCGTCAGCGGGCGCCCCGGATGGCTCGCCCGGAACGCGGCGGCCGCCTCCTCGACCAGCCCCACCAGATCCGTCTCCTGCAGCCGCAGCGGCGCGTCCACCTCCGCCGCGTCCAGCCGGGCGAGCAGCAGCAGGTCGTCCAGGAGGACGCCCATCCGGGCCGCCTCGGTGCGCAGCCGGGCCAGGTGCCTGTCCCGTTCCTCGGGGGCGTTGGCGGCGGCGTACTGGAAGAGGTCCGCGTAGCCTCGTACGGACATCAGGGGCGTACGCAGCTCGTGCGAGGCGTCCGCGACGAACCGGCGCAGCCGCTGCTCGGCCTCCGCGCGGACCGCGAGGGAGTCGTCGATGTGCTCCAGCATGGTGTTGAAGGCGGTGCGCAGTTCCTCGACCTCCGGGCCGCCGCCCCGCTCGTCGGCGCGCAGCGGCAGCCGCGCCGCCGTTTCGCTGAGGTCGTGCGAGGCGATGCCGTGAGCGGTGTGCGCCATGTCGCTCAGCGGCTTCAGTCCCCGCCGCAGCATGCTCCGGCCGAAGACCACCAGCGCCAGCAGCGCCAGCCCGAAGGCGATCACCTGCACCGTGATCAGCCGGTCGATGGTGTCGTCGATCTCGGACATGGGCGCGGCACTGACCAGCACCACCCCGGGCTCGACCGCACAGGCCCTCAGCCGGTAGGTGCCGGACCCGTCGATGTGCACGGTGCGCATGATCTCCGTGTCGGAGTGCGCCATGCTCCTGGCGAGCGCGGTCAGCGGGCGGATGTCGTGCGGGATGTCGGCGGGCTGCCGCAGCTCGGCGGAGTCGCCCGACACGTCGTAGACCGCCGTGAACCAGCCCCAGTACGGCTTCTGCGTCACCGTGCCGTTGGCCGCGGCGTCCTTGGTCTGCACGGTCTGGACGACCTTCATCTGGTAGCCGAGCTGGTTCTCCAGGTAGTCGCGCATGTACGTCGTCAGTGCGGTGCCGACGACGGCGAACACGACCAGTGCCAGCACACCCAGACCGAGGGCGAGCCGGGTGCCCAGACGCAGCCGGCGGTGGTACCGCAGCCGCCCGATCACTCGGCCGCCTGCCGGATCACGTATCCGAAGCCGCGCACGGTCTGGATCAGCGGTTCGCCCGTCTCGTCGAGCTTGCGGCGCAGCCGGCTGACCACCAGCTCCACGACGTTGGAGCGGCCCCCGAAGCCGTACTCCCACACGTGGTCGAGGATCTGCGCCTTGGTGAGGACGGTCGGCGACTTGCGCATCAGATAGCGCAGCACCTCGTACTCGGTGGGGGTGAGGGTGAGCAGCTGTCCGCCGCGCCGCACCTCACGGGTGTCCTCGTCCATGGTCAGGTCCGCCACCCGCAGCACCGACCGCTGGAACCCGGGCCCGGCGCTGCGCCGCAGCACCGTACGCAGCCGGGCCATCAGCTCCTCCACCGCGAACGGCTTGACCAGGTAGTCGTCGCCGCCCCGGGTCAGCCCCGCCACCCGGTCGGCGACCGTGTCGCGCGCGGTGAGGAACACCACCGGCACCATCGTCCCCGAGCCGCGCAGCCGGTCCAGGACGCCGAAGCCGTCCACGTCGGGCAGCATCAGGTCGAGCACCACGATGTCCGGATGGAACTCCGCGGCCCGGCGCAGCGCCTCCTCACCCGAGTTCGCGGTGACCGCCTCCCAGCCCTCGTAGCGGGCGACCGTCGCCACGAGGTCGGCGATCGGCGGGTCGTCGTCCACGACGAGAAGTCGTACCTTTTCCACCCGCTCATAGTGCTTCACTCGGCTCCCGCCGCCGGCGCGGGGGGACCGCCGCGGCCACTTCGATAACCACTTGAAAGACGAACGACAGCAAAATGACAGCTCCCTGCGGACAAGCTCGGTTACCCCGGACCCGATCAAGGAGCTGTCGCCCGTGACGACCGTCCAATCGCCCCCTGCGCCCCCCACGGCGATACGCCCCAGGGTGGTGGCCCGCACCGGCCTGTACGCCGTGCTGGCCGCGAACGTGGCCGTGGTCGCCTACTTCTTCGCCCAGGCCGGCTTCGCCTCGAACGCCCTGATCGTGCTGGGCCGGCTGGCCGGTCTCTACGGCGCGCTCCTGATGGCGTTCCAGCTGCTGCTGGTGGCCCGGCTGCCGTGGCTCGACCGCCGCATCGGCATGGACCGGCTGACCTCCTGGCACCGCTGGACCGGCTTCGGCATCCTGTGGACGCTGCTCGCGCACGTCGTGTTCATCACCTTCGGCTACGCCGAGTCGTCCGCCATGGACCCGGTGAGCCAGCTGGTGGACCTCGCCGAGACCGTCGAGGGCGTGCTGCGGGCCGTCGTCGCACTGGCGATCATCATCGTGATCGGTGCCGTCTCGGCCCGCTACGCCCGGCGCCGGCTGGCGTACGAGACGTGGCACTTCATCCACCTGTACGCCTACGTCGCGGTGGTCCTCGCGTTCACGCACCAGGTCGCGGTCGGTACGACCTTCACGTCGTCGTCCGCCGCCACGACGTACTGGTACGTCGTGTGGGGCGTGGCGCTGGGTGCGGTCGTCGTCGGCCGGGCGGTGCTGCCGCTGTGGCGCAACCAGCGCCACCAGCTGCGGGTGTCGGCGGTCGTCCCCGAGTCCGACGACGTCGTCTCGATCTACGTCACCGGACGCGACCTGGACCGGCTGCCCGCGCGGGCCGGCCAGTTCTTCCTGTGGCGGTTCCTGACCCGGGACCGCTGGTGGCAGGCCAACCCGTTCTCCCTGTCGGCCGCCCCCGACGGCCGCACGCTGCGGCTCACCGCCAAGACGGCCGGCGACGGCACCGCCGCCCTGCGGCACGTGAAGGTCGGCACGCGTGTCTTCGCCGAGGGCCCCTACGGCGCCTTCACCGCGATGCACCGCACCCGGCCCGAGGCCCTGCTCATCGCCGGCGGCGTCGGTGTCACCCCCATCAGGGCGCTCCTGGAGGAGCTGCACGGCCATGCCGTGGTCATCTACCGCGTCGCCACCGACCGGGACGCGGTCCTCTACGACGAGCTGCGGGACCTCGCCGCGGCCAAGGGCGCCGAGCTGCACCTGGTCACCGGACCGGTCAGCCCCGACAAGCTGGCCCCGAGCGAGCTCGCGCGGCTCGTGCCGGACATCACCGACCGGGACATTTTCCTGTGCGGACCGCCGCCCATGATGAACGCGGTACTCGCCGGCCTGCGCGAGCTGGACGTGCCCAAGCCGCAGATCCACTTCGAGCGCTTCAGCCTGGCGGGATGAGGGAGACGAGGAAAACACCGTGAAGCGAGCAATACCTGTCCTGGTCCTGAGCGTCGCGGGCCTGATCCCGGTGTGGCGCTACGCACCGTCGACCGACACGTCGTCCACCGAGGTCGCCGCGCCCGCGTCGACGCCCTCCTCGTCCTCCTCCTCGGGCTCCTCGGGCGCCTCGTCCCAGGTCGTCGCGGGCACGACGGTGAACACGGAGAAGGGTGCCGTGCGGGTGGAGGTCACGTTCGAGGGCGACAAGATCGCTTCCGTGCGGATGCTCCAGCAGCCGAACCATCCGCAGACGACGGCCGCGGTGCCGAAGCTGATCGCGGAGACACTTCAGGCGCAGAGCGCGGACATCGACGCGGTGTCGGGCGCGACGATCACGAGCGACGGCTACAAGGAGTCGCTCCAGGCAGCCCTCGACGCGAAGGGCGCCTGACGTGAACCGCGTCGAACACGTCATGGGGTTCCCGGTCTCACTGCGGATCGACGACGAGCACGTCCCCGACGGCATCGCGGACGCGGTGTTCGCCTGGCTGCGCGAGGTCGACGAGCGGTTCAGCCCCTTCAAAGCCGACAGCGAGGTGTCCCGCCTCGACCGGGGTGAGCTGTCCGCCGGCGAGGTCAGCCCCGACCTCGCCGAGGTGCTCGGCCTGTGCGAGGAGTACCGGGTCGCCACCGGCGGCGCGTTCGACGTACGGCTGCCCGGCCGGGGCCTCGACCCCTGCGCGATGGTGAAGGGCTGGTCGGTGCAGCGGGCGGCGGAGCTGCTCATGGGCGCCGGCCTGGCCCGGTTCTGCCTGAACGCCGGGGGAGACGTGGTGACGGCGGGCGGTCCGTGGCGGGTCGGTGTACGGCACCCCGAGATCGCCGACAAGCTCTGCACCGTCCTGGAGATCACCGACGGGGCGGTCGCGACCTCCGCGCGCTACGAGCGCGGCGACCACATCGTCGACGGCCGCACGGGCCGCCCGGCCATCGGCCTCCTCAGCGTCACCGTGGTGGCCCCGACCCTGACAGAGGCGGACGCCATGGCCACGGCCGCCTTCGCGATGGGCGAGGAGGGCATCGAGTGGGCCGCCGCGAGGGCGGGCTGCGAGGTCTACGCGGTGGATGCCGGGCGACGGGTGCTGCGGACGCCGGGGCTTCCGGTGGCCGGGGCAGGCTCGGTGCCGGTGTAGGAGACGGTCGGGCGTCCACGCCGGGTACGACGGAGAAGCGGGCCGCCGACAGGGAGTTCGGCGGCCCGCTCGCATCAGGGCGCCAAAGCCCTGCAACATTCCCGGTCTAGACTCTCCCCGCAACGGCCTGCGCAACGACGACCGTGGCCGAAAATGGGCAGCTTTCTGCCAAACCCGAAGGGTATTCGGCGTTTTGATACGGATAGATTCAGTCACCAAGCGGTACCCGGACGGCACGGTCGCGGTCGACCGGCTCTCGTTGGACATACCGGACCGCTCGATCACCGTCTTCGTCGGTCCGTCGGGCTGCGGGAAGACCACGACCCTGCGCATGATCAACCGGATGGTGGAGCCCAGCGAGGGCACGATCCTCCTCGACGGCGTCGACGTCCAGCAGCAGCCGGTCAACACCCTGCGCCGCTCGATGGGTTACGTCATCCAGAACGCCGGGCTCTTCCAGCACCGCACGATCGTCGACAACATCGCCACCGTGCCGCGCCTGCTCGGCTGGAGCAAGGACAAGGCCCGGGCGCGAGCGCGCGAACTGATGGAGCGGGTCGGCCTCGACGCCGCACTCGCCAAGCGGTATCCCTACCAGCTCTCCGGCGGGCAGCAGCAGCGCGTCGGTGTGGCGCGGGCGCTCGCCGCCGACCCGCCGGTGCTGCTGATGGACGAGCCGTTCTCCGCTGTCGACCCCGTGGTGCGCAAGGGACTGCAGGACGAACTCCTGAGGATCCAGGAGGAGTTGGGCAAGACCATCGTCTTCGTCACGCACGACATCGACGAGGCCATCAAGATCGGCACGATGGTCGCCGTGATGCGCACCGGCGGCCGGCTCGCCCAGTACGCGCCGCCCGCCGAGCTGCTGTCCGACCCGGCCGACGCCTTCGTCGAGGACTTCCTCGGCGCCGACCGCGGCATCCGGCGGCTGTCCTTCTTCACCTCCGCGGGACTCGGCCTGCTGACCTCCCCGATCGTCGCGATCGACTCCACGGCCGAGCAGATCGCCGCCCGCGACACCGAGGACGCGCCCTACCTCCTCGTCACCGGCCTGGACGGCAGACCGCTCGGCTGGAGCGCGCCGGAGGACCTCACCGCCGGGGCGATCCGCCCCGAGCAACTCCTGCCGCACGGACGGCCCTTCGAGGCCGGCAAGGACTCGCTGCGCGCCGCGCTCGACGGCGCCGTGCTCTCGCCCACCGGCTGGGCCGTCGCCGTCGACCACGAGGGCCGGGCGACCGGAGTGGTCTCGCAGCAGACCATCGGCGAGGCGATCCGCAGCGCCCACGCCGAAGGACGCACGGCCCCGAAGGCCGGCGGCGAGGCGGTCCCCGACGCCGGCTCCGACGGGCGTACCGCCAAGAAGGTCGCCGGATGAACGGCTTCTTCGACATTCCGAGCGATCTCCAGCACAGCTACTTCGGCCTCATCGGCCTGCACCTGCGCGAAGCCCTGCTGCCGGTCCTGGCCGGCCTGGTCGCCGCACTGCCGATCGCCCAGCTCTGTGTGCGCCTGCGCTGGCTGTACGCGCCCGTCCTGGGCGTGGCGACCGTGCTGTACGCCATCCCCTCCCTGGCCTTCTTCGTCGTCCTCATCGACTACACCGGCCAGACCGAGCTCACCGTGATGATCCCGCTGGCCGTCTACAGCCTGGTGGTGTTCGTCCCGGCGATCGTGGACGGCGTCCGCTCCGTCCCCGAGGAGACCCTCGCCGCGGCCACCGCCATGGGCTTCGGTCCGGTACGCCGGTACGTCCTGGTGCAGTTGCCGATCGCGGCGCCCGCCATCATCGCCGGGCTGCGGGTGGCGACGGTGTCGAGCATCTCGCTCGTCAGCGTCGGCATGCTGATCGGCAACCAGGGCGGCCTCGGCAATCTGCTCAACGACGGCATGATCTACCACCAGCCGCGCCTTGTGTGGCTCTCGGTGATCGGCACGGCCGTCCTGGCCATCCTCGCGGACGCCGTCCTGGTCGCCGTCCGTGTGCTCCTGACGCCCTGGATGCCGCGCGGCACCCGCAGGGCCCGCCCCGCCGCCGAGGCCCGGCCCGAACCGGCCGCGCCCGCTCTGGAGGACGCCGTCCGATGAACGTCATCCACTTCATCAACGCGTTCTTCAGCGACAGCGCCCACTGGCACGGCTACGACGGCATCCCCACGCGGCTGCGCGAGCACCTCCAGTACTCGCTGATCGCACTCGCCATCGCCGCCGCCATCGGGCTGCCCGTGGGCCTGCTGACCGGCCACACCGGCCGCGGCGGCAACGCGCTGGCGTCCATCGCCACCGCCGCCCGCGCGCTGCCCAGCTTCGGTCTGCTGGTGCTGATGTTCATCCTGCTCGGCTTCGGCCTGGTGCCCGTGATGATCCCGCTGGTCGTCCTCGCCGTCCCGCCGATCCTGGTCACCACGTACGAGGCGGTCCGCTCCGTCGACCCCTCGCCCGTGGACGCCGCCCGGGGCATGGGCATGGCCGAACCCCGGGTCCTGTTCCAGGTGGAACTGCCGGTCGCGCTTCCGCTGATCCTCAGCGGTCTGCGCTCGGCGGCCATCCAGATCGTCTCGACGGCCACCATCGCCGCGTACGTCAGCCTCGGCGGCCTCGGCCGCTACGTCATCGACGGCCTCTACCAGCGCAACTACGAGAAGGTGGTGGGCGGCGCCACGCTGGTGGCCCTGGTGGCGCTGGCGACCCTCGCACTGTTCTGGGCGGTCACCCGGCTCACGGTGTCGCCGGGCGTGCGCAGAAGCGGGTGAGTCAGCCCTCGGTGCGCGCCAGCGCCAGCTCCAGTACGACGAGCAGCGCGTCGCGCACCGAGCCCCGTTCCCGGGCGTCGAAGACCAGCACCGGGACGTGGTCGGCGACGGCGAGCGCCCAGCGGACCTCCTCCAGGGTGTGCTCGACCTTCCCGTCGAAGGCGTTGGCCGCCACGGCGAACGGGATCTGCCGGTGTTCGAAGTAGTCGACCGCCGCGTAGCAGTCGTCCAGGCGGCGGGTGTCGACGATGACCAGCCCGCCGACCGCGCCCTCGACGATGTCGTCCCACATGAACCCGAACCGCTCCTGTCCGGGCGTGCCGAACAGGTACAGCTTCAGGGTGGGGTCGATGGTGATGCACCCGAAGTCCATCGCGACCGTGGTCGTGGTCTTGCGCGGGGTGTGACTGAGGTCGTCCACCCCGGCCGCGACCTCGGTGATGGCGGCCTCGGTGGTCAGCGGCTCGATCTCGGAGATCGAGCCGACGGCGGTGGTCTTGCCCACGCCGAAACCGCCCGCGATCACCATCTTCACCGGCAGTGGCGGCCGTACGGCGCTCTGCGTGGCCGTGCCCCGGGTGAGCGGTTCAGTCGGTGTCACGGAGTACCCCTCGGGAGTCGGGGATGGCCCGCAGGCCATCGATAACCCTGCGCAGGACGGATGCGTCGTGGGTGGCGCCCACGTCGGGCACGTGCACCGTCAGCTGCCCGGCGGAGCGCAGGTCCTCGGCGAGGACCCGCACCACGTTCAGGTGCAGCCGCAGCCGGGCCGCGATCTCCGCGATGGACTGCGGCTGCCGGCAGGCGGCGACGATGTCGTGCCGCTCGAAGGAGAGCCGGTCGAGCTCGTCGAGCCCGGTGACGGTGGCCACCAGCTGGGTCTCGACGGGCATCGTCCTGCCGGACTCGGCGTCTCCCGCGCCCGCCACCCGGCCGGCGGTGACCAGGAACGGCCGTACGGCGGGGGCGGGCCCGACCGGAACCGGGGCCGGGTCCGGGGAAGGCGCGGCACCGTCCGCCATGGGTGGCTCTCTTTCTCTCGCGACCGGGCGGCGGCCGGTCAGCGTCGGGACGCGGCGCCGACGCTGTTCTTGAGTTCGAGCACGATCTGGGGGCTGAGCGCGGCGCCGGCCCGGTTGGCGAACACCGTCATCTCGTAGGCGATGTTGCCCAGCTTGGCGTCCTTGTCGGTGACCACGCCGAGCACCGCGCCGCTGCCGATCGCGGAGACCAGGACGTGGCCGCCCTCGAGGTCGATGATGACCTTGTTCAGTCCGCCCAGGCCGTAGTTGCCGGACGCCCCGGCGGCCAGGCTGGTGATGCCGGAGACGATGGCCGCCAGACGCTCGGAGTCGGCGTGTTCGCGCAGCTCGGAGACGGCGATGAGCAGCCCGTCGGAGGACACCGCGATGGCGTCGACCACACCTGCGGTCTCCGTCGCGAAACGGTTGAGCAGCCAGGCGAAGTCGGCTGCGGCGGCCTGCAGGTCGGTCGGGGCGGGGCCGCCGGACGGCGTGTCACCTGTCGACGTACTCACTGCTCGGCTCCTTCCGGGAGGTGGTTCGTGTCGTGCGCGTGGTGGGGGGTCGGTGCGGGCTGGGTCGGTAGGGGATGCGAGGCGGTGTCCTGATGGGCGCGTTCCACGGCGGCCTCGAACTCCTCCAGCGCGGAACGGACGGCCTCCGCGTCGACCGGCCGGGCGGCCTGACGTACGGACTGCTGCGCGGCGTCCGCGGTGGTACGGAGGGTGGCGCCACGGACGCGGCGCCGCAGCGGGCGGGCACCGGTGGCGCCCTCGGCGGACGCTGACGCCTCGGAGCGCGCCGCCGGGATGAGCGGTGCCGGTTCGTCCGCCGGGCCCGGTTCGCGCCGGGGGACGCGGCGGGGGAGGGAGCCCGGGTGGTCGTCGGCCGGTGGGGGCGTGGGTGCGGCGGGCGAGGGGCGAGGCCCGGCGGCAGACGCCGACTCGGCCGGTACGGCGGCTGCTTGTACGGTCCCGGAAGACGTGCCCGAACCGCCGGAGACCACCGCGCTCATCGTCAGCAGCAACGACGACGGAATCGTCACCTCGGCCGTCACGCCGCCGCCCCGGGTGCGCGACAGGGCGACGCCGACCTCCCAGCGACGGGCCAGGCTGCCCACCACGAACAGGCCGAGCACCTTGGTCGGCACCAGGTCCAGGCGTTCGCGGCGGATCAGGCGGCCGTTCTCCTCGTCGAGGCGCTCGGCGCTCATGCCCAGGCCGTGGTCGGCGATCGTGATCGTCGCGCCGGTGTCGCCGGAGCGCACGGTCACCTCCACCGGGCTGCCCGCGGGCGAGAACGACACCGCGTTCTCGAGGAGTTCGGCCATCATCAGCGTCAGGTCGCCGATGATGTCCGGCTCCACCATGACCTCGGTCCCGGCGTGCAGCTCGACCCGCTGGTAGCCCTCGATCTGGCCGAGCGCGGCCCGTACGACGTTGGTGAGGGCGGTGGGGCCGGAGTCCAGGACGGTCTCGCGGATGCCGGCGAGCAGCATCAGGCTGTCGGCGTTGCGGCGCAGACGGACCGCGATGTGGTCGATGGAGTAGAGGTGTTCGAGGAGGGCCGGGTCGGTCTCGCCGCGCTCCACCGAGTCGATCAGAGCCAGCTGACGGGTGGTGAGGTTGCTGACCCGGCGGCCCACGTTGCCGAACATCTCGGCGACGTTGCGGCGGCTGAGTACCTGGCGTTCCAGCAGCGCGACCGCCGTGGCCTGCACCCGGTTGAAGACCTCGGCCAGCTCGCCGATCTCGTCCCGCGCGGTGACCGGCATCGCGCGCAGCAGGGGCGGGCCGTCGTCCTCGGCGTCGTCGTCGGCGACCCGGGCCAGCTCACGGCCGGCCACGTCGGCGACCGTCCGGGCGGCGCCGGTGAGCGCCTGCACCGGACGCACCACCGAGCGGCGGACCGCGACGGAGAAGGCGATCCAGACGACGAAGCCGATCAGCGCGAGGTTCAGCAGCAGACCGGCGCGCCACTGCGCGCTGGACGACGTGGCGTCGGCCCGGTCGGCGATCTGGTCGATGAGCGAGGCGGTGATTTTCAGGCGCGATTCGGCCTGCTCACGGTATCCGGGGTAGGAGTCGATCGACTGCCGGAGCGCCTCGCGGATCTCGCCGGGGGTCACGGCCTGCAGGGCGCCGGGATCGATCTGCAGCTCGGCGTAGTGCTGGGTGACGGAGGCCTGCGCGGCGTTGTGCTCGATGCCGCCGAGCTCGTCGGCCTGCTCCTCGGAGGCGAACCGGGCGAACCGTTCGGCCTGGTAGGTGTACAGCTCGTAGGAGCCGACCGCGCTGGTGAACTCGATGAGCGCGTTGGTGTCTCCGGTGCGCGCCGAGAAGACTCCGGTCTCGAAGGCGCCGTGCGCGGCGTCGGCGCGCAGCAGTGAGTCGAGCAGATTGCCGGTGAAGGTGGCGGCGAGGTCGGCGTTGCGGTCCAGGCCGAGGCCGTTGATGAGGCCCTGGGCTGCGCCCGCGTACGCCGGGTCGATGTTGTCGGCGGGCAGATAGCTCTGCTCGATGGTGTCCCGCAGGTTTTCCAGGCCCTCGATCTCCCTGAGGGCCTGCGCCTCGGCGTCCGGCAGGCGGTCTCCGAAGGTGTCGCGCACTTTCTCGACCTGGGCGTCCACGGCCAGCTGCGCCGTGCGGTAGGCCTCGGACGAGGGCGTGCCGCCGTCGAAGGACGCCTGGTGCCGCACGGACAGCAGGATCGCCTGCTGGTGCTCGGCCTGTATCTGGTCGACGAGTTGTGCGACCTGGGTGCTGTCGCGGACCAGCCGGGCCGCCGACTCCGCGCGGCCGGACTCCTGAATCAGCCCGGTGATGAGGTAGGCGAGCAGTACGGCGACCACGGTGAGCGGCACACCGACGAGGATGTTGAGCTTGCGCCTGAAGGGCCACCGGTCGGCGAAGTCCAGTACACCCCTGCGCGTGGGAGGTGGTGGTGCCGGCCGGGCGGGCGCGTCCACCTGGTTCGTGGACACCGGGCCTCCTTCATGGGTGCTGCACGGTGCGTGACGTATCACGTGACCGGATTCGATCGATTCGGGCTGGTGCGCCGTGCGACGCCAACTGCCGCGAGACTACCTTCCCTTTGAACAATCAATGACCTCGCCCTACGTCAAGAATCCGTCACGACCCGGCTGCGGCGCGTATGTCCGGGTCGTTCATCTTCCGTTCACAACTGGCAGTACATCGAAGCAAATCGGTGACCGGATTCCTCTTGACTGACCAAGAACCGGCTGGATTGGATCGAGCCAGAGATCTTCACCGAGTTCTTCACCGAGTTCTTCACCGAGTTGTTCACCAAGTTGTTCACCGAGTCCTTCACCACCCCCTGAGCCCGGAACGGGAATCGTGACTTCCAACGCCCACAGCTTCAGGTCCATCCGGAGACACCCCGGCGCGGCGGCCGTCGCGCTCGCCGCGGCGACGGCCCTGCTGGCGGGATGTTCCTCCTCCGACGACAACTCCGACGACCCGCTCGCGGGAGGCAAGTCGGACGGCAAGACCGTTGTCGTCGGCTCCAACAACTTCGCCGAGAGCATCCTGATCGCCGACATCTACGGCGAGGCCCTGAAGGCCAAGGGCATCAAGGTCACCTACAAGCCCAACATCGGCAGCCGCGAGACGACCTACGGTCTGCTCAAGAACGGCTCCATCACCGTCCTGCCCGAGTACAACGGCGCGCTGCTCGCCTACCTCGACCCGAAGGCCACGCCGAAGACCATCGAGGCCACGACGGCCGCGATCGGCGCCAAGCTGGACGCCAAGCTGGAGCTGCTGGAGCCGGCACCCGCGCAGGACAAGGACTCCGTCACGGTCAACGCGGAGACCGCCAAGAAGTACAACCTGACGTCCGCGTCCAGCATCGGTGACCTCAAGGACATCGCGAAGGACCTGTCCATCGGGGCCTCGCCGGAGTTCCAGACCCGGCAGCAGGGCCTGCTGGGCCTCAAGTCCGTGTACGGGCTGGAGTTCAAGTCCTTCAAGGCGCTGGACGCGGGCGGTCCGCTGACCCAGGCGGCGCTGAAGAAGAACACCGTGCAGGCCGCGGACCTCTTCACCACGGACCCGACCATCACCAAGGAGAAGCACGTCGTTCTCCAGGACCCGGAGAACCTCTTCGGGTTCGAGAACGTGCAGCCGCTCGTCTACAAGGGCGGACTCTCGCAGGAGGGCGCCGCCGCGCTCAACGCGGTCTCGGCCAAGCTCGACACGAAGGCGCTGCTCGACCTGGACACACAGGTGCAGCTGGACAACAAGGACCCGCTGGACGTCGCGAAGGCGTGGCTGAAGTCGGTCGGCCTGGACTGAGTCCGCCCGGCCCCCTTCCTCCTGGAGGCGGAACATCCGCACCGTCGGCTCGCCGACCGGGCTCGCCGGCGGTGCGGCCGTGCCCGACGTGGACCCCCGAGCCCGTGAACGGGCCCCGGGGTTCCACCGATCGAGGGCTCAGTAGCCGATACGGAAGGTCGCGTCCTGCTGTTCGGTGGCCGTGGAAACGGGGTCGATGCGCAGGACGTAGCCGGTGGCTGAACGGCGCCCGCCGGTCGACATGCAGGGCGTGGGTCAGAGCACCGTCGAGGTCGTCGAGCACGGACCCGTCCTGCCGGGGACCGGGCCGCCCCGCGCCCCCGGCAGGCACCGCTTCAGAGGTCGAACTCGTGCGGCGGCAGTTCGAGGGTGAAGCACGCCTCGCGCACCACGGCCTGCTCCGTCTTGTCGAAGTCGCCGTCCGCCCCGCCGATGACGATGCCGATCTGGATGACGGCACGCGCCTCCGCGGGCTTCTTCTTCGCCTTGGCGATCTCCTGCAACACGCTGACCTTGCCGAAGGCGAAGTCGGCGGTCAGTTTGTTCAGGTTGTCGTCGAAGCGCCGCTGAAGGTCCGTGGCGTCGAAGTTCTGCAGCACCTCGTTGGTGGCGATGAGCTGGGCCACGCGCTGCCGCTCGGCCGGGTCGATGGTGCCGTCCGCCGCCGCGACCAGGGCGCACATCGCCATGCTCGCGTCGCGGAAGGCGCCGCTCTTGAGGTCGTTCTTCTTCGCCACCAACTGGGTCTGCATCGTCGACGCGGACTCCTTGATGCGGTCCCACAGGGCCATGAGAACTCCAGGTGTTCGTAGCCATTGGTTTCTACAGCATCGTAGAAACTAACGGGGCGGCCGATAAGTTCCAGTGACTTCCGGACACCTGGACCGCCGGGCTCACTCCCTCACTCACCCGCCCCGGCTCAGGCAGGTCCTCCCGCCCCGTTCAGCGACGGATCTCCGGTCTGCCGGAGCTGGTCCGCGGCCCGCGCCTCCCGTCGGCGCCGGCGGCGGCTGCGGCGTGGTTCCTGGTCGGGGAGCCAGCCGAAGGTGAGACAGCTGCCGACGACCCCGAGGAGGAGGCCGAGGAAGAAGCCGCCCAGGTTCGAGGTGACCCAGGTGCCCAGGGTGAGGAGGACCCCGGTGATCGAGTAGAAGAGGCGCTGGGTGGGGTTGAAGAGGATCAGCAGCCCGCACAGCACCATGACGGCCGGCAGCAGATAGCCCGCCAGGCCCTGCGCGCCGATGTGCATCACGACCTTCAGCGACGCCTTCTCGGTGAACAGGATCTCCGCCCCGCCCAGGGTGAGCAGCAGCCCACCCCAGAACGGCCGACCGGCCCGCCACCCCCTGAAGGCGGGCCTCAGTCCCTGTCGTGGACGGCCCGGCATCGGATCAGCACGCCTTGTCGCTGAAACTCAGATGGAGGTTCGGCAGCTTGAACACGGCGGCCGTGGTCGCGTAGTTGGTCTGCCGCAGGTTGCCGATGTGGACCGTGTCGGCCTGCTGGCTGAAGACGCCGATCGGGCCCTTCACGCCCGCCTTGTTCAGTTCGCTGGCGTCGTTGCCGATCTCGATGCCGTTGAACTCGGCGTTGCCGGACAGCTCCGTCGAGTCGGTCGTCAGGTCGCTCGCGACCACCTTGTCCTTGCCATCGCCCGCGGTGATGCGCAGGTTGATGCCGCCGAGATCGACGCTCTGGCACAGCTTGGTGAGCGTGGCGTCCTTGATGGCGGAGGTGACGACCAGCACCTGGCCACCGGTGTCGCCCGCGTTGGGGCTGCCGTCCGCCATGGAGTCGAGAGCGCCGAACTGCTCGAAGCCGGTGCCGTCGAGGTCGGTCGCGGTGACCGTGAAGGGCATGCCGGAGATCTTGAACGACACGCCCAGCGCTCCCTGGGCGGTGAGGATCGCCATGCCGGCGGCGACCAGGGTGGCCGGCACCGCCATCACCGCGGCCCGGCGCATACGGACGCGTCCGCGTCTTTCCGAGCCCCCGGGCACCGCGGACGTGTTCGGCGCGGAACCGCTTTCCGGTTTCTCGGGGGTGTTGTCGGCGGACGACGTGAGGTCCGAGGACGAGGCCATGTCTGCTCCCGTGGGCATAGTCAGTGCGGGTTGGGCATCAGCGGCACGTTGTCCTGGCGCGGACAGCGGCTGCGGGCGCAGGTCTCCTCACAACTCCCGGCGTTTGCAAGGGCTTTCATAGTTACGCCGCAGTAGCCGCCGAGGAAGTTACCGATGGTTACAGCAAAGGGTCAAGGGAGTTGTGAAAAAAGGGTGTCGATTGTGCGCCACCTGTGGATCAAGGGGTTCCGGTTCTCCCGTCCGAGCCGCCGGTCGACGTCAACTTCCTTGTCAGGCCTTGACGTTGACTGTGCATCAGGTCTACAACTTGCCCTGGCTCAGCCCGGATCCGTGGCGCCGGATCCGTAGCGCGGCGACCGCCCGCGTTCCCGGCCTCCGTCCGCAGTGACCCTCGAGTCCGAATCCTCCTCGGCGCCGCCACGGTTGCTTCCCCTCCCTGCGAACCGTGACCGGCCGCCCTCCCCCCGGCCGGCCGCCGGCTCCCCCCACGGTCGTCGGCCGGCAGCTGCCGTTGCCGGTCCGTCACGTACGGAGAAGGCGTCACGGGCCGGCAACGGCGGACGCGTCCGCGCGTCCGCACGCACACCATCCCCCTCAACCCCCAACACCCCCCTCAGCCCCCCACTTCGGAGAAGAGGCACCCGTATGCGCACTCGCACCCTCCTCGCCCTCGCCGGCGCCGTCGTCGCCCTGACGCTGCCCGCTGCCGTCCCCGCCTCCGCGGCCGACACCCCCGTCCTGACCACCGGAGGTGCCGCCGGGACCCCCGTCGCGAGCGGCGACACCCTCATCGCGAACCTGGCGAGTGGCACCGCCGCCACCCTCTACTCGAGCGCGACCGGCACGAGCGGCGTCTCGTGCACCTCGTCGCAGTTCACCGCCACGGTCGGGGACAACCCCACCGCGCCGGGCACGGCCACCGAGTCCCTGACGTCGCACACCTTCGACGCCGCCACCTGCACCAGCAACGTCGTCGGCGTGCTGGGCGTCACCAGCATCACGGTCGACAACCTGCCGTACACCACCACCGTGGCCTCGGACGGCACCGTGACCGTGACTCCGGCCGCCGGTTCCACCATCCAGACCACCGTCAAGCTGCGCACCCTGCTGGGCAGCATCACCTGCGTCTACCAGGCCGCGACCCTCTCCGGTACCGCGAGCAACACCGACAACAGCATCGCCTTCGCCAACCAGCAGTTCACCAAGACGTCCGGCTCGTCCCTGTGCTTCGCCAACGGCTACTTCACCGCCAGGTACGCCCCGGTGACGGACGCCGGCGCTTCGGTCCACGTCAACTGACCGTCGCAGGAACGGAGTTCAGCGTCGACGTAGGCGCATGTACAGGGCGGCGCCCCCGGTGAGCACCAGCACCGCGGCGGCGCCGCCCGCCATGAGGGGCGCGGAGGGGCCGGAGCCGGGGTCGGTGGTGGACGCCGCCACCGGCGTGCTGTCGGTGGCCGGGCTCGCGGACCGCGCGGTCCGCGCAGGGGAGGGCGTACTCACCGAGGGGGCCGCCGCACTCCTGCGGGCCTCGGCGGTCGGCGACGGGCCGCCGCTCGCGCGGCCCGCTGCGCTCGCGGACGCGGTGGACTTCGCGGCCTCCGGGAACACCACGTCCGAGCACGAGTAGTACGTGTCCGGCGTGCTGCTGTTCTGCCAGATCGTGTACAGCACCTGGCGTCCCGTCCGGTCCGACGGAAGCTTCGCCGTGAGGTGGTAGGCGCCGTTCGTCAGCTTGGGGTCCCGCACCGCGGCGAACGGCTGTGCAGGCAGGTCGGACCACTTCAGCGGCTTCGCCGGGTCGTAGCCGGGCTTGGTCAGGAACAGCTTGAACGTGCCGGTGTGCGGGATCGTCGAGGCGTACGTCATCGTCAGCGTCCCGCCCGGTGACAGGCGCGTCGACGGCCAGTCCGCGCGGGCGAGGTCGAGGCCCTTGTAGGCGGGCAGGCCCGCGCTGCACAGCTTCCCGTCGGGGATCACCTGTCGGTCCCGGCCTGCCACGTTCGCGACCCGCAGGTTGTCCCAGGCGGCGAAGGACGCGCCGTTCGCGGCCACGGCCGCCCGGCAGGCCGCCGAGCCGGTCGAGTCGCCCTCGGGGGAGCAGGCGAACACCCGGGCGGCCGGATCCGTCGGTGCGCCGTGCGCCGACGCCGGTGCCGCGGTCCACAGACTCAGCAGGAGCGGGCTCAGAGCGGTGGCCGCCAGGGCGGTGCGGCGGTATGCGGTCATCCGGGGCATCCGGAACGTCTCCTCGGCCGGCGCGGGAACGGTCTCGCGGGAACGGGCTGTTGTGTGCAGTACGGTGGCCGGGGCCGATGCGTTCAGCCGACGGCCGGAACCCGGCGCGATGCGGCCCGCGCGACCTCGGACTCCGCGGACGACGTCAACACCACCTACACCGTGGACGCCGCCGTCGTCACCGTTGTCGCCCCCGCCCCGCCCCCACCGCTACGCGATCGGTGCTTCGGTTGCCGTCAGGACTCTCGAGGCGCGGTCGGCCCCGCTGTCGAGGCCGGGCAGCAGACCCGGCACCGCGATACTGGGCAGCATGTGCGCCCACAGCACGGACAGCCGCTCGCCGAGGTCCGTCCGGTCGGTCAGCGCCCGCGACATCAGCTGTATGCCGGTGAACGCCCCGACCAGCAACTCCACCGTGTCCCGCGACCGCACCGTGGGCAGCAACTCGCCCTGCGCGCGCGCCTCTTCCATCAGTTCCGTCAGCCGCTCGGCCCACTGCCGGAACGGCTGCCCGTGATCGACCCCGGACGGTGTCGCCTGGTCGACAGCGAGCCGTACACTGCCCCGCAGCAGGGAGCTGCCCAGCAGCCGCGTGCCGACGACGAAGGTCATGTCGATGATCTCCTGCAACTTGCAGGGCTGCGGCGGCACGGCACCGAACGGCACCTGCTCGTCGAGCACCGCCTGCGCGAGGGACTCCTTGGACGGGAAGTGGAAGTACAGGGCGCCTTTGGTGACTTCGGCCCGCTCCAGCACCATGGCGATGGTCGTGGAGGTGTAGCCGTGCTCGTCGAAGACCGCGCCGGCGGCTTCCAGGATCGCCCTGCGCGTCCTGACGGCGCGCTCCTGTCTTGCCATAAGAGCCCCTCCGCACCGCTGAGTCGGCCGATCCCCGCGATCGCGTGCCGGATCGGCCCGATCTTCGGGCGTCGTTTACTGATCTCATTGAAAACAAACCGGTCGCCTCGTACCCTAACGCTTGCTCGAGTGGGCGCTTCGCCGTCTGCTGTGGCCTTCGGGGGACCGTAGGGAGGGACGTGCCGCGACCCCGCCAGAGTGCCGAGACCCCGTCCATGACGGCAACCGTTCCCCGCGAGCTCGTCCACCGCGGGGCGGTGGCGGAGACCCTCCTCACCGGCTGGAGCCGGACCGTGCCCGACCGGTTCCAGGTGTCGGCGCAGTGGCCGCGATCCCACGAGTTACACGTGTCGCCCGACCGTACCGTGTACGATCCGCCGCTGGTCGTGGAGACCGTACGGCAGAGCGGCACGCTGATCGCGCACACCGAGTACGACGTCCCTCTTGGCCACCACTTCGTGCTCAACGAGTTCCAGGTCGAGACGTTTCCCCAGCACCTGGCCGGCGGTGCGCTGCCCGCCGAACCGACCGTCGAAGTCGCCTTCATCGACGTCCAGTACCGCGGTGCCCGCCCGGCCGGCGCCCGCTACGCGGCCGACGTCCTGCGCGCGGGGGAGTGGGTTGCCCACGCGAATGTCGCGTTCACCTGTCTGAGCGAGCCCGTCTACCGGAGGCTGCGCGGCGGCCGCACCCCGGCCCTCGCCTCCGCCGTGCCCCTGCGGCCCGGGCTGCCGCCCACCGGCGTGGACCGCGTCCTGCCGGCCGACGTCGTCCTGGCCCCGACGGACCGCTCCGACCGCTGGCAACTGCGAGTAGATACCGCACACCCCTTTTTCTTCGACCACCCACTGGACCACGTCCCCGGGATGCTGCTCCTGGAGGCGGCCCGCCAGACGGCCCGGTGGTGGACCGACGGGAAACGGGCACCCGTCGCGTACCACGCCCGATTTCACCGGTACGCCGAGCTGGACAGTCCTACCTGGATCGAGCTGACCAGTGAGGACGGTTCCGAGCTGCAAGTCGTGGGCAGACAGGGGGAGTCGACGATCTTCGAGTGTCTGGTGGGCACCGCGGGGCGGTGAGTTATCGTGGACAGGGCGTCAAAACAAACGGCATGACCCGTTCTTTACGGCCCCCGGGAGTGTCCAGTCGATGGCGAGGCAGCTACGCGCCGAGCAGACCCGCGCGACGATCATCACGGCCGCAGCCGACCTGTTCGACCGGCGCGGCTACGAATCGACCAGTCTGAGCGACATCGTCGAGCACGCGCAGGTCACCAAGGGCGCCCTGTACTTCCACTTCGCGGCCAAGGAGGACCTGGCCCGCGCCATCATGGAACTCCAGTCCCAGGCCTCACGGCAGGTGACCGACCAGGTCGACGACCAGGGCTGCCCGTCCCTGGAGGCCCTGATGCGGATCACCTTCGGCATGGCGCGGCTGTCCGTCGAGGGACCCATCACCCGGGCCGGACTCCGGCTCGCCACCGGCGGAGTCGAGGTACGGCCCCCGCTGCCGCACCCGTTCACGGAGTGGCTGGACCTGGTCACGCGCCGGCTCGTCGGCGCGGTCCGGGAGTCCGACGTCCACCCGGACGTCGACGTCGACGCCGTCGCCCACTCCCTTGTCTCCTTCTTCGTCGGTACCCGCGTCGTGGGCCGCTCCCTGGAACCCGTCGCCCGACTCCCGCGCAGGATGGCGGAGATGTGGCACATGCTGATCCGGGGCCTGGTGCCGGTACCGCGACGCCCGCGCTACCTGGCGCTCGTCACCCGGCTGGAGCGGGAGATCAGCGTCGTGTGATCGGAGCGAGCCGATACGGTGAGCCGCATGCCCGACACCCCCGCCCCGCCCGTGATCCTCGGCAACGAACCCGGCTCCTTCCCGCACAGCGTGCTCGCCGAGCGGCATCCCGCGATCATCCGGCAGGTGCGGGACGCCACTCCGTACGGCCCCGACATCCGCCGTGCGCTGGACGCGCTGCTGGTCAGCTGCGCCGAGGGCGTGCTCGAGCCGCTTCCCGCCGACGCTCACGACCGGGACCGGTGGCAGGCGTGGGGTCTCGGGGAGTACGTGGGCCGGTCCTGGTTCGACGTACCGTGGCTGTGGGCGGAAAGCTACTTCTACCGTCAACTCCTCGAAGCAGTAGGATACTTCGCTCCCGGGTCCTGGCAGGGCATCGACCCCTTCCGCCCCTCCAAGCTCGCCGAGCTCGACGCCCCGGAGACGGACGAGGAACTGGCCGCCCTCGACGACCTCGAGGCCCGCCCGGCCGACGAGCAGGCCAGGGCCCTGCTGCACGGTTCGCTCTGGGGCAACCGCGCCGACCTCGGCTTCCGCCTCTCCGCCCCCGCAGGCCACACCCCCGACACCAGCCCGGCCCTGGTCGCCGACGACAGCGAGGCCCTCTGGTCGCTGCTCCCGCCCTCCGGCACGGGCACCCTCTGCCTGGTCGCCGACAACGCGGGCCGCGAGCTCATCCCCGATCTGCTCCTCATCGCCCACCTCCTCCAACGGCGGCGGGTGGAACGGGCGGTCCTGCACATCAAGCCGTACCCGTACTACGTCTCCGACGCCACCACCGCCGACGTGCTCGACGCGGTCCGCCGGCTCATCGCCGCGCCGGGCGCGGCCGCCGGGTACGGGCGGGGCGTCCGGGACGCGATGGCCGACGGCCGGCTCCAGGTCCGCGCGCACCCCTTCGCCTGCGCCCCACTGCCGTACGAGGCGATGCCCCCCGAACTGCACAAGGAGTTCGGCGACGCAGACCTGACCGTCGTCAAGGGCGACCTCAACTACCGTCGGCTGGTGGGCGACCGCCGCCGGCCCCCGACCACCCCCTTCGCGGATGTCACCGCCTACTTCCCCGGCCCGGTCGCCGCCCTGCGCACCCTGAAGTCCGACGTGATCACCGGCCTCGACGCCCGCACGGAGGACACGCTCGTCGCCGCCGAGGGGCAGCGTTGGCGGACGAGCGGGACCCATGCCCTGATCCAGGTCAACCGGGCGTCAGGTCACCCGTACGGGAGGTGACTTGATGCCGTTGATGAAGCTCGACACAGGTCGTCTCGGCGGGCAGGCCGTCCGCAGCGCGGGCAGCAGCCGTAGCGCCTCCCGGTGGAGCACCCGCAGTTGAAAACGGCTGGCCCGCTCCACGGCGCCGGTGAGCAGCGCGCGGGCCCGCTGTCCGGCGAGCGCCGCGAAACGGTCGACGCGTCCGGGCGTGAACGCCCGGCGCACCGGTCGGCGCGCCGTCGCCGTGCAGCTCATGGGGGAGCACGAAGGGGGTCATGCGAACACGGTGGCCCGGCGCGGGGGGCTCGGCAAGAGCGCGTGCGGCGGAGCGGATCGACTGGGGAAAACCCTGCGATTCGCACCTCGTTCACGCGATGGTGTGGTCATGTCCCGGTCGGCGGATGGGTGTTGAGGGGCACGGGTAGGGCCCGGCCATGACTCAGCCGTTCGAACTCCCGCACTTCTACATGCCGTACCCCGCGCGGCTGAACCCGCACGTCGACGAGGCCCGGGCCCACTCGACGGGGTGGGCGCGCGAGATGGGCATGCTGGAGGGGTCCGGGATCTGGGAGCAGGCCGACCTCGACGCGCACGACTACGGCCTGCTCTGCGCCTACACCCACCCCGACTGCGACGGTCCCGCGCTGTCGCTGATCACCGACTGGTACGTGTGGGTGTTCTTCTTCGACGACCACTTCCTCGACATGTTCAAGCGCACCCCGGACCGCGCCGCGGGCAAGGCCCACCTGGACCGGCTGCCGCTGTTCATGCCGCTGGACCTGTCGGCTCCCGTGCCGGAACCGCAGAACCCGGTCGAGGCCGGGCTCGCCGACCTGTGGGCGCGTACGGTGCCGGCGATGTCCGCCGACTGGCGCCGCCGCTTCGCCGTCGCCACCGAGCACCTGCTGAACGAGTCGATGTGGGAGCTGTCCAACATCAACGAGGGGCGGATCGCGAACCCCGTCGAGTACATCGAGATGCGCCGCAAGGTGGGCGGCGCGCCCTGGTCGGCGGGTCTCGTGGAGTACGCCACCGCCGAAGTGCCCGCGGCCGTCGCCGGGTCGAGGCCGCTGAGGGTGCTGATGGAGACGTTCGCCGACGCCGTGCACCTGCGCAACGACCTGTTCTCCTACCAGCGGGAGGTCGAGGACGAGGGCGAGAACAGCAACGGCGTGCTCGTCCTGGAGACCTTCTTCGGCTGCACCACCCAGGAGGCCGCCGACACCGTCAACGACATCCTCACCTCCCGCCTCCACCAGTTCGAGCACACCGCCCTCACCGAAGTGCCCGCCCTGGCCCTGGACAGAGGCCTCACCGCCGGCGAGGTCGCGGCGGTGGCGGCGTACACCAAGGGGCTGCAGGACTGGCAGTCCGGCGGTCACGAATGGCATCTGCGCTCCAGCCGGTACATGAACGAGGGCGCGCGGTCCGCCGCGCCCTGGCAGAGCCTGACCGGGCCCGGCACCTCCGCCGCGGACATCGGCGCGCTGCTCGCGTCCGCCGCCGCGGAACGCTTGCGCGCCTACTCCCATGTGCCCCGCCAGAAGGTGGGTCCCTCCCTGCTGCCCGACTTCCACATGCCGTTCGAGGTGGAGCTCAGCCCGCACCTCGACGGCGCCCGCGCCCGCCTCACCGGGTGGATGCACCGCATGGGCATGCTGGAGGAGGGCGTGTGGGACGAGGACAAGCTCGCGGCGGCCGACCTCCCGCTGTGCGCCGCCGGTCTCGACCCGGACGCGACCGTCGAGGCCCTCGACCTCAGCTCACAGTGGCTCGCCTGGGGTACGTACGCCGACGACTACTACCCCCTCGTCTTCGGGCACCGCCGCGACCTGGCCGCCGCCCGGCTGGCCACTCAGCGCCTGTCCGCCTGCATGCCCGCTGCCGGCGAGGCGGTCCCGGTCCCCGCCAACGCCATGGAGCGCGGGCTGATCGAACTGTGGGCGCGCACCACGGCCGGGATGACTCCCGAGGCGCGCGGCACCCTGAGGGACGCGGTGAACGTGATGACCGAGAGCTGGGTGTGGGAGCTGTCCAACCAGCTCCAGAACCGCGTCCCCGACCCCGTCGACTACCTGGAGATGCGACGCGCCACCTTCGGCTCCGACCTCACCCTCAGCCTGTGCCGGCTGGACCACGGCCCCGCCGTTCCGCCGGAGGTGTACCGCAGCGGCCCCGTCCGCTCCCTGGAGAACGCCGCCGTCGACTACGCCTGCCTCCTCAACGACGTCTTCTCGTACCAGAAGGAGATCGAGTACGAGGGCGAGATCCACAACGCCGTCCTCGTCGTGCAGAACTTCTTCGGCTGCGACTACCCGACCGCCCTGCGCGTGGTCGGTGACCTGATGAACCAGCGCATGCGGCAGTTCGAGCACGTCGCCACGCACGAACTGCCCGTCCTCTACGACGACTTCGACCTGTCGGAAGAGGAACGGGAGGTCGTGCGGGGCTATGTGGCCGACCTCCAGAACTGGATGGCGGGCATCCTGAACTGGCACCGGGAGGTCGACCGCTACAAGTCCGCGTACCTGGCCCGCCGCGCACACCGCTTCCTCCCGGACCGCCCGCCGGCCCCGGCGCTGCCCGTCGGCTGAGGCCGCACACGGGTCGCGGCCCGGTCGGACTCGCCCCACCACGTCGAGGCGCGTCGAGTACGGCGTCACACGGCCCCGACGCCCGCCCGTGCCGCGTGCTCGACCAGGTGGCGACGATGGTCGGTTCGGGGGCCGTCATGACCATGATCGAATCGGTGGTGCGTTCCGGCCCTTCGGGCGCAGGACGTCCAGGCCGGCCCGCGCGGGCCGGCCTGGACGCCGTGAATCAGACGGGATGATCACGCGAGGTGATCGGACCAGGTGATCAGACGAGGTCGAACCGGTCCAGGTTCGAGACCTTGACCCACGCCGCGACGAAGTCGTTCACGAACTTCTCCTTCGCGTCGTCGCTCGCGTAGACCTCCGCGAGGGCCCGCAGCTCGGAGTTCGAGCCGAAGACGAGGTCGGCACGGGTGCCGGTCCACTTGACCTCGCCCGAGGCGTCACGACCCTCGAAGTGGTTCTGGTCCTCGGAGGTCGACTTCCACGTCGTGCCCAGGTCGAGCAGGTTGACGAAGAAGTCGTTGGTGAGGACACCGGGGGTGTCGGTGAGGACACCGAGCGAGGTCTGGGCGTGGTTGGCGCCCAGGACGCGCAGGCCGCCGACGAGGACGGTCAGCTCGGGGGCGCTCAGGCCGAGCAGGTTGGCCTTGTCGATCAGCAGGTACTCGGCCGGCAGGCGGTTGCCCTTGCCCTGGTAGTTGCGGAAGCCGTCCGCGGTGGGCTCCAGCGCGGCGAACGACTCGGCGTCCGTGTGCTCCTCGGTCGCGTCGACACGGCCCGGGGTGAACGGCACCTCGACGTCGTAACCGGCGTCCTTGGCGGCCTTCTCCACGGCGGCGGCGCCACCGAGGACGATCAGGTCGGCCAGGGAGACCTTCTTGGCGCCGGAGTTGAACTCCTGCTGGATCCCTTCCAGGGTGCGCAGCACCTGCGCCAGCTGGTCGGGGTCGTTGGCCTCCCAGCCGCGCTGCGGCTCCAGGCGGATGCGGGCACCGTTGGCGCCGCCGCGCTTGTCGCTGCCCCGGTACGTGGAGGCCGAGGCCCACGCGGTGGAGACCAGCTGCGAGACGGTCAGACCCGAGTCGAGGAGGTTGGCCTTGAGCGCCGCGATGTCGGCGGCGTCGACGGCCTCGCCCTCGGCCTGCGGCAGCGGGTCCTGCCACAGCAGCGTCTCCGCCGGGACCTCCGGGCCGAGGTACAGGGACTTCGGGCCCATGTCACGGTGGGTCAGCTTGTACCAGGCGCGGGCGAAGGCGTCCGCGAACTGGTCGGGGTTCTCGTAGAAGCGGCGCGCGATCGGCTCGTAGATCGGGTCGAAGCGCAGCGACAGGTCGGTGGTGAGCATCGTCGGGAGCTTCTTCTTCGACGAGTCGTGCGCGTCGGGGATGATCGCCTCGGCGTTCTTCGCCACCCACTGGTTCGCACCGGCCGGGCTCTGGGTGAGCTCGTACTCGTACTCGAAGAGGTTCTTGAAGAACCCGTTGCTCCACTGGGTCGGCGTGCTGGTCCAGGTGACCTCCAGGCCACTGGTGATCGCGTCGCCGCCCTTGCCGGTGCCGTAGGTGCTCTTCCAGCCGAGGCCCTGCTCCTCGATCGAGGCGGCCTCGGGGTCGGCGCCGACGTGGTCCGCCGGGCCCGCGCCGTGCGTCTTGCCGAAGGTGTGACCGCCGGCGATCAGGGCGACGGTCTCCTCGTCGTTCATCGCCATCCGGCGGAACGTCTCACGGATGTCGCGGGCCGCCGCGATCGGGTCCGGGTTGCCGTTCGGGCCCTCCGGGTTGACGTAGATGAGGCCCATCTGGACCGCGCCGAGCGGGCTCTCCAGCTCGCGGTCGCCGGTGTAGCGCTGGTCGTCGAGCCAGGTGGTCTCGGGACCCCAGTAGACGTCCTCCTCGGCCTCCCAGACGTCGGCACGGCCGCCGGCGAAGCCGAAGGTCTTGAAGCCCATCGTCTCCAGGGCGACGTTGCCGGTGAGGATCATGAGGTCGGCCCACGAGATGCTCTGGCCGTACTTCTTCTTGACCGGCCACAGCAGACGGCGCGCCTTGTCGAGGTTGCCGTTGTCCGGCCAGCTGTTGAGGGGGGCGAAGCGCTGCTGGCCGGCCCCGGCGCCGCCGCGGCCGTCGCTGATCCGGTAGGTGCCCGCGCTGTGCCAGGCCATCCGGATCATCAGCGGGCCGTAGTTGCCGAAGTCGGCCGGCCACCAGTCCTGCGAGTCCGTCAGCACCTCAGCGATGTCCCGCTTCACGGCAGCGAGGTCGAGGGCCTTGAACGCCTCCGCGTAGTCGAACTCCTCGCCGAGCGGGTTCGCCACGGCCGGGTTCTTGGCAAGGATCTTCAGATTGAGCCGCTCCGGCCACCACTGGCGGTTGCCGCCGCCCTGAGTCGGGTGCGCGGCGCGCCCGTGCGCGACCGGGCAACCACCTCCGCCCTCCGTTTTCGCGTCGGTGACGATGGCGTCATGGTTCTCGGACATGGGAATCCTTCCGGACGGGGCGGATCACGGCGCTCAGGTACCGCGGGCGGCGGGACAGCCCTGGGCACAGGCCCCAGTGGAGCCGCGGTGAGCGCGTGGAGGCCTCACGCCCCCCACGTCTCCCTCTCCTGCAGTACTGGAGTCGTCCTGTCCCTTGGCTATCGCCGGATCCGATCCTACGATGGACACAGTCTTAGTCAAGAAGCGTGCCAAACCCATATCCAATAGGAACCCGGATGTCCACTGGTAAAATTCGGGTGTCCCACCGAATCCGAATAGGTGAACCGATATGAGTGACCTGCTGGAGCGACTGCGAGGGCGTGGCTGGCGGATGACCTCCCAGCGGCGTGTCGTTGCGGAGGTCCTCGACGGCGACCACGTGCATCTCACGGCCGACGAGGTGCACGCCCGCGCGGCGCAGCGGCTGCCCGAGATCTCCCGGGCGACCGTCTACAACACCCTGGGCGAGATGGTCTCCCTCGGTGAGGTCATAGAGGTTTCCACCGACGGCCGCGCCAAGCGCTACGACCCCAACGCGCACCATCCGCACCAGCACCTCGTGTGCTCCAACTGCGGCACCATCCGCGACGTCCACCCGACCGGCAATCCGCTGGCCGACCTCCCGGCGGTGGAACGGTTCGGCTTCACGGTGTCCGAGGTCGAGGTCACCTACCGCGGGCTGTGCCCTTCCTGCGGCTAGGGCAGGTTTCCGTGGGTCCGGGCAGCATGGCTTCCCACTCCTGACCCCGGGGCAGTCTCACTCGTTCGTGTCTCGTCCCAGGCCGGTGCTCCGGGTAGAGCACCAGCCGGAGGCGATTCATGGAACAGACTGCGTTGCGTCCCAAGCCGATGCCCGGCCGGGAGCCCTCGGGCGGTGCCGGGTCCGGTGCTCAGTCCCGGCGTCCGCATGCCGCGCGACGCCGTGGCGGACGGCTCACGACCCTGTTGTTCGGCCTGTTCGTCGGGACGGTGCTGGTGCTGTCCGGGGTGGGGCTCGGGACGGTGGGGGCCACCGTGATCGGCATGAGCAGACTCGCGGAGCTCCAGCGGCAGGGGGCGGGGCAGCACGGGCCGGGGGCGGCCGGTACCGCGTCCGCCCGGGCCCGCTCGGGTGCCGCCTCGTCGTCCTCGTCGTCGTTCCCGTCGCGGGACGCCTCCGGAGGGACCCTCGGGGTCGAGGCGGTGGACGCCGAGAAGGCCGGGGCGATGGTCGTCGGCGTCCATGTTCCCGGGCCGGGTTACACGGCGGGGCTGGTCCGCGGTGACGTGCTCCTCGCGTTCGGCAGGACCCGTGTCGACTCGGCCGCCGATCTCGCGCGAGCCGTCGCCCGCGCCCGCCCGGGCAAGGAGGTCACGCTGACGATCCGGCACCGAAGCGGCGGCTACCAGCAGTTGACGGCCGTACCCGGGGTCGTCATGTGATCACCCGGAAGTGGCTGGTGAGCCGCCCCTCGTCGTCCAGCACGTGAAACGCGAGCCCGACCGGCGCGTCCCGGTCGGCGACCTGCTCGCCCTCCCAGGGCAGCCGCAGCGTCCACGTCACCCCGGGGCCGACGACCAGCGGCCGGCCGGCGAAGGAGGTGGCGGCCGCCGTGTGCGCGTGGCCGGTGAGGAACCCGGCGATCTCGGGCCTGCGCTCCACGAGGGCGGCGAGCGCCCGGGGCTCGCCCAGTCGGTAGGAGTCGGGCAGCGGGTGGTGCAGCGCCACCGGCGGGTGGTGGAAGGCGAGCAGCACCGGAAAGCGGCCGCCGAGGCCGTCGAGCGTCTCCTCGATCCAGGCGTACGTCTCCTCGTCCAGGGCCCCTTCGTCGTTTCCCGGGACGCTGGAGTCGCACATCAGTACGGCGCCGCCGTCGAAGACGCGCACGCTGTTGACCGGACCGTCGGCGGGCGGCTGCCGGAGCAGGGCCTTGCGGTACGGGGCGCGGCTGTCGTGGTTGCCCGGGCAGGTCAGCACCGGGAACGGTGTGTCGGTGGCCCGTAGCCCGAGGATACGGGCCGCCTCCTCGTACTCCGCCTCCGCGCCGTGGTCCGCGATGTCCCCGGTGACCAGCAGCGCGTCCACCTGTCCTGGCAGCCCCCACAGCCGGTCGCGCACCCGTTCGGCGCGCTCCGTCGCTCGGGTGCTGCCGTCCAGATGCAGATCGCTGATGTGTGCGAGTACCAGCACGGTCGTCGCCCTCCCTGGGTGTCCAGCTATTAATGGGTCACCATGATCTAACCATTAGCACTAATGGCTTATCAAGATTCATCCGTTAGTCGAAGTGGGGGCTGATCGGGAAATCCACTGGTTCGCTCTCGGCGGCGCGCGCCACGATGAGCCACGCAGCTCCGCCCAACCGGCTCGCGCAGCTTCCTACGGCCGGGCAGGATGCTGCCCGTAGTCACCTCTTCGCCCGCCCAGGGAGGCCCGGATGACCGGCAGTACGGCCGCGCCCTTCACCGCCGACGACTACCGGGCCCGGATGGACCGAGCCGCGCACGCTGCCGCGGACGCCGGGCTGGCCGGGCTCCTGGTGGCACCAGGGCCCGACCTCGTCTGGCTCACCGGCTACGCGCCGACCGCGGCCACCGAACGGCTCACCCTGCTGGTCCTCGCCGCCGGCCAGGATCCCGTCCTCGTCGTGCCCACGCTGGAGGCCCCCGACGCGGCCAGGGCCACGGGCGCGCCCGCCCTGACCCTGCGCGACTGGACCGACGGCAAGGACCCCTACGCCGTCACCGCCGGCCTCCTCGACACCTCCGGCCGCTTCGGAATCAGCGACAACGCCTGGGCGATGCACCTGCTCGGCCTGCAGAAGGCACTGCCCGCCACCTCCTACGCCTCCCTCACCGACGCCCTGCCGATGCTGCGCGCCGTCAAGGACGCGGCGGAACTGGAGCTGTTGGCGGCCGCGGGCGCGGCCGCGGACGCGACGTTCGAGGACATCCGGAACGTTCCGTTCGCCGGACGCCGGGAATCAGAGATCGCCATGGACCTCAGCCGACTGCTGCGTCGACACGGACACGCGGTGGTCGACTTCACCATCGTCGGCTCCGGGCCGAACGGGGCCAACCCGCACCACGAAGTGGGCGACCGCGTCATCGAGCGCGGCGACATGGTCGTGCTCGACTTCGGCGGCCTCAAGGACGGCTACGGCTCCGACACCTCCCGCACGGTCCACGTCGGCGAGCCGACGGACGAGGAGCGGGCGGTCCACGACATCGTGCGCGCGGCCCAGGAGGCGGGCTTCCGGGCCGTACGGCCCGGCGTCGCCTGCCAGGAGGTCGACCGGGCCGCCCGCAAGGTCATCGAGGACGCCGGGTACGGCCCGTACTTCATCCACCGCACGGGCCACGGCATCGGCGTCACCACCCACGAGCCGCCCTACATGATCGAGGGCGAGCAGCAGCCCCTCGTCCCCGGGATGTGCTTCTCCGTCGAACCAGGCATCTATCTGCCCGGCCGCTTCGGGGTGCGCATCGAGGACATCGTGGCCGTGACGGAAGAGGGCGGCCGCCGGCTCAACGACACGACCCGCGAGATGGTCATAGTGGACTGAAGGCGTGGTCCGACCACCAGGAGCCCCACCCTCGAGACGACACCCCCGAGCAACGGCGCGACCCATGACCCAGGCACCGACACCCACCGCGGACACCGTCCGCCGACTGGTCCGTTCCCTGATCAAGGAAGGCAAGGAGGGCGAGAGGGGCGGGCTCGGTGCGAACGGTGCCGCCGGACCCGAGGTGCGGCCCGTCGGCGGGGGCGGCGAGCACTCCACGTGGTGGGTCGGTACCCGCCATGTGCTGCGCCTCGCCACCGACCGGGAAGCGGCCGTCCGCCGGCGCCGTGAGCTGCGCCTGCGCGACCTCGTGCGGCCCTATGTCCCCGTGGCCGTACCGGCGAGCGTGGCGCGCGGCGAGTGGGCGCCCGGACTCACTTACACGCTGGACACGAAGGTGTCCGGCGGCTCTGCGGAGGAACACGACGTGTCCGCCGTCGGCGAGGCCGACCTGGCCGGACTGCTCACGGGCCTGCGTGAGGTGCCCGCCCGCCAGGCCGAGACCCTCGGCGTCCCGCATGCCGCCCCGCGCTCCCTGGAGGCGCTGCGCCGTATGGCCGTGGCCGCCGCGCAACTCCTCGGCACGGCGGACGAGTTCGACCCCGCCCGGCTCCACCAGCTCACCCCGCCCGGCGCGGCCCAGCTCGCCGCACAGGCCGGCGCGGCCGTCCTCGTCCACCACGGCCTCAGGGGCGAGCACCTCGTGGTCAGCGCCGACGGCCGGGTGCGCGGTGTCCTGGACTGGACCGACGCGGTCCTCGGCGACCCCGCGGAGGACATCGCCGGGCTCGCGCTCGCCGTCGGAGCCCCCGCCGCCGTACGTGCCGCCACCCTCGCCGGCTACGGCCCCCGCCCATGCCTGCGCGGCCTGTGGCTCGCCCGTTGCGACACGGTCATCCGCCTCGCCGAGCGCCTCCAGGGCCGCGACGACAGCCCACTGCCGCTGCTGCGGACGCAGCTGCGCCGCGCCTGGGAGCCGATCCTGCTGGAGCGGGTGACGGAACTCCGGGAGGAGGAACGGGACGACGAGGAGGAGCTGTGACTCCTGGGCCTGCTTCGAGCTCCGCGCGGCCCGCTCGGCTGCCCCCACCCCCAGGCCCCCTCAGCTCTGTTCCAGCACCACGCACGACGCACCGGGCACCAGCAGTATCCCGTCCGTGTCCGGTCCCTCGACGGGTTCCCACGCGGCGAGTACCCGGGCCGGGCGGGTGCCCAGGGGGATCGCCGCAGGCTCCTTGCCGAGATTCACCGCCACGCGTACGTCGCCACGGCGGAAGGCGAGCCAGCGGGCCTCTTCGTCGTAGGCCACCTTCGTGTCGGCGAGGTCGGGATCGGTGAGGTCCGGTTGTGTGTGCCGCAGCGCGACGAGGCGTCGGTACCAGTCCAGTACGCGCGCGTGGGGCTCGCGCTCCGGCTCGGACCAGTCCAGGCAGGAGCGGTCGCGGGTCGCCGGATCCTGCGGGTCGGGTACGTCCTCCTCGGCCCAGCCGTGCGCGGCGAACTCCCGCCGCCTGCCCCGGCGTACCGCCTCCGCGAGTTCCGGATCGGTGTGGTCGGTGAAGAACTGCCAGGGCGTGCCCGCGGCCCACTCCTCGCCCATGAACAGCATCGGCGTGAACGGAGCCGTCAACGTCAGTGCGGCGGCGCAGGCCAGCAGCCCGGGAGACAGGGAGGCGGCCAGGCGGTCGCCCTGGGCGCGGTTGCCGACCTGGTCGTGGGTCTGGCTGTAGCCGACGAGCCGGTGCGCGGCCACGCGGCTGCGGTCCAGGGCGCGGCCGTGGTGCCGGCCCCGGAAGCTCGAGTACGTGCCGTCGTGGAAGAAACCGCCCGTGAGGGTCTTGGCGAGGGCCGCGAAGGGGGCGCGCGCGAAGTCCGCGTAGTAGCCCTGGGACTCGCCGGTCAGCGCGGTGTGCAGGGCGTGGTGGAAGTCGTCGTTCCACTGCGCGTGCAGGCCCAGGCCGCTCTCCGCGCGCGCGGTGACCAGTCGCGGATCGTTCAGATCCGATTCGGCGATCAGGAACAGCGGCCGGCCCGTCTCGGCGGCGAGCGTGTCCACGGCCCTCGCCAGCTCCTCGAGGAAGTGGCACGCGCGCGTGTCCGCCAGCGCGTGCACCGCGTCCAGCCGCAGCCCGTCGATCCGGTAGTCCCGCAGCCATGCCAGCGCGCTGCCGAGCAGGAAGGCGCGCACCTCGTCCGAGCCGGGCGCGTCGAGGTTGACCGCGGCGCCCCACGGGGTGTGGTGGGTGTCGGTGAAGTACGCGCCGAACGCGGGCAGGTGGTTGCCCGACGGGCCCAGATGGTTGTGCACCACGTCCAGGACCACACCGAGCCCGAGTTCATGGGCCCGGTCGACGAAGCGCCGCAGCGCCTCGGGTCCGCCGTACGGCTCGTGCACCGCCCACAGCGAGACCCCCTCGTACCCCCAGCCGTGCCGGCCGGGGAAGGGACACAGCGGCATCAACTCGATGTGCGTGACCCCCAGTTCGACCAGGTGGCCGAGCCGCTCGGCGGCCGCGTCGAGGGTGCCCTCGGGCGTGTACGTGCCCACATGCAGCTCGTACAGCACCGCCCCGGGCAGCGGACGGCCGGCCCACTCGGTGCGCCAGGCGTACCGCCCGTGGTCGACGACCGCGCTCGGACCGTCCGGGCCGTCCGGCTGCCGGCGTGAACGCGGGTCGGGCAGCACGGGGCCGTCGTCCAGCGCGAACCCGTACCGCGTGCCGTCCCGGGCGTCCGCCTCGCCGCTCCACCAGCCGTCCCGCGCCGGATCACGCGCCAACGCGCGCGTGACGCCGTCGCAATGAAGCGTCACCCGGTCGGCCTGCGGTGCCCACACCTCGAACTGCACGGACGGTTCCCCTTCGTCTGCTCACCGTGATGTAGCCCGTCCATGGTGCGTCAAACGCGATCAATCCGCCTTTGAAAGCGCCCTTTTGTGGCCGGTGTCGTGAGGTACGCGCGCGTGACGGCCGTTTCTGTGTTTTCTGGACACCCGAGGTTCACTGACCGACAATCACGAGCGTGACGTCGTCTTTCGAGTTCCACACGTACCCCGCGCGGCTGTCCGACGCGGAGCGCGACCGGGCGCTGAAGGTGCTGCGTGACGGCGTCGCCATGGGCCGTCTGTCCCACGACACGTTCATCCGGCGCATGGAGCTGGCGCTGGCCGCCCGCCGGTCCGACGAACTGGCCGTGCTCACCGCCGACCTGCGCACGGAGGGCCGCTTCGCGCGCGTGGTGTTCGGCACCGTCGAGGCGGTCTCGGGCTTCACCGTACGGCTGCGCCGGGCCTGGCAGGCCGAGAAGCTGCCCAAGCTGCTGCTGCCGCACCCGGGCGCCGGCCATGCCCTGCGCATCGGCCGGGACCCCGCCAACGGGCTGCGGCTCACCCACGAGACGGTCTCGCGTGTGCACGCCGAACTCAGCCGCCAGGGCGGCATGTGGGTCCTGCGCGATCTCGGCTCGACCAACGGCACGACGGTGAACGGTCGCCGGGTCATCGGCGCGGCCGTCGTCCGCGAGGGCGACCAGATCGGCTTCGGAAGCATCGCCTTCCGCCTCGCGGCGGACTGAACCGGACCCCCATGCGCCCGTGCGGCGCCGAATTCCCTCGCGTACGGCGGTGTTGACGTACCCGTCGCGCCGTGACTGACTGTGCGTACACCATGGACACCAGGTGAACCGACGGCACCACTTGTGGAGGTGTGCCCTGCCGCCACTCCTCCGCTACCCGACCGTGGACGAACTGGGCACCCGGGCGGCGGCACTCGTCGCCCGACGCCCCCGGGACGCCCGGCTGCGCCGGATCGGGACATCACGCGCGGGAACGCCCCTGTGGCTGCTGTCCGTCGGACACGGCACCCGTCAGGCCCTGGTGGTCGCCGGACCGCACGCGAACGAGCCGGTGGGCGGCGCCACCGCCCTGCGCCTGGCCGAACGCGTCCTGGCCGACCCCCGGCTCACCGACGGCGCCGACGCCACCTGGAACCTGCTGCTGTGCCTCGATCCCGACGGCCTGCGCCGCAACGAGGGCTGGCTGCCCGGCCCGTACACCCTCGGCCACTACTTCCGGAACTTCTTCCGTCCCGGCTTCCTCGAACAGCCCGAGTGGCTGCCCGACGGCGCGGCCGCCGCCACGCTCCCGGAGACGCGTGCCCTGCTCCGCCTCCAGGATGAACTGAAACCTTTCTTCCAGTGCTCCCTGCACGGCGTCGACGTCGGAGGCGGCTTCGTCGAGCTGACCCGCGACCTGCCGGGCCTCGCCCGGCGCCTCGCGCACACCGCGGCCCGGCTCGGCATCCCGCGCGAACTCGGGCCCTACGACACCCTGTACTGGCCCAGCCTGGGACCCGCCGTCTACCGGATCCCGCCCCCACGCCGGGGTGACCGGGCCGCGGCCATCACCGAGGCCGCCGTCGAGTCCACCTGGTTCCATCCACAGCGGCACGGCACGGTCACCGCCGTCATCGAGGCACCCATGTGGGGCGTGGCCGCCGTGGAGGACGGCTCCCCGCCGGCCGACCCGGACGAGGCACTGCGCACGGTGAGCGCCACCCTGCGCCACGACACCCGGCTCCTGGAGCTGATCCTCGCGCGGATCCGGCCCCACCTCGCCGGCTCGCCGGACGCGGCGCGCCTGCTCGCACCGGTCGACGACTATTTACTCGTCTGCCCCGGCCTTGCCGACGCGTGGGACCCCGACACCCGTGATCCCGGGCGCCCGCTGCCGCCCCTGCACACCGCCCACCTCGCCGCCCTGGGCATATCCGGACGACGGCTCGCCCTGCGGACGGCAGGGCTGCTGCACCAGCTCGTGCGGGGCGCCGGCCGCGACCCGGCCGGCGTGCTGCCGGATCTGGACCGGCTCATCGACGAGTGGTGCGCCGACTACCACGACTGCGGGGCACGCTGGATCCCCGTCGCGCGTCAGGTGGAGTACCAGTCGCGGGTGGTGCTCGCCACGTTCGAACTCGCCGCGGCGCACGCCCGAGAGGAGACCCGTTCGGGTGAGCGAGGGTGGTCCTCGGAGACCGCCGTGCCGATGCCTCTTGAATGACGTACACGACGCATACGGCACACTCGACGCATAAGGCGCATAAGACGTGCACCTCAAGAGCGAAGAAGGCGTTCGGCGGCCTGGCGACAGCCGCCCTGCTCCTGACCGGCGCGACCCCGGCGACCGCCCAGGACCCGTCGCAGGGCGACTGGCTCTCCCTCACCGTCACCCGGGGCGACACCCGGTCCGGTGACACGCCCGGCACCCTGCTGCGGTGCGATCCGCCCCAGGGACACGCGCGCGCAGCCGAGGCCTGCGCCCAGCTCGCCGCGGTGAACGGCGACATCGGCGCCATCGCGCTCAAGAAGGACGTCTTCTGCACGATGGTGTACGCGCCGGTGACCGCCCGCGCGCGCGGGGAGTGGGGCGGACGGTCCGTCGAGTTCGAGAAGACGTACGCCAACGCGTGCGTGATGGAGGCGTGGACCGGGGCGGTGTTCGCGCTGGACGAGCGACAAGGCCGGGTGGGCGGGGGAGGCAAGGGGCAGCGCCCGGCCCATTACGCCGCCCGGTCGCGCGCGTAGAGCGCGGCCGCGACGACGGTACGGGACTGGTGTTCGACCTGGTGCTCCAGGGGCACCCAGCGGGCCCGGAAGCGTTCCGCGAAGGCGTCGCTCCAGGTCGCCACGAGCCGTTCGAGACGCGGCGCCGCACGGTCGTCGCTCTCCTGAAGGACCCGCAGCAGCATCGCCGCCGCCCGCAGCGGCAGCCGGCGGGCGAACGCGTCGACGCTGCCGACGTACGCCATCGTGGTGTCGGCCGGCGGCGTGTGGATCCAGTCCTCGGCCAGCCCCGGCACCAGCTCCAGCACCCACCTGGCGGCCCGCAGCAGGGGGCCGTCGACGCCCTCCAGGCGCGGCAGGGCCTCGGCGAGCACCCGCTCCACGTCCAGGGCGTCCCGCCGCAGCCGGTGCGCGAGGCGCCGTATCGCGGCGGCGGGAGCGGGGTGCGGGGCGCGGTCGTCGACCAGGTCGCTCGCCCACATCGGCACCTCGACGACCGCGGTCAGACCGCCGTACCGGTGGGCGTGGTACCAGGTGCTGTGCCGTGCGTCGTCCGGCATGCTCGGGTACGCCGCGTCCGCGCCGGGCGCGGGCATCACGTGCACCCCGGGACCGCTCGCCGGCCAGCCGGCGGCGTCGGAGGCGCCCGTCTCCACCGGGATGTGCAGCTCCGCCGCGGACTTGGCGAACGGTTCCGCCAGGCCGGGGATGTCCTTCGTCAACTGCACCCAGCTGCCGCCCAGATCGGTGCCGTGCAGGGTCACCTGGAGGTAGGGCCGCAGCTCGTCTATGACCCCGGTCAGGGCGCGCGTCTCGGGCGGCAGCCGGTCGGGCGGCAGCACCGACGGTGACCACTCCGGCTGCTCCGGTCCCGCGGGCCGGAAGAAGCCGAGGTGGTAGTCGAACAGGCTGCGCGGCGCCGGAGTCACATGCAGGCTCGCTCCGTCCGGGTCCGCGCACAGCAGGAAGTGCCAGGAGGTGTCGGCCCGTAACTCCCGCTCGTGCAGGACCCGTTCGGCGAGTGCGAGGAGTGTGGAGCCGCCGGTCGGCTCGTTCGCGTGGGCGCCGGCGACGACGAGCACGGCGCGTCGGGCATGGCCCACGGACAGCAGGTGCAGCGGCCGGCCGCCCCGCGAGACGCCCACCTGCCGCAGTCTGCACAGGCCAGGCCGGTGAGCGGCCAACGCTCCGGCGGACGCGACCAATTCGGGAACACTGGGGTAGCGCAGCTCCGGCAGGAGACTCACCCCCGACTTGTCCGCCTTGCTTCGCACCCGCAGTACCCCATGGACTCTGTGAACTGTCAAGGACTCGGTGGGGGAGGCGCCAGGGGGCGCCCAGGGGCATTCACCGCCGACAGGCGGGACCAAGAGCGCCGGCAAGGACTCGCCCGTCCGGAGCCGGTGCGGCATGGAGTCACGCACGACGAGCCCGTACGGTCCGGTGCCCACCCGACCCGCCGGGACAGCACCTCCCGTGTCACCCGTACGGCAGTACAGGACAGGCGCCGAGGGCCGCGCGGTGGTCGGCTGGGGACATCCACCCGGACGTACGGCGCGGAGTCCGGATGCGCGTCCCTACGGTGCGCGGCGGACCAGGCGCGACGGCCGGCCGGGAGCGGTCACGCGCGCGTGAAGCACGAATCGAGCATGTGGGAGCCCGGCGGTGCAGTGCCTTACCGGCGTGTCCAGCACGCAGACCGCGGGAGCTCCGCCCGGCACGCCCCGCAGACCGCCGAGTCTGCGCGACCTCCGGACGGCCGCGGCGGACCCGTACCCGCTCTACCGCACGCTGCGCGAGCACTTCCCGCTCCTCTACGACGAGCCGTTCGGCGCCTGGCTCGTCAGCCGCCACGACGACGTCCGCGCCGCACTCACGGACCCGCGACTGGCCCCCGTGCCGTCGCCGGCCGACGGCCGGACCCCGGACCACCGCGAGGCCCTCGCCTCGGTGCTGCGGGGTCCCGCGCTGTCCGCCCTGACGGCGGCCGTCGACCGCGGTGCCTTCGTCCTCGCCCGTCGACTGGCCGGGCGGGAGACGGCCGACCTGGTCACCGAGTTCTGCGACTGGCTGCCCACCGCCACGGCGCTGGCCGCGCTGGGCATCCCGTACGAGGAGACCACGCGGGTGCACCGCTGGTGCCGTGCGGGCCTGGACCACCGGGGCCGGCATCCCGAACTCGACGCCTTCCTGCGCCCGCTCGTGGCCCGCCGCCGGGCACATCCGGGCAGCGACCTGCTGTCCGCCCTGTGCACGGCGGGCGACGGCGGCCACCCGCTGCCCGACGAGGCCGTGACACACATCGCCGGAACGCTGCTCGGCGCGGCGGGCGGCACGACCGCGCGGGCGCTGGCGTCGTTCCTCGGCAATCTCCTGGACCATCCCCGCCAGTTGGACGTGATCCGGGCCCGTCCGGAGCTGGCGGCCGGCGCCTGGGCGGAGTCCCTGCGCCGCGACCCGCCGGTGCACGTGGTGCTGCGCTGGGCCACCGTGCCCTTCGGCGCGGTTCCCGCGGGCGCCACCGTGGCGTGTCTGCTGGGCGCCGCGGGCCGCGACCGCGCCCGATTCGCCGACCCCGACCGCTACGACGCCTTCCGTCCCGACCCCGCTCCACTCGCCTACGGCTCCCAGCCGCACGGCTGCTCGGGCGCCCTGCTGGCCGGGCTCACGGCCGAGCGCGGCCTGCGCGCCCTGCTGACGACCCTGCCGGGCCTGCGCCGTGCGCCCGGGGCGCGGGCCGCTCCGGAGGGCCGCTTCCACCGCTCGCCGCCGGCCTTGCCGGTCACGCTTCGCTAGAGGTGCCGGCGTGCCGCGTTTCGCCGGCGGAGCTGCCGGACGGTCCGTCCGGGCCGACCCGTTCCAGCAGTGCCACCGGCAGCCGCTCGAAAAGTTCCGCCACGCGCGCGTGCCCCTCGAACGCACGGCCCGGAGCCAGCACATCGGCCCACCGCCCCGGAGGCAGCGGCAGACGCGTGTCCTGCCAGCCGCCCGACTCCGTCAGGCGCAGGGACAGGCGTGTCACCGCCGTGACCACCGTTGCGGAGCGTACGAACGCCAGACAGTGAGCCGCCGTCGGGCCCTGCGCGGGCAGCGGCGCGTACGTCGCCGCGGCGCCGAAGGCCTCGGGCCGTCGCCCGCGCAGCCGCAGCGCGGCCCTGGTCACCGTGTCCTTCGCGCCGGGGTCCTCGGGCGGGAACCGCACCGGCCGCCGGTTGTCCGGGTCCACCAGCGCCCGGTATGCGGCCTCCGTGCCCTGGTACAGGTCGGGGACGCCGGGCATCGTCAGCTGGACCAGGGCCGTACCCAGCATGTTCGCGCGGATGTGCGGCTCCAGCGTGTTCCGGAAGGCGGCCACCCGCTCGCCCGGCGCTCCGCACGGGCCCGCCGCGACGAACTGCGCCACGGCCGCCTCGTACGGGGGCTCCTGCTCCGTCCAGCTCGTGTACAGGCCGGCCTCACGCACGTGCTTGAGCAGAGCCCCCTGAACGCGTTCCCCGGACGCGGGCCCGAGCCCGAACACCGTCTGCCAGGCCGCCCACGCCAGTTGGGCGTCGGGCACGCCGTCGCCGTCCCGGCTCACCTCGGCCAGGACGTCGGCCCACCGCTCGGGGCACTCGGTCAGCACGGCGAGGGCCGCTCGGACGTCGGCGCTGCGCTTGGTGTCGTGGGTCGACACGGCGGTCCCCGTGCCCGGCCAGTCGTGCTGCACGCGCGCGCAGTAGGCGTGGAAGTCCGCCGGGGAAACGGCCGGGTTCCCCGGGTTGCCACCGACCTCGGTCGCCGACAGGAGCGGTACATAGCGGTAGAACGCGGTGTCCTCCACGGACTTGGCGCGCAGCGCGGACGCCGTCTGCGCGAACCGCGCACGGAACTCCACATGCCCGGGCCCGTCACCGTGACGCCCGAGCACGAGACCCCGTACGACGTCGACCGCACCGGCCTCCTCGGGCACGACGAAGGCGAGCCGGGCCTCTGCCGCGGCCTCCTCGGTGACGACGGCGGCCGCGTCACCCGAGGTGTACGGCCGGTAGACCTCCAGACGTACGAGCAGCTCCTGCAGCGCCGTACGCAGCGCCCACGGCGCGTGGTCGCGCAGCGCGGGATCCGGTGACGTCGTGCACAGCCGGCCCGCCACCCGGGTCAGCCGGTCGACCTCGGTGGCCAGCTCGTGCGAGAGCACCCCGTACGCCGCTCGCCGCACCGTCGCCGCCCAGTCCCCGCCCCGGTCCGTCTGCGGGACCGCGAACCGCCGGTACCGGCCGAGGAGTTCCCCGGCACCCGCCGCATCCGTGAAGAGACCGTCGATGTGCCTGAGCGCGTCGTAGCCGGTGGTTCCCGCGACGGGCCAGGAGGCCGGCAGGTGCTCCCCGTCCGCCAGGATCTTCTCCACGACCGTCCAGCGGCCCCCCGTCGCCTCGTGCAGCCGCCGCAGATAGCCGTCCGGATCGGCGAGCCCGTCGGGATGGTCGACGCGCAGGCCCTCGATCACGCCCTCGTGGAGCAACTGGAGAATCTTGGCATGGGTGGCCTCGAACACCTCCGGGTCCTCCACCCGCACCCCGATGAGCTCGGAAATGCTGAAGAAACGCCGGTAGTTGAGCTCGGTACGGGCCAGCCGCCACCACACCGGGCGGTACCACTGGGCGTCCAGGAGCTGCGGCAGCGGCAGTTCCCCGGTGCCCTCGCGCAGCGGCAGGACATGGTCGTGGTAGCGCAGGACCTCGCCGTCGACCTCCAGGTGTTCGATCTCCGTGCCGAGCGGGTGCCCCAGCACCGGCAGCAGCATCTGCCCGCCCTGCGCCTCCCAGTCGATGTCGAACCACCGCGCGTACGGCGACTTCGGGCCCTCCCGCAGCACCTCCCACAGCGCGTGGTTGTGCCGCGGGGCCATGGCCATGTGGTTCGGCACGATGTCCACCACCAGGCCGAGACCGTGCTCCCGCGCGGTGCGCGACAGCGCGCGCAGCCCCTCCTCGCCGCCCAGTTCGTCACGTACGCGCGCGTGGTCCACGACGTCATAGCCGTGCGCCGATCCGGGTACCGCCTCGAGGACGGGGGACAGGTGCACATGCGAGACGCCGAGCGTGGCCAGGTACGGCACGGCCGCCGCCGCGGCCCCGAACGGGAACTCGGGCTGCAACTGCAGCCGGTAGGTGGCCGTGGGCACCACCGGGTCAGGTCGCTCAGGTGTCATGGAAACCTACGTACCCGCCCCGCCGCCCTTCGTGTCATCGCCGGACCCACCTCCGCCCGTACGCCGCCGGTCCCGCGTCCGCCTAGGTGGGCCGCCGCAGCACCGTCAGGCTGCGGTCCACCAGGGTCAGCCGGTCCCCGGCCTGCACCTTGGCGCTCGTCCCCGTCGGCACGCCCTCCGGGAGCGCCGTGTCCACCACCACCTGCCACTGCCGTCCGTGGTCGACCGGCACCACGAACTCCAGCTGCTTCGGCGAGGCGTTGAACATCAGCAGGAAGGAGTCGTCGCCGATGCGCTCCCCGCGCGGGCCGGGCTCCGAGATCGCGTTGCCGTTGAGGAACACCGTCAGCGCCGACGCCTGCGCCGAGTCCCAGTCCCGCTGGACCATCTCCTTGCCCTCCGGAGTGAACCAGGCGATGTCCGACAGCTCGTCGTGGGTGCCCTCCACGGGCCGGCCGTGGAAGAAGCGCCGCCTGCGGAAGACCGGATGGTCCTTGCGCAGCAGCACGACGGCCCGGGTGAAGTCCAGCAGCTCGCCGCCGCTGCCGTCGGGGTCGGGCCACTTCACCCAGGCCAGTTCGCTGTCCTGACAGTAGGCGTTGTTGTTGCCCTGCTGCGTGCGCGCGACCTCGTCGCCGTGGCTGATCATCGGCACGCCCTGGGAGAGCATCAGCGTGGCCACGAAGTTCCGCATCTGGCGGGCCCGCAGCTCCAGGACGGCCGGGTCGTCCGTTTCGCCCTCCACGCCGCAGTTCCAGGACCGGTTGTGGCTCTCGCCGTCCCGGTTGTCCTCGCCGTTGGCGTGGTTGTGCTTGGTGTCGTACGACACCAGGTCGTGCAGCGTGAACCCGTCGTGGCAGGTCACGAAGTTGATGGAGGCCAGGGGGCGTCGCCCGTCGTCCTGGTACAGGTCGGACGACCCCGTCAGCCGGGACGCGAACTCCGCCACCGCCCGCGGCTCGCCGCGCCACAGGTCCCGCACCGTGTCGCGGTACTTGCCGTTCCACTCGGTCCACAGCGGCGGGAAGTTGCCCACCTGGTAGCCGCCCTCGCCGACGTCCCACGGCTCGGCGATCAGCTTCACCTGGGAGACCACCGGGTCCTGCTGCACCAGGTCGAAGAACGACGACAGCCGGTCGACCTCGTGGAACTGCCTCGCCAGCGTCGCCGCCAGGTCGAAGCGGAACCCGTCGACGTGCATCTCGGTGACCCAGTAGCGCAGCGAGTCCATGATCAGCTGGAGCACGTGCGGGGATCGCATGAGCAGCGAGTTCCCGGTCCCGGTGGTGTCCGTGTAGTAGCGCGGGTCGTCCGCCAGGCGGTAGTACGACGGGTTGTCGAGCCCCCGGAAGGACAGCGTGGGGCCCAGGTGGTTGCCCTCGGCGGTGTGGTTGTAGACCACGTCGAGGATCACCTCGATGCCGGCCTCGTGCAGCGCCCGCACCGCCGACTTGAACTCCAGGACCTGCTGACCGCGGTCGCCCCAGGAGGCGTACGCGTTGTGCGGGGCGAAGAAGCCGACCGTGTTGTAGCCCCAGTAGTTGTTCAGGCCCATGTCCACCAGACGGTGGTCGTTCACGAACTGGTGCACCGGCATCAGCTCCAGCGCGGTGACCCCGAGCGACGTCAGGTGCTCGATGATCGCCGGGTGAGCGAGCGCCGCGTAGGTGCCGCGCAGCTCCTCGGGCAGGTCCGGGTGGCGCATCGTGAGGCCCTTGACATGGGCCTCGTAGATCACCGTGCGGTGGTACTCGGTGCGCGGCCGCCGGTCGTCACCCCAGTCGAAGTAGGGGTTGACCACGACCGACGTCATGGTGTGCGGCGCCGAGTCCAGGTCGTTGCGCTTGTCCGGGTTGCCGAAGTGGTAGCCGTACACCTCCTCGCCCCAGCGGACCGAGCCGCTGATCGCCTTCGCGTACGGGTCGAGCAGCAGCTTCGCGGAGTTGCAGCGCAGCCCGCGCTCGGGGGCGTACGGGCCGTGCGCCCGGAAGCCGTACCGCTGGCCGGGCATGACGCCCGGCACGTACGCGTGCCGCACGAACGCGTCGCTCTCGCGCAGTTCGACCGCCGTCTCCGAGCCGTCGTCGTGCAGCAGACACAACTCGACTCGGTCCGCGGCCTCCGTGAAGACCGCGAAGTTGGTACCGGCGCCGTCGTAGGTGGCACCGAGTGGGTATGCCTCTCCAGGCCAGACCTGCATGGACACGACTCTTCCAGGTGAACGACCGCGCGGGGGGCGCCTTGGCACCGAGTGTCCCCGAAAGTGATGGAACCACCTATGACTTACGTCCCTCTTACCGAGCGACCAGTGCAGACGCGGGTATGCCAGGTAAGGGCGTACCCGTGGGGCAAACACATACTCCCGGGGATGTAGGGGGAGTAGGGGGAAGATGTGCGCGAAATAGTGCACCGCCATCTGGGAAAGGTGGTGGCCGGTGCGGCGATGGCGGTGGCGGGGACCGCCGTCATGGTCGGGATCACCCTGCCGGGCACGGCAGGGGCCGATGAAACGGGAGGAGGCAAGGGCGGGCAGTCGGCCCGGGAGGCGACCCAGGACCAGGGCGGCGCCGCGGTCGCGCCGGGTGTCGTCGAGCAGGCACCGGCCGAGGGCGAGAAGGGCACGGGTCGCGACCCGCTGACCGACGACGAGATCGAGCGCGTCCAGAAGATCGCGCTGAACCGGCAGCTGCTCACCAGCGGGGAGAACGTGGAGGGCGGACGTGGCCCGCAGCGCGTCGGCGTCGACCTCGCCGAGCCGGAGACCGCGGAGCTGGACGACCCGACCGCGCCACGCCGCGCGGACGTCACGTTCTACGACTATCGGGACGACACGCTCGTCACCAGGACCGTGAACCTCGCCACCGGGAAGGTCGAGCAGACCAGCTCCCAGCACGGCGTCCAGCCGCCGCTGAGCCGTGACGAGCAGACCGAGGCCGCCCGGCTGCTGATCGCCGATCCGGCGGGCGCGGGCCTGAAGGCGGACTACAAGGACGCCACCGGCGAGGAGCTGACCTCGCCGGACCAGCTGCTGATCACCGCCATGGTGTACCGGGCGACTCCGGGCGCCCAGCCGGCCGTACTCGACAAGTGCGGCGAACACCGCTGCGTGCGGCTGTTCCCGAAGGTCAAGAACGGGCCGTGGATCGACGCCAGGTCGCTCGTGATCGACCTCAGCGCCCGCAAGGTCGGCAAGCTCGCCCGCTGAGCCGCCCTCCGTTCGCTTCTCCAACTCTTTCTTTGTTCCTCCTGTAAGGGAGTCACTTCTTCATGCGTGTGAACAGAATCGGTCGTGCCCGGAAGGCGGCGGTGGGGCTGTCCCTGGCGGCGCTGGCCGCCGGCGTGACGACCGCCGCGGGACCGGCAGCCGCCCAGCCGAAGGCGGCGGCCGCGGCGGCGCAGTGCAGCACCACGTACCGCATCGAGCAGAAGCTCGCGAGCGGCACGACCTGGCGCATGTGCTGGCGCTTCGAGAGCAAGTCCGGACTCGTCCTGGAGGACGTCTCCTACCAGCCGCCCGGCGAGGCCGCTCCGATCAAGGTCCTCAACAGCGCCAGGCTCGCCCAGATCCATGTGCCCTACGACGACGGCAAGAACGAGTTCAACGACGTCACGGACTACGACTTCGGCTCCGGCCTGGTGAACCTGGACCCGGGCGAGTGCCCGGGCGGCACCATCCGGGTGGTCAAGGTCCCCGGCGGCATGGACCCCGCCCACCCCTACGTCAAGGGCCTGTGCACCACGACCCGTTCCCGCGGCCACGCCTACCGCATGCAGGCCGACACCGGCAACAAGGTCTACCAGGCCCAGGGCAAGGACCTGCTCGTCTACACGGTCAACAAGGTCGGCTGGTACGAGTACATGACCGAGTGGCGCTTCCAGGACGACGGCACGATCAACATGAACGTGGGCGCGACCGGCAGCCTCTCGCCGTACGACTACGACGCCGGCGACGGCCGCGGCTGGCCGATAGGCAAGGGCGCCAGGTCCTACGCCACCAGCCACAGCCACAACGTGTTCTGGCGGCTCGACTTCGGCCTCGACGGCTCCTCCAAGGGCCGCGTCGAGCAGTACGACTCGGTCGTCAGCCCGCCCGCGGCCGGCCAGCAGGGCCCGACCAACAAGACCACCCGCACCACGGTCACCAAGGAACTCGCGGGCGACGCCAAGAACATGCGCTGGTGGCGCATGGTCAGCGCGACCGGCAAGAACAAGGACGGGCACGCGCGTTCGTACGAGATCGTCCCGGGCCCCACCTCCAAGTACCTGGGCCGCCCGTTCACCAAGCACGACGTGTACTTCACCGAGTACGACAAGTGCGAGCAGTACGCCAGCAACAACCCGCTCAACTGCGGTGCCGGACACGGCAAGTCCGTCGACACCTGGGTGAACGGGCAGACCCTCACCCACCCCGTGGTCTGGATGAACGTGGGCTTCCACCACATCGCGCGCGACGAGGACCAGCAGCCCATGCCGGTCCACTGGCAGGGCTTCTCGATCGCCCCCAGGGACGTCACCGCTATGAATCCGCTCACTCCGGCCGACCTCGCCGGGCAGAACGGGCAAGTGGAACCGCTTGGTTGAGAAACGACCCTGTCCATCCGGCTGCACCGCCCACCGCTCCCGGAGTACCCTTCCTTGATCGTTGAGACGGGAAGCTCGGGGGAGCGGAAGGCGGTGCGCGGGTGGGCTCGGGAGGGCTTGAGTTGCCCCCTGGTGACGAGGGTCACGAGGGGAACTCGGCAGACGTCCCGCCCGGCACGGTGTCGCTGGCGCGGCCGATGGAGACGAGTTCCATCGGGCCGGAGCTGGACTGGGACGCCGACGCCTGGCGTGAGGTGCGTACGCGCGCCCAGCGAGCCGGCCGGGCCTACATCTGGCTGAACCTCGTCGAACAGCGGCTGCGCGCGGTCGTGGCCGCCGTACTGCGGCCCATCTACGAACCCGTCCACGGCGACGAGTGGGTGGTCGCCGCGGCCGGCCCGGCCGGCCAGGAGTGGGTGCAGCGCGCGGTCGCCGTACGCGAGGTCAGCCGCCGCAAGGGCTATCTGCTCGACCCGGCCGACGACAATGTGATCAGCTTCCTGACACTGCCACAGCTGCGCGAGCTGATGGTGCAGCACTGGCCGTGCTTCGAGCCCTACTTCGACGAGCGCCGGGACGTCGAACTCGCCCTGGACGAGCTCGAAGTCACCCGCAACGTCGTCTCCCGCAACCGGGCCCTGTCCGAGGCGGTCCTCAACCAGGCCGAGCGGGCCTCCGCGCGGCTCCTCGAGATGCTCGACTCGAGCGGCGACGTGCCCTCCGCGCGGCGACTGCCCGTCGACGCCGTGGAGGACCTGGTCGGCGACCGGTACGCGGACGTGGTCGCCGTGCACTCCGACCGGGTGCGGCTGCTGCGCCAGTTCCCGGCCGAGGACATCTTCGGCGGCGCCCGCCGGCTCGACGCCATCGGCATCGGCCTCAACCTGCTCGTGCAGAACTTCTCCGGGCGCCGCCTGGTACGGCTGGCGGAGGCGGGCGCGCGAGTGCGGCTGCTGTTCCTGAACCCGGCCTCCAGCGCGGTCAAGCGCCGCGAACGCGAACTCGGCATCAAACGAGGCGAACTGAGCCGCGCCGCGGAGATGAACATCCTGCACATGCGCCGGGTGCGCTCCCGGCTTCGGGACCCGGACGCCTTCCAGATCCAGGTCTACGACGAGACCCCGCGCTTCACCGCCTACCTCGTCGACGGCGACGGCTCGGACGGCATCGCGGTCGTGCAGTCCTATCTGCGGCGGACCCGGGGCATGGAGGCGCCGGTGCTGGTGCTGCGCAACGGCAGCCGGGTGGTCAAGTCGGACGGGGTGGACGAAGGCGGTCTCTTCTCGGCCTATCGCGAGGAGTTCGAGCTTGCTTGGGCTGATTCGCGGCCAGTGTCCTGAACTGTCCGTTCTTCTGGTGGCTGAGCGGAACGCGGTCCTCGGATTGTCAGTGGCGCATGCGATCGTGGAGACCACTGGGGGAAAGCACCACCGAGAAGGGGGGCCACCATGGCCTGGCACCGCGAGCTGCTGATCGGCTTCGACCTGGAGACGACGGGGACGGACCCGCGTGAGGCACGCATCGTCACGGGGGCCGTGATCGAGGTCAGGGGCGGGCAGCCCACAGGAAGCCGGGAGTGGCTGGCGGACCCGGGCGTGGAGATCCCGGCGGACGCGGTGGCGGTGCACGGCATCAGCAACGAGCGCGCGACCTCCGAGGGCAGACCGGCCGACCAGGTGGCGGACGCGATCGCGGACGTCCTCACCACGTACTGGAAGACGGGCGTCCCGGTCGTCGCCTACAACGCGGCCTTCGACCTGACCCTGCTCTCCGCCGAACTGCGCAGACACGGACTGCCGTCCCTGCGCGACCGCCTCGGTGGCCTCGACCCGGCCCCGGTGGTCGACCCGTACACCATCGACCGCTGGGCCGACCGCTACCGCCGCGGCAAGCGCAACCTCGAAGCGGTCTGCGCGGAGTACGGCGTGGTTCTCGACTCCGCCCACGACGCCTCCGCCGACGCCCTCGCCGCGGCCCGGCTGGCCTGCGCGATAGCCGAGCGCCATCCGAAGGTCGCGGCCCTCGGCCCGGCGGAGCTGCACCGCCGCCAGATCGAGTGGTACGCCGACTGGGCGGCGGACTTTCAGAGTTTCCTGCGCGGCAAGGGCGACGCGGACGCGGTCGTGGACGGGACATGGCCGCTGCGGGAGTTGGCGGACGACCGGATCTGAACCGGCCGGGTCAGGCCGGGCTCGCGATGCGCTCCACGCGCGGATTGGCGAGCCTGGCGTAGTCGGCGCCGGAGATGACCAGGGAACGGTCCAGCCGGGCGGCGTTGAAGTACAGCCGCCGCTGGGCGACGACGTCCGGGTCGGCGACGAGGTCGAGGCCGGGATCGAAGGCGAACGGCAGCACCGTTCCGGGAACGGAGCGGGCCAGCCGCTCGGCGGTCCCCGCGTCGCTGAAGCCGACGTACCGCGCCGCGAACAGCTGCCGCACGGCGTCCAGGTCCACGCGCCGGTCCCCGGGGACCACGGCGAGGACGTGCCGTGTGGTGCGCCGGTCCTCCTTGACCCTGAGGACGATGCACTTCGCGGCCTCGGACGCCGGGTGACCGCGCAGCGCACACACGGCGTCGGTGGCGCCCTCGGGCTCGTGGTCGATGAGGCGGTACTCGACGGAGGAGGTGTCGAGCAGGGAGATCAGCTGGTCGTAAGTGTCGTGCTCCGGCATGGGGAGTCCTCTTCGGTGCGGGATTCGGTGCGGGATTCGGTGCGGGATTCGGTGCGGGGTTCGGTGCCAGGCGCGGCGGTGGTGGCGGGGACGGGGGTGGTGGCGGGGGCGGCGGTGGTGGCGGGGACGGGGGTGGACGGTCTGCCCGGCCTCGCCGCGCGGTGGGCGCGCTCCACGGACTGCCCCCAGTAGGTGCCGGCGACCATCAGCGCCGCGCCGAGGCCGGTGAGGGGGCCGAAGTGTTCGCCGCCCAGGACGACGCCCACGGCCGCGGCCCACACGGGCTCCGTGCCCAGGAGCAGACTGGCCCGGCTGGCGGAGGTGCGCTGGACCGCCCAGGTCTGGGCGAGGAAGGCGAACACGCTGCAGAACAGCGCGAGATACACCAGCTGCGTCCAGGTCGCCGCGTCGGCCCGGACGAGGTCGGGCAGGCCGGTGGCGGCGGCCGACGGCAAGAACAGCGCCGTGCCGATCAAGGTCTGCAGCGCCGTCAGGTGCAGCGGTCGGACGGCCCGGCGCGCGGTGAGCCGGCCGACGAGCGCCACGTGCACCGCCCGCACACCGGCCGCCGCGAGCATCAGCAGATCGCCGAGGCGGGGCGCGTGGAAGCCGTTGCCGGACATCAGCAGCCCGACGGCCAGGACGCACACACCGGCGGCGGCGTAGAAGGAGGGAGGCAGCCCGCCCGGGTGACCGGAGCGGTCGAGCAGCGGGGTGAGGACGATGGTCAGGCTGATGATGAGGCCCGCGTTGGCGGCGCTGGTGTGGGCGACGCCGTACGTCTCCACCACCAGTACCGCGGCCTGGGTCACCCCCAGCGGCACGCCCACCCGGACCTCGTCGCGGGTCCACCGGCGCGGTCCGCGACGGGCGGCTCCCAGCACCCCCAGACAGGCGACGGCGGAGAGCGCGTACCGCGCGAACAGCACGGTCAGGACGGGCAACGCGGAGACGGCCGTCTGGGCGGACAGATAACTGGAACCCCAGACGAGCGCGACCAGGAGGAGTACCGCATCGGTACGGCGGGCGTCGGACACCCGTTCACCGTGCACCGGCGACGTCCCTGAAGCCCAGAACCAGTTTCTAAATTGATCTTTTAGCGTCCCTACACTGTGCTCTTACACTGCGGCAATGGACGAACGGCAGTTGCGGATCCTTCGGGAGCTGGGCGAACTGGGCAGCGTCACCGCGGTCGCCGAGGCGCTGCTGGTGACCCCGTCGGCGATCTCGCAGCAGCTGCGGCTGCTCCAGCGCTCGATGCCGGTGCCGCTCACCGAGCGCCACGGACGGCGCCTGGTGCTCACCGACGCCGGCCAGGCGTTGGCGGGCGCGGCCGTCGAGGTGGAGACCGCGCTGGCGCGGGCCCGGCACGCCGTGGCGGAGTTCGTCGGCCGACCGGACGGGGACGTGTCGGTGGCGGCGTTACACAGCGCGGGCGCGGCATTCTTCCCGCTGCTGCTGCGGGCCTGCGCCGGACCCGACGCGCCCGCGCTCGCGCTCGCCGACGCGGACGTACCGCAGGAGGACTTCCCCCGGCTGACCCGGGAGTACGACCTCGTGCTCGCGCACCGCCTCGACCACGCCCCGCCGTGGCCGCGCACGGTGACCGTGACCACGCTGCTGCGTGAGCCGCTCGACGTGGCGATGCCCGCCGGTCATCCCCTCGCCGCCAAACGGCGTGTGACCCCGCGGGACGTGGCCGACGAACCATGGATCACGGTGCACGAGGGGTTCCCCGTCCTGGCGACCGTCGAGGCGATCGCCGCCGCGGCCGGCCGCCGGCTCCGGCTCGCCCACCGCATCAACGAGTTCACGGTGGTGGCCGACGTCGTCGCCGCCGGGGGTGGCATCGCGCTCATGCCGCGCTGGACGATGCGCCCGCACCCGGCCCTGGTCCTGCGGCCGCTCAGCGGCGTCCAGGCCAGACGCCACATCGACGCCCTGTGCCGCCCCGAACGCACGGCCCGCACGGCGGTCCGCACGGTCCTCACCGAACTCCGCCGCGCCGCCCGCACGATCCAGGCCCGCGACGCGGAGACCTCCGTACCGGACACTCCCGATGCCTGACCGCCACATCCCTGCGGCGCCCGAACCGACGGCATGACCGGTACGACCGGTACGACCGGTACGGTCAGAACGGATACCACCGCACCGTCTCGTCCCCGTCCCGCAGCGACGCCACCCGGCGCCGGAACTCGGCCAGCGCCTTGGGGTTGCTCGGGGCGTGCTGGGCGACCCAGGCGCAGCTGGCGGTCTCGCGGGCACCGCGCAGCACCGAGCAGCCCGCCCACGCGCGCACGTCCCAGCCGTAGGCCTCGGTGAAGGAGTCGTACGCCTCGGCCGGAAGGCCGTAGCGGTCGCGGGAGAGGGCCATGACCACCAGGTCGTGCTCGCGCAGGTCGGCGGAGAAGGTCTCCAGATCGACCAGGACGGGGCCCTCGGGCCCGATGTGCACGTTGCGCGGCAGCGCGTCGCCGTGGATCGGGCCGGGCGGCAGATGCGGGGTGAGCGCCGCCGCGGACGTCGCGAAGCCGTCGCGGCGCTCGCGCAGGTACGCCGCGTCAGCCGGGTCGATCGCGTCACCGGCCAGCCGCAGCCAGCGCTCCACCCCGCCCAGCAGCTCGCGCGGCGGCAGGGCGAACGCGGGGGCGGGCAGGGCGTGGACGACCCGTAGCAGTTCGGCCAGATCGCGCGGCTCGGCGGGCCGTACCGGATCGGGCAGCCGGTGCCACACGGTCACCGGGTGCCCGTCCACGAGGAGGGCCTTGGATTCGGCCGCTCGTACCGCCGGGACGCCCGCCTCGGCGAGCCATGCCGCGATGTCCAGTTCGCGCCGCGCCCGGTCGAGGAGTTCCGCGTCGCGGCCCACCTTGACGACCAGGTCACCAGCGGCGAACACCGCGTTCTCGCCCAGGGCGAGGAGCCGTGCGTCCCCGGCCGGCCCTGGCGACACCCCCGCCGCGGCCAGTACCTCCCGGGCCCGTGCCTCGTCCATCGTCCGCCTCCGTGTCCGTACTCGCTGTTCCGATGTGCGGGCTCTCGCTGTCCTGGAAGACCGGCTCGTGCTGTTCCGATGTGTCGGCGCACTCGCCGTCGCGTTCCCGCCAATCGTCGGTCAGTGTCGCATCCGCACAGGTCGGACCGTGTGCGCGGTGTCTTGACGAGGCACCTGGTCTTCACCTCCTTCTTGCGAGGATGCCCCGGCGTTCACGCTGGGGTGGGGGTACCTCCCGCTTGCGGGGGAGGATCGCATCCCGGTGTTGCGGCGTGGAGCGCGGCCGTCTCTGACCGGTGGGCGCGGAGTGTCCGCAGGGTTGCCCGGGGCCGGGGAATGCGAACGCGTGTGCCGGTAGTCGCCGGTTGGAGTGGTGATCGCGCGATCGGGCTACGGGCGTGCGGCTGTCGTACGTACGGTCTCGTCACGAGGCGTCGGGGAGGCCGTGGGCTTTTGGTCCGGGGGTCGTGGAGGGGGTGAGGGTGTGGCGGGAGCGCAGGCGGTCGCGGACGAATCCGGGCACGCCCGGTGGACGTTCCGGCTGCGGGTGTCGTCCACCGCACTCGCCGCGCTGCTGGACGAGTGGGACCGGTGCCGGTGGGTGTGGAACGAGAGCGTGGCCAAGTCCAAGCAGGTCCACGCCCGGAACAAGACCCTGCCCGAAGGCGTCGGCAGGACGACGTGCGGTCCGGCACAGCTCGACAAGATGCTCACTGAGGCACGGGCCCGTACTCCGTGGCTGTGTGAAGGCAGTTCGGTGCCGCAGCAGCAGATCATCCGCGACTTCGGGAAGTCCAGGGCGAAGGCGCAGAAGGACATCCGCGAGCGCCTTCCTGCGCGGCAGCGGGCGGGGATGCCGAGGTGGAAGAAGAAGCGCGAGGCCCTGCCGAGCCTGAACTATACGAAGCGCGGGTTCCGTCTGAAGGAGGGTCGTCTGCACCTGGCCGGGGGCATCGTCCTGACGCCTGTGTGGTCCCGCGACCTGTCCGCCGAACCCTCCTCGGTGCGCGTGTACCGGGACAGTATCGGCCACTGGTACGCAAGCTTTGTCATCCCCGCCGAGGTCCAGCCGCTGCTGCAGACCGGCCGGGTCATCGGTGTCGACTGGGGCGTGAAGGAGACCGCGACCACCACGTCCGACGCCCACGACCTCCCCCATGCGCAGCACGGGAAGAAGGCCCAGGCCAGACTGTCGCGGTACGACCGCATGATGGCCCGCCGTAAACCTGCCAAGGGGCAGGCCGCAACGAAGGGCTACCGGGGGGCGAAGAAGTGGCGGGCGAAGACCTACGCGAAGATCGCCCGGCAGCGTCAGGACACGGGCCGCAAATGGGCCAAGCGCGTGGTCCGCGACCACGACGCCGTGGCGGTGGAAGACTTCCGGCCCAAGTTCCTCGCGAAGTCGACGATGGCCCGCAAGGCCGCTGACGCGGCGATCGGCGCCACCAAACGGGCGCTGACCGAGATGGCCCGCAAGCACGGCCGGATCGTGCACCTGGTGCACCCGGCCCACACCACGATGGACTGCGCGCACTGCGGAGCGAGAGCCAAGCACGCCCTGCCGCTGTCGGAACGAACGTATACCTGCACCGCGTGCGGAACCGTCTCCCCCAGAGACAAGAACTCCGCCCGCGTGATGCTCGTCCGGGCTGGTCTCAACCCGGCTGGCGCCGAAGGCGTAAGACCCCCGGGAGCGCCGCTCCCCGAGGCCGCCTGAGCCAGGAATCCCCCTCATTTATTGAGGGGGAGGATTCAACTACGCGATTCCGCCCGTGTTCGCGGACAAGGCCGCCGAGACCGGTGCCGAGGTGAAGCCCTGGCGCTCCGCGCTGCCCTCGCCCGACGACGACCTGTCGGCCTGGGGGGCCACGCTGCTGGACAACGTCGAGCCGTTCCTGGACAACGCGATCCAGGCGCTGCCCCAGCTGATCGACGCCTACGACGGGGACGAGCCCGACCTCGTCCTGCACGACATCACCTCCTACCCGGCCCGCGTCCTAGCCCACCGCTGGGGCGTGCCCGCGGTCTCCCTCTCGCCGAACCTGGTCGCCTGGGAGGGCTACGAGGAGGAGGTCGCCGAGCCGCTGTGGGCGGAACCCCGCAAGACCGAGCGCGGGCGGGCCTACTACGCCCGCTTCCAGGCCTGGCTGGAGGAGAACGGGATCACCCAGCACCCCGACCCGTTCGCCGGCCGCCCCGCCCGCTCCCTCGTGCTGATCCCCAAAGCCCTCCAGCCCCACGCGGACCGGGTCGACGAGCGCGTGTACACCTTCGTCGGCGCCTGCCTGGGCGACCGCGCCGCCCAGGGCGACTGGCGGCGGCCCGCGGGTGCCGAGAAGGTGGCGCTCGTGTCGCTCGGGTCGGCCTTCACCAAGCAGCCCGACTTCTACCGGGAGTGCGTACGGGCCTTCGGAGAGCTGCCCGGCTGGCACCTGGTGCTGCAGATCGGCAAGCACGTCGACCCGGCCGAACTGGGCGACGTACCCGCGAATGTCGAAGTGCGGTCCTGGGTCCCGCAGTTGGCGATCCTGAAGCAGGCCGACCTGTTCGTCACCCATGTGGGCGCGGGCGGCAGCCAGGAGGGACTGGCCACGGCCACGCCGATGATCGCCGTACCGCAGGCCGTCGACCAGTTCGGCAACGCGGACATGCTGCAGGCCCTCGGCGTGGCCCGTCAGGTCCCCACCGCGGAGGCCACCGCCGAAACCCTGCGCGCCGCCGCCCTGGCCCTGGTCGACGACCCGGACGTGGCCCGCCGGCTGAAGGACATCCAGGCGGAGATGGCGCAGGAAGGCGGCACGCCGCGGGCGGCCGATCTGATCGAGGCGGAACTCCCCGCACAGTGGCGCGCATGAGGATCGAGGCCGAACTCCCCGCACGGCAGCGCGCATGGGTGAGGGCCCGTTGGTTCCCGTCAGGGATACCAGCGGGCCCTCGGCCGCGCAGGATCAGACCTTCAGCGGCTCACCCTCGTCCGGCACCGCGGGAGCGGTCACGGCCTCCGGCGACTCGTCGTGTGTGAAGTCCGGCATCCGGTTCAGCCACTTCGGCAGGTACCAGTTGCGTTCGCCGAGCAGCGCCATCACCGCCGGGAGCAGCACACCCCGGATGACCGTCGCGTCGATCAGCACCGCGGCCGCGAGGCCGACACCCATCTGCTTCATCGACTGCATGGACAGCGTCCCGAAGATCGCGAACACGGCGACCATGATGACGGCGGCGCTGGTCACGACGCCGGCCGTGGTGACCACGCCGTGCTGGATCGCGTCGTTCGTCGTACGGCCGCGCAGCCGCGCCTCGCGGATCCGCGAGACCACGAACACGTGGTAGTCCATCGACAGGCCGAACAGGATCACGAAGAGGAACAGCGGCAGCCAGGTCACGATGGCTCCGACGCCCTCCGCGCCCACCAGCGAGGCGCCCCAGCCGTGCTGGAAGACGGCCACGAGGATGCCGTACGCCGCGCCCACCGACAGCAGGTTCAGCGCGATCGACGTGATCGCGACGGTCAGCGAGCGGAACGACAGCAGCATCAGCAGGAAGGCGAAGACCACGACGAACGCGAAGACCGGGACGACGGAGCCGACCAGCTGGTCGTTGAAGTCGTGGTTGCCCGCGACCTGCCCGGTGATCGGCGCCTGGACGCCGTCCACCTTGCCGAGCGTGGCGGGCCGCACCTCGTCGCGCAGCTTCTCCAGGCTCGCACTCGCCTTGTCCTGGTCGGAGCCGCCGACCAGCGGGACGTAGACGAAGGCGACGTTCTGCGCGTCGTGCAGCTTGATCTCGACCGGGCCGCGCGAGGCGCCCGAGCTGATCGCCCGCTCCTTGAACCGCGCGAGCGCGCTCGCCACCTCGGGGGCGTTGATGTCCCGCGCTTTGACGACGACCTCGGCCGGCTCGGAGCCGCCGGGGAAGGCGTCGTTGACGCGGTTGTACGTCTGCACGATGGACAGCGAGTCGCCGAACTCCTGGTCCAGCGTGAGGTTCTGGGTCTTCATGCCGACCGCCGGAGCCGCGATCGCCAGCAGCGCGCCGGTCGCGACCACGACGGAGACGACGGGCTTGGCCAGCACGCGCCGCAGCACCGCCGTCCAGACACGGCTTCCCTGGTTCGCCGCCCGTCGGCGCCGGCCCAGGAACGGTATCCGGCCCTTCTCGACCCGCTCGCCCAGCAGCGACAGCAGCGCGGGCAGCACGGTCACCGAACCGACCATGGCGACCGCCACGACCATCAGTGAGGCCAGGCCCATCGCCTCGAACCCGGCGAGCCCGGTGAACAGCATGCCCGCCATCGCCACGCACACCGTGACTCCGGAGACCACGATCGCCCGGCCGCTGGTCGCGGCGGCGATCCGCAGGGCCGTCTGCGCGTCCCGGCCGGCCTCGCGCTCCTCGCGCTCCCGGCGCAGGTAGAACAGGCAGTAGTCGACGCCGACGGCCAGACCGACCAGCAGCATCACGGAGTTGGCGGTGTCGCTCATCGCCATCACATGGCTGACGACACCCATCAGGCCCATCGTCGCCATGATCGCGGTGATCGCCAGGGCCACCGGCAGCAGCGCGGCGACCAGCGCACCGAAGGCGATGAGCAGAATGCCGAGGGCCACCGGCACCGCGGAGTACTCGGCCTTCTGGAAGTCGTCCCCGAACGCGTCGCTGAACGTCTTGTTCATGCTGGCGCCGCCGATCTCCTCGATCCGCAGCGACGCATGATCCCTGCCGACGCCCTCGACGGCCTTCAGGACGGGCTCCACCCTGTCCTTGGCGGTCTCGGAGTCGCCGCGCATGTCGAACTGCACCAGCGCGCTGCGGCCGTCCTTCGAGATCGTCCGCGTGTCGTACGGCGAGGTCACGTCCGTCACCTTGTCGGTCGCCTCGACGGCCCTGACGACGTCGGCGACCGCCGCCCGGAACTCGGCGTCCGTGGCCTTGACGCCACCGTCCTTGCCCTGGATCAGGACCGTCTCACCGGCCGGTTCCTGGATACCCGCGTCGTCGATGATCCTGGCGGCGGTGTGCGTCTCGCCCTTCAGTTGGTCGTTCTCGTCGACGTCGACCCGGCCCGCGGCCGAGCCGAGCCCCATCGCCAGGACGACGAACAGGACCCAGATCCCGACGGCCGCCCATCGGTGCCGGGCGCTCCAGCCGCCGGCCCGGGCGGCGAGACCCCGCACCCGTGAATCTCCGTTCCCCATGACGGGCTTGCCCCCTTGTGTGCGGTGACAGCCCCCTGCCGCCACCTTTCGCTTCGAAGGTATGGGCCGGATAAAGGCAATTCGTCGTACTGTCCGGTGAGGTCGGGTGGGCCCGACTCATCCCCTCGGACCGCGCCGTCTCCGTATCGGGGAGGACGGTGGCCCCTTACACGTAGCCGGTCTCTCCGGGATGCGGATCAGGGACGCAAGGTTGTGCTGCAGGCTGACCAGTGAGTAACTTACGTTCCCCGGCCGGGCCTGAGCGGCCGTCGTGCCCGCCCCCACGGGGCACGACGGCCGCTCTAAGGTGTGCGGATGACGACGTATGCGGCGCTGCTGCGCGGAATCAACGTGGGCGGCAGCAAGAGGGTCCCGATGGCCGATCTCCGCACCCTCATGGAGAGCCTCGGCTACGACGGCGTCCGCACCCATCTGCAGAGCGGCCAGGCCGTGTTCACCCCCGGCCGCGGCGACGAGGAGTCCCTTGCCGCCGAGCTCGCGCAGGCGATCGAGAAGCACTTCGGCTTCCGCGTCGACGTCATCGTGCGCGACCACGCCTACCTGAAGGCGGTCGCCGACGCCTGCCCGTTCCCGGCCGCCGAACTGGAGGCCAGGCAGCTCCACGTCACGTACTTCTCCGAGCCGGTCGACGCGGAGCGCTTCACCGGGATCGACCGGGCCGCGTACCTCCCCGAGGAGTTCCGCCTCGGCGACCGGGCCCTGTATCTGTACGCCCCTGACGGCCTGGGCCGCTCCAAGCTGGCCGAGCAGCTGTCCAAGCCGCGGATCACCAAGGGCCTGATCGCCACCTCGCGCAACTGGAACACCGTCGTCAAGCTGGTGGAGCTGACAGGCTGACCGTCCGCAGGCCGAGATACCCGGTGCGCGAGATGTACGACTGGATCTCCTGCGGCACGGTGAGGCGCGGATCGGCGTACAGCCGACGGAAGTCGTCGTCCGTGCGGGCCGCGGCGATCTCGTCCAGGAGGGCGAGGTCCTCGTCCATGAGCTCGGCGTCGGCGTGGATCTCCCGGCCCCAGAAGTCCCAGGGCAGCAGCTCCACACGGTTGACCGCGGCCAGGTCCAACCGCACGTTGCTGCCGATGTACCACAGTCCGTCGAAGCCGTCGTAGCCCCAGACCCCGAAGGTCTTCGCATCGGCCTTCCCCGCCCGGCACGCCCGCCAGGCGTCCCCGGCCACCAGGAACCGGTCCCGCGGCACGTCCAGCGGGTCGAAGGGGATCTCGTACGACGGATGCAGCACCTGCGCGTCGGCCAGCCGCCGACTTCCGTCCGGCAGGCGGTACTCGGTGACCCAGTGGTCGTCGTGGTATCCCTCCGTGAAGTAGTCGGCGAAGCCGCACCGGATCCGGGCGGGCGTACCGGTGGCCCGCAGCAGACCGCACAGCAGCAGGGAGAAGTCCCGGCACGTCCCCGCGAACCGCTCGTCGTACGCCCGCTCTTCGGTGAGCGGGCCGTCCCCGCGCTCGCGCAGGATCCGCAGCAGCTCCCCGACGTACCGGGAATCGGGGTCGTCGTGCTGCCGGTCCTCGGGGATCGGATGGCCGAGACGTCCGCTCTCGGCCCGATGGATGATCAAATTCCTTACCAGCTGGGCGAGTTGACCAGGGTCACGCGGGAGCCCGCTGACGTCCAGGTCCCCCGGATCGCTGTACGCCGTCTGCTCCAGATAGATGTCGTCCATGCCGCCGACGCTCCGCCTTGCCCCAGGGGCAAGGTCAACCGGCGCAGCCGGCTTGATGGAGTCGCACACGACTGTGCGAGGGTCGTCCCATGCGCTACATCATGATCGGAGCAGGGGCCGTCGGCGGTGTCGTCGGCGGACGGCTGGCGGGGGCGGGGCACGAGGTCGTGCTGGTCGCGCGGGGCGCGCACCACACGGCGCTCAGGGACGGCGGGCTGCGGCTGCGGGTGCCGGAGGGCGAGCTGACGTACCGGCTGCCCGTGGTCGACGGGCCGGGCCCGCTCGGCGAACTCCGCGCCGACGACGTGCTGGTCCTGGCCGTCAAGACCCAGGACAGCGAGGCGGCACTCCAGACCTGGGGCCCGGTTCCGGTCGCCGGTGGCGGTACGGCCGCCGAGCGACTGCCGCTGGTGTGCGCGCAGAACGGCGTGGAGAGCCAGCGCCTCGCCCTGCGTCGCTTCCGACGGGTGTACGGCGTCTGCGTCTGGCTGCCGTCCACGTACGTCGAGCCCGGCGTCGTCTCCGCCGCCGGCAGCCCCCTGACCGGCATCCTGCACCTCGGCCGCTACCCGCACGGCACCGACGCCACCGCCCGGGCGATCGCCGCCGACCTGGAGAAGTCGGGCTTCGAGGCGCCGCTCCCGCCGGACGTACGGCGCTGGCAGTACGCCAAACTGCTGAGCAACCTCGGCAACGCCATCGAGGCCGTCAGCGGACCCGTGGACAGCGAGGAGGCCGAGGCCCTGTTCGCGAGGGTGCGCGCCGAGGGCGAGGCGGTGCTCGACGCCGCCGGCATCGCGTACGCCGGCCTCGAGGAGCAGCGGGAGGCCCGTGGCGACAAGGTGACCCTGGTGCCGCTGGACGGCGCCCCGCGCGGTGGGGGCTCCTCCTGGCAGTCCCTCGTCCGTGGCACCGGCACCATCGAGGCCGACCACCTCAACGGCGAGATCGTGCTCCTCGGCCGGCTGCACGGCGTACCGACTCCGCTGAACGAGCTGCTCCAGCGCCTGGCCAACCGGTTCGCGCGGGAGCGGCGGGCCGCCGGTTCGATGCCGGTCGGCGAGCTCGTGCGGCTGGCGGACGACGCTGTCGCGTTTGTTCAAGAGGCCTGAGCGCGGTCTGTCTAGCGTGAGGTGCATGACGTACGACGACCTGCACCCGTACCTGACCGAATGTGCCGCCGAGGCGGCACGCGTCGCGCGCGGCGTCCCGGCCGACCGGCTCACCGACCCGACCCACTGCCCCGACTGGGATGTCCGTGCCCTGGTCAACCACTGGGTCCTCTACACCTCTCACGGTCTCGAGCACCGCGCCCTGCGCAAGCAGCTCCCCGAGGAGCTCACCGCGCGCGACTTCACCGCCGAGCCCGACTGGGCCGAGGCGTACGCCGCCCAGCTGGACCGTGCCGTCGCCGCCTGGGCGGACCCGGCGGTGTGGGAGGGCGAGGTCGACCTGGGGATGGCGCAGATGCCAGCCGTCGAGATCGCCTCGATGATCATCAAGGAGACGGCGGTGCACGGCTGGGACGTCGCCACCGCCACCGGCCAGGAGTTCCACGTCTCGGACGGCGCCGCCCGGCTCGTCCTAGACGTGGTCGAGAAGCACGGCGACCTCTACCGGCGGTACGACGGCTTCGCCGACCCGGTGCCCGTGCCGGAGGACGCTCCCGTGTTCGAGCGGGCCCTGGCGGCCAGCGGACGGGACCCGCGTCGGCGCGCCCGCGCGCGGACCCGCACGGGAGGGCTGTCCTAGCGGGGCCGCGTGGGACGGCGGGACCGGTCAGACGGGGATCGTCAGGGGCAGGTCGGCGGTCACCGTCCCGCCCTCCGGCGTCGCCCGCAGGGTGAGCGTGCCCCCGATCTGCTCGACGCGTTCGTGCATGGAGCGGATGCCCACGCCGTGCGTCCACGGCGCGGTGTGGCGGCCGGTGTCCGTGACCGTCACACGCAGGGACGCGGTGTCGGTCAGCTCCAGCGTGAGCGTGGCGGTCGCTGCGCCGGAGTGCCGGGCGACGTTGGTCACCGCCTCCACCGCCACCCGGTACGCGGCGACCTCGACGGCCGCCGGCAGCGGAGGCAGCACCTCAGGCGCGTCGACCGCAACCCGGAGAAGGCGGCCGTCAGGCGCTCGCAGCGGCGCGATGCGCTGGCGTACGGCGTCGACGAGGCCGAGTTCGTCGAGCGCCCCGGGACGCAGGCCGTAGACGATCCGGCGGATCTCGGTGATCGCGTCGCCGACGTCGGCGCGCAGCCCGCGCAGCATCTCCACGGCACGCTCCGGGTCTCCGTCGACAAGGTTGACGGCCGCGTCGGCGGTGTAGGCGATGCCGGTGAGGGTAGGGCCGAGACCGTCGTGCAGATCGCGGCGCATCCGACGACGCTCCTCCTCCAGTACGGTCACCACCCGGCCGCGGGACACCCGCAACTGCTCGCTCAGCCGCGCCGCGTGCAGTGCCTGGGCCAGCGGCGCCACCACCAGGCCGACCACCGCCGCGGCGGCCCGGGGCAGCCGCAGGTGCCCGGGCGGAAGCCAGACCACGAGGTCGCCGACGTGCTCGCCACCCGCCCGCAGCGCGGTGAGCGTGGTGTGACCGTCGTCCGCGTTCCCGACGGTCCCCGCCGTGGCGATGGTCGTGCCGTCCTGGCGCAGGGCGATCCCCGGCACCCCCAGCGTGGCGCGCAGGGTGTGCAGCCACAGCGGCGGCGGCGCCCCGGCGGTGAGGTCCGTGCCCAGCCGGGTCAGCGTCTCGACCGGGTCGGCCGACCTGCCGAACAGCATCTCGTCCATGCTCGCCTCGACCCGCAGCCGTACGGGCTGGTACCCGGCCGCGATCACGGCCGCCAGCAGCGCGGGCAGCCCCTTGCCCGGCCGGGTGCCCAGCACCAGTTCCCACAGCGCCGCGACCCCCTCGTACACCGATGCGCTCAGCGCGAGCATGACGATGAGGACGGCGGCGCCGCGCATCACGGCCCGGACGTCGGCCCGGTGCGGCGCGACCAGCGCCACCGTGATCGACAGCGGGAGGAGCAGCGACAGCGCACCCATGGCGACGACCGTGGCGACGGGCCCCATCGGTACGGAGTTCTCCGCCGCGAAGAGCAGCATCCCGCCCAGAGTCGTCGCGGCGCCGCCCAGCACCAGCCACAGCACACGCCGCCGGTCGTCGCCGGCGGTCACCTCGAACAGCACCCAGGTCCCGGCGCACATCGCGGTCCCGGCGGCGATGGCCGCCGTGACCAGCGCGGCCTGGCCACCCCACACAGACGCCGCCGCGCAGCCCGCCCCGGTGACGACGACGGCCGCTTCCGCCCAGCGCAGCAGCCGGGAGGCAGGCCGTACCTCGACGACGCGGAGGGCGGCCAGCGGCACGGTGACGGTGGAGGCGAGCACGGCCAGCGCCACGGCGAACGCGTGGGCCCCGGCGGCGAGTACGAGCGGCGCGCCCAGCAGGGCCGCGGCGGAACCGGCCAGGAAGCGGGAGGCGGCCGGGTCCCCGCGCCGGCCGTCCGCCGGACGGCACGACCGCCGGGCGGTCACGGTGCCGGACGACTGCCGGGCGGTCACGGTGCCGGACGACTGCCGGGCGGTCACGGTGCCGGACGACAGTGCCAGGCCGCCGCCGGTCATCACCGACCAGATCACCCACTGGTCGGACGGCGACGGCGGGGCGAACCACAGGGACGCGCAGGCCGACACGGCGAGCAGTGCGAGACCGGTCCACAGGGCGAGACCGGCCCACAGGGCGACCGGACGACGGCGCCCGTTCACGTGCCGTCGGCGGCCGGTGCGGTGCCGCCGCCCAGACCCTGCTGCCGGGCCAGGATGACGGCCTCGGTCCGCCCGTTCACCCGCAGCTTGGTGAAGATGACGGACAGGTGGTTCGCGACGGTCTTGGCGGCCAGGGCCAGTTCGGCCGCGACCCTTGAATTGCTGTGTCCCCGCGCGACCAGGTCCAGCACCTCACGCTCCCGGGCTGTCAACTCGGGGAAGGGCGGGGCTGGTTCGGGCGTCGGGTCCAGGCGTCCGAGCAGCCTCGCCGCGGCACCGGGGCCCATGACGAACTGCCCCGCCGCCACCGAGCGCAGGGTGGTGAGGATCTCCTCCTGCTCCGCTCCCTTGAGCAGATAGCCGCGGGCGCCGGCCCGCATCGCGGACACCACCGTCGCGTCGTCCTCGAACATCGTCACCACGAGCACCGCCACGTCGGGCAGCAGCGTGGCCAGCCGCCGGGTCGCCTCGACCCCGTCCATGGCCGGCATCTGGATGTCCATCACGACGACGTCCGGTCGGCTCAACTGGGCCTCACGCAGCGCCTCTTCTCCGGTGGCCGCCTCCGCGACCACCTCCACGCCGTCCAGTGAACCCAGCAGGGCGCTCATGCCCCGTCGCACAACGGGATGGTCGTCGGCGATGAGGACCCGGATCGGGCGGGTGGCGGGGGAAGTCATGTCCCGATGATGGCCGAGTTCCGTCGGTGCGGGCAGGGCGCGGGTTCCCCCCGGCCCGGGAACTCCTCCCGGGTGAACAGGACGAACAGGCGATGCGCGGCGCGGGGTGTCTCCCCGATGCTCGGTTCACCGGGTCGCCGCGGCGGCGGCCCTCAAGTCCCGTACGGGGGAACCGACATGAGTGCGAAGGAAGCGGTGAGCTCGCTCACCCGCAAGAACAAGGTGGGTTTGGCGCTCGCCGGGGTGCTCGGGCTGCTCGACACGGCGAACTTCCTCGACATCCCGGCGGGCGACTCGGACGCCGCGGGGCCGCCGGCTGCCGTACTGGTCGCCGACGGTGTCCTCGGCCTGATCACGGTGGTCGCCGTCCTCTACGCCTGGCGCACCGCCAACCGGACCGGCTCCCGCGTCGTCGCGGGCTCCCGGATCCTCTCGGCGATCACCGCCCTCCCCGCGCTGTTCGTCAGCGGGGTCCCGGCGTGGGTGGTGGCCTTGGTCGCGGTCTTCGTGGTCCTCACCGTCGTCGTCACCGCTCTGGTCCTGTCGCGGCCGGCACCGGCACCGGACGTTGTCACGACATGACGCGGTGACGCGTGGCGCCCTGACGCCCTGACGCCCTGACGCGATGACGCGATGACGCGATGACGCGATGACGCGATCACGCGATGACGCCCTGACGCGATGGCGGCGGGACGACGGGACGACGGGACGATCACGTGACGCGCTCGGCTCCGGCATCCGGGACCACGGGGGAGTGGCGGATGCCGGAGCCGGGCCGGTCCCGGCATCCGCGGCGGAAGGGGAGCCGTAGCGGAGAAGGAGCCGGAGCCCGCGGCAGAAGGAGCTGTAGGAGTCGTAGGAGCTGTAGAAGTCGTAGGGCGTCCGGGGAACTCGTCAGGTGGTCTCGCCCCGCCAGTCCCCGTCGCGCTGGGCCCACCGCACCGCCGGAGCCACCGCCACGCCCACCACCGCGAACAGCACGCCCAGGACCGCCCACCCCGCAGTGCCGTGCTGGATCGCGGTCACCGTCACCAGCGCCGGGCCCGCCATCATGCCGGCGGACATGCCCGCGCCGAAGACGCCCTGGTACACGCCGTGGGCGCGGGCGTCGGCGAGTGCGTAGCCGAGGGTCCAGCCGCCGGACGCGGACAGCACCTCGGCGAAGACCTGTACCACCGCGCCGGCGGTCAGCGCGAGCACCGCCCACACGGGGGAGAGGCCCGCGGAGAGCGCGTACACCGCGCAGGCCGCCGCGAGCAGCAGCCCCGCCCAGCCCATCGCCCGTACCGCGCTGTGGACTTGGGAGGCGCGGCGGGCCACCCGCACCTGGAGCAGCGCCACCAGCACACAGTTCACGATCATCAGCAGCGCGGCCGTCCAGCGGGGCGCCTCGGTCCGCTCCACGATCCACAGTGGCAGACCGACCTCGGAGAGCGTGTACTGCACGACCAGCACGGAGTTCAGCACGGTCACCGCCAGGAACGGCAGGTCCCGCACCGCGCGCCAGCGGTCGGCCGCCGGAGCGTCGGCCGCGACCGGCGCGCGGTCGATCGCGTGCGCGGCCAACGGCAGCCGTCGAACCATCAGCGCGGGCACCGCGAACGACAGCGCGTTCACCAGAATGACCGTCATGTACGCGCCGCGCGTGTCGAGTTGGAGGGCGATCGCTCCGAACACGCCGCCCACGCCCATACCCACGTTCGTGACCATCCGAAGGTACGCCCGTGCCTCCACCCGGGTCGCCGCGGGCAGCACGTCCGCGTACAGCGCGCCCTGCACGCCACGGCTCGCCATCTGCAGCCCGGTCGCGCAGACCACCGCGAGGACGAAACCGACGTACGAATGCACCAGGACGTAGGCGGCCGTTGCGAATCCGGTGCCGCCCCACAGCAGCGATCCCACGCGCCGGGCGCCCCACCTGTCGGCGGCCCGTCCGGCGGGAATCCCGGCCGCCACGCCGACCAGCCCCGCGACGGTCATGCCGAGCCCGACCGAGGTCGCGTCCAGACCGACGATGCGCGTGAAGTACAGGACACCGAGCGGGAAGTAGAGGCCGTTGCCGAGGGAGTTGAAGGCGGTCAGCACCGTGGCCCGGCGCAGGACGGGGTCGGCGGGCAGCAGCCCGGCAGCTCGGGTGGCCGACGTCGGCGCCGTACCGGCCGAACTGCCGGAGGGCGGGGAGTCGGACGCCGGTTCGGAGGCCGATTCGGAGGTCGGTGTCGTGGTCATGAGGACAGCCAACCCGGCCGCTTGTCCGCGCCGACAATGATTTAGCGTGGCGCTCAATGATTGAGTTCCGGTTCGCCGTCGGCGACCTCGCCACCACCTCCTTCGCGTACTCCCCGCTCCAGGAGGCGGTGTTCTCGCTGCGCTGTCTGCACGACCCGGCGCGCTATCCGCACCACCGGCCGTGGCTGCGCTGCATCCGCCCGCGCCTGGAGACGCTCGACCGCGAACTGCTCACCGCGGTCGTAGCCCCCTGGCTATGGGTACCGGATTTCCTCACCCCGCGCCCCGCCCGCGCCCGGCCCGCCTTCGCCGACGAGTTGGACGTGGTCCGCGCCACCCCGCCGGACGTCGTCGGCGCCGACATCCGTGCCACCTACCGGACCCCGGAGGCGCTCCCCGCCGTCCTCGCGCGGGGCCTCGCCGAGCCCGTCGCGCTCCTCGCCCGGCTCGCGGACGCGATCGACGCCTACTGGCACACCTGCCTCGCCGACGACTGGTGGCCACGCGTGCAGAGCATCCTGGAGGCCGACCTCGCGTACCGGGGACGGGTGCTGGCGGAGGACGGCGTCGGCGCGCTGCTGGCGGGACTCGATGAGCGGCTCTCCTGGACGGGCAGTGAGCTGCGGCTGTCCACCCGGGACTTCATGGTCCAGACCTCGTGGGCCGACGTCAGCATCGACGGGCGCGGCCTGGTGCTGCTGCCGACGATGTTCGCCCGCGGCGCCCAGCCCCTGATCGACCCCGCACGGCCCCCGGTGCTCATGTATCCGGCGCGCGGCCGCGCCACCCTCTCCGAGACACCGCCCCCGGTCACCGACGAGGCCCTGCTACGCCTCCTCGGCCGCCCCCGCGCCCGTCTGCTCCTGCTGCTGGCCGAACCGGCGTCCACCACCGAACTGGCCCACCGGCTCGGCGTCACCCCCGGTGCGGTCAGCCAGCACCTCGCGGTGCTCTACCACGCCGGGCTGCTCAGCCGTACGAGGAGCGGTCGGATCGTCCGCTACACCCGGACGCGGCTCGGCGACGAGCTGTGCCGGCGGTGACGAGCAGGCGACAGCGGAGGAAGCACGCTTCCGTCGCTCAGGCGCTCACCCTGGTTGACAGCAGCGCTTTCGTGGACGCTCCGTCGTACCGGTGCACCATCAGCTGGGCCACTTCCGGGGCCGGACCCAGCACCTCGGCCAGCACGTCCGCCGCTGCCGCGCCCCGCGCGATGCGGTCCGGGAGGAAGCCGGGGGCCAGGACGTAGGGGGCGACGGCCACTCGCCGGCACCCCAGTGCCCGAAGCTCCCGCACCGCGTCCTCGGTGCGGGGGAGGGATGCGGAGGCGAACGCAGGTCGCACGGCGCACCAACCGGTGTGCCGCCACTCCCGCGCGATATCTGCGATCACTGCGATCGCCTCCGGGTCGGTGGACCCTGCCGAGGCCAGCACGACCCCGGTCGAGGACTTGTCGGCGGGCGTCAGCCCCGCCTCGTACAACCGTCGTTCCAGGGCGGAGAGCAGCAGCGGCGACGGGCCGAGAACCTCCGCCTGCCGGATCCGCAGCTGCGGCGGCGCGTCCCGCAGGACCGCCGGGATGTCCGCCTTCGCGTGGAACGCGCGGGTCAGCAGCAACGGGAGCGCCACGACGTCACGGACGCCCTCCGTCGCCAGCGACTCCAGCACCCCGTGCACCGACGGGATGTTGAAGTCGAGGAAGCCCGTCTCCACGCGCAGCCCCGGGCGCAGCGACCGTACCCGCCGCACGAGGGCGTGGATGGTCGCCGCGTGCCGCGGATCGCGGCTGCCGTGGGCGATGACGAGAAGGACCGGCTTCTTGTGCATGGGACTTCAGCTCTTCACCAGCAGGCCGCGGCTGCGCAGCACCCACCGCTCCAGCGGGCTGAAGATCAGCAGGTCGATCGCGATGCCGACGAACAGGATGAGCAGGATGGCCTCGAACACCATGGCCATGTCGCTCGCGGTACGGGCGTTCTCCAGCAGCTGGCCGAGGCCCACGCCCAGGTCGGGGAAGCTGGCGATGATCTCCGCCGCCATCAGCGAGCGCCACGAGAACGCCCAGCCCTGCTTCAGGCCCGCCACATAGCCGGGCAGCGCGGCCGGCAGGGTGACGTGCCAGATGCCCTTGACGCCCGTCGCGCCCATCGTGCGTCCGGCGCGCAGGAACAGCGGCGGCACCTGGTCCACGCCGGACACCAGGCCGTTGGCGATGGACGGGACCGCGCCGAGCAGGATCACCGCGTACATCATCGAGTTGTTCAGGCCCAGCCAGATCACGGCCGGCGGCACCCACGCCACCGACGGGAGTGACTGGAGGCCGGACAGGATCGGGCCGATGGCCGCGCGCACGAACTTCACCCGTGCCACCAGCAGACCCAGCGGGGTGCCGATGAGCAGCGCGAAGAAGAAGCCCAGCAGACCGCGCGAGACGCTGGTCCAGATGTAGCCGAGCAGATCGCCCTTGAGCCAGGCGTCCTGGAAGGCGCTCCCCACGGCACCCGGCGAGGGCAGCTTGGTCGGGTCGTCGATGATCGGGTAGAGGATGTACCAGACCACGAGGACCACCGCGACGGCGGCGATCGGCGGAAGGATCTTGTTGACGAAGGTCTGCCGGAGGGTCGGACGGCCGGTGGCCGTGGTCTCCAGTGCGTCCAGGCCCGCCTCGACGCTCCCGGCGTCCTGGACCGGCGTCGTCTCAGTGCTGGCCATGACGGCGGATCTCCCCACGCAGTACATCGGTGATCTCAAGGGACAGTTCGGCGACGGGCGCGTCCTCGATGCGGCGCGGCTGCGGGATGTCGACCGTCCACTCGCGCGCGATCCGGCCCGGACGGGACGACAGCAGGATCACCCGCTGCGCGAGCCGTACCGCCTCGCGCACGTTGTGCGTGACGAACAGGACGGAGAGGCCGGTCTCCTCCCAGATGCGGGTCAGCTCGTCGTGCAGCACGTCCCGCGTGATGGCGTCGAGCGCCGAGAACGGCTCGTCCATCAGCAGGAGGTTGCTCTCCTGCGCGAGCGCGCGGGCCAGTGCCGCGCGCTGGCGCATACCGCCCGACAGTTCATGGACGCGCTTGCCGTACGCGCCCTTCAGCCGGACCAGTTCGAGCAGCTGCTCGGCCCTGCCGCGGCGGTCGTTCTTGGGAACTCCCCTGAGCTTCAGGGCGAGTTCGATGTTCTTGCCCGCGGTCAGCCACGGGAAGAGTGCGTGCTCCTGGAACATCAGGGCCGGGCGGCCGTCGGTCGTGATGGAGCCCGCGGTGGGCTTGTCCAGCCCCGCCACCAGGTTCAGCAGCGTGGACTTGCCGCAGCCCGAGGCCCCCAGGAGGGTGACGAACTCACCCGGCGCGACATCGATGCTGACGTCGTCCAGGACGAGCTGCTGCCCGCCCGGTGTCGCGAAGGACTTCGAGACATGCTCAAGGCGTGCCGCGTACTCGACCGACTCGGCGGCCTTGGCGAGAGTCGTGGTCGTGGCCATGGTCGTCACCTCCTGGGAACTCGTCGGGTCTGCGTCAGCTGGTGCCGAGACCGGCGGCGTCGACCGTGCTCACGCCCTCGGCCTTGAGGACCTTGTTGAGGATCGTCAGGTCGTAGATGCCATCGAGGTTCGGCTTCTCCAGCAGACCTGCCTTGACGGCGTGCTCCGCCTCGGCGTCGAGGGTGGAGGCCAGCGGGTCATCGGTGAACTTGATCGACGTCCAGGCCGGGTCCAGGACGTTCGTCGGGAGCGCCTTGCCGGAGTCAGTCTCCAGCTGCTTGTTCGCCGCCGCCTTGGCTTCGTCCGGGTTGGCGTTGATCCACTTGTTGGTCTCGACCGAGGCCTTCAGGACCGCCTCGACGGCCTTCGGGTGCTCCTTGAGGAAGTCCTGCCGCACGATGATGTTCGTGATCACGAACTTCTTGTCGGGCCACAGCGACGCCTCGTCGAGCAGCACCTTGGCGCCCTCCGCGACCAGCTTGGACGCGGTCGGCTCCGGCACCCAGGCGCCGTCGATGGAACCGGACTTGTAGGCGTCCGGGGTGATCTTGTTGTCCGTGCGGACGACCGTGACGTCACCCTTGCCGCTCTGCGCGTCGACCTTCCAGCCCTGGTCGGCGGCCCAGTTCAGGAACGCCACGTCCTGCGTGTTGCCGAGCTGCGGGGTGGCGATCTTCTTGCCCTTGACGTCCTTCAGGGACTTGATCTTGTTCGGGTTGACGACCAGCTTCACGCCGCCCGACGCCGAACCGCCGATGATCTTCAGGCTCTTGCCGTTGGACTTGGTGTAGCCGTTGATCGCCGGGGAGGGGCCGATCCAACCGATGTCGATGGAGCCCGAGTTGAGGGCCTCGATCTCGGACGGACCGGCGTTGAAGATCGCGGGCTTGACCGTGGTGGCGCCGAGCTCCTTCTGGAAGAAGCCCTTCTGGACGCCCACGAGCGCAGTCGCGTGGGTCAGGTTGCCGAAGTAACCGATCTTGACGGAGTCAAGGCCGTCGATCTTCGTGGATCCGGCGGCGACCTTCGCCTTCGAGGAGTCGTCGTCGGAATCGGACCCGTAACCGCAGGCGGCGAGGGTGAGCAGGGGGAGAGCTGCGATCACGGCTATGCCGCGGCGAAGGAACGTTGAGCGGTTGACAGGCACGGGAGGCTTTCCTCTCGTTGGCCCGGCGGTCACGGTCTCTCAGGTCGTGGCCGGGAGGTCGGCAGGTCTTCGTCGCTTCCGGGACGTCGGGTGGGGGGACAGGGCGCGCAAGCGGTGCGCGTACGTCATCGCGCACATCGCGCGACTCCGCCCTGTCCGCTGCCGAGGGCGCCGCTGCCGACACGGCCGCCCTCCTTCGCGAACGTCGAGTAGACATCGTTGGTCTTCATGCTCAGAAGTCCCAGCCGTCGTTTTCGGACTCGTCCTTGACCGGTTCCGGGGAGGCGAACGACTCGCCGACCATGCCCGCGGTGAGCGTGGTGCCGTCGCTCGGGTCGATCAGGATGAACGAGCCGGTGCGGCGCGAGTCGGCGTACGAGTCGACCGGCAGCGGCTCGGCGGTGCGGATCTTCACCCGGCCGATGTCATTGGCGACGAGCTGTCCCGGGTGCGGGTGCAGGGACAGGTCGTCGAGCGTGAGACGGGACGGGATGTCCTTGACGATCGCCTTGACCGTGCGCGTGCCGTGCTTGAGCAGCACGCGGTGCCCGACGGTCAGCGGCTGGTCGGCCACGTGGCAGACGGTCGCCTCGATGTCCTGCGTGGTGGGCGGCGCGTCCTTGCTCGGCACGATCAGGTCACCGCGCGAGATGTCGATGTCGTCCTCCAGCAGGAGGGTCACCGACTGCGTCGTCCACGCCACGTCGACCCGCTCGCCGAGCAGGTCGATGCCGGAGATCTTCGTCGAACGGCCGGACGGCAGGACCGTGACCTGCTCGCCGACGCGGAAGCTGCCGGCCGCGATCTGGCCCGCGTAGCCCCGGTAGTCCGGGTGCTCGGCGGTCTGCGGTCGGATCACGTACTGCACGGGAAGGCGCGCGTGGCAGTGCGCCAGGTCGTGGCTGACCGGGACGGTCTCCAGGTGCTCCAGCACCGTGGGACCGCCGTACCAGTCCATGTTCGCGGACGGCTCCACCACGTTGTCCCCGGCCAGCGCCGAGATCGGGATCGCGGTGACCTCCGGGACGCCCAGCTCGGTCGCGTACGCCGTGAACTCCTCGGCGATTGCCGCGAACACGGACTCCTTGTACTCGACCAGGTCCATCTTGTTGACCGCGAGGACCACGTGCGGGACACGCAGCAGGGCGGCGATCGCGGCGTGGCGGCGCGTCTGCTCGACGACGCCGTTGCGGGCGTCGACCAGGACGACCGTCAGCTCGGCGGTGGAGGCGCCGGTGACCATGTTGCGGGTGTACTGCACGTGGCCGGGCGTGTCGGCGAGGATGAACCGGCGCCGGGGCGTGGCGAAGTAGCGGTACGCCACGTCGATCGTGATGCCCTGCTCGCGCTCGGCGCGCAGGCCGTCCGTCAGCAGCGCGAGGTCCGGCCCCTCCTGGCCCCGGCTCGCCGAGACGCGCTCCACGGCCTCCAGCTGGTCGGTGAGCACCGACTTGGAGTCGTGCAGCAGCCGGCCGACAAGGGTGGACTTGCCGTCGTCGACGGAGCCCGCGGTGGCGAACCGCAGCAGGGTGGTGGCCGAGAGTTCCTCGGTCGTGATGGTGCTCATGCTTAGAAGTACCCCTCGCGCTTGCGGTCTTCCATCGCGGCCTCGGAGAGCTTGTCGTCGGCGCGTGTGGCGCCGCGCTCGGTGAGCCGGGACGCGGCGATCTCGGTGATGACCTGCTCGAGGGTCACCGCGTCGGAGTCGACGGCGCCCGTGCAGGACATGTCACCGACCGTGCGGTAGCGCACCTGCCGCTTCTCGACGGTCTCGCCGTCCTTGGGGCCGCCCCACTCACCGGCGGTCAGCCACATCCCGCCCCGCTGGAACACCTCGCGCTCGTGGGCGAAGTAGATCTGGGGCAGTTCGATGCCTTCGCGGGCGATGTACTGCCACACGTCCAGCTCGGTCCAGTTGGACAGCGGGAAGACGCGGACGTGTTCGCCGGGGGCGTGCCGGCCGTTGTACAGGTTCCACAGTTCGGGCCGCTGGCGGCGGGGGTCCCACTGGGAGAACTCGTCGCGCAGCGAGAACACCCGTTCCTTGGCGCGGGCCTTCTCCTCGTCGCGGCGTCCGCCGCCGAAGACCGCGTCGAACTTCTCGTTCTGGATCTTCTCGGTGAGGGGGAGGGTCTGGAGGGGGTTGCGGGTGCCGTCGGGGCGCTCGCGCAGCACTCCGCGGTCGATGTAGTCCTGCACGGACGCGACGTGCAGGCGCAGTCCGTGGCGTTGCACCGTGCGGTCGCGGTACTCGAGGACCTCGGGGAAGTTGTGTCCGGTGTCCACGTGCAGCAGCGAGAAGGGCACGGCCGCGGGGGCGAACGCCTTCAGCGCCAGGTGCAGCATGACGATGGAGTCCTTGCCGCCGGAGAACAGGATCACCGGCCGCTCGAACTCGCCCGCCACCTCGCGGAAGATGTGCACCGCCTCGGACTCGAGCGCGTCCAGGTGGCTGAGGGTGTACGGGCCGGCCGTACCCTCTTCGCCCCCCTTGACCTCGGCTGCGATCGTCATGCCAGTCCCCTCTCGCTGAGCAGGGCGTACAGCGACGCCGCGGACTCCTGCACGCTCTGGTTCTGGGACTCGATCCGCAGATCGGGCGACTCGGGCGCCTCGTACGGGTCGTCGACCCCGGTGAGCCCCGAGAGCTCGCCCGCGGCCTGCTTGGCGTACAGACCCTTCACATCGCGTACGGAGCACACCTCGACCGGGGTCGCGACATGCACCTCGAGGTACGCCGCCCCGCTCTCCTGGTGGCGCTTGCGCACGGCGTCCCGGCTGTCCGCGTACGGCGCGATCACCGGCACCAGGGCCTTGACGCCGTTACGGGCGAGCAGCTCGGCGAGGAAGCCGATGCGCTGCACGTTGGTGTGCCGGTCCTCGCGGCTGAAGCCGAGGCCCGCCGAGATGAACTCGCGGATCTCGTCGCCGTCGAGCACCTCGACGAGGTGGCCCTCCTCGCGCAGCCGGCCGGCCAGCTCGTACGCGATGGTGGTCTTGCCGGCGCTCGGCAGACCCGTGAGCCAGACGGTGGCTCCGGTCGTCACGTGTGTCTCCTGAATCTGTGTCATGGTCAGTCGTGCAGCCCGCACTCGGTCTTGGCGCGTCCCGCCCAGCGGCCGGCGCGCGCGTCCTCGCCCTCCAGGACGCGGCGGGTGCACGGGGCGCAGCCGACGGAGGCGTAGCCGTCCATCAGCAGCGGATTGGTGAGTACGCCGTGTTCGGCGACGTACGCGTCCACGTCGTCCTGGGTCCAGCGGGCGATCGGGGAGATCTTGACCTTCTGCCGTTTCTCGTCCCAGCCGACGACCGGGGTGTTCGCCCGGGTCGGGGACTCGTCGCGGCGCAGCCCTGTCGCCCAGGCCCGGTAGCCCTTGAGGCCCTCTTCCAGGGGCTGGACCTTGCGGAGCTTGCAGCAGAGGTCGGGGTCACGGTCGTGCAGCTTGGGACCGTACTGCGCGTCCTGCTCGGCGACCGTCTGGCGCGGGGTGAGGGTGATGACGTTGACGTCCATCACGGCCTCGACCGCGTCGCGGGTGCCGATGGTCTCCGGGAAGTGGTAGCCGGTGTCGAGGAACACGACGTCCACGCCCTTCATGGCGCGGGACGCGAGGTGCGCGACCACCGCGTCCTCCATGGAGGAGGTCACGCAGAAACGGCTGCCGAAGGTGTCGACCGCCCACTGGAGGATCTCCAGCGCGGAGGCGTCCTCCAGGTCGCGGCCCGCCTGCTCGGCGAGCGCCCTCAACTCATCGGTGGTGCGCTCTTGCTGAGTCGTCGTCATGTCGGCTCATCCCCTCCGGCGTTGGAGTTCCGAAGTCCATGGGCCAGCAGCCCGAGGAACTTCAGCTGGAATGCGCGGTTGCAGGCCGCGCATTCCCAGGCGCCGTGACCCTGCTCGCTGGGACGCAGGTCCTCGTCGCCGCAGTAAGGGCAGTAGAAGGGGGCGGCCCGCTCGCTCATGAGAGGGCCTCCTCGCTGGCGCGGGCGGCCCACGTCGCGAACCGCTCGCCGTCCTCGCGCTCGGCCTGGAAACGCTTCAGGACACGCTCGACGTAGTCCGGCAGCTCCTCCGAAGTGACCTTCAGGCCCCGGACCTTGCGGCCGAAGCCGGCCTCCAGACCGAGGGCGCCGCCCAGGTGCACCTGGTAGCCCTCGACCTGCTCGCCCTTGTCGTCGAGGACGAGCTGGCCCTTGAGACCGATGTCCGCCACCTGGATACGGGCGCAGGCGTTCGGGCAGCCGTTGAGGTTGATGGTGATCGGCTCGTCGAAGTCCGGGATGCGGCGCTCCAGTTCGTCGATCAGGGAGGCGCCGCGCGCCTTGGTCTCGACGATGGCGAGCTTGCAGTACTCGATGCCGGTGCAGGCCATGGTGCCGCGCCGGAACGGGGAGGGCTTGGCGGTCAGGTCCAGCGCCTCCAGGCCCTCGACGAGGGACTCGACCTGCGACTCCTCGACATCCAGCACGATCATCTTCTGTTCGACCGTCGTACGGAGGCGGCCGGAGCCGTGCGCCTCGGCCAGCTCGGCGATCTTCGAGAGGGTCGTGCCGTCCACGCGGCCCACGCGCGGCGCGAAACCGACGTAGAAACGGCCGTCCTTCTGCCGGTGCACGCCGACGTGGTCGCGCCAGCGCTGGACGGGCTGGGCGGGCGCCGGGCCGTCGACGAGCTTGCGCTTGAGGTACTCGTCCTCCAGGACCTGGCGGAACTTCTCGGGGCCCCAGTCGGCGACCAGGAACTTCAGCCGGGCGCGGGTGCGCAGCCGCCGGTAGCCGTAGTCGCGGAAGATGCCGATCACGCCGGCCCAGACGTCCGGGACCTCCTCCAGCGGGACCCAGGCGCCGAGCCGGACGCCGATCTTCGGGTTGGTGGACAGGCCGCCGCCGACCCACAGGTCGAAGCCGGGGCCGTGCTCGGGGTGCTCGACGCCGACGAGCGCGATGTCGTTGATCTCGTGGGCGACGTCGAGCAGCGGGGAACCGGAGATCGCCGTCTTGAACTTGCGGGGCAGGTTGGAGAATTCCTTGCTGCCGATGTACCGGCTGTGGATCTCGTCGATGGCCGGGGTGCCGTCGATGATCTCGTCCTCGGCGATGCCGGCGACGGGCGAGCCGATGATCACTCGGGGGGTGTCACCGCAGGCCTCGGTGGTGGACAGGCCGACGGCCTCCAGGCGGTTCCAGATCTCGGGAACGTCCTCGATCCGGATCCAGTGCAGCTGGATGTTCTGCCGGTCGGTGATGTCCGCGCTGCCCCGCGCGAACTCCTGCGAGATCTCGCCGATGACGCGCAGTTGCTGGGTGGTGAGGCGTCCGCCGTCGATCCGCACCCGCAGCATGAAGTACTTGTCGTCCAGCTCCTCCGGCTCCAGGATCGCGGTCTTGCCGCCGTCGATCCCGGGCTTGCGCTGGGTGTACAGCCCCCACCAGCGCATACGTCCCCGAAGGTCGTTGGGGTCGATCGAGTCGAACCCGCGCTTGGAGTAGATCGTCTCAATGCGTGTCCGCACATTGAGACCGTCGTCGTCCTTCTTGAACTGCTCGTTGCCGTTGAGCGGGGTGAAGTGACCCGCGGCCCACTGACCCTCACCGCGGTGACGGCTCACCTTGCGGCGGGGCGCTGCGGCAGCAGGGTTCTGCGGGGTGGCGGCCATGGTTCTACGTCCTTCGGGACAGGCGGAATGCGGCTCTTACCTGTGCGGGCGCACGGAAAACGTACGTGCGCGTCTTTGCGCAGGGGGAAACCAAAAAGGGAAAGTCGGCGGTGCTGCGGCTCGTCAGCTCGCCGGACAGATGGCGCTGGACATGCGGCCGAGGTCGACGTGCCGCCGACTCACCAAGGCAATTCCAGTTCCAGACATGACGGAAGCGTGTCACGGCGATCTGGACACAGTCCAGCTTCGTCCGTCATGCGGACATACTGGTCCCGGAATGTGAGACAGGGGTGTCTTCGGTCACATGGCGTGCGGGCCGCCTTGTCAATGCAGGTCAGGCGGGGTAGGCGCCCGGCCAGGGGCCCGGTGCGGAGACCTCCGGCTCTTCCTCGACCTTGGTGTCGAACAGCTTGAACCCCCGGCGCAGGTAGTTGTCCATCGCGTGCTCGCCGTCCAGGCTGCACGTATGCAGCCACACCCGCTTGGTCGTCGGCAGCCCCGGCCACCGATCCGTGAGGTCCCAGGCGCGGGCGGCGCCGTACGACAGCAGGTGCCCGCCGATCCGCCGTCCGCGGAAGGCCGGGATCAGCCCGAAGTAGACGATCTCCACAACCCCGTCGTCCTGCGGATCCAGCTCCACGTACCCCGCCGGCGTGCCCCGGTCGTAGGCGACCCACGTCTCCACGCCCGGCCGCTCCAGGTGCTCCTGCCACCGCGCGTACGTCCAGCCGAGCCGGTCGATCCAGCGGATGTCCCCGCCCACGGACGCGTACAGGAAGCGGCTGAACTCCGGCGAGGGCACCTCGGCGCGGACGATCCGCACGTCGCCCTCGGGCGCGGCGGCCGGGAGGGCGTCGGTCGGCGCGGTCTGCTCGAGGGACCAGGTGGTCACGGCGATGTTGGTCATGCCGGACAGGGAATCATCTAGTCCAGAGATCTGTCGATCGAGGCCAGCGGCAGTGCGAAGAGCATCCGCGCGGACTGGGACCAGACCTCTCCGGTCTCCTGCCAGTAGGAGAGGGACTCGGTCTGTGGGCTCCAGCAGCGGCGCGTCCCCTCGGATCCGCACTTCGTGGCCCGGGCACCGTCGGTGTCCTGCCGCCACAGGCGGCCGGGCCCGTCCTGGGTGTCGGCCGCGCGGCTGACATACCAGTGTGACCGGTACGACAGCACGCCCCGGACCTCGGAGGTCTTCGTCTCGTACACCTCGTCCGCGTCCGCGTGGCCGGCGGCGCCGGTCGCGAGGAGCCCGGCGCGGTCGGGGGCCGTACTGAAGGAGTAGCGCCAGAGGCGGGTGCGACGGTCGCTGTGGGCGAGGGTCCACTCGCTCGCGACCAGGCTGTCCGGGGTCGTGCTGCGGTCCAGGGAGACGCCGCCGGGGTGCGGGGCGCCGTCGCCGCCGGTCAGCCGGTAGGAGCCGATGGCCGGCAGTACGTACCGGTAGCCGTGCGCCGACCAGCCGTCGGCCACCCGGCCGATCGCCTCGGCGTCCACCGTGGCGCGCTGGACGCGGTTCATGTCGTAGACGTACAGCGCGGCGCGGTCGCCGTCGTCGGCGGTGACCAGCAGCTTGTCCTCGTACCAGACCATGCCGGAGACATGGGAGGTGAGCCCCCGGTAGTCGCGCCCGCCGTCGACCGGGACGGCGAGGAGCGCCCAGGTGTAGCTGAGGTGGTCCAGGTCGCCCGCGTCCACGAAGGCGACCCGGGCGAGGTCCCGCTCGGCCGCCGTGCCGCCGCTCGTGGTCCAGCCGGAGAGGATCACGCGGTTCGCGCCCCAGCGGCCGTCGTCGTCCGCGTCCCCGGAGGTGGTGACCGCCCCGGGCCGCCAGCCGACGGTGTCCGCGGCGTTCCAGCAGTACGCGCGCGTGGCCGCCGGTTCGACGGGCAGCGCCCGCTTCTCGGCGGACGTGCAGTCGGCCGCGGCGCGCAGCGTGTGGTCGGCTCCGGCGAGGACGGCGGTGACCCCGACGGGCCGCCCCATCTCCCCGGCGAGCCGGTCGAGGTCGGCCTGCGGCACCAGGTTCTCCGTCAGCCGCAGCCTGGCCGTCTCCGCGGAGGAGGTGAGCGGCTTCAGTGCCCCGGGATCGTCGGCGACCGTCGCCTGCGAGGCGCTGATCATGGTGGCGGCGGCGGTGAGCGCGAGGGCCGTCCCGGCCAGGAACGCGCGCAGCGCCTGGCCCCGTCTGTGCCGGCGGTGTCTGCCACGTTGCTTCATCCGACCTCCCGAGGCGGGCCAACTGCGCCTGGTGGTCGTCACGTTGACCGAGGAGCAGGTGGGGTGACCCGTACAGGGGATGCTACGGCAGGCGGAGACTGCCGGGGACGAAGACCTCGCAAATATGCGGAAGATGCCACCGGGTGAGTCATTTGCGGTGACGGCGGCCGGTGAGTGGCCTACCGTTGGGGCGGCCGGTGAGTGGCCTACGGCAGGGCGGCGGACGTCCGTCCCTCCGTCACCGCCGGTGCCGTCGAGTGCGGCAACAGGTCGCGTGGGTCGTCCGGCAGGAGGACCTCGACGTCCGCGTCTTCGCAGAAACGATACGGTTGGTGTTCCAGGAACCCCCCGAGGTACTTCCGTACCCGCGACATCTCGGCCCGTACCGTCACCGTGCGGCCCGGATCGCCGAACACGTCGCCGGCCAGTCCCGCGGCACTGCGCCCGGAGCGGTGCGCGGCCAGCAGGTAGAGCAACTCGGCATGTCTGGGGCTCAGTTCGTGGGTCCAGGAACCCGCGCTGCCCGACACCGTCACCGACCAGCTGCGCGGCCGGCCCAGGTCCAGCACGATCCGGGTGGCCGCCTGCGGCAGCGGCTCGGCAGCCCCGTCGGCGGCCCGCACCAGCCAGCCGTCCGCCAGCGGCTCCACCGAGCACAGCCCGAGCGACGGCAGCCACCGACGGCCCGCCGACAGCGACTTGGGCAGCGCGAGCCGGTTTGTGTACGGCATCCCCGTCACGGCCGCGGTCCAGCCGTCCCGGTCCACCACCACCGCCCGGTCGCCGAGCCGAGCCAGCACCGGCGCCGCCACCGCGCGCAGCTGCTCCAGCGAGCTCTGGTGCAGCTCGCGCAACCGGGCCTCGGCCAGCTTGGCCACCGAGTCGACCCAGGAGAGCGTGGCCGGATGCATCGTCTCGAGCGGGCCGCTGACGTCCACCACACCCAGCAGCCGGCCGTCCCGGGGATCGGTGATCGGCGCGCCCGTACAGGTCCACGACGCGTGACTGCGTACGAAGTGCTCGGCGGCGAACACCTGGACGGGACGGCGCACCACCGCCGGGGTACCCACCCCGTTCGTGCCGACGACGTCCTCACGCCAGTCCGCGCCGAGTTCGAACCCGAGCCCGTCGGCCTTGCGCAGCACCGGCGAACAGCCCTCGCGCCACAGCACCCGGCCCTCCGCGTCGGCGATCACCATGATGTGGTGGGCGGTGTCCGCGACCTGGAGCAGACCCTCGCGCAACACCGGCAGGACATGCCGCAGCGGGGACTCCTCCCGGCGCCGCTGGACCTCGTCGGGGGCGAGCAGCCCCGATCTGAAGTCGTGCTCGGGGTCGACGCCGCTGCGCAGCATGCGCCCCCAGGACTGTTCGATCACGGGGCGGGGAGCGATGCGCGCGCGCTGTCCGGCGAGCGTGGCGTCGCGCACGTCGCTGAGCATCCGCGCCGCGCGCGCCGCGTCGACGGCGGCGAGTTGCGTCACGTTCTTCGGCGAGTTCGCCACTGGGTCCTCCCAGGAAGGGCCTGCGACAACCGGAGAATGTCAAGCGCCTCGGCCGACGGTTTCCGGTCCTGTTCCGCTGGTTCAGGTGGTGCGTCACATACTGCCGCTCGCCGATGACGGAGGGACACAGTCCGGACACAGAGACCAACAAGTTGCAACCCCTTGCAACCCTGGTGAACGACCACGCGGTGTTTGAAACTTGACCCACGCCGTCCCGAGCGGCGTTTCTGGCCTCGCAGGGCCAACTCAGCGGGGGTGGTGCCGTGTCGGCGCAGCATCACCCCCGCGTAGTCGTACGACGGATACGCGCAGGTCAGGACACCGGCCGAGCCCGCTCCACGATCGACGCCAGGTCAAGGGTGTGCGGCAGGGTCCCGAAGGCCGCGCCCCAGTCGCCGCCCAGCCGCGAGGCGCAGAAGGCGTCCGCGACCTCGGGCGGCGCGTACTGGACGAGCAGCGCGCCCTGGAGCACCAGCGCCAGCCGCTCGGCGAGCCGCCGGGCCCGCCCCTCGATGCCCGCCAGGTCGGCGAGTTCGGTCAGCAGGTCCTTGATCGCCCCGTCCAGCCGGTGATCGGCGCCGCGCGCCCGCCCGACCTCACGGAGGTAGGCGTTCAGCGCCTGCGGCTCCCGTTGCAGCGCCCGCAGCACGTCCAGCGCCTGGACGTTGCCCGCGCCCTCCCAGACCGAGTTCAGCGGCGACTCGCGCACCAGCCGGGGCAGGCCCGACTCCTCGACGTACCCGTTGCCACCCAGGCACTCCGCGGCCTCCACCGTCACCGGCGCGCACCGTTTGGTCACCCAGTACTTGGCCGCCGGCACCGCGATCCGCAGCAGCGCCCGCTCCTGTTCACCGCCGTCGTCCCAGGCGGCCGCGAGGCGCAGCGCGAGGGTCGTCGCCGCCTCCGACTCCAGCGCGAGATCGGCCAGAACATTACGCATCAGCGGCTTGTCGAGGAGCGGGCCGCCGAACGCCTCCCGGTACGTGCAGTGGTGCACCGCCTGCGCCACGGCCTGCCGCATCAGTCCCGCCGAGCCCAGCACGCAGTCGAGCCGGGTCGCCGCGACCATCTCGATGATGGTGCGCACCCCGCGCCCCTCCGCACCGACGCGGCGCGCCCAGGTCCCGTCGAACTCGACCTCGGAGGAGGCGTTCGACCGGTTGCCCAGCTTGTTCTTGAGCCGCTGGATCCGGAACACGTTGCGCGAGCCGTCCTCCAGCACGCGGGGCACCAGGAAGCACGTCAGTCCCTCCGGGGCCTGCGCCAGCACCAGGAACCCGTCCGACATCGGCGCCGAGCAGAACCATTTGTGCCCGGTCAGCGCATACGTCCCGGGCTCCGCGAGCGGGGCCGCGGCCGTGGTGTTCGCCCGTACATCGCTGCCGCCCTGCTTCTCGGTCATGCCCATCCCGAACAGCGCCCCCGCCTTGAGGTGGGCGGGCCGCAGCTCCCGGTCGTAGATCGTGGACGTCAGCCGCGGCTCCCACTCGGCGGCGAGCTCCGGGTCGTGGCGCAGGGCCGGTACGGCCGCGTGGGTCATCGACAGCGGGCAGCCGTTGCCGGCCTCGACCTGCGTCCACACCAGGAACCCGGCCGCCCGCCGCACATGCCCGCCCGGCCGGACCCAGGCCCCGGTCAGGCCCGCCGAGACGCCCTTGCCGAGCAGCCGGTGCCAGGCCGGGTCGAAGTCGACCTCGTCGATCCGGTTGCCGTAGCGGTCGTGCGTCCGCAGCCTCGGCGGATTGTCGTTGGCCTGCGTCCCCCACTCCTGCAACTGCGCCGACCCGGCGGCCCGACCCAGCGCCGCGAGCTCGCCGCGCGCCTCGTCGAGCACCGCCGGATCGACATGCCGTTCGACCGCCTCCGTCAGCGCCCGGTCGGCGGTGTAGACGTCGTATCCGGTCAGGGGCGGGGGCTGATTGGTCACGGTGTGCGTACTGCCTGCCATATCCCGGAACCTACCCGCCACAGCGATGGTCATGACCGCCCTGACACGGCACACGACACCCCCGCCTCGACCCAGCCGGGAGGGGCCCGGGGCGACGGGGCCGCGGTGAGGCCAGGCGGCAGCGGTGGGGCGGCCGCCGGGTGGTGCCGCCTGCGGCCGTGTCGGTCGTGCGGTCGGGGCGGTTGCCCGGGCCGGCCGAGGCGGGTCAGGGCCGTCTCCAGTGGGTCCTGCGTCAGCGCCTCCTCCGGCCGGCCCGGGGCGGTAGACGGTGTCGAGACAGCGTTCGCCGAGGTCCGGAGCGATGGCGACCGCGGTGAGGCCGGGGCGGTCGTGCTGGGACAGCCACCGGGCGGCGCCACGGGCGCGACCGCACCGGCTGTCACACCAGGGGTGAGTTCATGGTCGCGCGACGGATACCTTTAGGACGTGCAGCCAGCAAGTCAGTCTCCCCAGCAACCCGAGAGCCCGTCCGGGCGTCTCCACCGGGCGCGTGCCCTCTACCGGAACGTCTCCAAGCGCAGGACCGCCTGGCTGCTCCTGAAGGACACCGTCAACTCGTGCATCGAGTACCGCATCCTGGGCCTCGCGGCCGAGGCGGCGTTCTTCTCGCTGCTGTCCGTGCCGCCGCTGCTGCTGAGCCTGATCGGACTGCTCGGCTACGTCGACGACTGGACCGGCACCGACAGCATCAGCAGCCTCGAGAGCAACATCCTGGAGGCCTCGCGCACCGTCCTGTCCGACAAGGGCGTCAAGGAGATCGCGCAGCCGATCCTGGACGACGTGATGAGGGGCGGCCGTCCCGACGTCATCTCCATAGGCTTCCTGTTCGCGCTCTGGTCCGGCTCCCGCGCGGTGAACGTCTTCATCGACACCATCACCGTCATGTACGGCCTCGACGGCGTCCGCGGGATCGTCAAGACCCGCTTGGTGGCCTTCCTGCTGTTCATCGGGGCGCTGCTGATCGGCTCGGTCGCGCTGCCCCTGATGGTCGCGGGCCCGGACGCGGTGGTGCGGATCCTGCCCTGGTCGACGACGGTGGTGCAGGTCCTGTACTGGCCCGTGGTGATCGTGCTGTCCATCGCCTTCCTGACGACGCTCTACCACGTGTCCGTGCCGGTGCGCTCACCGTGGATCGAGGACGTGCCCGGCGCCCTCGTGGCGCTCGCCATGTGGGTCCTCGGCAGCTTCCTGCTCCGCATCTACCTCCAGAACACCATCGAGGGCGCGACGATCTACGGCTCCCTCGCCGCCGCCGTCGCCGTACTGCTGTGGATCGGTGTGTCCGCCTTCGCCGTGCTCGTCGGGGCCGCGGTCAACGCCGCGATCGACCGTGTCTGGCCGGCCGCCGCGACCGCCGCCGCCCGCGCGGCGAACGAGCGGCTGCGGGGGGAGGTGGCCGCGGAGTACGTCGCCCGGATGACGGCGGCGCGTGCGCACGACGATGACGACGACGATCCCGACGACCCCGACATGCCGTCCGAGTTCCCCGAGCGCTGGTCCCGGTTCCTGCCACCGGAGGACGTGACGGGACGGCTCCGGACGCATGCGAAGAGTTCCCCGAAGGGGAACGGGAACACGGAGGAACCGCCCCCGGAGAAGTGACCGGCGGGGCCGGTGCCGCTCACGTCCTCAAGGCCGCCCCCGCGGCTCCGGCCTCCCGCGCGAAGTCCGTCGCACGGGGGCCGCGGCTGCGGGGGCGGCGCGCCCTCCGTCGGCCGCGCCCGCTCCTCGCCGGGCGACGACACCCTCGAAGCCGTCGCCGGCGCGGTCGGCCAGGGCAGCGCGTTCGCCCCGTCCGGTGGCTTCGAGCGGTGTACGTCCTCAGGCCGAAGGAACACCGGACGCGCGCGGCGTAGTCTGGCCGACGTGTACGCGGAGCGGCCCTCCCGCCTGGCCGGCGCGGTGGTGTGGACGAGCACCCCGTCGGCGTTCGGCGCGCGCCCGGTGCTGCCCGACGGCTGCATGGACCTGCTGTGGACCGAGGGGCGGCTGCTGATCGCCGGTCCGGACACGCGGGCGCACGTCCCCGACGGCCCGCCCGCGCACTGGGCGGGCGTCCGCTTCCGCCCCGGCACCGCGCCCGCCCTGCTCGGCGTGCCGGCGCACGAACTGCGCGACCGGCGCGTGGAGCCGGCCGACCTGTGGCCGGCCGCGCAGGTACGGCGCCTGCGCGGCCGCGTCGACGCGGCCGCCGACCCGGTGACCGCGCTGGAGGACATCGCGATGGACCTGGCGGCGGACACGGCCCCGCCCGACCCCCTCCTGACGCGGCTGGTCGCCGCCCTGGACGCGGGCCACCCGGTCGCCGCGACCGCAGACGAACTCGGCCTGGGCGCACGCCAGTTGCACCGCCGCTCACTGGCCGCCTTCGGCTACGGCCCCAAGACGCTGGCCCGCATCCTGCGCCTGCAACGGGCCCTCGCCCTGGCCCGCGCCGGCGTCCCCCACGCCGAGACGGCGGCCCGGGCCGGATACGCCGACCAGGCTCACCTCGCCCGGAACGTGAGGGAGTTGACGGGCATGACGCTGGGCGAGCTACTCGGCCGGCGGCGCGAACAGATCGACCCCGTTCCCGTCGGGGTCGAGCACGACGGCGTACCGCTGCCCCCAGAAGGCGTCCCACGGCTTCAGCTCGCCGCGACAACCGGCGCCCACCAGCTCTTCGAACACGGCGTCGACCTCCTCCGGCCCCTCGCACCGCAGCGCGAGCGCGGCCCGGCTCCCACCGGACGGTGCCCGCCACTCCGGGTGGAAGGACCGGACGGTGTCCTCCGTGTCCAGCAGCAGACGTAGCCCGCCCGGCAGTTCGGCCTCGGCGTGCGGCTCCTGCTCGGACCCTTCGGGGAACGCGAACCCGAGCCGGCGGTAGAAGGCGACGGAGGCGGCCATGTCGGAGACGACCAGCCCGATGGCATCGAATCGTGGACTCATACGGCCACCGTAGACAGGGACCCGGCCGCCGGTCTTGAACGAATCGGACACGCCGGTCAGCCGAAGGTCACCGGCCCCCTGGGCGTCTCCAGCGTGAACGACAGCCCCACCGGCCCCTGGGTGAGCGGGAGGTCCGTGCCCAGCGCGGCCAGCAACGACCGGATCTCGTCCGGGTCGGGGGCGGTCGCGGACAGCGCCAGCAGAGGAGTGACGGGCAGGCCGGATGCCGTGGGGTGGGCCGAGGCGCCCCAGTCGATGAGGAACGGCACCAGCCCGCAGGGGTGGGCCGAGGCCCCGTCGGTCAGGCGCCACTCCAGCAGGGTGCCGTCGGGGCGGCGGCGGCTCATCGCCCGTACGTCGCCCGGGTCGTAGCCCTGGGCGCGTGCGGCCGCGACCGCCGCGTCCAGGTCGGACGGGCTGATCGCCCAGGTGATCGTCCGCGGGGCGGCCAGAGCGTCGACGCCGAAGGGGCGCGGACCCGTGGGCTCGGGCTGCTCCGGATCCGGGCCGAGGATCTCCAGATAGCTCGTGCCGCCGAGACCGACGAGGTGGTTGCGGGTGCCGCGCCCGACATGGACACCGCCGGGGGCGGGCGCCACGCCGGTACGCCGGGTGAAGTCGGCGACGGTCGCCGCCAGATCGGGGGTCGCGAGAACGAGGTGGTCCAGCAGCGGTACACGGGCGTTGGCGTTCATCCCGCCGGAGACTACGCGCCCCACTCCTCCCGACACCCCCACCTGTGGAACACCTGTGCGGCAGGATGGGCCCGTGATCCGTACCGTACGCATTCTTCCGCTGCTGCTCCTCATGCCCGCGCTGCTCACCGCCTGCGGCACCGAGAAGGCGGGCGGCGCGGGCGCCGCGGACCCGGCGGAACTCGCCTCCCGCGCCCAGGCGTTGGGTATCGCCCCGGAACTCGTCTACGTCACCGAGGCCCCCGGCTTCACCTTGGCCCAGCAGTCCGTCGGCGTGTACGGAGACGACGGCGTCTCCGCCGTCTACGTCTCGCGGAAGACCGGCGCCCAGCTCCAGCTCTACGTCGACCGGGGCACGCTGACCGCCCGGAGCTGCCCGACGCAGCCCGTCCGCGATGCCACCGCCGACCGGACCAGCTGCACGCGCGACGGCGACGCGTGGTACCGCAGCGCCGGTGAGCAGAGCGAGTACGCCGTCCCGAAGAAGGGATACGTCGTCCGGGTCGGTGGCGACGGCGTCCCGCGCGACGTGCTGCGTGCGGCGGCCCACAAGGTCCACCGGCCCTCCGCCGACGAACTCGACGCCCTGCTGCCGCCCGCAGCCCCCCGGGCGACCGAGCCCGTGGAACGCGGCGACCTGCCCACGGTCGGCGACGGGGCGCCGAACAACGACCCGGGCGCCGGCGGCTGACCACCGGCTCACCGCAACCCCCTGCCCGGTCGGCCGAAAGGGTGTCGCCGCCCAGCCGCGCGAGTGTTTCACGCACCCGCCGTACTCGCCGGGCGACCGCGCGGCTAGGCATGCCCAGTGACGACCGACGACGCGACACAGGGCAGAAGGGGGCGTTCCGTGGACCGCGAGCTGCGCGCAGGGCGGGCCCGCCACCGCGGCGAGCGCCTGGCCGACGCCGCCGACGCCCGGCTGCCGGTGTACGACGGCGGGGGGCTGCTGCGCAAGGCGTTCCCCCACCACTGGTCGTTCTTCCTCGGCGAGCTGGCGCTCTACAGCCTGATCGTCCTGGTGCTGACGGGCGTCTGGCTGACCTTCTTCTTCAAACCCGAGATGCGCGAGGTCGTCTACGACGGCTCGTACCTGCCCCTGCGCGGCGTCCCTATGTCCGTGGCCTTCGACTCCACCCTGCACATCAGCTTCGACGTGCGCGGCGGACTGCTCATCCGGCAGCTGCACCACTGGGCGGCCCTCGTCTTCGTCGCCGCGATCGGCGTGCATCTGCTGCGGATCTTCTTCACCGGCGCCTTCCGCAGGCCCCGGGAGATGAACTGGGTCATCGGCGTCACCCTCCTGGCGCTCGCCCTGGCCGAGGGGTTCGCGGGCTACTCGCTCCCCGACGACCTGCTCTCCGGCACGGGACTGCGCATCGCGCAGGGCATCATGCTGTCCATCCCCGTCGTGGGCACCTACGTGAGCATGTTCGCGTTCGGGGCCGAGTTCCCCGGGCAGGACATCGTGCCCAGGCTGTACAGCCTGCACATCCTGCTGCTGCCCGGCGCGCTGATCGCCCTGGTCACCGTCCACCTGATCCTGGTCTTCCACCTGAAGCACACCCACTGGCGCGGCCCGGGCAAGACCGAGAAGAACGCCGTCGGCAAGCCGATGGTCCCCCAGTTCACGGCGTCCTCGGCCGGCTTGTCCCTCATGGTCTTCGGCGTGCTGACCCTGCTCGCCGGGCTCGCGCAGATCAACCCGGTCTGGGTCTACGGCCCCTACCGCCCGGACGTCGTGTCGACCGGCTCCCAGCCCGACTTCTACGTCGGCTTCCTGGAGGGCGCGCTGCGGCTCGTGCCGCCCTGGGAGACGAACCTCGCCGGCCACACCCTCATGTGGAACGTCCTGCTGCCGGCCGTCGTCCTTCCCGGTCTCTTCTTCACCGTCCTGTACGTGTATCCGTTCGTCGAACAGCGGCTCACGGGGGAGTGGGAGCAGGAACACCATCTGTGCGACCGCCCGCGCGAACGCCCCGTGCGAACCGGGCTCGGCGTCGCCGGCATCGTCTTCTACGGCGTCCTGCTGCTGGGCGGCGGCAACGACGTCATCGCCCAGACGTTCCGCATCTCCGTGAACGTCATCACCTGGATCCTGCGCATCGCCCTCGTCGTGGGTCCGGTCCTGGCCTTCATGGTCACCCGGCGCCTGTGCCACGCCCTGCTGGAGTCGGAGCACGAACGACTGACCGAGGGCGAGGAGACCGGTGAGGTGCGTCAGTCCGTCGCCGGGGGCTACGAGAGCGACCAGGTGCCGGTGGAGAAGTTCCGGCCCGGCGCCCCCATGACCCCGATCACCCCTCCCGGCCGGAGTCCCGGCCGGCGTACTGGAACACCATTCCGAACACCCCGGCTCCCAGTACGCCGACGCCGATGATGAACAGCCACAGCCCGTACACCACCCCCGTCGAGGCGACCGCGAACCCGGCGGCGGTGATGATCGGCCAGCGGCTCTCCGGCGGGAAGAACTCCAGCGGCCCGGCGCCGTCGGCCACCTCGGCGTCGGGGCGGTCCTGGGGGCGGCGTCCCCTGCGCCGGTAGTTCATCGCGCAGAAGAACGAGATCACCGCGCCCATGAGGAACGCGACGATCAGCGCCGCCGTACCGGCCGGATCAGCGTGCGACCAGATGCCGTAGAGCACCGCGGTGCCCCCGAAGAAGACGGCGACACCGCCGAACAGCAACGCCTCAGTCCGCATGGGGCAACTGCTCCCGTCTGCGCTGCACGATGGCCGGATGGCGCAGATCGAAGGCCGGGGACTCCGAGCGCACCCGGGGCAGCGCCACGAAGTTGTGCCGGGGCGGCGGACAGGACGTCGCCCACTCCAGTCCCCGCCCGTAGCCCCAGGGGTCGTCCTCGGTGACGCGTCGGCCGTGCCGGGTCGTGTGCCACACGTTGTAGAGGAAGGGGAGGGTGGAGACGCCGAGCAGGAACGCGCCCACCGACGAGAGGGTGTTGAGCAGCGTGAACCCGTCCGAGGGCAGGTAGTCGGCGTACCGGCGGGGCATGCCCTCCTCGCCGAGCCAGTGCTGCACCAGGAAGGTCAGCTGGAACGCCGGGAACAGCAGCCAGAAGTGCAGCTTGCCCAGTCGCTCGTCCAGCATCCGCCCGGTGAACTTGGGCCACCAGAAGTAGAACCCGGCGAACATCGCGAAGACCACGGTGCCGAACAGCACGTAGTGCAGGTGCGCCACGATGAAGTACGAGTCGGTGAGATGGAAGTCCAGCGGCGGCGACGCGATGAGCACCCCGCTCAGCCCGCCCAGCAGGAACGACATCAGGAACCCCATCGCCCACAGCATCGGGGTCTCGAAGGACAGGGACCCGTTGTGCATCGTGCCGATCCATGCGAAGAATTTGATGCCGGTGGGCACGGCGATCAGGAACGACATCAGCGAGAAGAACGGCAGCAGCACCGCGCCCGTCGCGAACATGTGGTGCGCCCACACCACCGCGGACAGCATGGTGATCGTGATCGTCGCGCCGATCATCGGCAGATATCCGAAGAGCGGCTTGCGCGAGAACACCGGGATGATCTCCGTGACGATCCCGAAGAACGGCAGCGCCACGATGTACACCTCGGGGTGGCCGAAGAACCAGAACAGGTGCTGCCAGAGGATCGCGCCGCCGTTCGTAGCGTCGAAGACGTGCGAGCCGAACTTCCGGTCCGACTCCAGCGCCAGCAGCGTCGCCGCCAGCACCGGGAACGCGGGCAGTACGAGGATCGACGTGAACAGCACGTTCCAGGTGAAGACCGGCATTCGGAACATCGTCATTCCCGGGGCGCGCAGACACAGGATCGTGGAGATGAAGTTGACCGCGCCCAGCGTGGTCGACACACCGGTGACGACGAGCCCCATCACCCACAGGTCACCGCCCGCGCCGGGCGAGTGGTAGGCACTGTTCAGCGGCGCGTACGCGAACCAGCCGAACGCCGCCGCGCCGCCCGGCACCAGGAACCCCGAGACGACCATCAGGCCGCCGAAGAGGTACATCCAGTAGGACAGCGCGTTGAGCCGGGGGAAGGCCACGTCCGGCGCGCCGATCTGGAGCGGCATCACGGCGTTCGCGAACCCGGCGAACATCGGGGTCGCGAACAGCAGCATCATGATCGTGCCGTGGATCGTGACGAACTGGTTGTAGCCGTGCTCGCTGAGGAACTGCAGTCCGGGACGCGCGAGTTCGGCCCGCATGCCGAGTGCCAGCAGACCGGCGAAGAGAAAGAAACAGAACGCCGTGACCATGTACAGGCGTCCGATCTCCTTGTGGTCCGTCGTGGACGCCCAGCGCAGCAGCCTACGGCCGAGGGAGTCGCGGGAGGCGGAGGGCCGCTGGAGTTCCTCGGTGTGCTCCGACAGTTCGGTCATCGTCCTCCTCCACGGCGGTACCCCGGCGGCACCGGCGCCACCAGGTGCGGACGGCTCTGCGCGCGACGCTACTGCCCGCGACCGGGGGAAGGCGCCCGCGCCACGCCTCCTGTCCGCCGACGGAGTGCGCGGTTGTCGGCCCCGGCTGCCCGGCGCACAGGATCGCTGCGGAAAGGCGGAGGCCCCGGCGCACCCGCCCCGCCCCGAGCGCCCTCGAAAGTTTTCGTCCATCGAGGTCCCTGGGCCCGGTAAGACGAGGTGACATAGGGTCCTGCGCCATGACCGCCCGCCTGCTCGTGTACACCCGCACCACCGACTACCGCCACGACTCCATCCCCGACGCCGTCGCCGCCGTACGCACCCTCGGCGGATACGAGGTCGACCACACCGAGGACCCCACCGCTCTGGAACGGCCCCTGGACGCGTACGTGGCCGTTGTCTTCCTGTCCACCAGCGGCGAGGTGCTGACCCCGGCCGGCCGGGAACGGCTCGCCGGGTACGTCGAGGCGGGTGGGGGGTTCGTGGGCGTGCACGCCGCGGCCTGCACCGAGTACGACTGGCCCTACTACGGCGAACTGCTCGGCGCCCGTTTCGCCCGGCACCCCGAGTACCAGCCCGGCAAGGCCGTCGTCGAGGACCGCGGCCATCCCGCCACCCGGCATCTGCCCGCGGTCTGGGAGTTCACCGACGAGTGGTACGACTTCCGCACCAACCCGCGCGGCGCGGTGCGCGTCCTGGCCCGCGCCGACGAGTCGTCGTACTCCGGCGGCGGTATGGGCGACGACCACCCGCTGGTCTGGTGCCGGGAGCAGGGCGCCGGCCGCGTCTTCTACACGGCCCTCGGCCACGCCTCCGCCGCCTACCTGGACCCGGACTTCCGCGCCCAGCTGCGCGGCGGAATCGACTGGGCGGGCCGGCTGGCGGACGAGTGACGCTTCGGCGCGGCTGGAGCGGATCGGGGCCTCCCACTTCGCCTGGCGGGCCGCCTTCCTCGGCCTCGACTCACGGGCGCCGAACACCCTGACCCGCGAACTGCTGGACGGGGAGCCGACCGACTGTCCTTCGCATCACCCGTGACCAGCGACCCCACCCGCACCGCTCCGATAGCATGTTCGAGCTCGCGACGATCGTTTCATCGCCCGTCGTTCACCGGAAAACCATGCCATCCAGCCCGAAGCGCCACCCAGTTGACCAACATCTAACAAATCAGCCAAATAATTGATAAATATATCCTCGCGGGTGTTTTCGCGAATAAAAAGCAGAATTGCGTTCGTCGCGTGGCGTCAACCACGGGCGATACTGTGGGCCGCAGTGGGTGTGGTAGCCCTCGGATTCCTCATCGCGCTGGAGGTCGCCGCACGTCACTACGGCCAGCCGGGGCCGATTACCAACCAGGCGCAAGAGGTGATATTCGCCCCCAAATCGGGGCCGCTGTTGTACGCCAGTATGGCGTTGATGATGGTGGTGCTCACCTGGCGGCAACGGCTCATCGCGGCGGCTGCCGCGATCGGCATCGACGTCGCCTTCTTTCTGGTGCGGTGGGCGGTCGACGCCAAGATGATGTTCGGCAACGGCGCGTTGTGGGTGATTTTGGGCTATGGGGTCATCGCTGTCACGCGCCGCACCGGCCGGGAACGTGTTCTGCTGCTGAAGGGTGTCGGGCTGGGCCTGCTGCTGGTGACCGGCCGCAAGACCGGCGATGCCTGGCTGCTCATCACGTCGAAGACCCGCCCGGCGGTGCTCGACCAGTACGTGGCAACCGCCGATCACGCGCTGGGCAACCCGTCGTGGCTGGTGGGCCGGATCGTCACGGCCACCGGTCCGATCGGCGCCCGTGTTCTTGACTGGGTCTACATTCAGCTTGCGGTGGCCGCGGTCGTCGTCGCGCTGTACCAGCTGCGAAACGTGGCGGTCGAGGGCCGCTTCCCGCGCCATCATCTGGTGCGCACCTTTCTGGTGATCGGCCTCCTCGGACCGGGCATCTACATGATCTTCCCGGTGGTCGGACCGATCTTCGCCTACGGCGGCGGCGCATTCGACACCGGCGGCGGCCACTGGGCGCTGGCCGACATCTGGCCGAACACACCGCCGCCGATCAGCGCCCCGCACCCGATGCCGTACGACGAGATCACCCCACGCAACTGCATGCCGAGCCTGCACACGGCGTGGGCTACGGCGATCTTCATTCATTCCCGCAAGGGCCCACGGATTCTGCAAGTCGCAGGCGCGTTCTGGCTGATTGCCACGCTCGGCGCAACGCTGGGCTTCGGCTACCACTACGGCGCGGACATCGTCGCCGGCGTGGTGTTCACGCTCACGATCGAGGCGGCTCTGCGCTCGCTCGACCGCGGCTGGGATCGGTCAGGAATCCAACTGGTCGCTCACGGCACCACGGTCTTCGCCGCGCTCCTGGTGTCGTATCGCTATCTGCCGATGGAGATGGCCGAACATCCGTGGGTGTTCGGACCGCTTCTCATCCTGGCGATGACCTCAGTGATTTACGGCTTCGTCCGGACCAACAAACTGTGGGAACCGAAGGCCGCACCGGCGCGGCAACTGGAACCGCAACCCGAACCGGTCGGCTAGGTCGCGGACGGCTGACATGGATCCGCTGACGCCGGGCCCTTGCCGGACTGGTCGTCGACGCCGCTCGGTTCCTCGACAGCCGCGGTGACGACGAAGCCGATCCCGGCTCCGCAGTGAAGATGATGCAAGGCGTGGGCGGCTCTGGCGGGGTCGCCCCCCTCAGCCCCCCGGCGGAGCCGTGCTCGCGCGTTCCACCAGACGCGTCGACAGTTCCGTGCGGGTTCCCTCCGGGCGGTGACCGTCCATCATCCGTACCAGCAGGCGCAGTGCCGTCGCGGCCATCTCCGCCAGTGGCTGGCGGACGGTGGTCAGAGGCGGGGCGGCCCAGCGGGCCTCGGGGAGGTCGTCGAAGCCGACCACGCTGACGTCGTACGGGACCTTCAACCTCCGCTCGGCCAACGCCTCGTACGCCCCGAGCGCCATGGTGTCCGAGCACACGAAGACAGCGGTGGGCGGTTCGGGCAGATCGAGCAGTTCCCGCATGCGGAGGAGGCCCGTGGCCTCGTCGAAGTCGGCGTGACGTACGTATTCGGGCCGTTGGCGCAGTCCGGCCGACGCCAGTGCCGAGCGGTAGCCGGCGACCCGGCCGCTGCTGCACAGTTTGTGGTGCGGGCCGGCGATCACGGCGATCCGCTCGTGGCCGAGCGACAGCAGGTGCTCGGTCGCGGTGACCCCGCCCTGCCAGTTCGCCGCGCCCACCGACACCACGCCCGGCGGCGGTTCGAGGACCGGGTCGATCATCACGTACGGGATGCGGTGCTGGTCGAGCCAGGCGTACTGGGACTCCGTCAGCTCGGCCAGGTTGAACAGCACTCCGGCCGAGCCGCGCGCGGTGAGCTTGTCCAGCCAGCCGCGCTGCGGGCGGCCGCTTCGTGGCCGGGTGAGGCCGGCAGCCGAGACGATCACGTCCAGACCCGCGTCGTGGGCCGCCTCCTCCACCCCGTGCAGCACCGCACCCGACCACGAGCTCTCCAGCGAGTGCACGACGAGGTCGACCAGCCGCGGCGTCCTGACCGTGTCGAACCTCGGTCTGCGGACGTAACCGAGCCGGTCCAGCGCCTCCGTGACCCGGCGGCGCGTCTCGGGCGCCACGTCCTCCCGGCCGTTGACCACCTTGGAGGCGGTCGGCACCGACACCCCCGCCTCGCGGGCCACGACGGCCAGCGTCGGTCCGACCGTCACGCTCGCACTCCCCGTACGGACCATCGGGAACCACCTCTCCGGACACCGGCGCGCAGAAAGCGCTTGCTATCCTAGGTGGGTCTCCGCGCGACGTGAAGTCCTCGGGGATCGCGCCCCGCACCTGGCCGTGTACTTCCAGTGGGCCAGGTCCCGCGAGCCGTGGATCGTGATCGTCGCAAACCACTCGAAGGACTGGTCGCCCCGGAGTACCGGTCGCCGGCCCGGACCGGCGACGGGTCCGGGGCGAGGCCGCGGATCACCGGGCTGCGGAGTACGGTGGCCAAGGCCTTCTGCCGCACGGTCACTTGAGGGCCCCCAGGGTGACCCCGGTACGCCAGTAGCGACGCATCGCGACCATCATGATCGCCATCGGCACGATGGAGAGCAGCGCGCCCGTCAGGACCAGGCTGGTCAGGTCGACGCCCGACTCCAGGCGTTTGCCGGACCAGTTGTACAGGCCCAGGTTGAGCGTCCAGTTCTCCTCGCCGCGCAGCACGGTGAGCGGGAGGAAGAAGGCGTTCCAGGTGTTGACGAAGGCCAGCAGGAACACCGTGGCGCCGCCCGTCGTCATCATCCGCAGCACGATGCTGAGGAAGATGCGGAGTTCCCCGGCGCCGTCCAGACGGGCGGCCTCCAGGAGTTCGAAGGGGACCGTGGCCTCGGTGTAGACCTTGGCGAGGTAGACGCTGAACGGGTTGATCAGGCAGGGGATCAGCATCGCCCAGGGGGTGTCGACCAGTCCGATCGCCGAGAACAGCAGGTACAGGGGGAGCGTGAGCAGGGCGATCGGGATCAGGAACGAGCCCACCACGCACGCGAACACCACGCTGCGGCCCGGGAAGTCGAAGCGGGCCAGGCCGTAGCCCGTGGCGAGGGCGATGAGCGTGCCGCCGAGAGAGCCGACACCCGCGTACAGCAGCGAGTTGGCGGTCCAGCGCAGGAAGATGCCGTCCTCGTAGGTGAACAGCTGATGCAGGTTGTCCCACAGGTGCATGCCGGAGAACCACAGGCCGTTGCTCTGGTACAGCCCCGTACGGTCCTTCGTCGCGGCGACGATCAGCCACCACACCGGGAACAGGCTGTAGGCGCTCGCCAGGACCAGGCCGACGAGCAGGAAGCGCTGGCCGCCCCGGCCGCGGGCCGCCGGGTCCGGGCGGGTGAGTCGGCGCACGGCCGGTGTCGGGGGCTGCTTGGCGCGGTTTTCGGCGAGCACCATCAGTCGGCCTCCCTCGAAGTCAGCCGGTAGAAGAGGAAGGAGGCGATGCCGAGGATGAGGGCGAGCAGCACCGACAGCGCAGCGGCGTAGTGGTAGTTGCCGGCGGTGAACGCCTGGTTGTAGATGATCATGATGGGGGTGAAGCTGTCGTCCACCGTCTGCGGGGTGACGTTCCGGAACAGCGCGGGCTCGTTGAAGATCTGCAGCATCTGGATGATGGAGAGCAGACCCGTCAGGACGAGCGCCCCGCGCACGTACGGGACCTTGATGCTGCGCGCGATCCGGATCTCGGAGGCGCCGTCGAGACGCGCGGCCTCGAACAGCTCGCGCGGCACGGCCCGGAGCGCCGCATAGATGATCACCATGTTGTAGCCGATGCCGTGCCAGGTCAGCAGGTTGCCGATGGACGGCCAGACCATGGACGGCGCGAAGAAGTTCCAGGAGGAGCCGAACAGCTTGCCCAGCGAGGTGAGCGGGCCGACCGAAGGGCTGTAGAGGTTGATCCACACGATCGCCGCGACCACCCCGGGGATCATGTACGGCACCAGCAGCAGGATCCGGAACCTGCTCGCCACCCTGGACGTGATCGCGTCCAGGAACAGCGCCAGCACCAGGCTGACGAACAGCATCACCGGGATCTGGACGCAAGCGAACAGCACCACGCGCAGGACGGAACTCAGGAACGCCGGATCGGTCACGCCCTGCCGGTAGTTGGCCAGGCCCGAGAACTTCTCCGTCGCCCCGCCCAGACCGAGGCCGGACTGCTGCTCGCGGAACAGGGACTGGTGGACGGCGTAGCCGATGGGGACCAGGTAGAGGAAGACGAAGCCGAGCTGGAAGGGCACCGTGAAGGCGGCGCCCTTCCAGCGCTGGGAGCGGATCATCGCTGCTTCCTCAGCCCTTGACGCTGATGCCGCGGGACTTCAGATCGTCGACCGTCCACTGCTGCATGTGCGCCAGCAGGTCGGTGACCGTCTGCTGCTTGTTGATGACCTTGGCCCAGCCGGCCTGCATCTCCGTGAACATCGCGGTCCAGTCGGGGCCGAAGGTCCAGTCGGTGGTGACCGTGCCGAGGCTGTCGGTCACGATCTTCTTGGCCGGCTCGTAGTTCGTGCCGAGGAGCTTGGCGGAGATCGCGTCGTCGACGTACGCGCTGCTGTCGGCCAGCGCGGGCATCACACCGTTGCCGGTCTCGGGGCTGGCCATCGTCTTCACCGCGCCGGTATCGGTGGACATCCACAGGGCGGCCTCGGCGGCCTGCCGCTGGTGGTCGCACTGCTCGGTGACCAGGGTCAGGCTGCCGGTGAGGTTGGTGCCGGCCGGGGTCTTGGCCGCCTCGCCGCTGAACGTCGGCCAGGGCGAAAGGGCCCATGTGCCGTTGGACTTGGTGAAGTTCTGCACCATGCCGGCCATCTGCCAGGTGGAGATCTGCCGGGTCGCGGTGCCACCGTCGTCGTAGTTGCGCTGCACGGCCGCGTAGTCGGCGAAGGACAGCTTGGAGTTGAGGTCGTTGTCGATGATCTCCTGGATCACCTGCGCCGCCTTGAGGGTGCCCTGGTCCTGGAAGTCCACCTTCCAGGAGTTGCCGTCGATCGCGTACCAGTGCGCCCCGGCCTGCATGGCGAGCACCTCCAGGGTGCTCGGGTCCTCACCGGCGTAGTTGGTGATCTTGACGCCGCGCTTCTTCAGCTGCTTGCCCGCGGCGATGAAGTCGTCCCAGGTGGCAGGGGCCTTCAGGCCGTACTTCCGGAAGATGTCGGTGCGGTAGATGGTGAAGTTGGGCGCGGAGCTGGTGGGGACGCCGTAGAGCTTGCCCTGCACCTGCGCGGCGGACCAGGAGCCGGAGTTGAACCTGTCCTTGTCGGCCTCGACGTACTTGGTGATGTCGGCGAGTGCGCCCTGCGAGACCCAACTGGTCACGTACTCGGCGGTGTTCTGCACCAGGCAAGGCGCGTTCTTCGCCTTCACCGCGTTGGTCAGCTGTTTCTGCATGGTCAACTGGTCGGTGACCTTGGTGTACTTGAGCTTGATGTCCTTGTGGGCGGCGTTGAACGCCTTGACGACGGCCTCCTGGCCGTTGGCCCAGCCCCAGAAGGGGAGGGTGACCGGGCCGGACGCCCCGGAGGACGAGTCGTCCCCGGAGCCGGACCCGCCGCAAGCGGAGAGCAGACCTGTCAGCGCGAGACCCGCTACGGCGGCGCGGGCGAACCTTCTCCGGGGACTGATGGAGTTCATCTGACCGTGATCCTTCGGAAAGTAGGCGTCTTTGAACGAGAGGACGGCGGCTCGGTACTGGCCAGGAACGGCGGCCGGAGGACATCGACGGGGACGTCGGCTCGCGGTTGCGAGGGTCGGCCAAGCGGAAGCTGTAGAAACCGGTTGCTGGGAAGGTAGGCCGTGAAGCCCGGCGGTATCAAGGGGTGTGCCGAAATTCGGTTGAGGCAGCCGCGAAATAGTGCGGAAACCGTTTACGAAACTCGATCGAAGCCCGTCGGTCGCGCCGGCCCTGACTGCCGTGCCGGCCGTGCCCTGGCGGTGTCAGCCGCGCCGCTTCGGCGGCGCGACCGAGTGGCGTACGACGACATGGGTGCCCAGCACCAGATGCTCGCCGTCGCCGCCCTTGCGGCGGCCCGCCCCGGAGCCCTCGCGCCGGTCGGCCACCGCGCGCAGCGCGACGCGGCCCATCTCCTCGTACGGCACGTGCACGGTGGTCAGCTGGGGCGTGAGCTGGGAGGCCAGCGGGATGTCGTCGTATCCGACGATCGACACGTCGTCCGGCACCCGCAGGCCCGCCGTGCGCAGCGCCTGCATCGCGCCCGCGGCGACGACGTCGGTCCCGGCCAGTACGGCCGTGAAGGTCACGCCCTCGCGCAGCGCCGTCTCGACGGCCCGGTGGCCGTGCTCGTCGTCGTACGGCCCGTGCCGCACCATGCCCGGGTCGAACGGCGCCCCGTACGCCTCGAAGGCCCGTCGCGCTCCGCGCAACCGGCCTTGGGCGGTGGTGAGTTCGGCCGGCCCCGGCAGTACCAGGATCTCGCGGTGGCCCGCCGACAGCAGGTGGCTGGCCATCGCGTAGGCGCCGGACTCGTTGTCGTAGTCCACCGTCGTGGCCGGTACGTCGCCCTCCAGCGGCGGCCTGCCGACCAGGACGAGGTGGGAGCCGGCCGCGTCGAGGGAGCGGGCGAAGCGGGCCATGCGCAGCTGGTACTCGTCGTAGTCGTAGGCACCGCCGAGCAGGACCACCGCGGCGACGCCCTGCTGGCGCATGAGGTTGACCAGGGCGAGTTCACGCTCCGGGTCGTCGCCGGTGGTGCCGACCAGCGACAGCCAGCCGCGCAGGGTGGCCGCGCCCTCGACTCCCTTCGCCACGTGGGCGAAGGCGGCGCCGGTGACGTTGTTGATGAGGATCGCCACGGTCGGGGTGCCGCCGCCGGCCAGGGAGCGGGCGTGGGCGTTGGTGACGTAGTCCAGGTCGCGGACGACCTTCATCACCCGGCGGCGCAGCTCCTCGGAGACCGGGTAGTTGCCCGAGAGCACGCGCGACACGCTCGCCACGGAGACGCCCGCGTGTTCCGCCACGTCCCGGATGGTCGCCCGGCCCGCGGCGTCACCGGTCGCCCTGCGCTGACTCACCCTCGGGGCTCCTTCACCGTCGTGACCCGATCACCGCGGCGGCCATGGGTCGCGCCGTCGGTGGTGCGGAAACCGTATCCCATCGTCCTTTCCGGCATCACGGCCTGTGGAGGGCCGGGGCGGACGGTCGGGCGCCGTGGGGCGGAGGGGGCTTCGGCGGCGGGCATCAGGCGACCCTGGTCAGGTCCGCGTGCCGTACCTCGTGGGCCAGGGGCAGGCCCGTGGCCAGGCGTTCCAGTTCCTCGACGACGATGCGGCCGAGCCGCTCCAGCTCGTTGCCGAGGGAGCCCGCGATGTGCGGGGTGAGGAAGACGTTGGGGAGCCGGTAGAGGGGGGACGTGGCGGGCAGGGGTTCGGGTTCGGTGACGTCCAGGACCGCGTGCAGCCGGCCCGAGACCAGTTCGTCGGTGAGGGCGTCGGGGTCGACCAGCGCGCCCCGGGAGGTGTTGATCAGTACGCCGCCGCTCCGGATCAGGGCGAGCCGGTCGCGGTCGAGCATGCGGTGGGTCTCGGGGATGTCGGGGGCGTGCAGGCTGACGATGTCGCTGTGGCGCAGCAGGTCCTCCAGCGTCAGGAGTTCGGCGCCGAGCGCGCGGGCTTCGGCGGTGTCGACGTAGGGGTCGTAGAGGAGGACCTCGAAGTCGAACGGCCGCAGCAGTTCGAGCAGTCGGCGGCCGACGCGGGAGGCGCCGATGACGCCGATCCGGCGGCCGAGGTTGCCGGTGGCCGCGGTCTCGGCGGGGGAGGGCTGGCCGTGGGTGGCGCGGAAGCGCTCGCGGTGGGTGAACGCGTCCTTCCCGGTGAGCAGGATCATCGCGAGCGTGTACTCGGCGACCGGCAGCGCGTTGCCGGTGACCGCGCTGGAGACCGTGACCCCGTGCGTCCACAGGGCGTCGCCGACCAGCGAACGCACGGAGCCTGCGGCGTGCAGCACCGTGCGCAGCCGGGGTGCCGCGGCCAGCGTGCCCGAGTCGAGGCGGGGGCAGCCCCAGCCGGTGATCAGTACCTCGGCGCGGGCCAGCGCCGGTGCGGTGGCGGGGTCGGCGAAGTCCCGTACGACGAGGGCGGGGTCGATCTCGGCCGTCTGCCGGAGCCGGGCCCGGAGGGGCGCCGGGAAAAGCAGGGGGAGGTGCACCGGATCCATGGCGAACACGGCCCTGGGCAGCTGGGCGCTGGGCATGACTCTCCTGAGGTGCGTGCGTCGGAAACGTTTTCTGAAAGCGTGTTCTACCGTAGGTCTGGGCGGTGGCGGGGTCAATCGGTGGGATGGACCTGAGCAAGGGCTGGTCACCACCAGTTGTCGTGCGCCGCGGAGGAGTCCTGTCCGTCGCCCCGGTGCGCCGTGTCCGAGCGCGGGGCGTCGCCGACCCCAGCGGGCGCCGCGGTCCGGCTGGGAAGAACCCCCAGTTCAGTCCATGTGTCGTTACGGCTCGCACGGTGACGGACGAGTCGGCCCGCGGGTGGCGTCGCCGTGGTGCGGGGTTTTCGAAAATTCGCGCAGCCCCTTGACGAGCTCGCTCGGGCGGTCGAAGCTCTGCCCCACTCGGCTATAGGAACCGGTTGCTACCTGTTACTGCACCAGCCCGGTTCGCCGCTGTTTTCCTCTGTCCTCCGACCTGTCCCCCCGATGCGGAAGGTGAGGCCTCCATGCGTTCGCACGCCGGTACTCCCCCCAGTCGCCGCCGTTTCCTCGCCCTGTCGGCCGGCGGCGCCGTGGCCGGCGCGGCGGCGCTCAACGGCTGCGCTCTACAGGTGTCCAGCGGGGTGAGCGGACCCGGCGAGACCGTCACGCTGATGGTCAAGCCCGACGACATCTCCCCGGAACTGGTCAAGCAGGCCCAGAAGGACATCGGCGTCAAGATCGTCACGGTGCGGTACGACCTCACCAAGCTGATCGGGATGATGACCAACGGCAACCCGCCCGACCTGGTGCGCGGTGTCGGTGCCGTGGACGCGCCGTACTTCGCGGCGCGGGACGTGATGGAGGAACTCGACCCGTACTTCGCCCGGAGCGACGTCCTCGCGCTCGAGGACCTGGACCCGGTGAACGACCTGTGGCGGTACGACGGCCGGACCCAGGGCAAGGGCCCGCGCTACGGCATGGCCAAGGACTTCTCCCAGGACTCCATGTACTGGTACAACACCAGGCTCTTCGACCAGGCCGGCGTCGACCACCCGCCCGAGACCGAGCCGGTCACGTACGAGGAGTGGCTGGACAGCGCCAAGCGGCTCACGCGGCGCAAGAACGGCCAGACGACAGTGTTCGGCGGCAGCTACAACGGCGTGCTCACCCCCAATCTCCTGACGAGTCTGACGGTGGCCGCCGGAGGCAGCCTCTTCAGCGACGACTTCTCCCGGGTCGACTTCACCACTCCCGAGGCCCGCAAGGCGCTGGGCTGGTACATCGACTACTGCCGGGCCAAGGTCGGACCGAGCCTCGTCCAGCCGGACCCCAACGCCTGGGACGGGCCCACTTACCAGGCCGACCGGATGGCCATGACGAACTCCGGCTACTGGCTCGGCGGCCTGATCAACGCCGACAAGAAGCTGGCGCCGGTGTCCCGCCTGGCACCCGCCCCGGTCTTCCAGGGCGACAGACGGGTCAGCCCGTGCCAGGCCGGCACCGGCCTGTGGATGCCGAGGAAGGCACGGAACAAGGACGCGGCGTGGCGGGTCTTCGAGTGGTTCTTCGGCGAGGCACCGGCCAAGGCGCGCGCCACCAGCGGCTGGGGCATTCCCACCCTGAAGTCCCTGCGCACGCTGATGCCGGCCCAGGAGGACTACCAGAAGCGGGTGCTGAAGGTGCAGAACGCCGAACTGAAGCACTTCTCGGTGATCGCCTTCACGCCCTACGCCACGGCGGACTCGCTCTACGCCCTCTTCAACCAGACCGCCCCGGCCGCGATGCGGGGAGACATGTCCGTCGACACCCTGGCGGGCCGCCTGAACTCGGTCATGAACGAGCAGCTGAAGCGCGGTAAGGAGCAGGTGGGATGACGGTCGAACAGATCCCCTCGGTCGCGGGCCGGTCCGGCCCGGCCGCGAGCGCCGGCCGGGCGCGGGCGGCCGAGCGGCCCCGGAACTCGATGACCGCGCGCAGGCACCGGGCGTTCTACCTGTTCACCTCGCCCTGGATCACCGGATTCCTGCTGCTCACCGTCATTCCCATGGCGTACGCGCTGTGGCTGAGCTTCACCACGTTCGACGGTATCTCGCCCCACTGGCGGTACGTCGGGCTCGGCAACTACCGGGAGCTGTTCTCCGACGCGCAGACCTGGCACGCCCTGGGCCGCACCGGTCTGTTCGCGGTGACCTCGGTGCCGCTGTCGATCATCGCCGGGCTCGGGCTCGCCGTCCTGGTCAACCGGCCGCTCAAGGCGCGTGGACTGTTCCGCACCCTGCTCTATCTGCCGGCCGTGGTGCCCCCGGTCGGCGCGGGCCTCGCCTTCAAGGCACTCTTCGACCAGAACTCCGGTGCCGCCAACGGTGTCCTGACCCTCTTCGGCATCGACGCCGTCGGCTGGCTCGCCGACCCCTACGCCCGCTATGTGCTGCTGATGACGGTGCTCTGGGGCGCCGGAAACATCATGATCATCTCGCTGGCCGGGCTCCAGGACGTGCCCCGCGAACTCCACGAGGCGGCCCGGATCGACGGAGCGAGCGCCTGGCGGACCTTCCGCAGCATCACCGTGCCGCTGCTCTCGCCGGTGCTGCTGTTCCAGACGGTGACCGGAGTGATCGCCTCGGTGCAGACCATCATGCCGCTGCTGCTGTCCGCGGACGGCACCACGGCGGGCGTCACCGCCCTGCCGCAGTCCAACTACCTCTACATGATGCACGTGTTCGGGCAGTACTTCGCGCTCGGCCGCTACGGCTACGCCTCCGCGCTGCTGTGGGTGCTCTTCGTCCTGATCCTCGTCGTGACCGGGCTCATCTTCAGACTCACGTCCGGTGCGGTGTTCTACAACGTCGACCCGGAGGCGAAGAAGTGACCGCCACCAGCCTGCCCACGAAGACCAGGGGGTCCGCCCCCCGGGTACGGATACGCGTCAACCGCCTCGTCCTCTACACGGTCCTTGTCGCGCTCACCGGCCTGTTCCTCGGCCCCTTCGGCTGGCTGATCCTCACCGGCCTCAAGACCCCCGCCGAACTGGCCGCCTCTCCCGTGCACTGGCTGCCCGACCACGTCCTGTGGCACAACTTCGCCGACGCGTTCAACCTCATCGACTTCCTCGGCTACGCCCGCAACTCCCTCGTCATCGCCCTCATCTACGCCACCCTCGTCACCCTCAGCTCGGCCTGGGTCGGCTTCGGTTTCGCCCGCCTGTCCGCGCCCGGCAAGAAGACCCTGTTCGGCATTCTGCTCGGCTCGATGATGCTGCCCCAGCTCATCACCCTCCTGCCGACCTACCTGATCTTCGCGAAACTCGGCATGGTCGACACGTACTGGCCGTGGGTGCTGTGGGGCCTGTCCGCCGCCCCGTATCTCGTGTTCCTCTTCCGGCAGTTCTTCGCCGGCCTGCCCCGCGAGCTGGAGGAGGCCGCGATCGTCGACGGCTGCGGCTACGCCACGATCTTCTGGCGGATCTTTCTGCCGCAGTCCTGGCCGGTCCTGTCCGCGAGCTTCGTGATCGCCTTCACCTGGACCTGGGGCGACTACATCGCCCCGCAACTGCTGCTGTCCACCGACCGCTCCACACTCGCCGTCGCCGTCATGTCCACCTACGTCACCTCGGCCGGCACACCCGTCGCCAACCTCCAGGCCGCGGCGTCCGTGATGTACGTCGTGCCCATCCTGCTGATCTTCCTCGTCGCCCAGCGCGGCTTCGTGGCCGGGATGTCGACCTCAGGCCTCAAGTAACCCTTCCGGCACGTCTTTCGCAAGGAGTCCTGCATGAACACGCCACTGTCCCGCCGCACCGCCCTCCAGGCCGCGGGTGCCACCGTGCTCGCCGCCGGTCTGTCCGGCACGACGGCCACAGCGGCCCACGCGGACGACGACAACTCCGCACCCAAGCTGGTCACCTACCCGCGCCCGGCCGCCATGCCGACCAACACCAGCTTCAAGGTGAGAGTCCGCACCGCTCCCGACGGCGAGTGGCAGACCCTCGACATCTGGCGGCCGCAACTGGAGGAGATCAACGCCACCACCGGCTCCGGCAAGGTCTACAACACGTCGATGGTGTACTTCGACTTCTGCGACTCCGTCGAGATCGAGGTGACCTACCTCAAGGGTGGCACCACCAAGGCCAGGGTGAGACCGGACGCGCTCGGCATCACGCCCGAACTCCTCGGCGACACCCTGCGCTTCACCCTCGACGAGCCGCGCGACGTCGTCGTCCAGGTCAACGACGAGATCTTCGACTGCCTGCACGTCATCACCAACCGCGTGGACCGGCACCCGCCCGCCGAGGACGACCCGGACGTCATCTACTTCGGCCCCGGCGTGCACACCGTCACCGGCAACGTCCTCAGCGTCCCCAGCGGCAAGACCGTCCATCTGGCCGGCGGCGCCGTACTGAAGGCCCAGGTCTTCTTCAAGGACGTCGAGAAGGCCCGCCTGACCGGCCACGGCATGCTGTACGCGGGCCCCGGCGGCGTCCTGTGCGAGGGCAGCAAGAACATCCGCGTCGAGGACGTCATCATCATGAACCCCAACGGATACGCGGGCACCTTCGGCGAGAGCGAGAACGTCCACGTCAGGAAGGCACGCTCGTTCAGCTCCAAGGGCAACGGGGACGGCTTCGACGTCTTCTCCTCCACCGACGTCGTCTTCGACGGCTGCTTCATGCGCAACTCCGACGACTGCTTCGCGATCTACGCCCACCGCTGGGACTACTACGGCGACACCCGCGACATCACCATCCAGAACTGCACTCTGTGGGCGGACGTCGCGCACCCGATCAACGTCGGCACGCACGGCAACACCGACGCCCCCGAGGTCATCGAGAACCTGGTCATCAAGAACCTCGACATCCTCGACCACCGCGAACCCCAGATGGGCTACCAGGGCTGCATCGCGCTCAACCCCGGCGACTCCAACCTGATCAAGAACGTCCGCATCGAGGACGTACGGATCGAGGACTTCCGCTGGGGCCAGGTGATCCACATGCGGGTCATGTACAACACGAAGTACAACACCTCGGTCGGCCGTGGCATCGAGGACGTCTACGTCAAGAACCTCAGCTACAACGGCACCCACGCCAACCCGTCGCTCTTCCTCGGCTACGACGCCGACCACGCCATCAAGAACGTCACCTTCGAGAACCTGGTGATCAACGGCACGGTCGTCGCCGACTCGATGAGGAAGCCCACCTGGTACTACACCACCGACTCCGTGCAGTGGTACTACAACGAGCACGTCCTGAACCTGAGGTTCCTCACCACCGCCGAGGCGGAGGCGGCCGCGCAGTGAGCCCGATCAGCCGCCGCGGCCTGCTGAAGTCCTCCACGGCGCTGCTGCTCGCCGCGGGCACGAACTCCCTGTTCGTGCCCGCGGCCCGGGCAGCCGACGGCGCCACGGACTCCGCCTTCGCGTTCACCCACCCGGGCCTGCTGCACACGACCGCCGACCTCGCCCGCATGAAGGCCGCGATCGAGGCCCAGCAGTCCCCCATCCACGACGGTTACCTCGCCCTCTCGGCCCACGCCCGCTCACAGGCGACGTACACCGTCCAGAACACCGGCCAGATCACCTCCTGGGGCCGCGGCCCCTCCAACTTCATGAACCAGGCCGTCGCCGACTCGGCCGCCGCCTACCAGAACGCCCTGATCTGGTCCGTCACCGGCGACCGCGCGCACGCCGACAAGGCCCGCGCCATCCTCAACGCCTGGTCGGCGTCCCTGACCATCGTCACCGGCGCCGACGGCCCGCTCGGTGCCGGCCTCCAGGGCTTCAAGTTCGCCAACGCGGCCGAACTGCTGCGCCACACCGACTACGACGGCTGGGCCGACGCCGACATCGCGCGCTGCGAGCGGTCCTTCCTGGACGTCTGGTATCCGGCCGTCTCCGGTTACATGCTCTACGCCAACGGCAACTGGGACCTGACGGCAATCCAGACCGTCCTGGCCATCGGCGTGTTCTGCGAGGAACGCACCCTCTTCGAGGACGCCCTGCGCTACGCCGCGGCCGGTGCCGGCAACGGCAGCGTCCCGCACCGGGTGGTCAGCGCGTCCGGTCAGGGCCAGGAGAGCGGCCGTGACCAGGGGCACGAGCAACTCGCCGTCGGTCTGACGGGCGACGCGGCGCAGGTCGCCTGGAACCAGGGCGTGGACCTCTTCGCCTTCGACGGCAACCGCATCCTCGCGAACGCCGAGTACGCCGCCCGCTACAACCTCGGCGGCGACGTCCCCTTCGCTCCCGACCTCGACCGCACCGGCAAGTACATCAAACAGGCCGTCTCGACGACCGGACGCGGCACCCTGCCCCCGATCTACGAGATGTACTACGCCCACTACGCCGGCATCCGCGGTCTCGACGCCCCGTACACCAAGGCCGCCGTCTTCCGCGGCACCGGCGGCGCCCGCGTCGTCGAGGGCGGCAACGACGACCTGCCCAGCTGGGGCACCTTCGCCTACGCCGGCGCGACCTCGCCCACCCCCACCCCCACCGTGCCGGTGCCTCCGGCGGGCGTGACGGCGGCCGGTGACGACAAGGCCGTCACGGTGGCCTGGCTGCCGTCCGCCTGGGCGAGCGAGTACACCGTCCGACGGGCCACTCGCCCCGAGGGCCCGTACGAGGAGATCGCCTCCGGGGTCGTCGCGCCGACGTACACGGACAAGGGCGTGAACCCGGGCCGGACCTACCACTACACCGTCACTGCCGCCAACTCCCTCGGCGGCAGCCCCGATTCGAGTCCGGCGACTGCCGTGTCGGGCCTCCCCGCGCCCTGGTCCAGCCAGGACGTGGGGGAGGTGAGGATCCCCGGCTCCGCCGACTTCGACGGCGAGCGCTTCGTGCTGGAGGCTTCCGGTACCGCCGATGCCCACCGCCTCGCGTATGTGCCGTTGCGTGGCGACGGCACGGTCACCGCGCGGATCGTGTGGCCGCTCAGCTCCCAGTACTCCAAGATCGGTGTCACCGTCCGGGCGTCCCTCGACGCGGACGCGGCCCACGCCTCGATGCTGATCCAGGGGCTGCCGCTGCACACCTGGAGCGGGGTGTGGACGGTACGCCCGCGGGCCGGGGCGCCGGTGTCGGCGACCGGCAGCACCCCGGTACCGCCGTCCCAGCAGGAGGCCATCACCAGCAAGGCCTCCTTCCCGATCTCCGACCTCGGTGCGCTGCCCGAGTCGGCGACGCCCTTGGATGCGCCGTACGTGGAGGGTGCGGGCGACGGTTACCGGCTGCGGGCGCCGTACTGGGTGCGGGTGACCCGCAAGGGCCGCCGGTGTACCGGGGCCGTCTCTGCGGACGGTATGCAGTGGACCGTAGTCGGTAGGAGCGAGGTTGACGGTATGTCGCACACTGCATACACCGGCCTCACTCTCGCCTCCTGCCTGGGCGTCGACGCGGAGTACGCCGAGACCGGCGTCGGCGCCTTCGACAACGTCAGCGTCACCGCGGAGGACGGCGACGTCTGGCGCGTGCCGCGCCCCACCCGCACCGCCGACGACCTGCGGGCCACGACCGCCACCGACGGTGTGGAGCTGGCCTGGACCGACCCGGACCTCTCGGCCCGCTACACCGTCCTGCGCTCCACCCGCGCCCACGGCCCCTACGAGACCCTCGCCACCGGCGTCGGCGCGGTCGGCTTCGGCACCCGCATCCGGTACGCGGACGCCACGGGTACGCCAGGGACGGCGTACCACTACGCCGTGGCGAAGACCAACGCCGGTGGCCGTGGGCCGCGTTCGGCGACGGCGAGCGCGCCGATGCCGACCGGCACCGCCCCCGTCGCCGCCGCTGTCCCGACCACGACGACCACGACGACGACCGCCGACGCCGAGGCGGCACCCCTGCCCGCCCCCTGGACCCACGGTGACCTCGGTGACGTGGTCAAGGACCGGCGTGCGTTCGGCACGCTCGGCGTGGTGGCCGTGCTCACTCCCGGCGACGCGACGTACGCGGACGGGACCTTCACGGTGCGGGGCGCCGGTGTCGATCTCAACGTCAACTCCCAGGGGATGACCGGTCAGTTCGTGCGTCGGTCCGTCACCGGCGACTGCGAGATCACCGCCCGCCTGGTCTCCCGCGGCGGGGCCACCGCCGACCGGGTCGGGCTGCTCATGGCCAAGTCGCTGTCGCCGTTCGACCAGGCGGCGGGGCTGATCGTCACGGGCGGGAGCAGCGCTCAGCTGATGGTGCGCCCCACAGTGGCGGGCGCCTCCGCCTTCTCCGGGACGACCCCTGTCCAACTGCCCTTGTCGCTACGGCTGAGGCGCACCGGTACCGCCTTCACCGCCTCTGTCTCCACCGATGACGGTGCCACCTGGAGCCTCCTCGCGCAGGGGTCGGTCCCCGGCTTCGGTGACGCCCCCTACTACGTGGGCCCGGTGGTCTGCTCCCGCAGCCCCCTCGCCCTCTGCACCTCCGAGTTCGACGAGGTGAGCATCACCACGACCTGATCCCCCCACGGACGGGAGAGCACCGCAATGAGCCGCACATCCCCCCACCTCCACCGGCGCGTGAGCCGCCGCGGTCTGCTGAAGACCGCCGGCGGTCTCACCGTCGCCCTCGCCCTCGGCACGGCTTCCGCCACCGCCGCCCCGGCGACCTTCACCCACCCCGGCATGCTGCACAACTGGGGCGACATCAACCGGGCCAAGGTCAGGTCGCCGCCGGCACCGACCCCTGGCTGTCCGGCTGGAACAAACTGACCGCCAACTCCCACGCCCGGTCCACCTGGACGCCCAACCCCCAGGCCACGATCATCCGGGGCGGCACGGGCGAGAACTACGGCATCCTCTACAACGACATCGCCGCCGCCTACCAGAACGCCCTGCGCTGGCAGGTCGGCGGCACCGAAGCCAACGCCCGGTGCGCGGCGGACATCCTCAACGCCTGGTCGTCGACGCTCACCACGGTCACCGGCAACGCGGACCGCTTCCTCGCCGCCGGCCTCTACGGCTGGCAGTTCGCCAACGCGGCCGAGCTGATGCGCGACTACGACGGCTTCGACCTCGCCGCCTTCCAGCAGATGATGGCCGACGTCTTCTACCCCCTCAACAACCAGTTCCTCACCGGCCACAACGACGCCTGCATCACCAACTACTGGGCCAACTGGGACCTGTGCACCATGGCGTCCATCATGGCCATCGGGATCCTCACCGACGACGGCACCAAGTACGACCAGGCCGTCACCTACTTCAAGTCCGGCGCCGGCAACGGTTCCCTCGCGCACGCGGTGCCGTACCTCTACACCGACGACGACGGCTACGCCCTCGGCCAGTGGCAGGAGTCCGGTCGCGACCAGGGCCACTCCGTGCTGGGCATGGGCCAGATGGGCGCGATCTGCGAGATGGCCTGGAACCAGGGCGACGACCTCTACTCGTACGACGGCAGGCGGTTCATGAAGGCCGCCCAGTACGTCGCCAAGTACAACCTCGGCTCCGACGTCCCGTTCACCACCTACACGTGGGGCAGCGGCCAGAACTGCGCCCAGCAGTCGCAGACCGCGATCTCCGCCGCCTCCCGCGGCCAGGTCCGTCCCGTCTGGGCGATGCTGCACTACCACTACAACCGGCGCCTGTACCTGGACGACAAGTACATCTCCCAGATGTGCTTCTCGGTCGCCCCCGAGGGCGGCGGCGGGGACTACGGCTCCACCAGCGGAGGCTACGACCAGCTCGGCTTCGGCACGCTGATGTACGCCAAATAGCCCCGTCGTACGCCGAACGGCCCTGAAGCGGCCTCGTGCACCGGAATACCTCGCGCCGCTGTGGTGCTCTGGTCCTACCGGTGCACGAGCACGGCGAAGGGCTGGTGGGCGCATGACAGCAGGCCAGGCAGACCCCGTGGTCAGGACCCCCTACGGGGCGGTACGCGGCAGGTACGAGCGGGGGATCGCGGTGTTCCGGGGCATCCCGTACGCCGCACCCCCCTTCGGCCCCCGCCGGTTCCGGCCGCCCGTGCCGCCCGAGCCCTGGGACGGCGTACGCGATGCGGGCGCCTTCGGCCCGACAGCGCCGAAACCGCCGTACTCGGAGGCCTTCGCGCAGTACCTGTCCGACCCGGTCCTCCCGGGCGAGGACTGCCTCAACCTGAACGTCTGGACGCCGGAGCCGGGCCCGGGTGCCCGACTGCCGGTGATGGTGTGGCTGCACGGCGGCGCGCTGACCCGCGGCTCGTCGGCCGTGCCCGTGTACGACGGGCACCCCTTCGCCCGGGACGGGGTCGTGCTCGTCTCCGTCAACTACAGACTGGGAGTGGAAGGCTACGGACTGTTCCCGGACGCCCCCGCCAACCCCGGCCTGCGTGACCAGCTCGCCGCGCTGCGGTGGGTGCACGAGTCGATCGAGGCGTTCGGCGGCGACCCCGGCCGGGTGACGCTGTTCGGGCAGTCGGCGGGCGCGATCAGCATCGGCGCGCTGATCGCCGCCCCGCAGGCACAGGGGCTGTTCCGGCGGGCCGTGCTGCAGAGCGGGCCGCCGGAGGCCGTCGAGCGGGACAAGGTGCGGCGCGTCGTCCGCCGGATGGCGACCCGGCTGAAGATTCCCGCGACCGCCGAGGCGTTCGCCGCCGTCGACCGCGCGTTGCTGCTCAGGACCCAGGCCGAGGTCGGCCGCCTCAGCAGCCCGGTCCTGGGCGGGCCCGCCTTCGGCATCGTCGTCGACGGCGACCTCGTGCCCCGGGACCCCCTGGAGGCTCTGGTCGAGGGTGCCGCCGCCCCGGGAGCCGACCTGCTCCTGGGCTGGACCCGCGACGAGTACCGGCTGTGGCTGGTTCCGGGCGGGCTGCTGGAGCGCGTCGACCGGCTCGGACCGGTCGCCCTGGCCGGCGCCATGGCCCGCTGCCGCTGCGGCAGCGAGGTGGTGCGCGGCTACCGTGCCCTGCACCCCGACGCCGGCACCGCCGAGATCGTCGGCCAGCTGGTCACCGACCACCTGCTGCGGATCCCGCTGCACCGCCTCGCCGACGCCCGGCCGGGCTCGTCGTACGTCTACGAATTCGCGTGGCCCTCGCGGCTGCCCGGCCTCGGCGCCTGCCACGCCCTGGAGCTCGGCTTCGTGTTCGACACCGGCGATGTTCCGGAGTCGCGCAAACTCGCCGGAGAGGGTGCGCCGACGGAACTGGCCGACGCGATGCACGCGGCCTGGGTGCGGTTCGCCGTCGAGGGTGACCCGGGGTGGCAGGCGTGGGACGCCGCACATCCTGTGCAGATTTTCGGCGACGGTAGCCCGCATATTGCATACGGACCGCGGGATGCCGAGCGCGCCCTGTGGGCGGCCGACGTCAGAGCTCCGGAGTGCACACCCGCATCCGAGCCTCCTCCCGGTTGGCCCACGCGCGGCACGGAACTGCGGTCAGCGGTACGGCGGCTCCGTCGCAACGGCGGCGTCCGTCGGCACTGATCGCCCGCACCCCGCCCAGCAGATCCGGCGCATGACGGACGACGGACGGTCAGGAGAGCGTCCGACGGCAGCGTCAGGTCGTCGAAGCGGACGCCCGACGGCCGGGCGACGCCCTCCAGGCAGTACCCGAGCGGCCCGCGCTCCACGGCGACGCGGCCGCGGGCGGCGGCCACGCGCGGCTCGGGATCCGCCGGAGCCTTCTGCGCGGTGACGGTGATCCGGGCCTCCCACGGGTCTCGGGCCGCCGCCACCGAGTCCCGCACCACCACGTTCGAGCCGGGCGCTGCCGCGCGTGCGGCTGCCGGGACGGGCCCAGGACCGGACCCACCCGGCACCGCTGCCGGGATGCCTACGCCGACGTCTCGGCCGCCTCCTCGGCCGACACCCGAGGCCGTGCGGCGGGCGCCAGCCGCAGCCGGGTGCCCGCTGTCGGGTCCGCCGGGCGACGGGTGTGCCAGTCGGTGACCGCCTGGTGGGCGGCGGCGACCTCCAGCAGCCGGTCCTCCTCGTACGGCTGGCCGCCGAGGATCGCTCCGACGGGGACGCCGGCGTCGTCGAACCCGATGGGGAGGGCGAGTTCGGGCAGCCCGAGGATGTCGAAGGGGACGGGGCCGGTCTGGAGGACCACGTCGCAGGTGTCGAGCACGCCGTCCAGTACTTCGCGCAGCAGGTGGTTCTTGGCCCGCTGAGCGGTGATCCACTCGTCGCCCGACAGCATCAGACCTTGGAGCCAACTCAACAGTGAGACACCGAACTTGGCCGGGTCGTCGCGCAGCCAGTGCCGGAAGGGCTCGGTGCGTTCGGCGAGCCGGGCCGCGTTGAACGTGCCGGTGAGCAGCGTCCAGTCGTCCGGGTGGACGACATCGACGAGTGTCACGCCCGGGATCGCGTCGAGTCGGTCGAGGAACGCGCCCCGCACTTCCTTCTGGGCGGACAGGAAGTCGGCGGGCACGCCGATTCTCGTGGCCCGTCGCAGGCGGACCGTGCCGCCGCGGGAGATGACCGGGGTGGCAGCCCTGATCAGGTCCGGAACGGCCGGAAGTCCCAGCGTGCGCGGATCGTTCGGGTCCGGTCCGGCCATGACCTGGAGCATGATCGCCGCGTCCAGGGCGTCACGGGCCAGCGGCCCCGAGTGGTCCCGGGTGAACGACAGCGGGATGACGCCGTGCACCGACACCCGGCCCATGGTCGGCTTCAGCCCGGTCAGGTTCTGCTGGTTGGACGGCAGCACGATCGAACCACCGGTCTGTGTCCCGATCGACGAGGAGGCGAGCCGCGCGGCGACAGCGCAGGCCGGGCCGGTCGAGGAACCGCCCGGATCGACCGCCGGGTCGTCGGGCGTCCAGGCGTTGACCGTGGTCACCGTGCCGTTCGGCGTCGTGGCGCGGGTGGTGGCCAGCGGGCCCATCTGCCCCTTCCCGAGCAGGATTCCGCCGGCTGCCTTCAGTCGCGCCACGGCGGTGGCGTCCTCGTCCGGGACGAAGTCCGCAAAGATGTACGAGTTGCACCGGGTGGGCACGCCCCGCGTGAAGTAGTTGTCCTTGATGCACAGGGGGATGCCGCGCAGCGGGCCGCCGCCCGATCCCCGGTCGGACTTGTCCGCCTTGCGGGCGGCCTGCAGTGCCGCGTCCGCGGTGACCTCCGCGTACGCCTGGTAGGTGGAGTCGTGGCGCTCGATGCGGTCCAGGTACGCCTGGACGAGCCCGGTCGACGTCAGCTTTCCGCGCCGCATCAGGACCGCGGCCTCGGCGAGGGTGGCCTCGGACGGGTCGTCCAGGGCCGCCGGCCGTACGTCGATGTCGGGGACGCGTACGGAGGGGACGCCCGCAGCGGGCGCTGCCGATGCCGCGGTCGCCGTCCCCAGCGAGACTCCGCTCGACGCCAACGCCGCCGAACTCGCCAGGAAAACACGCCGGTTGAGAGGTCTGCTCATCACGCGCCCGCCTTCCCGGTCCATGCCTCGGTGATCGACGGGTACAGCAGCGGGGGAGAGGCCTGCTGTGCGGACGCGGGACTGTCGGCGGGCGGTGTCCAGCCGGCTATCGCCCCCGGTGTGGACGCCACGAACGACCTCAGAGAGGCGATGACTTGGGCCCGCGTCGGTACTCCTGTCGCGGGATCGGCCTGCTCGGGCAGCAGGGAGAGGTCGAACCCGGCGAGTGCGAGCCGGGTCCGTACATATGTGTCAAGCTGGTCCTGAGTGGGCGGCTCGGTCACAACGGCCTCCATGATCGGCGACGGGTACGGGGACTTCATCACCGGTCGATGAAGTCCCTGTTGACGCCGTGCTTCACCGGAGTTACCGCGCAAGTGCTCCCCTACCGCACGCGATTCAGCGTCCCGGCGATCGAGGCGATCGCCTCGGGGCCCACCCGGCAGCAGCCGCCGATCAGCCGTGCCCCGGCCGCCCGCCAGCCCTCCACCTGTCCGGCGGCGAAGGAGGAGCGGCCCGTCCAGGCGCGTGCCTCGGCGTCCCAGACCTCGCCGCTGTTGGGGTAGACCACGACCGGCTTGCCGGTGACGCGGGCCGCCGTCTCGACGGCCGCGGCCACGTCCTCGGGGGCGCAGCAGTTCACGCCGACCGCGATGACCTCGTCCGCCTCGGCGGCCAGGGCGAAGGCCTCCTCCAGCGGTTGCCCGGCGCGGGTACGGTCGCCGGCGACGGCGTACGACAGCCAGGCCGGTACCCCGAGCCCGCGCACCGCCCGCAGCAGCGCCCGGGCCTCGTCGGCGTCCGGGACCGTCTCCAGGGCGAGGACGTCGGGACCGGCGGCGGCCAGTACCTCCAGGCGGGGGCGGTGGAAGCGTTCCAGCTCGTCGACGCTCAGCCCGTAGCGGCCCCGGTACTCGGAGCCGTCCGCCAGCATCGCCCCGTACGGGCCGACCGACGCGGCCACCCACAGCGGACGCGTCACGCCCTTGGCGCGGGCCTGCCGTGCCGCCTCGCGGGCCAGTTCCACGCTCAGCCCGAGCAGCCGGGCCGCCTCCTCGCGGTCGACACCGCGCTTGCCGAAGCCCTCGAAGGTGGCCTGGTAGCTGGACGTGATCGCGACGTCCGCGCCTGCCTCGAAGTAGGCGAGGTGCGCCTCGGTGATCGCCTCGGGCCGCTCGGCGAGCAGCCGCGCCGACCACAGCTCGTCGCTGAGGTCGTGCCCGGCGGACTCCAACTGGTTGGACATGCCGCCGTCGAGGACGACGGCGCGGGCGGCGAGGGCCTCGGCGAGGGCTCCGGAGACGGGGGCAGGGGAGTCGCTGGTCATGTCACGACGCTAGTCGAAGGGCCGGAAGACAGCCGTGTGCGGCCGGAACATGAACAGATCGACCACCATGTGGGACGACGGGTACGGTCGCGCTCCTGCCCGTCCCGCTTTGCTGGTCCGCGACCTGGTCGTCGCCGCCCTCTCCTGCGAGGAGAGCGAAAAAGGCCGGGAGACCGGAAGGCCCGCCGCCTAGGCTTGGCGCGTGACCGAAACCGCTGCCGCCGTTCCGGACGCCGAGGTCCGCGAGATCCTCGGTACCGGGCCGGACCGGGTCGTCGTCGAACCTCTCGTCCACAACCACAAAAGCGGCGTCACCGCCGGCGTGTGGCGGGTGCGCGCGGGCGCCCGCTCGGCCGTCCTGAAGCTCCTCACCCAGGCCAAGGAGACCGACGCCCGCTGGGCGGCCTCGGACGACCCCCGGCACTGGAACTTCTGGCGCCGCGAGGCGTACGTCTACGAGTCCGGCATCGCCCGGCTCTGGGAGCCGTACGGCATCCGCGCGCCCCGACTGCTGGCCTGCGTCGAACGCGCCGACGGCGACGTGGCGCTGTGGCTGGAGGACGTACCGGGCGAACCCGCCACCGCCTGGCCGCTCGCCCGGCACGTCGAGCACGCCCGCCGCCTCGGCGCCGCCCAGGGCGCGACGCCCGCCGCCGACCAGCCCTGGCTGAGCCGCCGCTTCCTGCGCCGGTACATCGGCGGCCACACACCCGGCCAGGAACTCCTCGACGACGACGAGGCCTGGCAGCAGCCCCTGGTCCGCGACCACTTCCCCGCGGACCTGCGCCGCGACATGGTCCGCCTGCACCACGACCGCGCGTGGTTCCTCGAGGTCATGGAGGCGTTGCCGCGCACCTTCAGTCATCTCGACATGTGGCCGGCGAACATCCGGTCGCACGGCGGGGACTCGGTCGCCTTCGACTGGGCGTTCGCCGGCGACGGCGCGCTCGGCGAGGACCTCGGCAACTACCTCCCCGACTCCGTCTTCGACCTGTTCGTCCCGGCCGCCCGGCTGCCGGAGTACGCCGCGGACGCGTACGACGCCTACGTCCAGGGACTGGTGGACAGCGGTTGGCGCGGCGACGAGCGGCTCGTACGGCTCGGGCTGTGTGCCTCCGCCGTGAAGTACGACTGGCTCACCGCCCTGATGCTCGCCCGAGCGGGCGAGGAGCAGCTCGACTACGGCGGTCGCCGTGAGGTCTCCGCCGAACTGCGCTACCGGGAGCGCGGGTCGACCCTTGCCTTTCTCGCCGGCTGGGCCGCCGAGGCCCGTGCGCTGGCGCCTCGACTGGGCTTCCCGGAGGCACCGAGCGGCCGCTGACGGCCAGTCGTCAATTCCACTGCGCCGCATGCCGCCCGTTCCCGCGACGCCCGCCGGAGCGGGTGCGCCGGGCCGCCGGGACCAGCAGCCCGCCCCGTAGTGGCGAGGACCGGGGTTCGGCGACACTTTTCGTCCCGTCCGACCCGTTGACCTGCCCGTGACACGCCCATACCTTTTCGCCGTTCGTAATGACAGATGCTGTTCGCTATACCGAACGGTCTCGTGTGTCCCCCCACCGAGAGGCAGCCCGCATGAGTCGCGACCACGATCTGCCCCAGGACCGTCTGCCCCAGGTTCCCAGCCGGCGACTGCTGCTGAAGGGCGCGGCCGGCGCCACCGCCCTGGGGGTGGTCCCCGTCGTCCCGGATGTCGCCCAGGCGGCGACGCCCGCCGTGCCCCCGAAGGTGGCCCCGTACGTGAACCCCCTCGTCGCCCAGCGCGCCGACCCGCACATCCACCGCCACAGCGACGGCTCCTACTACTTCACGGCCACCGTCCCCGAGTACGACCGCATCATCCTGCGCCGCTCCCGCACCCTGAACGGTCTCACCACCGCCCCCGAGTCCGTCATCTGGCGTGCCCACACCACCGGCAGCATGGGCGCTCACATCTGGGCGCCGGAGCTGCACCGCATCGACGGCAAGTGGTACATCTACTTCGCCTCCGCGCCCGTCGAGGACGTGTGGGCGATCCGTATCTGGGTCCTGGAGAACTCCCACCCCGACCCCTTCAAGGGCACCTGGGTGGAGAAGGGCCAGATCAAGACCGCCTGGGAGACCTTCTCCCTCGACGCCACCACCTTCACCCACCGGGGCACCCGCTACCTCGTCTGGGCCCAGCACGAGCCCGGCATGGACAACAACACCGCGCTCTGGCTCTCCGAGATGGCCAACCCCTGGACCCTGACCGGACCCCAGATCCGGCTGACCACACCCGAGTACGACTGGGAGACCGTCGGCTACAAGGTCAACGAGGGCCCGTACGTCCTCAAGCGCAACGGCCGGATCTTCCTCACCTACTCCGCCAGCGCCACCGACCACCACTACTGCGTCGGACTGCTGACCGCCGACGCCGCCGGTGACCTCCTGGACCCGGCGAACTGGACCAAGTCCCCGACCCCCGTCTTCACCAGCAACGACACGACCAAGCAGTACGGGCCGGGCCACAACTGCTTCACCGTGGCCGAGGACGGCCGCACCGACGTCCTCGTCTACCACGCCCGCCAGTACAAGGAGATCACCGGCGACCCCCTGAACGATCCCAACCGCCACACCCGGGTCCAGAAGTTCGGCTGGAACCCGGACGGCACCCCCGACTTCGGCGTCCCCGTCGCCGACACCGTGAAGGAGAGTGCGTGAGATGAGACGTGCGTACGCCATCCTGCTCGCCGTGTGTTGTGCCCTCGCCGGCGCCCTGGTGACCGCCGGCCCCGCCCAGGCGGCGGCCCAGACGATCGCCAACGGCACGCAGTTCACGGACACGTCGGGCGCCGCCGTGCACGCGCACGGCGGCGGGGTCATCAAGGTCGGCTCGTACTACTACTGGTTCGGTGAGGACCGCAACGCCGACAACACCTTCCGGTACGTGGACGCCTACCGCTCCACCGACCTGAGGAACTGGGAGTTCCGCAGCCACGTCCTCACCCGGTCCAGCGCCTCCGAACTGGCCACCGCCTACATCGAGCGGCCCAAGGTCGTCTACAACGCGTCCACCGGCAAGTTCGTGATGTGGATGCACAAGGAGAACGGCACCGACTACAGCGAGGCCCGCGCCGCGGTCGCCGTCTCGAGCACCGTCGACGGCAGCTACACCTACCAGGGCAGCTTCCGCCCGCTCGGCTCCTACATGTCCCGGGACATCACCACGTTCGTCGACACCGACGGCACCGGCTACATGGTCTCGGCCGCCAACGAGAACTACGACCTGCACATCTACAAGCTCACCGCCGACTACACCGGCATCGCCGGCCTGGTCGCCAACCCCTGGGCCGGCGGCCACCGCGAGGCCCCGGCCCTGTTCAAGCGGGGCGGCGTCTACTTCATGCTGACGTCGGGCGCCACCGGCTGGAGCGCCAACCAGCAGCAGTACGCCACCGCGACCTCCCTCGCCGGCCCCTGGACCTCGATGACCAACGTCGGCGACTCGACGGCGTACGGCTCGCAGACCGCGTACGTCCTTCCCGTCCAGGGGACCTCGGGCACCTCGTACCTCTACATGGGCGACCGCTGGGGCAACTCCTTCGGCGGCACCGTCAACGACTCCCGCTACGTCTGGTTGCCGCTGACCTTCCCGACCACGACCTCGCTGTCGATGTCCTGGTCCCCGGAGGTCGCGGTCGACACGGCCGCCGGGACGGTCACCGGCACGAGCGCCACCTACAACACGCTGATCGCCCGGCACAGCGCCAAGTGCGCCGACGTGGCGAACCAGTCCCTCTGGCAGGGCGTCGCCATCAGCCAGTACACCTGCAACGGCGGCGGCAACCAGAAGTGGTGGTTCAAGGACCTGGGCAGCGGCTACTACGCGCTGGTGGGCCGGGGCAGCTCCCTGTGCCTGACGGAGAATGCCACCGACGTCACCCAGGAGAACTGCACCGGCGCCACCACCCAGCAGTGGTCGGTGACCGCCTCCGGCAGCTACGTCCTCGTCAAGGCCCGCGCCACCGGCGAGTGCCTGGACGTGTCCGGCGCGTCCACCGCCAACTCCGCCGCGATCATCACGTACACCTGCAACGGAGCCACCAACCAGCAGTGGACGCGCGGAACATGAGGGGCGTCAGGCCGGCAGGTCGATCGCGTCGATCGACATGCCCGCGCTGAGATAGGACGTCGTCCCCGAGCCGCTCACCACGTTGATCTTCAGCACGTTGTACTGGCCGGTGTCCGTGAGCCAGGCACTGGCCGGGATGTTGTACGTGAACGTGACGTTGTTGCCCCGGTACGAGCCCACGGTCAGCGACCGGGTGCTCGGCTGGGTGGGCGGTGAGGGGACGGCCGAGTCACCGTGGAGGTGCCGAGGCCGGACTCGACGTGCGAGTTCTTGCCGCCGTAGCCCTGGTACTCGGTGCCGCGGTACACGAGCGAGGTCAGGTCGCCGTTGGTCTTGCCGACCTTGAAGACGAGGTCGGCGCCGGTGTCGACGACATAGTTGGAGCCGTCGTCGCTCCAGCCGAAGCCCGCCGCCGACGCGGTGGTGGCGAGCGGACCGGCGAGGGCGGCCGAACCGGCGGCGGCCGCGGTGCCGAGCACGAAGGTACGGCGTCGGACCGGTCTGTTCACGGATCCGGACATGGGGGGTGCCTCCTTCGGGAGGTGGTGTGGGGGTGCGGGTGTGTGTGAGAGTGACAGTTGAATCGATTTCGCGAAAGGGCTTTCAAGCACTCCCAGTTGGCAATCTTGTGAAATGCGGCCAGGAGCTAGAAAGCGCTTGCCGAGAGCGGTACGGTCCAGCCGCCAGGCCTTGTCGCCGTGACGGAGGAGCCGCAAGTGAGACGTTTCAACATCGCCGTGCTGGCGGCGATGACGCTGACCGCCACCCTGTCCGCGGTACCCGCCCAGGCGCATGACGGGCAGCGCCCGCTCGGCATCGACAACTGCACCGCCACCGCCTGCCACTTCGACGTCCCGCCCGGCACGTACGACGTGCAGGTGCTCCTCGGCGGCGACGCGGAGTCGAAGACGAGCATCAGCGGCGAGACCCGGCGCTCCCTCCTGCCGGAGACCGCCGCGGCGGCCGGCGAGCACGTCGCCCGCAGTTTCACCGTGAACGTCCGCACACCGGAGGGCGAGCCGACGGGAGTCGAGGGGACTCCCGGCCTGGACCTGGCGATCGGCGGCACGGCGCCCGCGCTGGCCGGCATCAGGGTCACCCCGGCCGTCCCCCACTCTCGGCTTCGTTCGAGCGGGGGGACCCCCATCGCCCGCCAGATCTTCCTGGTCGGCGACTCCACGGTCTGCGACCAGCCCGGCGACCCCTACTCCGGCTGGGGCCAGCAGCTCCCGCAGTACCTGCGCAAGGGCGTCTCCGTCGCCAACTACGCGGACTCGGGGGAGAGCACGGTCACCTACCTCCAGAACCCGCGGCTCTGGGCCACCGTCCAGCCGCTGATCCGCCCCGGCGACCTCGTCCTGATCCAGCTCGCCCACAACGACAAGACGACCGACGAGGCGACCTACCGGGCCAACCTGGAGACCCTGGTGGCGGGCGTCCGGGCGAAGGGCGGGCAGCCGGTCCTCGTCACACCCGTCGTGCGGCGCTGGTTCAGCTCCGACGGCACGCTGAACAACGGCACGGCCCTGCTGGTCAACGGCCTCGGTGTCGACCACCCGGCGGTCATCCGCGCGGTCGCGGCCGCCGAGGACGTCCCGCTGATCGACCTCACCGCGAAGACGAAGGCGCTGGTGGAATCGCTGGGCGTCGAGGGATCCAAGGCGATTTATCTCTACAACGAGAAACGGGACAACACGCACACCTCCGCGCACGGCGCCACGGTGTACGCGGGCCTGGTCCGTGACGAACTCGTCGCCCGGCATCTGGTGCCGAAGGGCAAAGTCCGGGTGGGATGAGCAATGAGCAGCCGATGACACTCCTGGGGTGTCTCGACCGGAACCGGGACGCCCCAGGCCCCTGCCTGAACGAAAGACACCACTGATGCACCTGCCCCCGCCCGACCGCACCACCGCCCCCCGCACCGGCTACACCCGCGCCCACTGGGAAACGGCCGCCGACGCCCTGCTCGCCGCGGTGGAGCCGTACGCCACCGAGGACCGCGCCCTCTACCACCTCCCCGGTGACCACGAGAGCTGGTCGGGCCGCCTCTCCGACGGCCTGGAGGGCTACGCCCGTACCCTGCTGCTGGCGGCCTTCCGCCGGGACGAGACCGCGCTCGGGCGCTACGCCGAGGGCCTCGCGGCGGGCGTCGACGGCGTCTGGCCCCGGATCGAGGACCGCGGCCAGCCCCTCGTCGAGGCGGCCTCGATCGCCCTCGCGCTGCGGCTGACGCGGCCGCTGCTGTGGGACCGCCTGGACGACGCCGTACGACAGCGGGCCGCAGACTGGCTGGCCGACGCGCTGACGGCGGAAGCCTGGCCGTGCAACTGGGAGCTGTTCCCGGTGACGGTCGGCGGATTCCTCCAGGAGATCGGTCACGAGCCGGACGCGTCCCGCAAGGCGATCGACCACGGCCTGGAGCGCATCGAGGAGTGGTACGTCGGCGACGGCTGGTACACCGACGGCGACGGACGCAAGTTCGACTACTACAACGGCTGGGCGATGCACCTCTACCCTGTGCTGCACGCCTGGCTGGCGAAGGACGACCGGCTGCTGGAGCTGTACGGGAGCCGCCTCGAACGCCATCTCGCCGACTACGCCCGCCTGTTCGGCGGAGACGGCGCCCCGATGCACCAGGGCCGCTCCCTGACGTACCGCTTCGCCACGACGGTCCCGCTGTGGCTGGGGGCGCTGACGGGCCGTACGCCGCTGTCGCCGGGTGAGACCCGCCGACTGGCCTCGGGCGCGCTGAAGTACTTCCTCGACCGGGGCGCGGTCGACTCCCGCGGCCTGCTGACCCTGGGCTGGCACGGCCCCGACGAGGCGGTTCTGCAGGGGTATTCGGGCCCGGCGTCCCCTTACTGGGCGAGCAAAGGGTTCCTGGGCCTGCTCCTTCCGCCCGACCACGAGGTGTGGACGGCGGCCGAGGAGCCGGGCCCGGCCGAGCGGGCGGACGAGGTCACGACCATCGCCGCCCCCAACTGGCTGCTGCAGTCGACGAGTTCGGACGGCCTGGTCCGCCTCCACAACCACGGCAGCGAGGACGTGCGCTACGACCCCTACTACACGCGTCTCGCCTACTCGACCGTGACGGCGCCCTCGGCGACGTACGACAACAGTGTGATCGTCGGCGACGATCCGAGCCGCACCGGTATCGAACCGCTGGGCGTGGGCGACGGCTGGGCCGCCTCGCGGCACACGGCGGGCGGGGGAGCACGGGTGACCAGCCTCGTGCTCGCGCACGGGGCGACGGAGGTGCGGGCCCATCTCGTCGCGGGAGCGGAGCCCGGTACGGCGGTGCGCGTGACCGGGTGGGCGGCGCCGGACGGCGTCCGTGCCGAACTCCTGCCCGCCGTCGGACTCACCGACGAGCTCACCGGCGTCACCGGCGAGGGCGCCACCCTGTTCGTCGCGCTGGCCCGGCTGACCGCCGAGCCGGAACCGGCCCCGCTGGCCGAGTCGGTGTCCGTGCGGGTCGAGGGGGAGGGGGTGCTGGACATCAGCTGGAGCGGGGGGTCCGGGGCGCGGGTCCGCGTGGACGAGCGCGGAGCCGAGGTCACCGCACGGGACTGAGCGGTCCCACCTGCCGGCCCGTGCGTCCATTGGTTGCCGCCGGGCCGGAAGGTCGGTGTTGCCCTGGTTCACAGACCTCCACAAGAATCCCTCGCATGACATCCGCGATTCGCCACGTGACCATCGACTGCGCCGACGCCTACGCCCTCGGAACCTTCTGGTCCCAGGTCCTTGACCTGCCCCTGCACGAAGACGACCACCCCGGCGACGCGGCGGCGCTGATCGAGGACGCGGGCCTGCTCTTCATCACCGTCCCGGACGCCAAGACCGTCAAGAACCGCGTCCACCTGGACCTCCAGCCACAGGACCGCACCCGCGACGAGGAGGTCGAGCGGCTGCTCGCGCTGGGCGCGAAGCTGGTCGGCGACCACCGGAACGAGGACGGCACGGGGTGGGCGACGCTGGCCGATCCGGAGGGAAACGAGTTCTGCGTGGAGCGGAGTGCGGGGGAGCGCGGAGACTGAAGTGCCGGGGCGACCTGCGTCCCACGCCGCCCCGGCCCGCCCCGTCCTGGATACTTCGGCCGGCGCCGAAGAGATGCGCACCTAGCGTGCACGTGTGACCGACACCTCGCAGAAGACACCCGCTCAGGCCGTCACCGGCATGGTTGACCACGTGCTGGCCCTGGCCACCACCTGGACCGCCTGGGACGGCAGGCCCGCCCACGTCGACGATCGCGTCTACACCCCGCACAAGGCGATCCGCCGGGTCGCCGACCACCTGATCGACCACTTGGCGGAGATGGAGGCCAGGCTGGCCGGCGAGCGGCCCCGGCCCGACCACTGGCACGCCTCGGCCACCACCACGGAGGCGGACCTCGCCCCCTTCACCCAGGAGGACCTGGACGAGGCCCGCAGCCGCCTCGTGCGGCTCGCCCGGATCTGGGCCAACCGCCTCGACGCCCTCACCGACGAGCAGCTCGACGCCTCGCCCGGCGAGGGCTGGGGCTTTCGTGAACTCGCCCTGCACCTCCAGGAATCGACGTACTACGCCGACGCCGTGGGCGACCTCTCGGCGACGAGCCCCGTCATCGCTTCGTAGGTGCGGGCGAGGCGGCGGTGGTGCATGAGCGGAGACCGTCCACGAGGTGGAGGTCAGTCATCGTCCCTCTCCTCGCGGGGCCAGTGCTCCAGCGTCACGTGCAGGGCGTCGACGGCGCGGTCCCATGACTTCTGTACGTCACGAGGGGCGCCGAAGCCGCCGGCGGCCTCCAGGGCGCAGTAGCCGTGGAAGGTGCTGCGCAGCAGGCGTACGGCGTCGGTGAGGTCGGGTTCGTCGAGGTCGTAGGCGCGGAGCATGCCGTAGGTGATCTCGGCGGTGCGGCGGAGGGCGGGGGAGTCGGCGATGAGGGACTGGTCGATACGGATCTGGGTGGCCGCATACCGGCCAGGGTGCTGGAGGGCGTACTCCCGGTAGGCGCCCGCGAAGGCGGCCAGCGCGTCCTTGCCGGCGCGCCCGGCGACCGCCGCCGCGATCCGGTCGATCAGCTCGCCGCCCGCGAGCAGCGCGACCCTGGTGCGCAGGTCCTGGAGGTTCCTGATGTGCGAGTACAGGCTCGCGTCCTTCACCCCGAAGTGCCGGGCCAGCGCGGACACGGTGACGTTCTCGAAACCGGCCTCGTCGGCGAGAGCGGCGGCGGCTGCGACGACCCGGTCGGTCGTGAGTCCGGCACGGGCCACGGGGACTGCCTCCGCATCACTGGGGCTCCGACCTGGAGAGTCAAGGTCGGAGCCCAGTGTATGCAGTCGTCCGTCAGGGCAGGGTTTCGAGGAACTCCTCGACGGCCGCGCAGAACTCCTCCGGGCACGTGGTGGGATCAGCCGATCGGCGCGTACAGGACGCCCAGTTTGTCGATCTCGTCGCCCGCGCGGCCCGTGAAGCCGACGATCTGCCGGCCGGACGGGGCCGTGAAGGTCTTCGTGTCGGTCGTGGCCGTACCGGCGGACAGGGTGCGGCCCTTGTCCGTGGTGAACGCGGCCGAGAAGATCCGGGTCCAGCCGTTCTTCTGGCCCTCTGTCAGCTTCACCGAGGTGAGGTGTTCGCCGGACGCCAGGGTCAGGGACGTCGCCGTGCCGCCCGTGCCGCCGTGGGTCAGCGTCGTCCCGGCGTCGTGCGTCAGCGACACCGCGTCCAGACGGGCGCCGCCGCGCAGGGTCAGCGTGCGCGGGGAGAGGACGGCGGGCAGGTCGTCGGCGTCGTTGAAGGCCGTGCCGTGCGGACCGCCGAAGAAGTCGCTTGCCTGCAAGGTGGAGTCGAGGGCGTAGGAGAAGTCGACTGTGTGCGGGAAGTGGTCGGAGAGGTTGCCGCCCGAGGAGTCCAGGAAGGACGCCCACTCGTCGTTGTAGCGGGTCGCGTTCAGGGTCAGCAGCTTGCTGCCCCGGTAGAAGACCTTGTCCACCACTTCGCAGTCGTTGGTCGGTGCCGTCGTCGGGCACAGCAGCGCGTCCGCGCCCTGCGTCGGCCGCGTACCGCCCTTCACCAGCTTCACCCACGCGTCCGTCAGACCGTTCTCGTCGGCCAGTGTGCGGATGTTGTCGCCGGTGCGCGTGTACCGCGTGTTCGTGTCGCCCATCACGATCACCGCGTTGCCCGCGGAGTTCGCCTGGATGAAGTCGGAGAGCTGCTCGACGTTGGCGCGTCGGGCGGCCAGCGCGTCGTCCGTGTCGTCCGCGTTGGTGTGGACGTTGTAGAGGTCGACGAAGACACCCTCGGCGAGGCGTACCCGGGCGAGCGTGAAGCCCTTCGGGGTCAGGCAGTTGGTGCCGGTGCAGTTGTTCCACTTCACCCGCTCGAAGTCCTCGAAGGGGTGGTCGGAGAGGGTGTTGAGGCCGTCGCCTATGCCCGCCCCGCCGCTCGTCGCCGTGCGGTACGGGTGGTTGTCGCCCGCGTACAGCGCCGCGTGGTAGTTGAAGTCCTCCTGGACGTTGACGATGTCGTACGCCGCCAGGCGGGGTGATATCAGCGGGGTGTTCGTCTGCGGATTGCCCGAACTCAGGCCCTCCGGGAGGCCCGCGACGTTGTACGTCAGCACGTTGAACGAGCCGGTGGCCGTCGCGTCTGCGGCCGCGGCGGGTGCCGAGCCGGTGGCGGCCAGGCCGGTGACGGCCAGTACGGCGGCAGCGAGGGTGCCGAGGAGTCTTCTCATGGTGGGGGTGTCTCCGGTCGGGGGGAGGGAGGAAGGGGGTAGGGAGAGGGGGCAAGGAAGATGAACGCTGCTCAGGTTTGATGGCAATCAGTGTGACGGGCAAGCGCAGTTGGGGAAACAGTGGGAGACGGGGCGATCCGCCGTGCCCGGGTCGTTCCCCGCTCACCCCACGGTCGTTCAAAGTTCAGGTTTCGCGTGGATTCTCCACAGGCGGCGCAGAGGTGGCGCGGAAGGCAGCGGGATCCAGGAGGCGTTCATGGGGCACGGGCATCACCACCACGGACACGACCACGACCACGGGCATGCGCCGACCGCGCCCCTGCCCGCCGCCTTCGACACCTCCGTGCCCGACGAGGCCCTGACCCCCGAGCAGCAGTCCCGCCGTTCGCTGCTGCGCCGCGCGGGTCTGCTCGGCGCGGGTCTGGCTGCCGCGAGCGTCATGAGCCAGGCGACGCCCGCCGCGGCCACCGGAGGCCGCCGTACGAACGGCTTCCTCTGGCTGGCCGGCGACCACCACATCCACACGCAGTACAGCAGCGACGGCAAGTACCGCGTCGTCGACCAGGTCCGCCAAGGCGCCCGGCACGGCATGGACTGGCTGGTCATCACCGACCACGGCAGCACGACCCACGCCAAGATCGGGGTGGACAAGGTCAACCCGGACATCAAGGCGGCCCGGGCCGCGTACGAGGACACCCTCGTCTTCCAGGGCCTGGAGTGGAACATCCCGGGCGCCGAACACGGCACCGTCTTCGTCCACCCCGGCAACAACGAGGTCTCCGTCCTCAAGCAGTTCGAGACGGACTACGACGGCAGCGTGAAGAACGCCTCCGGCTCCTTGCCCGCCAACGAGGCCCTCGCCGTCGCCGGCCTAGCCTTCCTCGGCGAGCAGGTCCGCCGCCGCAAGGTCAAGGACGCGCTGATGCTCGCCAACCACCCGGCGCGGCGCGGTGTCGACTCCCCGCACGAGATCCGCGCCTGGCGCGACGCGACCGACGCGAGCCACCAGATCGCCGTCGGTTTCGAGGGCGCGCCCGGCCACCAGGCCGCCGGTCTGCCCGCGCCGCTGGGTATGGCCCGCGCCCGGGGCATCTACGACAACAACCCCAGCGTCGACTCCTTCGCCGGCTACCCGCTGGAGAGCTACCGCACCTGGGGCGGCTTCGACTGGATGACCGCCACCGTCGGCGGCCTGTGGGACAGCCTCCTCGCCGAGGGCAAGCCCTGGTGGATCACCGCCAACTCCGACTCCCACCAGGTGTACGCGGACACGGCGGCGCGCGGCACCAGCGGCGTCTTCGAGACCGACGGCCGGCACTCCGACCCGGTCTACAACGGCAAGATCGACATCACCCAGGGCGACTTCTGGCCCGGCCAGTACAGCCGTACGCACGTCGGCGCCGACGGCTTCTCGTACGCCGCCGTCATGGACGGCATCCGCGCCGGCCGCGTCTGGGTCGACCACGGCCAGCTGATCAGCGGCCTCGACGTCCGCGTCTCCGGCGGCGGCCGCTGGGCCACACTCGGCGGTGCCCTGCACGTCAAGAAGGGCACGCGCGTCACACTGACCGTCGACGTGGCGCTGGCCGGCGGCCCCAACTGGGCCGGGTACACGCCCAAGTTGGCCCGCGTCGACGTCATCCAGGGCGATGTGACCGGCCCGGTCTCCGACAAGGACACGTTCACCGCGCCGACGGCCAAGGTCGTGAAGTCGTACGCCATCGACAAGACGGCCGGCACGGTCCGCCTCACCTACGAACTCGGCCGCGTGGACCGCCCGTTGTACGTCCGCCTGCGCGGCAGTGACGGCAACCGGTCCGCCGTCGGCGCGATGGGTGCCGCGGTCGACCCGGCGGGCCCGGCCATCGATGTCGTCGGCGACGCCGACCCGTGGCGCGACCTGTGGTTCTACGCCAACCCGGTGTGGGTCCTGCCCTCGTGACGTCGTACGTTCTCACCGTGGACGCGGGGGTACGAGACCTGCGCGCGGCCGACCACCTGCTCCACGAGCTGGCGGCCGGACTCGTCCTCCCCGAGGGCTGGTTCGGCTGCACGCACCTGGTGCGCGGGGACCGTCCGCGGGTTGCTCTGTCTCTCGCCCTGCCGTCGGAGCCGCTCCTACGTGCCACGCAGGAGCGGCTCACGGCCCAGGGGCACCAGGTGTCGGACGGCGCCCCCGACGCGACGGGACGTGCGGTGATCTACCCAGGAGCCGAGTCGCTCACCGGCACGCTGACGATCGCGGAGCTGCTGGCCCGCTCCGCGATCGAGCGTGTGACGGTACTGGGCACCTCTGGTCAACCACCCTCTGACGTACCTCTGGTGACGAGAGATCATGTACGCCCGCAATGGCAGGGCGGCGAACTCGTGCTGACCGCCATGCCCGCCGTGGGCGGCACACTCGTCCCCTTCGAGGTCCCCGACCCGACACCGTGCTGTGCGGACCACTGAAGCCCGTCAGGCGTTCGGGTCGAGCCCGTTCGACGACCCCGTGCAGGCCGGCTTCGCCGCGTAGCTCTCGTCATACGGCGTTGCCGCCCCGTACCCGCTTCCGGAGGCGTGCGGCACGGCTGCTCCTCGTGGGGTGTGCGGTGCGAGATGCGGGTGGTTCTCTGTCGAGCGGTCGCCGGGGGACGTATGGTTGCCGGGGATTTCGAGTCACGGGGGCCCGGTTGACGTACGAGGCGCGGCGTGAGGACGGAGAGTCCGGCAGCCGTCCGCCCGACGGCACATCGGACGGCACTCCGCCACCGTCCGCGGCACGGTCCGCACCACCGCCCCCCACCGACCGACCCCTGTGGCGGCAGCGGGACTTCGGGATCTTCTGGGCCGCGCAGACCCTGTCCGTCCTCGGTGACTCCTTCGCCCTGATCGCCCTGCCCCTGCTGGTGCTCCAGGCCACGGGTTCCGTCGCGCGGATGGGGCTGCTCACGGCGGTGGGCGGGGTGGCCTCGGTGCTGGCGGCGCTGTTCTCCGGGGCGGTGGTGGACCGGGTCGACCGCCGCAGGCTGCTCATCGGCTGCGACCTCGTACGCATGGGGCTGTACGCGGTGATCCCGCTGGTGTGGCTGTACGGCCCGCGGATCTGGCTGCTGTACGCGATCCTGCCGCTGTGCGAGGCCGTCGGCATGCTCTTCGCCGTCGGCTACGTCACCGTCGTCCGGAGCCTGGTCGGCACCTCGCAGCTGACGGAGGCCAACGGACGGCTGAACGCGACCGCCGCCGCGGCCGGTGTGCTCGGGCCGCTGTGCGCGGGGCTGGTGGCCGCCTGGACCGGTCCGGCGGCCGCCGTCGGCGTGGACGCGGCCAGCTTCGGGGTCTCGGCCGCCTGCATGGTCTTCGTGCGGTTCCGAGGGCGGGCCGGGGCGGAAGCGGACGGGTCGGTGGGGCGGGCCGGGGCCGGAGCGGACGGGTCGGTGGAGCGGGCCGGGGCCCGAGCGGACCGGTCGACCGAGCGGACCGGGCTGTGGCGGGACCTGCGCGCCGGGGTGTCCTTCCTGTACCGGCACCCGGTGCTCCGCACCCTGACCGCCCTCCTCTTCGTCTTCAGCTTCCTCACCCTCGGCCTGACCGACCTGGTCATCTACCACCTCAAGCACGACCTTCGGCACGACGACGGCACGGTCGGCAGCGTCATGGCCGCCGGTGCGCTCGGCACGATCGCCGGCTCCCTGCTGGTGGCCCGGGTCCGCCGCCGGTTCGGCTTCGGAGCGACCTGGACCGGCGCGGTCGCGGTGTGCGGGCTCGCGTTCGCCGGGCTGGGCTGGGCGCGGGACGTGCCGGTCGTCGCGGTCCTGAGCGCGGTCTTCCTGGCGTGTGTGGCCGTGGCGGGCACCAGCTCCATGTCCCTGCGCCAGGAGGTGACCCCGGAACAGCTGCTGGGCCGGGTCACCTCCGCCTTCTGGACCCTTCAGTACGCGGCGGCCCCGGTCGGCGCGGTCGTCCTCACCTGGGCGGCGGAACGGCGGGGCACGGCGCCGGTCGGCCTCGTCGCCGGCGCGTGCTCCGTCCTGGTCGCGGTCGCCGCGCTGTTCACACCGATCCGCGGATCGGGCAGACGCTGACCGGGGCCCTCACTCACCCGCAGCGACCTGCCCCGCGCAGTGCGGCCGGCGCCGCCCAGACGGCGCCGGGCTCTTACCGGTCGAACACCCGCGGGACGAATCCGCCCCCGGCGGCGAACTGGTCAGCAGGACCGTACGGCCGCGTTCCTCGACCTGGTGGCGCAGGAACTCCCGCACCTGTTCCTTGACCACCACGTCCATGCCGATGGTGGGCTCGTCGAGGAAGACGACCTGCGGGTCGTGCAGCAGGGCGGCGGCCAGGTCGCAGCGCACGCGCTGGCCGAGGGAGAGAGGAGGTGGGCGTGAGGATGCCGGTGAGCATCTTGATGGTGGTGGACTTGCCCGCGCCGTTCGGGCCGAGCAGGGCGAGGAGTTCGCCCGGGGCCACGTCGAAGGTGATGTCGGAGACCGCGTGCTTGGCGACCCGCTCCGGATTGACGAGGGAGCGCAGCATGCCGGTGAAGCCGGGACGGCGGACGGTGGTGTGGAAGGTGCGGGAGAGGCCGCGGACTTCGATGCTGCCGGTCACTCGGTCGATCTCCTTGTCGTATACGTGAACAGCGGCCGGCCGGCTGGGAAGCCGACCGACCGCGGACGACATCACGACCCTGCCGGAATGTCGATCAGTGGGTCAATCGATTAATCGACCATGGATCGTGATCGGTCAGTCCGTCCTCGAGAAGACGAAGGAGAACTCCGTCGGCACGGCCCGCAGGAAGTACTGCGGAAGCGGGCCCGGGCCGCAGGACTGGGAGCCGATGCCCTGCTGGCCGTGGTCGAGGTTGACCCACACCGTGTCGCCGGCCGTGAGGTCGGTCAGGTGCGCGGCCACGTCCAGCTGCTCGTTCGTCCAGCGGCGGGCGGAGAACCAGAACTCCGGTTCGCCCTCGATGCGCAGGCCGCCGATCTCGACCCAGCGGACGTCGGCCCGGGCGCCGTTCTCCTGGGGGCGGACGTACGGCGTCTGCAGCCCGTCCACGGAGGACTCCCAACGGCCGAGCAGCGACGCCGACTTGGTGTCCGGGTAGGCCTCGCCGGGCCCGCCGCCGTACCAGCGCACGCGGTCCGCCGGGCCCGGCAGGCCGAGGCGGACGCCGAGCCGGGGCAGCGGCAGCGTCCACGTGCCCTCGGGAGTCACCGACACGGTCAGCCGCAGCCGGTCCCCGTCCGAGGTCCAGCGGTACACCGTGCTCAGGCCCACCTCCCGGGCGGCCGGCGCCACCCGGGTCCGGACCGTCAGCGCGTCGTCGTCCAACTCGACGGCGTCCAGGCGATGGTGCATCCGGTGCAAGCCGAGCTGCCGCCACAGCGCGCCGTAGCGGGTGTCGGACTGCCAGTCGGCGCCGTCGTCGTTGTCGGTGGTCGCCCGCCACACGTCGAGGCGCGGCCCGCTGACCTGCACCCCGCCGATCGACGTCGGCGCGCCGGTACGGGCGTCGAAGACGGCCGGGCCGAGGGTGATCTGCCGCTCGGCGAGCAGGGGCTGTTCCGTCCGGGCCACGGACACCGCCGGGCGGGCCGCGACGGGGAACTGACCCCAGCCGACCACATGGCCCTTCGGCGCCCACGCGGTGTCCGTCGCCAGCAGCGCCCGAACCGTCCACAGTGTCTCCGCGTGCCCCGCGCTGTCGGGCGGCTCTGGCAGCTTCACGTCGACCGACTCGCCGGCCGCCAGCGCCGGTACGGACAGCGTGCCCGCCTCGACGGTCTCGCCGTCCACCTGGTAGGCCCACTCGAAGGCGAGGGCGGACAGGTCGGCGAAGTCGTGCTTGTTGGTCACGCGGACGGTGCCGTTCGAGCCGCCCTCGATGCGGACCGGCTCGATCACCTTCTTGTACTCGAGGAGTCCGGGGGAGGGCTCGCGGTCGGGGAAGAGCAGCCCGTCGCAGACGAAGTTGCCGTCGTGCAGCTCCTCGCCGAAGTCGCCGCCGTAGGCGTAGCCCAGCTCCGGGTGCTTGATCCCGTGGTCGATCCACTCCCAGACGAATCCGCCCTGGAGCCGGTCGTGGGCCTCGAAGAGCCGCTGGTAGTCGGCGAGTCCACCGGGCCCGTTGCCCATCGCGTGCCCGTACTCGCAGTGGATGAAGGGGAGTTCGCGGCGCTTGTGGGTGCCGCCGTCCAGACCCAGGCCGATGCTCTCGACCTCGGCGTGGAAGGCGTACATCCGCGAGTACATGTCCGTGTCACGGCAGTCGATGTCGCCCTCGTAGTGGACGAGCCGCGAGGCGTCCCGGCCGTGGATCCACTCGGCCATCGCCGTCAGACCGCGGCCGGTGCCGGCCTCGTTGCCGAGGGACCAGATGACCACGGACGGGTGGTTCTTGTCCCGCTCGACCATGCGGGCCGCACGGTCCAGCAGCGCCGGGGTCCAGCGGTCGTCGTCGACCGGGTTGTCCCGCCAGCCCTGTTCGGTGAAACCGTGGGTCTCCAGGTCGCACTCGTCGATGACCCACAGGCCGTACTCGTCGCACAGGTCGAGGAAGGCCGGGTGCGGCGGGTAGTGCGAGGTGCGGACGGCGTTGATGTTGTGCCGCTTCATCAGCAGCACGTCCGCGCGCATGGTCTCGAGGTCGAGGGCGCGGCCCCGCTCCGGGTGCCACTCGTGGCGGTTGACGCCCTTGAAGAGGATCGGCTTCCCGTTGACCTTGATCAGGCCGTCCGCGAGCTCCACGGTCCGGAAACCGATCCGCAGGGGCACCCGCTCGCCCTCGACGGCCAGGACGCCGTCGTACAGCCGGGGCGTCTCCGCCGTCCACGCCTCCACCGCGACCGTCACCGACTCGCCGGTGGCGACATCGATGTCCAGGGCGGGCACGGACACCCGGCCGTCGACGTCGGAGTCGACGCGCAGGGTGCCCTCGCCCGTGACGTGGTCGTAGGAGGCGTGCACGAAGAAGTCCAGGGCGCTGCCCGCGGGGCGGTGCAGCAGGGTGACGTCACGGAAGATGCCCGGCAGCCACCACTGGTCCTGGTCCTCCAGGTACGAGCCCGCCGACCACTGGTGGACGCGGACCGCGAGCACGTTCCCGGCGGGCTTCAGCAGATGCCCGACCGCGAACTCGTGCGGCAGCCGCGAGCCCTTGAACTCGCCGATGTCCGTGCCGTTCAGCCAGACGCGGGCGCAGGACTCCACCCCGTCGAACCGCAGCACCGCGCCACCGTCCGACGGCCACTCGTCGGGCAGGTCGAAGAAGCGCAGGTGGTCACCGGTCGGGTTCTCCGTCGGGACGTGCGGCGGGTCGACCGGGAAGGGGTAGAGGTGGTTGGTGTAGATGGGCGAACCGTGTCCCTGGAGCACCCAGTGCCCCGGGACCGTGACCTCCGCCCAGTCCCCGGCGTCGTACCCCTCCGCGGCGAAGGAGTCGTCCCGCGCGTCCGCGGTCGGCGACAGCCGGAAGCGCCAACTGCCGTTGAGGGAGAGGGACGTGGCATCCGAGGACGCGTACCAGGCGCGGGGCGGCAGGGCCCCGCTGCCCGGTGAGACGTCCTCGACGTAGTCGATGGCGGAGGTGCGGAAAGACATCGGTCTCCAGATCCTGAGAAGAAGGCGTCAGCCCTTGATGCCGGTCTGCGCGATCCCCTGCACCAGCCAGCGCTGGAGGAAGAGGAACACGAACAGCAGGGGCAGGATGGAAATGGCGGTCGCCATGAAGATCAGGTGGTAGTTGACGGTCTGGTTGGTCATGTACGACGACAGCGCGACCTGGACCGTCCAGGCGCTGGGGTCCTGGCCGATGACCAGCGGCCAGAGGAAGGAGTTCCAGCCGTTGATGAAGGTGATCGTGGCGATCGCCGCGAAGAAGTTCAGCGAGTTGGGCACGACGACACGCCAGTACGCGCCCCAGTAGCCGAGCCCGTCCACGCGTGCCGCCTCCTCCAGCTCCTTCGGGAATCCGAGGAAGTACTGCCGGAACAGGAAGCAGGTGAAACCACTGAACAGGCCCGGGATGATGAGACCGCGGTAGCTGTCCACCCAGCCGAGGGACGAGACCAGCACGAAGCTCGGGACGAAGGTGACGGCGGTCGGCACCATCAGGGTGAAGAGGACGGCGTAGAAGATCTTGTTGGCGTGCCGGTACGGGATGCGGGCGAGGCCGTAGCCGGCGAGCGAGCACACCAACAGGGTGCCGACTGTATGCAGTACACCGACGATCAGCGAGTTCACCATCGACTGGCCGAAGTCGACCGTCGTGTCGTGGAACGGCTCGGTGATGTTGCTCCACTGGATGTCCGTCGGGAAGAACTTCCAGTTCTCGCCGGTGATGTCGGAGTCCGTGGAGAGGGCGTTGCGGATCAGCAGGTAGAACGGGATCAGGAAGAGGAGGGCGGCGACGCCGGTGGCGATGTACAGCCCGGTGGAGCTCATGACACCGCCGCGCCTGGTGTGCGGCGGTCGGGCCGTCGGCGTGGCGCCCTTGGACACCTCGGGTGCGGTCGTGCTCACTTGGACTCCTCCCCCCTTCCGAAGCCCATGATCTTGCCCTGGAACAGGGTCACGACGCAGATCAGCAGGGTCAGCATGACCGCGCCCGCGCTGCCCGCGCCGTAGTCCTGGTTCTGACCGAGGGCCATGTAGTACAGCTCGACCAGGGGCGGGCGGCCCCAGGTGGTCTTCGACAGGAGGTTGAAGAACTCGTCGAAGGCCTGGTACGCGGCCACGAGCAGCAGCAGGATCACGGCCGTCGAGGTCGCGCGCAGCTGCGGCAGCGTGATGTGCCGGAAGGTCTGCCAGCCCGGCTTGGCGCCGTCGATCGCGGCGGCCTCGTACAGCTCCCGCGGGATGTTCTGCAGCGCGGCCAGGAACAGGATCATGTAGAAGCCGGACTGCAGCCACAGCCGAGCGGTGACGATGACCAGCCAGTACCACGGCGGGTCGGGGTTGGCGAGCCAGGCGATGTTCTCCACGCCGAACCAGCCGAGGACCGTGTTCGCCAGACCGAAGCGGACGCCGTTGAAGATGGACATCTTCCAGATCAGCGAGGCCGCGACATAGCTGCACGCGGTCGGCAGGAAGAACACCGAGCGGAAGAACGCCCGCATGAAGCGCATCCGGTTCACCAGCATCGCCAGGCCCAGCGAGAGCGCCCAGGTGGTGGGCACGATGAACGCGGCGAAGACGGTGAAGGTGAGGAGCGCGCCGGTGAAGTTGCCGTTGTCCAGCATCTGCCGGTAGTTGTCGAACCCGGTGAACTTGTCGGGCGTGACGGTGAAGCGCGCCTCGAAGAAGCTGAGCCAGATGCTCCAGCCGATCGGAACGTAGACGAAGATCGCCAGGCCGAGCAGGAAGGGGCCGGTGAAGAGCCAGAAGTTGAAGGTGGGGCTGCCCCGCAGCCCCCGCCGCGGCCGGGCCTTGGAGGCCTTGGCCGGGGCGGGGCCCGCGAGGTCGAGCTCGGTGGTGGTCGACATGTCGTGGTCCGTCCGCCGGCCTATCCGAAGAGCTTCTTGAGCTCTGCGTTGACGGTCTTCTCGGCCTTGTCGAGGGCGGCCTTCGGGTCACCGCCCTTACGGACGCTGTCGGCGAAGACGTTCTCCGTGGCGGTGATCATCGCCTGGGTCCAGCCGATGTTGTCGAAGTGCCCGTACTCACCGAAGAGCTTGACGCCCTCGGCGGGCAGGCCCGACTTGAGCTTGGTGGCGGACTCGGCGATCGAGGTGCGCGGCGGGATGTGGAAGCCGTACGAGAGAGCCCAGTCCTCCTGGTACTTCTTCTGCTCGATCCACAGCCACTTGACGTACTCCTTGGCCGCGTCGACGTTCTCGCCCTTGGCGTTGACGAACATCGACCAGCCGCCGTTGTACACCGAGGGCTTGCCGGCGTCGTTGACCTTCGGGAAGGCGAACACGCCGAGGTCGTCGCCGAGGGCCTTCTGCATGGCCGGCATGGCCCACATGCCGCAGAACTGGATGGCGCACAGGCCCTGGTTGATCGCGGACGGGTCCCAGTAGTCGGCCGGGGCGTCGAGGAGCAGGTTGCCGCTGGTGAACAGCTTGCGCATCTTCGTCAGGCCCTCGGCGACGCCGTCCGTGTTGAAGGCCGGCTCGTTCTTGTCGTTGAGGGTGTCGGCACCGGCCGACCAGATCATCGGGTTGATGACCGAGTGCAGGTCGTTGCCGAGGAAGGCGCCCTTGACCTTGCTGGTGGTGAGCTTGGCGGCGGCCTCGATCAGCTCGTCGAGGGTCTGCGGCACCGCGACGTTCGCCTTCTCCAGCATCGACTTGCGGTAGAAGAAGAACTGCGGGTCGTCGATCATGCGGACGCCGTATATCTTGCCGTCGACCGTGTGCGAGGCGATGTCGGCCTGGTTGAAGTCGTCCTTGACCGGGTCGATGATGTCGGTCAGGTCCGCCACCTGGCCGCTCTTGACGAGCTGGATCTGCGGGTGGAACTCGAACAGGTCCGGCGCGTTCTTGGTGAGCAGGGTCGCGAAGAGCTTGCTCTCGAAGTCGGAGCCGGTGATCCACTGCGTGGTCACGTTGGCCTCGGTGTACGCCTTCGCGTACTTCTTGATGGCCTGCTCGGTGCCGGCCTCGCCGTAGGCGTGGAAGAACTGGACCAGGTTCTTGCCCGAACCCGACCCGCCACCACGGCCGTTGTTGCTGCCGCACGCGGCGAGCGTGCCTGCCGCGGCCATGCCCGCGGCGGCCCGGAAGAGTGATCGGCGGGACCAGTTGCTGTTGCTCATTGCCGACATGGTGACGTCCTTGTCTCGAATGCGGCCGCGGCTCGACGGCTTCAGCCCTGCGTGGGTCAAAAGGCGTTGCGCTGCGGGACGTTAACCTTCGGCTAAGGCTTCGGCAAGGGGTTGGACGAAGCCTGTTCGAAGCGTTGCGTTCGGTTCGGAATCACGAACAAGGCCCTGGTGTGCAGGGGTTTGAGGGCCGCCGGGTCAGGGGTTCCGGCGACCCTCGGTTCCAGGGGTGGCTACCGCCTGGCCCAGGCCTGGTCGGTGCCTGCGTCGCAGGTGAAGAGGCTCACCTTGCCGCAGTCGGTGGTGGCACTTCACCGACACCGGGCCCCCCTTCCGTCGTCATGAAGACGGTGCGGTACGGCTCCTTGCGGGGGTGGAGCGCTTGCCGGTCCTCTGCCCCACGGACTGGAGGGCGCCTTCGAGCGCGAAGGTCGCGGCGCCCAGGCACACCGGGTCGGTGGGGATGGGGGACAGGACGATCTCGGTGGCGGCCAGCGGCCGCCGCAGCGCGTGCCGGGCGACGGCCTCGCGTACTTCGTGGACCAGCGGTTCGCCGAGCCTGGAGGCGACCCAGCTGCTCAGCACGACCACTTCGGGGTTGAGGAGATTGACGAGGTCGGCGACAGCCGCACCGAGGTAACGGGCGGTGTCCCGGACCACCTTGACCGCCACCGGGTCGCCGGCGCCCACGCCCCGGGCCAGCGCGTCGATGGTGGCCGTCTGGTCCTCCGGGTGCAGCAGTGAGCTGCGCGGGCTCAACTCCCGCAGGTTCAGCATGATCCCGGGCGCGCCGACGTACGTCTCCACGCAGCCGTGATTGCCGCAGTGGCACAGCCGCCCGTCCAGCACGAGCGTGGTGTGACCCCATTCGCCGGCGCTGTTGCTCACGCCCCGGTGCAGTCCGCCGCCCAGGACCAGCCCGGCGCCCACCCCGGTCCCGAGGTTGACCACCACGGCGTCCCCGTGCCCGCGCGCGGCCCCGAACCACAGCTCGGCGACCGCGCAGGCGCGCAGCGGATTGTCCAGGTACAGGGGATACGCGATGTGTTCGGAGAGCAGATCCAGCAACGGCACGTCGTGCCAGTCCCAGTTGGGCGCGTACTCCGCGATCCCGGTGTCGCGGTCCACCTGCCCCGGCACGCTCACCCCGACGCCGAGGACGCGGGCCGCTTCGACGCCGGCCTGCGCGACCACCGAGCCGACGGCGGCCGCGACATGGCTGACCACCTGCTCCGGGAGGCTCTCGCCGGGGCGCATGTCCTCCTCCGCGCGGGCCAGGACGTTCAGCGCGAGGTCGAACAGCTCGACATGGACGTACGTCTCCGCGATGTCGACGCCGATCAGCGCGCCCCCGGAGGTGTTGACGGCCACCAGGCCCCGGGGGCGTCCGCCCGCCGAGTCCTCGAAGCCGACCTCCGTGATCATGCGCAGGTCGAGCAGCTCGCCGACGAGCGTGGCGACCGTGGCGAGACTGAGGCCGGTGGCGGCCGCCAACTCCTGCCGGGAGGTGGGCGACGCGGCGATGATCTGGCGCAGCACCTCGTAGCGGTTGGCGGTACGGATGTCACGTGATGTGCGCTTCACCGGAGCCCCCTCGCATCCCTTCCGGTCCGGGCCGGGGCCACGTCGGCACCGGCGCGGCGTCAGGCTATGGGGGCACGGGGACTTTCGACAAGGGGTAAGGAAAGGGGGTTTATAAAGTCAGTCGCCCAGGACGTCCCGCACGAACACGTTGGTGAACTTTCCGGCCGGATCCAGCTCCCGCACCAGCGCCCGGAAGTCACCGAGCCGCGGGTAACGCCCCCTCAGCACGTCCGCCGGCACGGCGAAGACCTTGCCCCAGTGCGGCCGCGGCTCGAAGGCGTCCAGCGCCTCCTCCACCCGCCGCACCACCGGCAGCACGACGTCCGTGTCCTCGACCCAGGTGAAGTGCAGGGCCACGGTGTCCCGCCCGTACGCGGGGCTCAGCCACTGCTCGTCGGCGGCCACGGTGCGCACCTCGCAGGTCTGGAGCACGGGCGCGACGACCGCCCGGATCGCGTCGAGCGCGTGCAGCGCGTCGAGGGCGCGGGCCCGCGGAAGCAGGTACTCCGACTGGAGCTCGGCACCGCTGCTGGGCGTGAACTCCGCCCGGAAGTGCGGCAGCCGCTCGTGCCACGGCCCCGGCACACCGAACTGCTCCGTGCAGTTGACCGCGGGCATCCCCGGCACCGGGTGCAGCGCCTCGGTGGCGGGCGCGGCCCACGGGAAGTCCGCGAGCGGCTGGTCGCTGCGCCGCTTGAGCCAGACCTGCCGGAAACCGGGCTCGCGCCAGTCGGTGAACAGGCTCACGCTGTACGCGGCCGAGGCCACCGTCTCGAAGTCCAGCCCGGCGAGGGGCAGTTCGGTGAAGAGATGCTGCTCGACCTCGAAGGCCGGCTCCAGGTCGAGGACGAGCGCGGTGACGACTCCGAGGGCGCCGAGCGAGGTGACGGCCCCGCCGAACCGCTCGTCCCCGCGCCCGATGACGAGCGTCGACCCGTCGGCGGTGACGATCTCCACCTCCCGTACGGCCGCCGCGAGCGGCCCGTTGCCGACCCCCGACCCGTGCGTACCGGTCGCCACCGACCCGGCCACGGAGATGTGCGGAAGGGAGGCCATGTTGGGCAGCGCGAGTCCGTGCCCGTGCACCTGCCGCGCGAGCTCCGCGTACCGGACGCCGCCTCCGACCCGTACGGTACGGGCGGCCGTGTCGACGTCGACCTCGGCGGGCAGGGCGTCGAGCGAGAGCAGCACCCCCTCGCCCCCCGGGGTGACGATCTCGTTGAACGAGTGCCCACTGCCCAGCACCCGGACCCGGGCGCTCGCGGCGACGATCGAGCACACCGCGGCCGACGAACTCGGGCGGTGCACCTCCTTGGCGGCGTACGTGATGTTGCCCGCCCAATTGCTCACGGTCTCGGCCATGCGGTCGTCCCTCCCGAGGAGAACGAGATCCAGGAATCCTCGAAGGAACCTACCCCTCCGCCTCGGGCGGCCGAGGAGGTGGTGCCCCGCCGCGCCGTGCCCCAGGGATCGGCCCGCCACAGTCGCGCGTGGACGAGCCCGACGGCGAGGACGCCCGCGGCTGCCGCCGTGTACGCCGGCAGGGGATGGGACGCCGTGTCGGCGAAGTGCCGGCACACGGCCGCGACGAGGAGCATCGTCCAGCCGCTGACGACATGGGTGAGCGCGGACGGGCGGAACGGCCCCGGGCTCGTGCGCTCGCCGGTGCTTCCGGCGACGTAGCAGGGAAGCCCGTTGCCCGCCCGGAAACCGGCGGCGAACCCGAGCAGTACGGTGCCGAGCATGTCTCTCAGCTCCCACTCCGGACAGGTGTGCCGAGGCCGCCGACGACCAGTTCGACCAGGCGGCGCAGGCGGTGGCGCAGCTCCTCCGGGGTGCCCTCGGACTGGCCGATGCCGGCGGTCGAGGCGAGCAGGAGGGCGGCGGTGTCGCTGGGGTCGGGGGTGTCGGCGAGGAGGTCCGCAAGGGCCGCGACGAGACCCGACTCGAGGGGGGTCACCCCCATCGCGGCCGCCTCCGCGACCAGCTCCTGCCGGTAGCGCGCCCCGGCGACCCCGATCGCCGCCTCCAGCTTCAGGGACAGCACCCCGTACAGCCGGTCGGCGCTCGTGCCCTCGGCGTCCCGTGCCAGCCGCGCCGCCTCGGTCATATGGTCGGCGACCCGGGCGGCGACGGCCGTGAAGACGTCCCGCTTGTTGCGGAAGTGCTGGTACAGCGCGGGACGTGAGACCCCGGCGGCCTGTGCCACGAGGTCCATCGACGTCCGGCGGAAGCCATGACGGCCGAACACCTCGACGGCGGCCGTGACGATGTCGTCCCGCTTGCTCATGCTGACAATCCTGACGAGAAGTGTCAGGGTCGTCAATGGGCGGTTTGTGCGTGGTGCACGCCACGCGGGGGGACCCGGCACCGACCACGCGGCACCGGGGGCATACCGTGAGGAGTCGTACGTCTGAGCTGGGAGGAGAGACGGATGGGCAGCCGTACCGCGCTGGTCGAGGATCTGATGGAGCGCTTCCCGCATGTCCCGCGGGAAGCGGTCTTCAAGGAGGACCTGCTTCGGGGCGGCGTGGCGTTCGACCCGTCGGCCCTCAGCGACAACGAGAAGGGCGAGGTCAAGCCGAAGTCCTACTTCATCTTCTCCTTCGACCACGGCACCCTGCCCGAGCTGGGCGAGGCCGCGCTCCGGCGCCCGCCGGAGGAGATCATCCTCACCGGCGGGCCGTACGACCTGCGGCGGACCGTCGTCTCCGTGCGCGTGAACCCGGCCTCGCCCTACCGCGTCGCGGCGGACGAGGAGGGGCTGCTCGGGCTCTACCTCGACGGCGCGCGCATCGCCGACGTCGGCGTGCCGCCCATGCCCGAGTACTACCGGCACACCCTTTCGAACGGGAAGTCCGTGATGGAGGTGGCGCCCACCATCCAGTGGGGCTACCTGATCTACCTCACCGTCTTCCGGGTCTGCCAGTACTTCGGCGCCAAGGAGGAGTGCCAGTACTGCGACATCAACCACAACTGGCGCCAGCACAAGGCCGCCGGGCGGCCGTACACGGGCGTCAAGGACGTGGAGGAGGTCCTGGAGGCGCTCGAGATCATCGACCGCTACGACACCCAGAAGGCGTCCACCGCCTACACCCTCACCGGCGGCGCGATCACCAAGACGGTCGCAGGCCGGGACGAGGCCGACTTCTACGGCCACTACGCCAAGGCCATCGAGGAGCGCTTCCCGGGCCGGTGGATCGGCAAGGTCGTGGCGCAGGCGCTGCCCAAGGCCGACGTGCAGCGGTTCAAGGACTACGGCGTGCAGATCTACCACCCCAACTACGAGGTGTGGGACCGCCGGCTGTTCGAGCTGTACTGCCCGGGCAAGGAGCGCTACGTCGGCCGCGACGAGTGGCACAAGCGGATCCTGGACTCCGCGGAGATCTTCGGCGCGCGCAACGTGATCCCCAACTTCGTGGCCGGTGTGGAGATGGCCGAGCCCTTCGGTTTCACCACCGTCGACGAGGCCATCGCATCCACCACCGAAGGCCTGCGGTTCTTCATGTCGCACGGCATCACGCCCCGCTTCACCACCTGGTGCCCGGAGCCCACGACCCCGCTCGGCAAGGCCAACCCGCAGGGCGCGCCGCTGGAGTACCACATCCGGCTCCTCGAGGCCTACCGCGCCACGATGGACGACTTCGGCCTGTCGTCGCCTCCCGGATACGGCCCGCCCGGCCCCGGCAACGCCGTCTTCTCCGTCAGCTCCTTCATGGACAGCCTCCCCGCCGAGGAGACCGCCAAGCAGGGCGCCGGGGGAACCGCGGAGGAGACCACGACGGTGTGACGCGTGGTGCGCGCGGTGAGTACAAGTGCGGTCGCAATCCGTACAGTGGGGCGGAGTTGAGGTTCCCCCCGCGTATGCCGGCCGGCCGCGCGACCGCCACGTCATGACATTTGAACAGGGCGCTTGTCAGTTGTGTGCGAAGCGTGAAAGGCTCGGGTTCTGCCGCGAGGTTCCCCCCAACTCCATTGCCAGTATGGTGAGTTGACCTCGCTTGTGGATGCAGGAGACTCATGCCCGACCTGCCGACCCCCAGAGACGCCGCCGAGGCCGCGCTGTTCTCGGAGTGCTGGGACGCGGTCCTTTCCTACGCCGACCTCTGCACGGCCGGTTCCACCGCCGCCCAGCAGCTGGCCAGGGAGGCGTTCGCACTCGGCGTACGCGAGACCCGCGAGGCCGAGACCGGGATGCGGCGCGGCGCCGGCCGCCGTCCCTCCGGGCTGCCCCGGATCCCGCTGCTGCTGACCGCCGTACGCACCACGGCGGCCGCCTGGGAGGCCGGCGGCCAGGGGCACAAGCTCGACCCCGATCTGCGCCTGTGGCTCAACTCGGGCAAGGCCGCCCGCTACACCGGACCGCCGCTGCGCCGCCCCATCGCCCTGCGCGGTCTGCGCGACATGCAGGAGCCGGACGCGGCGCTGCTGTGGCTCGCGGAAGTGGAGGCGCTGCCGGTGCGGGCGGTGGCCCGCAGGCTCGGCCTCGACCCGGCCGCCGCCACCGAGGAACTCAACCAGGTGCGGGGCCTGTTCCGCGACCGCTGCCACCGTAACCACCTGGACACGCCGCTCGACGCGGAGTGCCGCAGCTACGTCCGGCTGCTGGACGCGGTCACCCGCTCGCCCGCGGCCGACACCCCTGGCGACCTCTCCCGGCACCTCGCCACCTGCGTGGAGTGTGCCGAGGCCGCCGCGTGTCTGCGGCTGCACGGGGGCGGGCTGCCCGCCGCCCTCGCCGTTGGGGTGATCGGCTGGGGCGGCCTCGCCTACCTGGAGCGCCGCCGCCGGGCCGTCGAGGTGCGCCTCGGCGCGCCCCGCCCCGAAGACAAGGACGCGGAGAACGAGGAGGTGAAGGCCGGCGCCCACAAGGCGCGCGTCGTGCGCAACGGACTCCTCGTCGCCGCCGTCCTGGTCTCGATGCTCGCGCTCGCCGTGTCGATGATGCCCTTCGGCGGCACCGGCGACGACACCGCCGCCGCCGGCGACGACCGTCAGCCGGTCGCCGACCCCCGTCCCTCCGTGCCGTCCATCGACGCCACCGGGTCCGCGTCGGCCTCCCCCGACTCCCCGATGCCCTCCGCCGGCGGTACGTCGGCCACGCCCCCGCACGACGATCCCGATCCCGACCCGGAGCCCCAGGGCACCTCCTCGTCCACCGCAGCCGGCGACACGCCCGGCCCCGGGGAGAGCGGGGCGGCTGCCTGCCACGTCCAGTACGACCTCGTCAACGAGTGGCCCGACGGCTTCCAGGCCACGGTCACCGTCACCACCGTGCAGACCCTCGACAACTGGCGGGTCGCCTGGTCCTTCCGGGACGGCCAGAAGGTCGGCCAGATGTGGGACGCGACCGTCGCCCAGAACGGCTCCCGCGTCACCGCCACCGCCGCCGACTACAACAAGTCGGTCCCCGCGAACAGCTCTCTCGCCTTCGGGTTCCTCGCCTCGTGGCAGGACAAGAACTCGGCGCCGTACGACTTCACGCTCAACGGGAGGGACTGCACGCAGTCCTGAGCCGTCCCGAGCCGTGACCATGGGCGGACGAGTCCGCCCCGTCAGATCGAGTGGAGCAGGGCGAGTGTCTGCTCGAGCTCGTCCCGCAGCGCACGTCCGGCCACCCCGGCGTCTGCCTTCGAGGCGCGCGGACAACCGAGCCCGCAGGCCTCAGTCGCCTGCCCCGTGCTCCGGCCCCAGCCACCCCCGCCCCGCCGCCCGCAGCGCGATCTGGAAGCGGGTCTTCGCGCCCAGCGCATTGCCCGCGTCGGTGACGTGCTTCTGCACGGTGCGGCGGCTCACCTTCAGCACCCGGGCGATGGAGTCGTCCTTCAGGCCGGTGGCCATCAGCCGGAGGATCTCACGGGTCCGCTCGTCGACCCGGGGCACGTCCGGGCCGCCCGGACCCTCCGAACCATCCGCGCCGCCGAGGCCGTTCGCCCCGCCCGGCACCGGCCAGTCGTCCCGGCTCTCCAACGACACCGGCGTAGCCCCCGCCCACAAGCTCTCGAACAGCGCCGCCAGCGCCTCCACCAGCGCGGGGGAGTGGACCACCAGCGACCCCGCCTCCGGCCGGTCGCCGCGCACCGGCAGCAGCGCCGCCGTCCGGTCGAAGACCACCAGCTTCACCGGCAGCCACGAGGCCAGGCGCAGTTCCCCGCCCCGCGCCGTACCACGCAGCGCCGTCTCCAGCGAGACCGCGTCGGTGAACCCGTCCGTCTCGTACACCGAACGCAGCTGCACCCCCACCTCCACGCCCAGGTCGCCCGAGGACACCTCGGTGCCCGTCACATACGGCGGCTTCGCCAGGTGCAGCACCTCCACCGAACTCTGCTTCAGGAGCTGGGTGTAGCGCGCGGACACCTCCTCCTCGTGCTCCAGCACCTCCATCAGGTGCGCGGCCCGAGGGCCCGACATCGCCTCGTACGCCTCCTGGAGCCGGTCCAAGGTCCCTTCGGCCGCGGCCAGTTCGGCCCGGCGGCGGGCCAGCGTCGCGCCGAGCGACGCGCGCGGCGGACTCGCGGCCCAGCGCACCGGCCGCCCGTCGAGGCGTATCACGAGCAGGGCGCCCTCCAGCCGCCGCAGCGCCTCCTCGGCCTCGCGCGGCGAGATCCCGGCGGCCTCCGCGACCGTGGCCGCGTCCGCCGACGGCACGCCCACCAGGTGCTCGAGCACCCGCCCGCTGGTCGCGTCCAGACCGGCTGCCGCCCATGGGCTGTTCGAGATGACGTTCATACGGCCTGAACACTCCTGTGCGCGGGGCCGGGGCGAGCCCGGTCCGAACCGATGCTGAAGCTCAACGGGCTCCGGTGGTAAGTCCGCTGGGACGACTCAGCACATGTGGGCAATTGCGCGAACGCGCGCGCCGACGGTCTTGTTCCGGCCCACGCGTCCCGCGAGATTGATCACGCCACCCGCACGCCCCGCCAGTCCCGAAGACGTGGCTGGACTTCCCCCTCTTCTTCCTCCCACCAGGGACCTCCCCGAAGGGCGTCGCATGTCACCACGCCATCTCAGAGCGCCGGTCGCGGTGCTCACGGCCCTGATCATCGCTGTCACGGCGGCCCCCGCCGCCCACCCGGCCGAGTCCGCCCGGCCCGGCTCGCAGGCAGCCGCCACCTCCGCCTCCTCCTCCGCGGCCCACAGCATCACCCTCGCCGACGGCTCGATCGTCCGCTGGAGCGACGACGGCACCGGCACACTCACCGCCAAGGACGGCACCACCCGCCCCTTCCCCGTGCCCGGCGGCACCGGCAGCAGCGGGCTCGGCGAGCAGCTCACTCCGTCCGCCGGGCTGTTGCAACGAAGAGCCGACGCGGCGAAGTCGACGCCGTATCAGGTCAGCTCGGGCGTCGGTTCGGCCTCCTCCGCCGTCCGCCCCCAGACCATGAACACCGGCGCCGTCGAGCTGCCCGAGCAGGTCCGGTCCGCCATCGACGACCTCGCCCCTCCGACGGCGGCCGGCGCACGCTCCGCGGCGCCCAAAACCGCGCCCGAAGCCGCGCCCGGCGCTGCCCCCGCCGATCACGACATCGCCGACGCGCCCACCAACGCGGGCCTGACCACGTCCTTCCAGTCGTACCTCAACGCCGGCGGAGTCAACGCCGTAGGCGCCTTCCAGGACACCGCGACCTACCTCAACGCCCTCCCCGGCGCCGGGCAGATCGTCACCAACGTCTCCCTCGGCGACCTCACCGACCAGTCCATGGCCGACGCGGGCGACGCGTACGTCCAGCAGTACGGGCCCACCACGGTCGTCAAGGACGGCCGGCGCTACCTCGATTACCCCTCCCTGCCGCTGATCCCCACCTACACCAGCGACAACGAGGGCCACCTCGACCCGGCCGGAAGCATCGAGGGGCAGGACCCCAACCTCGGCGAGGTCCTCCTCGACTTCTCGATGATGGCCCCGCTGCCGCACGACCGGCAGCGCCCGGAGGCGACCGGCAGCGGCGCCACCGACCTGCTCGGCATCGCCCCCGGCGCCGACTACCGCCTCGTCATCCCCGAGGAGCCGTCCACCACGGGCATCGCCGCCGCGCTGCGCGCCGCCGCCGCCCAGAAACCCCGGCCCGACGTGATCACCGCGAGCCTGGGCTTCGGTACCGACGGCTCCATCGGCTTCCCGTCGCGCTGGCTGGAGGACGACCCGGAGATACGCGAGAGCCTGCGCGAGATCGTGGACTCGGGCATCGTCGTGGTCGTCTCCTCCAACGACGGCACCCGGCTCGGCCTGCCCGTCTCCGTCGGACCCGACGGGGGCAGCACCCCCACCGAGCGCACCACCAGCGCCAAGTCCGAGACCGGCATCGACGACGTCGCAGCCACCACCGTCCCCTCGAAGGTCCGCGACACGGGCGTGATAGCCGCCGGTGGCAGCACCACCGACGACACCCTGACCTCCGGCGACGTCCGCACCTCGGCCTACCCCACCACCCGCTACAACGGCACGGCCGGCTACTCCTCCGGCTTCGGCAGCCGTATCGACCTCGCCGCCCCCGGCGACAACCTGCCCTCGCTCATCCACATCCCCGGCGGCACCGGCGTCGTCCTCAGCGGCGGCACCTCCGCCTCCGCCCCGATGATCGCCGCCGCTGCCGCGAACGTCCTGTCGGCCGCCGAGGGCACCGGGCAGAAGCTCACCCCGCGCCAGGTCCGCGACCTGCTCATCGACACCGGGCGCCCGCTCGCCCAGCCCCCGCAGACCGACCAGGAACTGACCATGGGTCCGCAGCTCGACGTCACCGCCGCCGTCGAGAAGGTCCTGGCCGAGAAGCACGACATCACCCCCGCCGCGGCCCGGCTCTCGGTCGCGGAACGGCAGTTGATGTCCGTCACCCCCACCACCAACTTCGTGGAGGCCACCGACCCGGACGCCATCGACCTGGGCGGACCGCGCGACGACGACGGCAACGGCATCGGCCAGAACGCCGTCTCCCCGATCACCCTCGGCCTCGACCTCACCGGCGCCCGCGAGGGCCTCACCTACCGGCTGCGCGTCGACGGCGGCAAGACCATCCCCGCCACCGGCCCCAGCCTGCGCCTCCTGCCCCGCGAACTGTTCGCCGCCGCCGGGCTGCCGCTCACCTCGAGCGAGTCCCGCAGCATCGAGGTCACCTTCGAGGCACTCGACCACGGCCGCGTCGTCGCCTCGGCGGGCCGGGCGCTGACCTTCGGCGCCACCGACGGCACCTACCTCCAGCCTCAGGCGCCCACCGCGCCCGGCAGGACCCCGCTCGGCAAGTCCGTGACCGTCCACTACGACCTGACCGGCCTGCGCGACACCACCGAACCCGAACTGGTGCTCTCCTCCGTGGGCCACTGGACGCCGTTCACCACCGCCGACAAGTGGCGCGCCACCTGGAGGACCCCGCTCACCGCGACCAAGGGCACGGTGACCATCCCCGCCACCGCCTTCGAACCGGGCGGCGCGGGCCTCTACGGCGTCGGCATCACCCTGCACGGCGGACAGGTCTACGGCGACTTCCGCGCCCTGACCGTGGGAGCCGGCGCGGACCAGCGCCCCGAGGCGCCCCTGATCGGCCACGGCACCGCCACCGCGCACTCGGCTCAACTCACCTACAAGGACCGTACGTTGACGGTGTCCTGGGACACCCGCGCGGTGCGGGGCGCGGACGGCGCCGCCATCGAGTTCCTCACCCCCGGGCCCACCCTGTACGGCGCCCTCAACACCACCACCAACCAGAACGGCAGTGGACGCGACGACAACGGCGTCGACCACGCCTCCACCCTGTTCCGGGCGCTGCCGTCCGCCAAGGGCCGTACCAGCCTGGATCTGAAGGCGCTCGGCCTGCCCACCGGCCTCCAGTACCCCGTACGGATCATCGCCACCCGGGACGGCAAGCCCGTGGGCCAGGCCTCCCCGACCTCCTTCCTGGAGTACCTCGACGGCGACCTCGTCTCCGGCGTCCTGGAGAACTTCGAGGTCACCGGCGACACGGCGCTGCTCGCCACCGACACCTTCTCCGAGGACAGCGAGCTCACCGGCGGCAGCGTCACCGGATACTCGCTGGCCGACGGCGGCCTCGGCTCCGCCGTCTCCACCGACACCGGCTCAGGGATGATGCGGATGGTGGTCGGCGCCGACCCCACGACCGGCAACACCCTCATCGCACACAGGCCGTACGCGGGAGGCGTCCTTCCGGCGATCGACCTGCGTGACACGGAGACCGGTGCCGAGGTCAGGACCACCACGCTGGACCCGGAGGCAGGCACCAAGTCCGTCTACTACCAGGGCGGCGCCGTCGACCCCGACCGGCACCGTGCCGTGATCGTCACATACAACGCGGTCTCCGGCATCGATCAGCTGTGGACCGTCGACATGAAGAGCGGCGAGGTCTCCGAGCCCCTGCCCGTCAACCAGTCGAGCCCCGGCCGCGCCTTCAGCAATGTGTCGGTCGACGCGTCCACCGGCACCTTCTTCGTCGCCACCACCGGCACCCAGGGCCCCTGCCTCAACGCTCGCGTCCCCTATGCCGCCGTCAGCTTCGACCCCGAGGCCCGCACGGTCTCCCCGATGGGCGCCATGCCGCAGTGCACCGCGGGTCTGCTGCCCGACGGCAAGGGCGACAAGGTCTACGTAGCCGCCGGCCCCGCCACGCCCGACTACAACAGCGGCTCCTTCCCGACCGGCACCTGGCGCGCCGCCGACCAGCACACCCTGGCCACCGGCACCGCTGCCGACCTCGGCACCCGCGGCGTGGTCTGGCCCGCGCTCGACACGCGCAACGACGTGGCCGTCGTCGCTCATCTCTACGAGGAGACCACCACCGGCGACAACAACGCCCTGAGCGAGATCACCGTCGTCGAACCCGCCACCGGAAAGGTCCTCGCCCGGCACCCCCTCGCCAACCTCGTCAACACCATGGGAGGCCTCACCAACTTCGAGTCGACCTCCCGCCGAGGGCTCCACCTCGACCCCGAGACCCGCACGGTGTACCTCGTCAATCCGTGGGCGAACGGGTTGCAGCGGCTGAGGTACTGACAGCACATCACCGCAACAAGCACGGACGGCGCCGCACCCCTTGTGGGGGTGCGGCGCCGCCTTGTCGGAACCGGTGGTGATCTCGTTGCGTAATTCGATGGCGTCGTGATCCGGATACCTCTAGGGTCGGTTGCGATGGAGCGGCGACCCGGGGTTGCCGCGGGTGACTTGTTTTGGTTGGGAGGTGTGACCGATGGCTGTCGTTGAGATGGGTGCTGCCCGCATCCGGAAGTTCATCAAGTCCACCTCTGTGGTCTCCGGCTGATCTCTCCACTTCTCCCGCGCCTGTGAGCGCGGTGCCGGGGCCACCCTTGTGAAGGGTCACCCCTTGTCTTCCTCTTCTCTTCTGGGTTCGTCCTCGTCTTTCCCGCGCCCTCTCGTGCCGTACGGGTGGGACGCGGACCGGGAGGCCGAGTTCGCCCCGTACGCACAGCAGGGTTTGTTGCCCGGCCGTGTCGTGCGTGTCGACCGTGGTCAGTGTGATGTCGTCACTTCGGCAGGCGTTGTCCGTGCCGATACCGAGTTCGTCGTGCCCCGTGACCCGATGAAGGTCGTGTGCACGGGGGACTGGGTCGCCGTCGACCCTGACGGCAGCGATCCGCGGTACGTACGGACGCTCCTCCCGCGCCGTACCGCCTTCGTGCGCTCCACCTCCTCCAAGCGGTCCGAGGGGCAGATCCTCGCCGCCAACGTCGACCACGCGGTCATCGCCGTGTCCCTGGGCGCCGAACTCGACCTCGGCCGGGTCGAGCGGTTCCTCGCCCTGGCCTGGGAGTCCGGGGCCCAGCCCGTGGTCGTGCTCACCAAGGCCGACCTCGTGCCGGACCCGGTGGGGCTGTCGTACCTCGTCCAGGACGTGGAGACGACGGCGCCCGGAGTGCCGGTGCTGACCGTCAGCGCCCACGACGGGGACGGCCTCGACCTGCTCGTCGCCCTCGTCTCCGGCGGCACGGCCGTGCTGCTCGGGCAGTCCGGCGCGGGCAAGTCGACGCTCGCGAACGCGCTGCTCGGGGACGACGTGATGGAGGTGCAGGCCACGCGGGACGTCGACGGGAAGGGCCGCCATACGACGACCACCCGCAACCTGCTCGCCCTGCCGGGCGGCGGCGTACTGATCGACACCCCCGGGCTGCGCGGGGTCGGACTGTGGGACGCCGAAAGCGGCGTCGGTCAGGTCTTCGCCGAGATCGAAGAGCTGGCACGGGAGTGCCGGTTCCACGACTGCTCGCACGTGAGCGAGCCGGGGTGCGCGGTGCTGGCCGCCATCGAGACGGGGGAGCTGCCCGAGCGACGGCTCGAGAGCTACCGCAAGCTGGTCCGGGAGAACCAGCGGATCGTCGCCAAGACCGACGCGAGGCTCCGGGCGGAGATCCGCAAGGACTGGAAGCGGAAGGGAGCGGAGGGGCGGGCCGCCATGGAGGCGAAGAGAGGGCGTTGGCAGTGATCCGTACGTAGCCGCAGGCCGGCGGGCGAGCGCCAGGTCCGATTCCCGCCAGCCCCACGTCCCGGCATCGCCCACACTGGCCTTGTGATGGACGAGGACACCAGGTACGAGGCCGTACGCAGCCGGGACGCCCGTTTCGACGGCGAGTTCTTCTTCGCCGTCGAGACGACCGGCATCTACTGCCGGCCGAGTTGCCCCGCCGTGACCCCGCGGCGGCGCAACGTGCGGTTCTTCGCGACGGCCGCCGCCGCGCAGGGCTCGGGGTTCCGGGCCTGCCGGCGGTGCCGGCCGGACGCCGTGCCGGGGTCGGCCGCGTGGAACGCGCGGGCCGACGTGGTGGGCCGCGCGATGCGGCTGATCGGCGACGGCGTGGTCGACCGGGAGGGCGTCGCCGGGCTCGCCGTACGGCTGGGGTACAGCGCCCGGCAGGTGCAGCGGCAGCTCACCGCCGAGCTCGGCGCGGGGCCGGTCGCCCTGGCGCGGGCCCAGCGGGCGCACACCGCGCGCGTGCTGCTGCAGACGACCGAGCTGTCGGTCACCGAGATCGCGTTCGCGTCGGGGTTCGCCAGCGTACGGCAGTTCAACGACACCGTCCGGGCCGTGTACGCCTCGACGCCGAGCGAGCTGCGGGCCGCCGCGCCCCGGGTCGGACCGAGGGCCAGGGCCACGCCCGCCGCCGGGATCCCGCTGCGGCTCGCCCACCGCGGGCCCTACCAGGCCGGCCCCGTCTTCGACCTGCTCGCCCGCGAGGCCGTCCCAGGCGTCGAGGAGGTGAGCGGTGCCCGGGGCGACCGTACCTACCGGCGCACCCTGCGCCTGCCGCACGGCACCGGGATCGTCGCGGTCCACGAGCGGCCGGGAACGCAGCGGGGGACCGTGGCCGCCCACTCCGGCGGCTGGCTCGACGCCGGGCTGCAGCTCACCGATCCACGGGACCTCACCACCGCCGTACAGCGGCTGCGGCGGCTGTTCGACCTCGACGCCGATCCGTACGCCGTCGACGAGCGGCTCGGCGCCGACCCGAGGCTCGCCCCGCTGGTCGCCGCCCGGCCGGGGCTGCGCTCACCGGGCGCCGCCGACCCGGAGGAGCTGGCGCTGCGGGCGCTGATGGGGCGGGCGGCGGCCGAGCAGCTGGTGCGCGGCTGCGGCAAGGCGCTGGACGCGCCCACCGGCACGCTCACCCACCTCTTCCCGGAACCCGCCGCCCTCGCCGAGGCCGAGCGGGACGGCCCCCTGGGCACGCTCGCCGCCGCCCTCGCCGACGGGACCGTACGGTTGGACGCGGGCGCCGACCGGGACGACGCGCAGCAGGCCCTGCTCGCCCTGCCCGGCATGGACGCCCGGACGGTCGCCGTCATCCGCACCCGCGCCCTCGGCGACCCGGACGTCGCGCCCCCCGGCATGGACGTCCCCGACACCTGGCGCCCCTGGCGCTCGTACGCACTGCACCACCTGCGCGCGGCAGCGGAGCGGGACGAAGACGAATGGGAGGACCGATGACCGGCCCGACGTACTGGACCAGCCTCGACAGCCCTGTCGGGCAGCTCCTGCTCACCGCCGACGCCGACGGTGTACTGGTCTCGCTGTCCCTGTCCGGCCAGAAGGGCGGCCGGACCCTCGCGGACCTGGACGGCCTGCGGCCGGATCCCGCGCCCTTCCGCGAGGCCGCGGAGCAGCTCGCCGCCTACTTCGCCGGTGAACTCAAGGAGTTCCGGCTGCCGATGCGCGCCGAGGGCACGCCCTTCCGCGAGAAGGTGTGGGACGCCCTCGACACCGTGCCCTACGGGGCGACCACCACCTACGGCGAGATCGCCGCGCGGATCGGAGCCCCCAGAGCCGCCGTGCGGGCCGTCGGCGGTGCGATCGGCGCCAATCCGCTGCTCGTCGTCCGCCCGTGCCACCGGGTGATCGGCGCCGACGGCTCGCTGACGGGATACGCGGCGGGTCTGGAGCGCAAGGTGCGGCTGCTGACGCTCGAAGGTGCCTTCTGAGCGCCCTCCCGGCGCCGCCGACGCCGCCCTCCTCCAGCCCCCGGCTGTGGATCCGCCGCGACGACCAGGGCGACCTTCGGGTTGTGCCGCAGGTTGCGCTGAGGGCTTACCGCGGCGGGGCCCGGGCCCGTTCGTCACCCCCACACCACCGCCCCCAGCCAGGCCCCCATGATCAGCAGGCAGGTGAACAGCTCCGCGAGGACGCTCCAGCCGCCGGCCCGCATCGCCGTGCGGACCGCGGCCCTGGCCGCCCTGGACCGGCCGAGGCGAAGCCGTTCGCACAGATAGATGCCGCCCAGGAAACCGGGGATCGCGCCGAGCACGGGTATCAGAAAGAAGCCGGCGAACGCCCCGGCCCCCGCGTAGACCGCCATGCGGGGGGTGGCACCGCTCTCGCGCAGCCGTCGGGGCGGCAGGGCCCAGCGCACCACCTGGTAGAAGAACAGCGCGAAGGTGGCGCCCACGAGGACGCCCCAGGCGACCGGTCGAGGGTCCTTCAGGGCCCACCACAGGACCCCGGCCCACACCAGCCACGACCCCGGCACGCCGGGCACCAGCACTCCGCACAGGCCGAGCAGGATGACGAGGCCGACCAGCAGGAGTTCCCACACTCCCATCTGCCCAGCGTGCCTGAGCCCGGGGGGAACCGCAGGTCAGTCCCGTGCCACCCAGCCCCGTTCGTACACATGCCAGCCCAGCTGCAGCCGGGTCGTCACCCCCGTCAGTTCCATCAGCCGCTTCACCCGGCGCTGCACGGTCCGCAGGCCCAGGTCGAGCTGCTTGGCGACGCTCGCGTCGGTCAGCCCGGCCAGCAACAGGGAGAGGATCTCCAGGTCGGTGCCGTCGGGGCCGTCCGGCTCCTGCTCCGTGACGCCGTCCGTGCCGAGCCGCAGCGGCAGGGCGTCCCGCCACACCGACTCGAAGAGGCCCGACAGCAGCTCCAGCAGCCCGCTGGAGTGCACCACGAGCGCCGCGGGTTCGGTCATCTGCGAGGTGAGCGGCACCAGGGCGATGGCCCCGTCGGCGACCACCAGCTTCGTCGGCACCTTGTCCACGACCCGTACCTGCTCGTCGCGGCCGAGTGCGGCGGACAGCTCCGTGATGCCGTGCGGCTGGTCGAGCACCGCCCGCTCGATCACCACCCGGTAGCGGACGCCGCGGTCGGCCGCCTGTTCCTCCGCGTCGTTCTCCATGCCGGTCACCGCGACGGGACGGTCGGTGACCAGGGCGCACACCTCCTCGCTCGCCCCGAGTTGGAGCTGGAGGAAGCGTTGGGTGACGGCGGCCGCGCCCGTCACCACCTCGACCAGGTCGTGCACGGCGGGCTCGGCGGCCGACGCCCGGTACTCCTCGGCGAGCAGCGCCGCGGCGAGCTCCGCCTTCTCCAGTTCGTGCCGCTGCTGAGTGAGCAGCGCGCCGAGCGCCACCCCGGGCGGCGCGGCGACCCAGCGTCCGGGCCGGCCCGAGGACTGGGCCGCGAGCCCGTGCCGCTCCAGTCGGCGCAGGGCACGCTCGGTGTCCTGCTCCCCGAGGGTCAGCCGACGCGCCAGATCGGGCACGTCTGCCGCGCCCACGGACACCAGCGCGCGATACGCCGACTCGTGCATCGCGTCAAGACCTATCGCTCCCAGCATGGAGTGTCGTCCCTCCCCAAGACTTCACCGAAGGCAAAACCGGCGGTCAGAACCGTGGCGGGAACCGGCCACGGCGTAAACCCGCCTCCGCACATCATCGCCGTACCGCCGGTCACTCTGCCAATGTGGCGATACGGCAGTGCAACGTGATCAACCGGCACAGTCGATCTTCAGGAAAGTGGCCCACCACTTGCCGGGGCGGCCGAAAGGCACCCGGGTCACCAGACGTCGCCGGGCGGTTCTCCCGTGGGGGGTGGAGCCGCCCGGCGACTTTTCCCCTCACCTCTCGTTTCTCTCGCTTCTCTTCGTGCCTCACCACTCGTTTCTGGTCTCGCATCCCTGTTCGACTCTTCGCTCGACACGCGTCCGACGCGACGAGACCGCGCCGGAATTTCCTGATGCCCCGTTTTCATACGGCCCGTGCGGTGGACAATCAGGGGCATGAGCCAGCAGGGGGGAAGGCCCACCGGTCAGGAGGACGACTGGTGGGGGCAGCTGTACGACGACTCCACCGAGGACACGGGACCCGCGGTCGCGGCCGACTCGCTGGACGACCGGTTCGCCTCGGTGGCGGGGACGCTCGAGGCCGGACGGACCGCGCCGGAAGACGCGGCTCCGAGCGAAGGGCCGCCACGGCGGGGCGCCCCCGGGGATTCCCCGTCCACACCCGAGGGCCCCGCGACCTTCCCGCCCGGACCGATGCCGCCGGGGTTCGAGCAGCGCACACCCCGGGAGCGTACGAGCTCCACGACCGGTCCTGCCGTGACCGTGACGGGCGGCCGCACCTCCATGGAGGCACCAGCCCCGGAGGAAGGCGCCGACGCCACCTCCGCCGCCGCGGAAGGCGGCCCGCCCCGCCCCGATTCCTCCCCGACCGTCCCACCCCGGGCCGCGCGTACGACGGAAGGCGCCGCCGCCGACATCCGCACCGCCACCCGCCTCGACCTCCCCACCGTCGACTACGTCGGCTCCGGCCCACCCACCTACGACGCCGAGCCCACCGCGCTGCCGCCCGCCGACCCAGACGAACTCGACGACCTGGTCGCCGACACCGTGCTCGACGGGGCCCGCTACGGCGCCTGCACCCTGCGCGCGGTGTCCGCGCGCGGGGACTCGGCGCGCTTCCGGGGCGAGCCGCGCCGCGACTCGCTGCTCACCGCACGCTTCGGCCACGGCGAGACGGCACTGGTGCTGGTGGCGATGGCGACCGGAGCCCGCGCCACGGCCGGGGCGCACCGGGCGGCCGCCGAGGCCTGCCACTGGATCGGCCGGGCGGTGGGCCGCAGCCACGCCCGGCTCGCGGAGGACATCCGGGCCGGCCGGCGCGGTGACCTCAAGTCCGGCCTGCACCGCCTCACCGACCGCAGCCTCGGCAAGCTCCGTGCCAGCGCCGCCGAACAGGGCATCGACCCCGACGAGTACGCGGCCGGCCTGCGCTGCCTGCTGCTCCCCGCCGACCCCGCATGCCGTACGCGCGTCTTCTTCGGCGTCGGCGGGGGCGGTTTGTTCCGGCTGCGGGACGGCGAGTGGCAGGACATCGAGCCGCGGGTCACCGAGATCACGGGGGAGCCGGTGGTCGGCTTCGGCTCGCTGCCCAGCGAGACCCCCGAGGGCGACCGGCTCACCATGGACCTGGGCATCCCGACCCCTCCGAGCCCGTACGAACCCGCCCCCGGGCCGCCCCGCGAACCCTTCCGCTTCCGCGCCTCGGTAGCCCGACCGGGTGACACGCTGCTGGTGTGCACCGGCGGCCTCGCCGAGCCGCTGCGCGGCGAGCCCGAACTGTGCGGGTACCTGGGCGGGCGGTGGTCGGGCCCGGTGGCGCCCGGCCTCGCGGCGTTCCTCGCCGACACCCTGGTCCGGGTCAAGGGGTACGCGGACGACCGTACGGCGGCCGCTGTTTGGGAGGCGTAACGGCACTCGCTGTGAATTCATGGAACCCAAAGGCATCCCCGGAGACCGAAGGGGTACACAGCGTCATGGCCAAGCAGAACGTAGCCGAGCAGTTCGTCGACATCCTCGTCCGTGCCGGAGTCAAGCGCCTGTACGGCGTGGTCGGCGACAGCCTGAACCCGGTCGTGGACGCCGTACGCCGGAACTCCGCCATCGACTGGATCCACGTCCGCCACGAGGAGACGGCGGCCTTCGCGGCCGGCGCCGAAGCCCAGATCACGGGGAAGCTGGCGGCCTGCGCGGGCTCCTGCGGGCCCGGCAACCTCCACCTCATCAACGGCCTGTACGACGCCCACCGCTCCATGGCCCCGGTCCTGGCCCTCGCCTCGCACATCCCCTCCAGCGAGATCGGCCTCGGCTACTTCCAGGAGACCCACCCCGACCAGCTGTTCCGTGAGTGCAGCCACTACAGCGAGCTGATCTCCAACCCGAAGCAGATGCCCCGGCTGCTGCAGACCGCCATCCAGAACGCGGTCGGCCGCAGCGGGGTCAGTGTCGTCTCCCTCCCCGGCGACATCGCCGACCAGCCCGCCCCGGAGAAGGCCGTCGAGACCGCCCTCGTCACCACCCGCCCCTCCGTCCGGCCCGGCGACACCGAGATCGACCGGCTGGTCGAGATGATCGACGAGGCCGAGAAGATCACCCTGTTCTGCGGCAGCGGCACGGCCGGCGCGCACGCCGAGGTCATGGAGTTCGCCGGGAAGGTCAAGTCCCCGGTGGGGCACGCGCTGCGCGGGAAGGAATGGATCCAGTACGACAACCCGTACGACGTCGGCATGAGCGGACTGCTCGGCTACGGCGCGGCCTACGAGGCCACCCACGAGTGCGACCTGCTGATCCTGCTCGGCACCGACTTCCCGTACAACGCCTTCCTGCCCGACGACGTGAAGATCGCCCAGGTCGACGTCCGGCCCGAAAACCTCGGCCGGCGCTCGAAGCTGGATCTCGCGGTGTGGGGCGACGTGAAGGAGACGCTGCGCTGTCTCATCCCGCGGGTGCGGCCCAAGGAGAACCGCCGCTTCCTCGACAGGATGCTCAAGAAGCACGCGGACGCGCTGGAGGGGGTCGTCAAGGCGTACACGCGGAAGGTGGAGAAGCACGTGCCGATCCATCCGGAGTACGTCGCGTCCGTACTCGACGAGCTGGCGGACGAGGACGCGGTGTTCACCGTCGACACCGGCATGTGCAACGTCTGGGCCGCCCGCTACATCTCGCCCAACGGCCGTCGCCGCGTCATCGGTTCCTTCTCCCACGGCTCGATGGCGAACGCGTTGCCGATGGCGATCGGCGCGCAGTTCACCGACCGCGGCCGGCAGGTCGTGTCGATGTCCGGGGACGGCGGATTCTCCATGCTGATGGGCGACTTCCTGACCCTGGTGCAGCACGACCTCCCGGTGAAGGTCGTCCTGTTCAACAACTCCTCCCTCAGCATGGTGGAGCTGGAGATGCTGGTCGCGGGCCTGCCCTCGTACGGCACCGCCAACAAGAACCCCGACTTCGCCGCCGTCGCCCGTGCCTGCGGTGCCCACGGTGTGCGCGTCGAGAAGCCCAAGCAGCTCGCCGACTCCCTGAAGGGCGCCTTCCGGTACAAGGGCCCGGCCCTCGTCGACATCGTCACCGATCCCAACGCCCTGTCCATCCCGCCGAAGATCAGCGCCGACATGGTGACCGGCTTCGCGCTGTCCGCGTCGAAGATCGTGCTGGACGGCGGAGTCGGCCGGATGCTCCAACTGGCCCGCTCCAACCTGCGCAACGTGCCGCGGCCTTAGCTTGGCTCTGACGGGAATCTCCGGAGCGGGGAAACTCCAAGATCTCCGGCAGAGTCGGGCTGACCGGCAGGCACCCCGTCTTCGTCCGCGGCTGCCTTCTCCGGAGCAGCCGCAGACGAAGACGCCGTCGTCATGGAGCGTCAGCAGGGCACCAGGCTGCCGCCGTCGCTCAGCAGAGTGTCGCGGACCCACCCGTAGACGTCGGGGCTCTTGCTGTCGTTGCGCAGGTAGGTCCAGCTGTAGCCGTCGGCCCCCCAGGTGTAGCAGTGGTAGTCGAGATGGTTACCCGAGGCTGCGATGCCGTTGATGGCGCATGAGGTACTCGACCCGCTGCGCATGTTGGCTCCGCCTCCGGTGGCGTCCCAGGCGGTGGAGTCCTTGTCGGTCGCGCTGGTTCCGCACAGGGCGTTGGCGGATGCGGAGCCCGCGAAGGTGACGGGCAAGCACGCGGCGACGACGGCCACGGCCGGGAGAGCCCACATGATTCGACGTCTCAACGTTCCTCCTGTTGAAGGGACTGCCTCGCACCTGTGTTGATGCAAGGCGAGCAGGCGGGCCGGCTCCAGCCTCCGCAACGGCCGGCTGTGCGGCTCCCTGCGCTCGGTGTTTCCTCGTTCTCTCCGTACAGACCGGTACGGAAGGGCGTTCGACTGCCCTGCAGATAATCTTGGGACGGGTGTCTCATAAGCGGCTAACATGCCGCTAACACGGCCGAGGGGCCGACGGGCAGAGGGGCGGCTCCCGGGGGTGCAGGTGCGGTTCTCACTGCTTGGTGCGCTGACTGTCCACGACGGCGCTGAGGAGGTGCCCGTCGCGGGGCCGATACTCCGGTCGCTGCTCGCCACCCTGCTGCTGCGGGCCAACCGCCCGGTGACGATGGAAACCCTGTGCGCCGCCCTGTGGGGCGACTCCCCGCCCGAGTCGGCGCACGCCTCGCTCCACAACCATGTGGCCCGGCTCAGGCGGGCGATCGGCGCGGACCGGATCAGGTCCGTGGCAGGTGGTTACCTCCTGGCCGTCGGTGACGGTGAGTCGGACGTCGAGGAGTTCACCGGGCATCTGCAGCGCGCCCGTAGCGCGGTGCTGGCCGAGGACTGGGAGACGGTGTCTGCGGCGGTCACGGCGGCCCTCACGCTGTGGCGTGGTCGGCCGCTGTCGGATCGGCCCCGTGCGGCCGAGACCCACCCGGAGGTCGAGCAGCTCGTCGAGATGAGGCTGCAGGCGCTGGAGTGGCGCTTCGACGCAGCTCTCCATCAGGGCCGCGACCAGGGCCTGGTGGCGGAGCTGGCCAACTGCGTGGCTGAGCATCCCCTGCGTGAGGCGTTCCACCGCCAGCTGATGTTGTGCCTCTACCGTGCCGGACGGCGGGCTGAGGCATTGGAGGTGTATCACCGGTTGCGCCGCACGTTGGTCGCGGAGCTCGGTGTCGAGCCAGGGCCGGCTGTGCAGGAGGCGCATCAGCGGATCCTCACCGACTCCGAGCCGCAGCCGGTGCCCGCCCCGGCGGGGGAAATGCCACAGGCAGAAGCCGCTCGGGTGGCGGCGCCCATCCCGGCCCAACTACCGCCCACCGCGCGTAGTTTCGTCGGCCGCGGTGAGCAGATGGATAATCTGCGCGCGGTGCTCGGGCAGGACGCAGGCCGGCCGCGGCTCGCTGTGGTGTGCGGGATGGCGGGTGTCGGCAAGACCGCCCTGGCGGTGGAGACCGCCACAGCACTGCGCGACGTGTTCCCCGACGGGCAGTTGTTCCTCCGCCTGAACGGGGCCACCACGGGCCTGAGACCGCTGAGCCCGTGGCGGGCGCTGGCCATCCTGCTCAGGGACCTGGGCGTGCGGGCCGGACAGCTGCCCACCGGACCGGACGACACCGATGCGGCCGCCGCGCTGCTGCGTTCCGTCCTGGCGCCCACCCGCACCCTGCTCGTCCTGGACGACGCAGCGACCGCCGCCCAGGTACGTCCACTGTTACCCGCGGCCCCCGGCTGCGCGGTCCTGGTCACCAGCCGCTCCCCGCTGGCCACACTCGAAGCCGTGACGATCGCGCTCGATCCGCTCACCGAGGACGACAGCCTCGCACTGGTACGACTCGTGTCGGGGCGGGGCATCGCCGAGGGCGTGACGTCGGCCGACGGGTCCGTCCGTCGGCTGGTGGAACTGTGCGGCCGGCTTCCGCTGGCACTGCGGGTGATCTCCGCCCGGCTGGCGGCCCGGAGGAGCCTGTCCATCGACGCCGTGGTCGCATCGCTCACCGTGCAGCAACAACGGCTGGACCAACTGGACTTCGACGACCTGAGCGTCCGCGGTTCGCTGTCCGTCGCCTATCAAGCGCTGGCTCAGGCCGACAGCATCGACGATCGTACGGCCGCCCTCGCCTTTCGGCGGCTCGGTCTGCTCCACGTGGCCCACTACAGCCCGCCGGTGGCGGCCCGGCTCATGGGCGTCTCACACCGGCGGGCCGAGGCTGCCCTCAACCGGCTGGTCGACGTTGCTCTCCTGGAAGAAGTTCAGTTCGGGCACTACGTCCCGCACGACCTGGTCCGTGATGTCATGCGGGAACTGGCCCTTTCGCAAGACGGCGACGATGCCGTCACCCGCGCCGCGGCAACCGAACGCGCCGTGCACTGGTACGCGGCCATGACAAGCGGCGCCGCGCGCGCGGTGCTCCCACCAGGCCACCGTTGGGTCAAGCCGCTGACGCCCCCCGACGACATCCGGGTGCCCAGCGATGCGGACGAGGCGGTGACGTGGTTCGACGCCGAGCGCGCGAACCTGATGGCACTCCTCGGACAACCCGACCTCGCGTCCCTGTCCACCGATCACATCATTGCCCTGAGCCTTGCGACGAGTGCCGTCCTGATGCAACGGGGCCACTTCGAAACCTTGCTGTCCACGGCGCGCACGCTCGCGACACTGGCCGAAGCACACGGTTCGGACGAGGCACGGATTCTGGCTCACAACTACGTGGCCGCCGCGCACTGGGGAAGCGGACGACCCGAAGCTTCTCTGCAGACGGTGGACCACCTGATCGACGTGTGCCGGGCCATCGGGGATGACTACGGAATGCGTGCGGAGATGAGCAACCGTGGAATGCTGCTGCGGGAGCTCGGCCGCATGCAGGAGGCGGACGCGGCATTGCATGAATGCCTGCGACGCTGCCAGGAGGCGGGAGACCTCTACAACGAGGCGTTGACCTTGACGAACATCGGCAACATCCATTACGTCGAGGACCGACCGCAACTGGCCATTGGCTACTACGAGCAGAGCATTGCGGTTGGACGGAAGCTGGACATGCCCATCGTCGAGCTGCAGGCGCGCTGCAACATCGGACACGCTCACCTGGCACTTGGCGACAACGACAGCGCACTCCACCACTTCGAGGCCGCGTTGGCGTTCACTCTCGCGGAGAGCGACTGGGTAACCGAACGGGAGATCCGTCTTGGACTGAGCCGCAGCCTGCGGGCCGTCGGCGAGTACGACCGAGCCGACGGCGAGTGCGTGGTGGTCCTGGACCGCGCCCTTGCCCAGGGTGACATTGTTTCCCAACGGCTCGGCCATACGGAGCACGGTCATGTCCTGCATGCGGCCGGGCGCCATGCCGAGGCCCGCGCAGCCTGGGAAGCGGCACTGCTCCTGTGCGCCGATGACGTCACGGCAGAAGGTGAGTATCGCAGCCTCATTGCCTCTGCCGACCAGGCTGCGCAGGGTTCCTCTCAGCCCGACTCTGTCGCAACCGCGTAGCGCGCCTGCCCCTCCGCGGTTCCCGACAGAGCCGAGCTGGAGGTGCGGGTCACCCCCGCCGCAGCCTCAGGGTGCGGATCTCGAACGGTCGCAGGACCGTGGGACCGGAGGTCACCGACGTCTCGGACCGCGGTCGTTCGAGGAGATCCGTCATCTCCGTCCGGGACACCGGGAAGTCCGCCGTCAGCTCGAACCGGGCCCGCCCGCCCCGGGACTCGTAGAGCCGTACGACCACGTCTCCACTGCGGTCGTCCGCGAGCTTGACCGACTCGATCGTCACGGCCGGGTCGTCCACGCGCACCAGCGGCGCGAGGAGCGGCGCCTCGGTCACCCGCAGCGGCAGGTTGAGCGCCAGCCCCTCCGCGACCGCGTCCCCGACGCCCGCCCCCGGCAGCAGCGCGTAGGTGAAGCGGTGCGTGCCGAGGTCGGTCTCGGGGTCGGGACTGTGCGGGGCGCGCAGCAGGGTCAGGCGTACGGTCGTGCCGAGGCCGCCTTCGTGCGGGGTGCGGGTCACGTCGTGGCCGTACGTCGAGTCGTTGAGGACCGCCACGCCGTAGCCCTCCTCCGCGACCCGCAGCCAGCGGTGGGCGCAGATCTCGAAACGGGCCGCGTCCCAGGACGTGTTCGCGTGGGTGGGCCGATGGACGTGGCCGAACTGGATCTCGGCGGCGGAGCGCTCGGCGTGCACGTCGAGGGGGAAGGCGGCCTTGAGGACCTTCTCGGACTCCTGCCAGTCGACGTCCGTGACGATGTCGAGGCGCCGGCTCGCCGCCGTGAGCCGGATCTCCTGGGTGATCCGGGACTTGCCGAACGTCCGGGTCACCCGCACCGTCGCCCGCAGCGGCCCCTCCTCCAGCAGCTCGACCGACTCGGCGTCCGTCAGGTCCGTGTGCCGGCGCCGGTAGTGCCGGTCGATGTCCCAGGCGTCCCAGGCGTTGGGGTGGTCGGGGTGCAGTTGGAGGAGGTTGCCCCGGCCGCACAGGACTTCACGGTCCGCCGTGAGATCCCGTACGGACTCGATCAGACCGTCGGCGTCGATCCGTACGCGCGTCCAGGCGTTCTCCAGCACGATGGTGTCGCCCGTGCGTTCGGTCCGCACGGTCCCGACGGCCTCGGAGGCCGTCGCCGCGACCGCCGCGCTTCCCAGCCCCGGCACCGTCACGACGCCGTCCCCGACCACCTCGGTCCGTTCGTACGGTGATGAGTTGAGCGCCGTCCGCCGGCCCGGCCCCAGCGCCCGCACCGCCTCCGCCGTGATCTCCGCCAGCTCCCCCAGCACACGCGCGTACGTCTCCCGTGCCTCCCGGTGCACCCACGCGATCGACGAGCCCGGCAGGATGTCGTGGAACTGGTGCAGCAGCACCGTCTTCCACAGCCGGTCCAGGGCGTCGTGGGGATAGGCGTACGCCGGACTGCGCACCGCTGCCGTCGTGCACCACAACTCCGCCTCGCGCAGGGCGTGTTCGCAGCGCCGGTTGCCCTGCTTGGTCTTGGCCTGCGTGGTGTAGGTGGCCCGGTGCAGTTCGAGGTACAGCTCGCCCGACCACACCGGCGCGTGCGGACCGTACTCCTCCTCGGCGGCGGCGAAGAAGGCGGAGGGCTGTTCGATCTCGACCCGTGGTGAGCCCTCCAGCGAACGCAGGCGCCGCGCCTTCTCCAGCATCTCCCTCGTGGGACCGCCACCGCCGTCGCCCCAGCCGAAGGGGACCAGGGAGCGGGTGGCGCGGCCCTTGTCGGCGAAGTTGCGCTCCGCGTGGGCGAGTTCGCGGCCGTGCAGCTGCGAGTTGTACGTGTCGACCGGCGGGAAGTGGGTGAAGACGCGTGTGCCGTCGATGCCCTCCCACCAGAAGGAGTGGTGAGGCATGCGGTTGGACTGGTTCCAGCTGAGTTTCTGGGTGAGGAACCAGCGGATTCCGGCCAACTTCGCGAGCTGCGGGAAGGCGGCGGTGTAGCCGAAGGAGTCGGGCAGCCAGATCTCCTCGGTCTCCACGCCCAGCTCCTCGGCGAAGAAGCGCCTGCCGTGGGTGATCTGGCGGACCAGCGCCTCACCGCCGGGCATGTTGGCGTCCGACTCCACCCACATCGAGCCGACCGGCGCCCAGTTGCCGTCCCGCACCGCCTTCCTGATGCGCTCCCAGATGTGCGGCTGGTGCTCCTTCACCCACGCGTACTGCTGGGCCTGCGAACAGGAGAAGACCAGCTCGGGGTAGTCGGCGGCGAGTGCGGTGACGTTGGCGAAGGTGCGGGAGGCCTTGCGGACGGTCTCGCGCAGGGGCCACAGCCAGGCCGAGTCGATGTGGGCGTGCCCGGTCGCCGAGACGCGGTGCGCGCTCGCGGAGGCCGGGCGGGACAGGACGTCCGTGAGGGCCGCGCGGGCCGCGGGGGCCGTGCCGGGCACGTCGTGCAGGTCGAGCGTGTCGAGCATGTCCTCCAGGGCGCGCAGGATCTCGTGGCGCCGCGGACGGTCCGCGTCCAGCTCGTGCATCAGCTCCGACAGCACCTCGATGTCGAGGACCAACTGCCACACGTGCTCGTCGAGTACGGCCAGTTCGGCAGAGCGGAATCGGTAGACGGGCCGATCTCCCGCGGTCAGGACGTCTCCCAGGCGCGTCGGCTCGAAGCCGTGCAGTACCGCCGGGTTGGCCGCCGCTTCCAGGAGCAGATGGACCGGCTCGCCTCCGCTCGCGGGGTGGCCGACGGTCAGGTGACGGTTGCGCGGGTGAATTCCTTTCAGCGGCACTCCGGCGGCGTCGTACAGCAGCCCCTCCGCCTGGAAACCGGGCCCGTCGCCGGTGAACCCGGGGTCGATCACCGCCTCCACCCGGCGGCCCGCCCACTCCTCGGGAACCCGCCCCTCCAACCGGAACCAGCTCGTCGACCAGGGCTTTCCCCACTCCGTGCCGGCCGTGAAGGGCTGGTAGGCCGCCTGCAGGGCCTGGTCCACCGGCACCGGCTCACCCGGCACGTGCCACACGGACAGCACCAGCGGCACCCTGGCCCCGTACTGCGCGGGCCGCACGAACTGTCGCAGGGCCCGCTCCAGGCGCGCCTCCACCAGGGTTCGGTCGTCGTGCACGGCGGTCTCCTCGGCGGCTCGGACGGCTCTGTCAGATGTCCTGTACCCACCCGGGCGGCTCCGCGGACACTTGTCCTGGCATCCGTCCGAGGTGCCGTGTGCGTGGCCGAACACCTGGTCGTCGAGGATTCGACATGACTGCCGCCGCGCCTGTGGGGCATGGATCCCGTGAACGTGTTCGAGCTGGAGGGGAACCGACATCGGCGCGCGGGCGGGGGTCATGAAGAGGCAGGCACGGGGGAGCGGGCCCATGGCGATCGGGGTCGCCTCGGCGAACACGAGGACAGCGGACGAAGAGGCCGACGGCGCCGGGGAGCGGGCGCGGTCGCCGCAGCTGCGGCGCAGACTGGGGCGGGCGGACCTGCGCGCGGTGCCCGAGGCGCGCAGGGCGCTGCGCGAACTGCTGCGGCACTGGGGGAAGCCGGGTCGGTCGGAGATCGCGGAGCTGCTCACCAGCGAGCTCGTCACCAACGCCCTCGTGCACACCGACCGCGAGGCGCTGCTGACCGCCACCGTCGGGCCCGACGGGCTCCGGGTGGAGGTACGGGACTTCGTCGCCCGCCGGCCCCGGCTGCCGGTACCGGACACCGACGACAGTACGCACGGCAGGGGTCTGGTCCTGGTGCAGTCCCTCGCGGACGCGTGGGGTGTGCAGCCGCACGGGGTCGGGAAGGCGGTGTGGTTCGAGCTCGACGCGAATGCCGCGTGACGAACCGCGTGACGAACGGCGTGCCGACGCTCATGACGAACGGGAGGGGGGTGCGGCTCGCCGGAGCCGCACCCCCCTCCCGTGATGCCCGGTCCCGGGCTGTCCGCTCAGCCGAACTGCTGCTCGAGGTCCTTGAGCTTGCGCTCCAGGGAGTCGAGGCGCGGCAGGGCCATGGTGTCGTCCTCGGTGGTCAGGTCGACGGTGATCGGGTCAGAACCGGTCCGTACGGGCTGAAGGGACGGACGTGAGGGCACGGGCGGCAGCTGTTCCGGCGACGATATGGCAGGCTCCGCGGTGACTCGCTCGGAGCCGCGCTCCAGGGCCTGTGCCTCCATCTGGCGGCCGCCGCCGCGTCCCACGAAACCGCGGTGACCCCGGCTGATCGCCTTGAGCTGCGCCCGCTCGACGCGCTCCTTGTCGCGGCGCCGCAGTCGGGCCGCTTCCTTCTGGCGCTTGTCCTCGCGTACCTCGTCGACGGCCTCGTCCAGGCTGCGCACACCCTCCAGGAGCATCAGCGACCAGGCACTGTACGTCTCACGCGGGGCCCGCAGCCAGCGGACGATGCGGATCTGCGGCAGCGGACGCGGCACCAGACCCTGCTCGCGCAGCGCGGCCCGGCGGGTCTGCTTCAGCGCGCGGTCGAACAGGACCGCCGCGGAGAGGGACATGCCGGAGAAGAACTGCGGCGCGCCGTCGTGGCCGGCGCCCCGCGGCGCGTGAACCCAGTTGAACCAGGCGGCGGCACCGGCGAACGTCCACACGAGTATCCGGGAGCCGAGGGCCGCGTCGCCGTGGCTCGCCTCGCGCACCGCGAGCACGGAACAGAACATCGCCGCACCGTCGAGGCCGAACGGCACCAGGTATTCCCAGCCGCCGGAGAGGCCGAGGTTCTGCTCACCGAAGCCGACCAGGCCGTGGAAGGAGAGCGCGGCGGCCACAGCCGCACAGCAGAACAGCAGCACATAGGAGGCTGTGCCGTATATGGCCTCCTTGCGCCTGCGGCGCTCTTCGCTGCGCTCCCACGAGTCGTCCGCGCTCGTGTCCTTCCCCGAGGAGCGCTTTCCGCGCGCCAGCACCGCAACCGCCGCCAGCATGCCCAGGAGTAGTACGGCGCCGGGAAGCAGCCAGTTCAGCGATATGTCGGTCAATCTCATCTGGGGTCCCTTGCATTGGGATAGGGCGTAACGCCCGCCATAGTGGCCCAATTCCACCGGCCCTCAGGGGGTTTCGGGGCAAGAGGCCGCCAAGGAGGTGCAAGGGGATGCCCAGGGCGGCGTTCTGCTCGAACTGCCGCATGAGGGGCGGGAGTTGAGTTCGAATAAGACTACCTGTACGGGTGGTTCCACGGAAAGTTCCCGCGACAAGTGAGAAAGTTGTGAAGCGCCTGTAACCGTACCGGGGTCGAGTTCGTGGGCGATCTTACGGGACGCCCGGACGCGTCCGACCCTGAGGGGGTGTCAACTGGTTGCGACGGCCCTCAGCTTGGCGACCCGGTCGGCGTCGCAGGTGCGCGGGCAGGTGGCGCAGGTGTCCTCCGGGCGCACCGTGTAGAACATGCAGCAGCTCGCCCGGTCCCGGGTGGGCAGCGGCTCGCCGTCCGGCCCGGTCAGCTCACGGAAGGCGGCCGAGCCGACGTACGGCTCGGTCGCGCCCGGCAGCAGCAGTTCCAGCTCGCGCATGGCGCGCCGCTCCTCGCCGAGCAGGTGGGCGACGTACCAGAGCCCCTCGACGACCTCGTCGGTCACCATGCCCCACAGGGCGCGCCCGCGCCGCCGCATGCGCGGTCCGAACCCGGCGAGTACCGGCTCCATGTGCTCGGCGACCGCCGCGCGTACCTCCGTGCGCAGCGCCTCCTCGCCGGCGACCACCCGGGCGCCGGGCAGCGTCGCCGCGGGATCGCCCGGCAGGCAGGCGAAGGAGGCGGCGCGGACGGCCATGCGGCCGGCGACGCGGTCGTACGAGACATGCGTCACGGGGACGCGGGGCACCCGGCGGTGCAGGAACCAGGGCACGGTGATCAGCAGGCAGGCGGGCCAGGCGTACCGGTGCAGTCCGAAGCTCGCCACGACATCCGGGCGTGCCTTCTGTCCGTAGTCCCGCACCACCTGTGCGTCGTCCCAGGCCAGGAAGGCCTCGAGCCCGGCGCCGCCGTCCGAGAGCGAAGCCGCGCCGACCCAGCCGCCGCCCTCGGGGACGGCTGCCCCGGCGCCGAGCTCCGTGACGGCCAGCCCCGGGTAGACCTCGGTGAGCCGGGTGTACGCGTCCGCGACGGCCGACGTGAGCAAGGGCATACCGGGACCACCGAATCACGGTCGATTGAGGGCATTTGAAGGTAAGCCTTACCTTACCCTGCATTGGTTGGGATTTGAACGGGGGACTTCTGCGCCTAAGGTGCTTGACGGACGAGTAACAACCCGCCGTAATGACCCCAAGTACCGACAACCCGGAGGAGGGCCCGTGAAGCCGAGCGCGCAGGGCTCCGCCCGGCTGGGCACCCCCGAGGTGCGTCCGGGAGAGGTCCGGGTGCCGGCCCGGCAGCAGGCCGCGGACCTGGGCCGGGACCGCGAGCACGAGGCGCCGCCGAGCGGCGCCGCCCGCGGCGAGCACACCCACTGCGAGCAGCCGATCCCGCACCCGCGTCCCGCCGTCCAGCGGTCCTCGGTGCGCGGGCAGATCCTCGACGCCTTGCGCACTGCGCTGGTGACCGGGGAGCTCAGGCCGGGCGAGGTGTATTCGGCGCCCGCGCTGGGCGAGCGCTTCGGGGTCTCCGCGACGCCCGTGCGGGAGGCCATGCAGCAGCTCGCGCTGGAGGGGGCCGTCGAGGTCGTCCTCAACCGCGGGTTCCGGGTGATCGAGCGCGACGCGCGCGAGCTGGCCGAGCTTGCCGAGGTCAGGGGTCTGATCGAGGTCCCGGTGATGCTGCGCCTCGCCCGCGCCGTGCCGGCCGACCGCTGGGCCGAGCTGCTTCCGCTCGCCGAGGCGACGGTACGCGCCGCGTCCACCGGCTGCCGCGCCACGTACGCCGAGTCCGACCGCGCGTTCCACCGAGCGATGCTGGCCCTCGCGGGGAACGAACAGCTGGTCCGGATCGCCGACGACCTGCATCGCCGCGCGCAGTGGCCTCTTGTCGGGGATCCGGTCCGGCAGCGGCGCGCGGAGCTGGTGGCCGACGCGGCGGAGCACATGGCGCTGCTGGAGGCGTTGACCGCGCGGGACCTGGATGTGGTGCGGTCCCTGGTACGGGAGCACTTCGCCGGGGCGCCCTGAGCCGCGCACTCGCCGTGGGCTGCCGTGCGCGGGCGGGTCGCGCAGCCCGGCGCTGCCGGGGCGTCGCCCGCGCCGGCCGCGTCGCCCGCGCCCACCGGCGCCCACCCGCGCCCCCCGGCGCCCACCCGCGCCGGCCGCGCCCACCCAGCCTATGCGCGCCGCCCCTGGACGGCACGCATGCTCGCGGACTGACGGAGCAGCCGGGCTGTCGTCGGTTGCGCCTGCTCGGCTCGGCGGAGTGGCCGGGCTGTCGTCGGTTGCGTCTGCTGGTGTTGCTCCGCCGGCACAGTCGCCTGTGGCCCGGCGGAGCCGTCACGCCGTCGCCGCCGGTGGCGTCGGTGCCAGTTGTCGGGCCAGCCACGTCGGTACGCCGCCGAGGAGTCGGTACAGTCGCCGGGCCTCCTCGCGCAGGCGTGATGCCTCCGGCTCTGTCTCGGCGTCCGCCAGGGACGCCAGGGCGGGTGCCGTGCCGACCAGGTAGCCCAACTCCTCCCGGATCCGGAGGGATTCGGCGAAGCCGTGCCGGGCCTCCGCCAGTTCGCCGTCCCGGAGGGCGAGGCCCGCTAGGTGGCGCCAGGTGAAGGACAGCAGCAGCGCGTCGGAGTGCGCTACGGCGCCCGCGTGGGCCCGGCGGTAGGCGGCGCGTGCCGCCTGCGGGGAACGCGACAGGTTCTCGGCGAGCAGCCCCCGACGGAAGTCCAGCAGGGCCCGCCCCGCCACCCCCGGAGGGATCAGCGCCGCCGCCCGCCCCAGCGCGGCCCGCGCCTCGTCCGCCCGGTCGCGCACGCCGTGCAGCGTGGCCGCGTAGGCGAGTTGCCCGCGTTCGCAGGCTGCCGCGCCGCGCTCCTCGTCACCGGCCGCCAGCGCCTCGGCCGTACGCAGCGCGTCCTCGGCGTCCTGCCAGCCCTGCTCGGTGTACAGACACCGTTCGACCAGCAGCGCGGCCCGCTGCAGCGCGGCGGCCGCGGTCTCCGGCGGGAGCAGGGCCGCCGCGTCGGCCCAGCAGGCGCGTGAGCGCAACCGCCATACCGCGGTCTGGAGGGGATCGTCACCAGCGGTCGTTCCGTTACCAGACATGGCGGTATGCGCCACGTTGCCCTCCCCGAGCACGCCATCGAGCTTTGAGTGGTGGCGGCATTCCAGCACCAATCCTGGCGCCCGGCCAAGGGGGTGGGTGAAGGATTTCACAAAGTCGTGGGCCGGGGAGAGTACTTGATCCCCTTCCGTCCCACGCCGCCGTGACCTCAGCTCATGCGCAACGCCAGGAAGAAGTCCAGCTTGTCCTCGAGCCGGGACAGGTCACGGCTCGTCAACTGCTCGATCCTTCCCACCCGGTACCGCAACGTGTTGACGTGCAGGTGCAGCCGGGACGCGCACCGGGTCCAGGAGCCGTCGCAGTCGAGAAACGCCTCCAGGGTCGGGATCAGTTCGGCGCGGTGGCGGCGGTCGTAGTCGCGCAGGGGATCCAGCAGGCGGGCGGTGAAGGCCCGGCGGACGTCGTCCGGCACGAAGGGCAGCAGGAGCACGTGCGAGGCCAGTTCCTGGTGGCCCGCCGCGCAGACCCGGCCGGGGCGCGCCGCCGCGACCCGCCGGGCGTGCCGTGCCTCCTCCAGCGCCCCGCGCAGCCCCTCCGCCGAGTGCACGGCCGCGCTGACGCCGAGCGTGAGCCGCCCGTCGTCGTCGAGGCCGGCCGACAGCGGGTCCCGTACGGACTCCAGGAGCACGTCGGCGAGGACCCCCGCCTCGGAGCCGTCGTGCTCGCTCGACACGGCCGGCAGGGGTACGAGCGCGACGGCCTCGTCGCCCGTGTGGGCGACGGCGATGCGGTCGGAGGGCTCGGGGCCGGTGGCGAGCGGGTTGACCAGGATCTCCTCCAGGAGCGACTGGGCGACCGGGCCGCCCTCGACATACCCCGCCCCGCGCCCGCCACCACCCTCGACCGAGGGCCCCGCGGGACCGCCCCCTGCTTGCTCCCACTCGACCCGGGCCACGACCACCTGCCAAAGGGGGGCCGCGCCGAGGCCCGGCAGCAGCACCGGCGCCGCGACCCGCAGCCGCGCCGCGATCTCGGCGGGCGCCGCGCCCGTCTGCACCAGTTCGAGCACCTCCTGCGCCAGACGGCGCCGGACCGTGCGGGCCGCGTCCCGCCGGTCCCGCTCGACCGCGATCAGCTGGGTGACGCCCTGGAGCAGGTCGAGCCGCTCCTCGGGCCAGTCCCCGGCGTCCGCCTCCACCGCCAGCAGCCAGTCGGACAGCACGGTCTCGCGCACGTCCCGGGAGCCCTGCGACGAACGGCCGCTGCTGCGGATCGGGAAGAGCGAGTACGTGGCGGAGCCGAGCGTCACCCGGTGCGGCTTGCGCCGGCCCGTGCGGGTGGCGGTCAGGTGTTCCGCGGCGAGCCTGGCGCACACCTCGGCGGGCAGCGCGGGGCCCGCCACCTTCGGGCCCGCGATGAGCCGGCCGGCCGGGGAGAGCACCCAGGCTCGCAGGTCCAGGTCCGAGCCGAGCAGATCGAGGACCACGTCCGGGCCGCCGCCCGCCGGGCCCGAGGTCATCATCCGGCGGTGCCGGTCGACCACGGCCGCGAGGTCCCCGGCCCGCTCGCCGGACACCTGCCGGACCACGTGCTCGGTGATCGTCGCGAACGCCACCGACTCGTGCACCGCGAACAGCGGCATCCGGTGCCGGGCGCAGGCCACGACCAGGTCCTCGGGCACGTACCCGAACTCGGCCGTACCGGCGGCGACACCCGCCACCCCGGCCCCCGCCAGGGTCCGTACGAACGGCTCGGAGTCCTCGGCGTCCCGGCGCCACGCCAGTCCCGTCAGCACCAGCTCGCCGCCCGCCAGATAGCGGCTGGGGTCCCTGAGGTCGGTGGTCATCACACCGCGTACGGTGCGGTCCAGCTCGTCCTCGCCGCCGAGCAGCCGCAGACCCAGCGCATCGGTGTCCAGCAGTGCGCGCAGCCGCATTCTCGTCGCCGCCGTTCTTTGTCTCGAAATCTACGATGAATCTTGAAGGGTCTTGTGGTCAGGCGATCCGGCGAGAGGGTTCTCGGCGCGGGAGGGCGACGGCCCGGGAGATACCGGGCCGAGTCTCACGTTTCCACAGGAAAACCAAGAGGTTACTGATGGCTTCCGTTCATACGAATCTACAAGATGCCCCTGCTGGCCAGCCAACTCCTTCATGGTTTCGGTGACTGACCCCGTCGGAGTACCGCGCGGTGTACTGAGCTCACTCCGCGTAAACAGCACGTGAACGAGCCGGCCCCGCCGCACACGATCTGGCTCGATCCGTACGACCCACGAGACGAAGAAGAAGAGAGCCGGTCATGGACTTCCTTCGCCCCGCCAGCTGGGAGGAGGCGCTCGCCGCCAAGGCCGAGCACCCCACAGCTGTGCCGATTGCGGGTGGCACCGATGTGATGGTCGAGATCAACTTCGACCACCGCCGGCCCGAGTACCTGCTCGACCTGAACCGCGTCGGCGACCTGTACGAGTGGGAGGTCGGCGAGGAGAGCGTGCGGCTGGGAGCCTCCGTCCCGTACGCGAAGATCATGGAGAACCTGCGCGCCGAACTGCCGGGCCTGGCCCTGGCCTCGCACACGGTCGCCTCCCCGCAGATCCGCAACCGCGGCGGCGTCGGCGGCAACCTCGGCACCGCCTCTCCGGCCGGCGACGCCCACCCCGCCCTGCTCGCGGCCGGCGCCGAGGTCGAGGTCGAGTCGGTACGTGGCTCGCGCCTGATCCCGATCGACGCGTTCTACACCGGCGTGAAGCGCAACGCGCTCGCCGCCGACGAACTCATCCGCGCCGTCCACATCAAGAAGGCCGACGGCCCGCAGCAGTACTCCAAGGTCGGCACCCGCAACGCCATGGTCATCGCGGTCTGCGCCTTCGGTCTGGCCCTGCACCCCGAGACCCGCACGGTCCGCACCGGCATCGGCTCCGCCGCCCCCACCCCCGTCCGGGCGAAGACGGCAGAGGACTTCCTGAACGCGGCGCTCGAAGAGGGCGGCTTCTGGGACAACGGAAAGATCATCACCCCGTCGGTCGCCAAGCAGTTCGCGGACCTGTGCTCCGCCGCCTGCAACCCGATCGACGACGTCCGGGGCACCGCGAGCTACCGCCGCCACGCGGTCGGCGTCATGGCCCGCCGCACGCTGACCTGGACCTGGGAGTCGTATCGCGGCACCGCCGCCCGCACGGAGGGAGTCGCCTGATGCGCGTCAACTTCACTGTCAACGGACGTCCGCAGGAAGCCGACGACGTATGGGAGGGCGAGTCCCTGCTGTACGTGCTGCGGGAGCGGCTCGGTCTGCCGGGTTCCAAGAACGCCTGCGAGCAGGGTGAGTGCGGTTCCTGCACGGTTCGCCTGGACGGCGTGCCGGTGTGTTCCTGCCTGGTCGCCGCCGGTCAGGTCGAGGGGCGTGAGGTCGTCACCGTCGAGGGGCTGGCGGAGTTCGCCCGGCAGCGGGCCTGCGGTTCCGAAAAGTGTGACACTTCCGCGGAATGTGGCACATCTTTGGACGAGGCCAAGGGGTGGGCCGCCAGGCCCACCGACTCCCGGACCGGCGAGGGCGCCGAACTCTCCCCCATTCAGCAGGCGTTCATCGACGCCGGCGCCGTCCAGTGCGGCTTCTGCACCCCGGGTCTGCTGGTCGCCGCCGACGAGATGCTCGAGCGCAACCCGAATCCGACCGACGCGGACATCCGCGAGGCGCTGTCGGGCAACCTGTGCCGCTGCACCGGCTACGAGAAGATCATGGACGCGGTCCGCCTGGCGGCCGCCCGGCAGGGAGAGGCGGTCTGACGATGCCCACCAACGGCGCACCCACGAAGATCACCCAGGATTCCCGGACCAAGGGCGGCATCGGCGAGTCCACGCTCCGCCCGGACGGCACCCTCAAAGTCACCGGCGAGTTCGCGTACTCGTCCGACATGTGGCACGAGGACATGCTCTGGGGCCAGATCCTGCGCTCCCCGGTCGCGCACGCCGAGATCGTGTCGATCGACACGAGCGAGGCCCTCGCGCAGCCCGGCGTCCACGCCGTCATGACGTACGACGACCTGCCGACCGACGTGAAGAACTACGGCCTGGAGATCCAGGACACCCCGGTCCTCGCGCACGGCAAGGTACGCCACCACGGCGAGCCGGTCGCCATCGTCGCCGCCGACCATCCGGAGACCGCGCGCCGCGCCGCCGCCAAGATCAAGGTCGAGTACCGCGAGCTCCCGGTCATCACCGACGAGGCCTCCGCGACCGCGCCGGACGCGATCCTCGTCCACGAGGGCCGCACCGACCACCACATCGGCCACGTCCCGCACCCGAACATCCTCCACCGTCAGCCGATCGTCCGCGGCAACGTCGAAGAGGCCGCCGCGAAGGCCGACTTCGTGGTCAGGGGCGAGTACACCTTCGGCATGCAGGACCAGGCCTTTCTCGGCCCCGAGTCCGGTCTCGCCGTACCCGCCGAGGACGGCGGCGTCGACCTCTACATCGCCACCCAGTGGCTGCACTCCGACCTGCGCCAGATCGCGCCCGTGCTCGGCCTGCCCGAGGACAAGGTGCGGATGACGCTGTCCGGCGTCGGCGGCGCGTTCGGCGGCCGCGAGGACCTGTCGATGCAGATCCACGCCTGCCTGCTGGCGCTGCGCACGGGCAAACCGGTCAAGATCGTCTACAACCGCTTCGAGTCGTTCTTCGGGCACGTCCACCGCCACCCGGCCAAGCTCCACTACGAGCACGGCGCCACCAAGGACGGCAAGCTCACGCACATGAAGTGCCGAATCGTCCTGGACGGCGGCGCCTACGCGTCGGCCTCCCCGGCGGTCGTCGGCAACGCCTCCTCGCTGGGCGCCGGACCGTACGTCATCGACAACGTCGACATCGAGGCGATCGCGCTCTACACCAACAACCCGCCCTGCGGAGCCATGCGCGGTTTCGGCGCGGTCCAGGCGTGCTTCGCGTACGAGGCCCAGATGGACAAGCTCGCCGACAAGGTGGGCATGGACCGGGTCGAGTTCCGTCAGCTCAACGCGATGGAGCAGGGCACGCTGCTGCCGACCGGCCAGCCCGTCGACTCCCCGGCGCCGGTCGCCGAACTCCTGCGCCGAGTCAAGGCGATGCCGCTGCCGCCGGAGCGCCAGTGGGAGAGCAGCGAGGGCGCGGACGTACGACAGCTGCCCGGCGGTCTGTCCAACACCACGCACGGCGAGGGCGTCGTACGCGGCATCGGCTACGCGGTCGGCATCAAGAACGTCGGCTTCTCCGAGGGCTTCGACGACTACTCCACCGCCAAGGTCCGCATGGAGGTCATCGCCGGCGAGCCCGTCGCCACCGTCCACACCGCGATGGCGGAGGTCGGCCAGGGCGGGGTCACCGTCCACGCGCAGATCGCCCGCACCGAGCTGGGCGTCGCGCAGGTGACGATCCAGCCGGCGGACACGCAGGTCGGTTCCGCGGGCTCCACTTCGGCCTCGCGGCAGACGTACGTCACCGGTGGCGCCGTCAAGAACTCCTGCGAGCTGGTCCGGGAGAGGGTCCTGGAGCTCGGCCGCCGCAAGTTCGGCACCTACCACCCCGCCTGGGCCACCGCCGAGCTGCTCCTGGAGAGCGGCAAGGTCGTCACCGACGGCGGCGAGGTCCTCGCCGACCTGGTCGACGTGCTCGAGGGCGAGGCCGTCGAGGTCGAGGCCGAATGGCGGCACCGGCCGACCGAGGCCTTCGACCTGCGCACCGGTCAGGGCAACGGCCACGTCCAGTACAGCTTCGCCGCCCACCGCGCCGTCGTCGAGGTCGACACCGAGCTCGGCCTGGTCAAGGTCATCGAACTGGCCTGCGCCCAGGACGTCGGCAAAGCCCTCAACCCGCTGTCCGTCGTGGGCCAGATCCAGGGCGGTACGACCCAGGGTCTCGGCGTGGCGGTCATGGAGGAGATCATCGTCGACCCGAAGACGGCGAAGGTCAGGAACCCCTCCTTCACCGACTACCTGATCCCCACCATCCTCGACACGCCGACGATCCCGGTCGACGTGCTCGAACTCGCCGACGACCACGCCCCGTACGGGTTGCGCGGCATCGGCGAGGCGCCGACCCTGTCGTCCACCCCGGCGGTCCTCGCGGCCATCCGGAACGCGACGGGGCTGGAGCTCAACCGGACGCCGGTACGCCCGGAGCACCTGACCGGAACCGCGTAAGCAGTCCGGCGTCCGCAGCACACCCAGTTCGTCTCGGGCCGTCCCCCGGGTCGTGCACCTTCCCAAACCCCGCGCCCGTCAGGGCGGTTGCGTGGGTGCCCCTATGAACCTTGGGAGACGGCACCATGACCCAGCAGTCAGTGGAGCCCAGGACCACCGCCGAAGACGCGGGTGCGGGAACCCGCGTCCCGGCCGGCAGGTCCTGGCTCGACCGGTACTTTCACCTATCCCGGCGGGGATCCACGGTCGCGCGCGAAGTGCGCGGCGGCGTCACCACCTTCATGGCGATGGCGTACATCCTCCTGCTCAATCCCCTCATCCTGTCCGGCAAGGACGCGGCGGGGAACACCCTCGGCCAGCAGGCCCTGATCACCGCGACCGCGTTCGCGGCGGCGTTCACCACGCTGCTGATGGGCTCCTTCGGCAAGGTGCCCCTCGCGCTCGCCGCCGGACTCTCCGTCTCCGGCGTCCTGTCCTCACAGGTCGCCCCGCAGATGACCTGGCCGCAGGCCATGGGCATGTGCGTGATGTACGGCGTGGTCATCATGCTCCTGGTCGTCACCGGCCTACGCGAGATGATCATGAACGCGATTCCGCTGGCCCTCAAGCACGCGATCACCATGGGCATCGGCCTGTTCGTCGCCCTGATCGGCTTCTACAAGGCCGGCTTCGTGCACCAGGGCAAGGCGACCCCGGTCACCCTCGGCCCGACCGGTGAACTCGCCGGCTGGCCCGTCCTGCTCTTCGCCGTGACCCTCCTGGCGATCTTCATGCTCCAGGCTCGGGGCGTTCCCGGCGCGATCCTGATCGGTATCGTCGGCGGCACGGTTCTCGCGGTGGCGCTCAACGCGGTGGGGGCGATCGACCCCGGGCAATGGGCGAGCGGTGCACCGGAGTTGCACGGCAGCGCGGTCTCCGTGCCGGACTTCTCGCTCTTCGGTGACGTCGAGTTCGGCGGCTGGGGCGACGTCGGCGCGATGACGGTAGGCATGATCGTCTTCACGCTCGTGCTGGCCGGCTTCTTCGACGCCATGGCGACGATCATCGGCGTCGGCACCGAGGCCGGGCTCGCCGACGAGCGGGGCCGGATGCCGGGCCTGTCCAAGGCGCTGTTCATCGACGGCGCGGGCGGCGCGATCGGCGGCGTCGCCGGCGCGTCGGGCCAGACCGTGTTCGTCGAGTCGGCGACGGGCGTCGGCGAGGGAGCCCGTACGGGCCTGTCGTCCGTGGTCACCGGACTCCTCTTCGCCGCCTGCCTGTTCTTCACCCCCCTCACGGCGATCGTGCCCGGCGAGGTCGCGGCCGCGGCCCTGGTGGTCATCGGCGCCATGATGATGACGAACGCCCGCCATGTGGACTGGGCCGACCGCGCCACCGCGATCCCGGTCTTCCTGACCGTCGTGATCATGCCGTTCACGTACTCCATCACGGCGGGCGTGGCGGCCGGAGTCCTCTCGTACGTCGCCATCCGGATCGCCCAGGGCAAGGCCCGGGAGACCGGGGCCTTCATGTGGGGCCTCACGGTGATCTTCCTTGTCTACTACGCCCTGAACCCCGTCGAGAGCTGGCTGGGCGTGCACTAGCCGGCTGGCGGCAAGCGCCTTTCATCCGACCGCTGTTAAGGAGACCGAGACATGCTGGACATCGCCGAAGAGCTGAACCGGTGGGTCGAGCAGGGCCGCGACTTCGCCGTGGCCACCGTGGTGGCCGTCGGCGGCAGCGCGCCCCGCCTGCCCGGCGCCGCCCTCGCGGTGGACGCCGACGGCACGGCGATCGGCTCGGTCTCCGGCGGGTGTGTGGAAGGCGCGGTGTACGACCTGTGCCGACAGGCGCTGCAGGACGGGGAAGTGGTCCTGGAGCGCTTCGGCTACAGCGACGAGGACGCCTTCGCCGTCGGTCTGACCTGCGGCGGCATCATCGACATCCTCGTCACACCGGTACGGGTCGGCGACCCCGTCCGACCGGTGGTCGCGTCCGCGCTGTCCGCCGCCGCGACCCGGGAGGCGGCGGCGGTGGCGCGGATCGTACGGGGCCCGGCGGAACTGGCGGGGCGCGCCCTGCTCGTCCGCTCCGACGGCTCCTACGAGGGCGGCTTCGGCGCGCACCCGGAACTGGACCGCACGGTCGTGGCCGAGGCGACTGCCTTCCTGGACGCCGGCCGCACGGGCACCCTGGAGATCGGAGAGCAGGGCTCACGCTGCGGAGCACCGCTCACGGTCCTGGTCGAGTCGTCGGTCCCGCCGCCCCGGATGATCGTCTTCGGTGCGATCGACTTCGCGTCGGCGCTGGTCAGGATCGGCAAGTTCCTCGACTACCACGTGACGGTGTGTGATGCCCGCCCCGTGTTCGCGACCCGAACCCGCTTCCCCGAGGCCGACGAGATCGTCGTCGAGTGGCCCCACACGTACCTGGAGCGCACGGACGTCGACGCCCGCAGCGTCCTGTGCGTCCTGACCCACGACGCCAAGTTCGACGTACCCCTGCTCCGGCTCGCGCTGCGACTGCCGGTGGCGTACGTCGGCGCGATGGGCTCCCGCCGAACCCACCTGGACCGCAACCAGCGGTTGCGGGAGGTCGGGGTGACGGAACTGGAGCTGGCGCGGCTCAGGTCACCCATCGGGCTCGACCTGGGCGCCCGTACGCCCGAGGAGACCGCCCTGTCGATCCTGGCGGAGATCGTCGCCGACCGCCGTGGCGGCAGCGGGGTCTCCCTGACCGGCGCGCACACGCCGATCCATCACGACGTGACGTCGGTGCCGGCGGGCCGGATCGGGTCGGTCGCCTGAACCAGGCCCCGGCGCACCACCGGCTGGTCCGGCCAGGTGAAGGCGTAGTCCGGGTCGCCGCCCTGGCTCACTCTCACGAAGCGCAGCAGTTCGCGCGCGATGCCCGCGTTGCCCATCGCCCACCCGGTCTGCGGTTCGAGGTCGCTCGGCGTGGCCCGGTGCTCGACGTTGGACCAGCGTGCGCCGTCGGCGTCCCGGGTCGCCCGCGCGGCGAGATCCGCGACCAGGAGACGGGCGAAGTGCGGGGCGTCCCCCTGCTCGGCCATCCGGTCGCAGGCCAGGGCCAGAACGCCCGAAGTGCCGCAGCAGCGGCCGTTGTTGTCCCAGAAGCCGGGGCGCAGCCGGCGCGGCAGACCGGAGTGGGTCACGGTGTGCCAGCAGCGGTCGGCCAGATCCGACCAGGCGGGCTCGGCGAGGGTGTCCCTGAGCAGCCGGAAGACCTGGGCGTCGCCGGCCGGGCCATGGCACCAGCCGTAACTGTGCCGCTCGATCAGGTCGGGGAGGTACTGCGGGTCGGAGTGGGGGACGAGGAAGCCCGCCGGTCCGGCCTCGTCGCGGGCCACCACGTCCGCGACACCGGCCCGCGCCGGCTCCACTAGGTCCGGGCGGCCGGTGTCCGTACCGACGGAGGCCAGCGCGTACACGATGCCGAGGGTGCCGTGCGAGATGTGGTGCAGCCGCTCCGTCACACCGCGGCGGAACTCCCAGGTGACGCCTGACGGAGTCGCCTCGGCCGTGCGTGCGTAGGGCTCCAGGGCGAGTACGGCGAGGTCGGGGTCGCCGGCCGCCAGCGCGCCGAGGCCGATGCCCGCGTTGCCGCCCATCAGCTCGAACAGGTCGCCCCAACGGGTCCCGTCGAACCGGGTCCGCACGCGCCCCAGGGCCCGGTCCGCCGCGGCGCCGGCCGCGCTGTCGCCCAGCTCACGCTGGACGGTCCGCAACACCAGCGCCATGCCGGTGAGGCCGAAGTACAGCGAGTCGTCCGGGTGGTCGTCGACGGCGTCGGCGAGACTGCGCGCCGCACGCCGCGCGGTGTCGGCATACGCGTCGTCGCCGAAGTGCCGCCAGGCCTCCAGGAGCGCCGGGACCACCCCGGCCGTCCCGTTGTAGAGCATCGGGTCGGGGTCGGCGTCCGAGGGCCTGACGGGCCAGGCGAGCCCGCCGCCCCCGGTGTCCCGCGCGGCGCCGAGCAGCCAGCGCAGGGCGTCCGCGGCCAGTGCCTCCACTTCCTCGACCGTCACATTCGCCGCAGTCATGTCCCCCGCAGTCATGTCCTCCGCCGTCATGTCCCCCGCCCCCATGGTCCCAGCCGTCATGTTCCCCGCGGCTGCGTTCCGCACCACGTCCCCACCCTGACATGCGGCGGGGCGTCCGACCAGAGGGTTCGGGCGGGCACCGCGAAGCAGCGCACCCCGCCCGGCTCCAGGTCGTCCCAGGTGCCGGGCGACCGGTGTCACGGCCGGCGGAGCAGGCGGTTCACCGCCCGTCCGAAGACCGAGCGCGCCGCCGCGCGCAGGAACGGGTCGAAGGGGGACGGCAGCAGGCGCACCCGCAGCTCCTCCCGCCAGATCACCCGGGCCCGTCCTCCGGGCCCCGGCCGCACCTCGATCTCGGCCCAGCCCAGGACGACCCGCCCCCGCTTCTGCAGGCGGCACAGGCCCGGTTCGTCCTCGTACGGTGGCTGCCAGACGGTGACCTCCATCCGGTCGTCGAAGGAGAGCGGGCCGATCCCCGAACGCGCCACGATCAGCGTGCCCTCGTGGGTGGGCGGGGGTGTGTCCACGGTGACTCGGGTCAGGGGGACCACGTCGCCATGCCGGGGCCACTCCGTGAGCCGTCGCCATGCCTCGTCGAGGGGGAGCGGTACCGTGCGTTCGAGTTGGAAGTTGACCACGGGACGATCGTAAGCAAGTGGTCCGGTTCACCTACGCGTTCGCCCCCCGGTCACCCCATTCGCCGAGTGGGGTGTCGGCAAGGAGACGTACTGGGAAACACCGCGTGTCCCGCCACGAGGCCGACGGCTCACGGCCGGTACACCTTGCCGGGTTCCGCCGTCCCCGGCGCCAGCAGTTGCGGCACCGTCACGAACACGTACCCCCGCTTTTTCAGCCCGTCGATGATCCCGGGTACCGCGGGCACGGTCCCCGGGTAGATGTCGTGCAGCAGGATGATCCCGTCCCGGGACGACTGGGCGAGGACACGCTTGCGGATCAGGGCGGAGTCGTTCGTCGTGTAGTCCTTGGCGGTCACGCTCCACAGGACCTCCGACATGCCGAGCTCGCGACAGATCTCGTGCACGGTGTCGTTCGTACGGCCCTGGGGCGGGCGCATGAGCGTCGGCCGGTGTCCGGTGAGGCGCTCTATCTCCTTGTTGGGCCGCTCGAGTTCCTCGCGTATCTCCTCCGGCTCGATCCGGGTGAGGATCTTGTGGTCCCAGGTGTGGCTGGCCACCTCGTGGCCCTCGTCCGCCATGCGCTTGACGAGCTCGGGGTACTTCTCGATGTGGTTCTTGCCCAACAGGAAGAAGGTCGCCGGGACCTGCTTCTCCTTCAGGATGTCCAGCAGGCGGGCGGAGTTCTCGCTCGGCCCGGCGTCGAAGGTGAGTGCGATGCACTTCGCCTCGCTGCAGTCGACGGTCCCGAAACGGGCCTGGGCGGTGGGCTGGGCTCGGGCGGCGCTCGGAGCCGTGGTCTCGAGCCGGGTGCACCCGGTCAGAGCCAGTGCCAGGGAAGCGGCCGCCACCGACATGGTGACGGCACGCAACCCGGCCCCCGTTTTCTTCATCTTCTTGGTCCGAGAAGGCATGCCAGGACTATACACAGCGAGTATATACGCGGTGCATAGTCCCTTCCGTGTTCCGCGTGTGCGTCACTGCTGGGCGTAGAGAAGCACGGGTCTGCGGTGGGTTCGAGGCATACGAGGCCGTTCCTTGTCCGTAATGCGCCCGTCCGTAATTTCGAACGTTGTTCGTGAAATCGATCAGACCATAGGTGGGGGCATGTCCGCGTCAGTGAGATGGACTTCGGAAACCGATCGGTTTACCATGCGATGAAACCGATCGGTTTCCTCATCTGCCCCGGACTTCCCCGGGCCTTTCCTGGAGTCGGACATGACCACGATCAAGAACGCCACCGTCCTCGTCACCGGCGGCAGCCGGGGTGTCGGCCGTGCCCTGGTGGAGGAGCTGTACGCCCGCGGCGCCGCCAAGGTCTACGCCACCGCCCGCGACCCGCGCACCGTGACCCACCCCGACGCCGTCCCGCTGGCGCTGGAGGTGACGGACCCCGCCTCCGTGGCGGCGGCCGCCGCCCAGGCCCAGGACGTCACCGTCCTGATCAACAACGCGGGCGCCTTGGCCGGCACCCGCTATCTCGACGCCCGCCTCGACGACGTGCGCCGCGAGTTCGAGATCAACTTCTTCGGACCGCTGCTGCTCACCCGCGCCTTCGTGCCGGTCATCGAACGCAACGGCGGCGGTCACGTCCTCAACGTCCACTCCGTGCTCTCCTGGTTCGCCGACGGCAGCACCTACAGCGCCACCAAGGCGGCGATGTGGTCACAGACCAACTCCCTGCGCCTGGAGCTGGCACCGCGCGGCATCGGCGTCACCGGGCTGCACATGGGGTACGTCGACACCGACATGACGGACGGCATCGACGCGCCCAAGTCCAGCCCCCATGACATCGCCATGGCCGCCCTCGACGGCATCGAGAGGGGGGCGTACGAGGTGCTGGCCGACGACGTCTCCCGACGGGTCAAGTCGGCGCTGTCCGGGGACGTGGAGGGGCTGTACCAGCAGCTCGCGCAGTGACGCGTCCCTTCGGGCGGACCGTACGGCGTTTCGGGACGTGGTCGTGGGCGACCCCGCCGCCCGGTTCCGTCTGGTCCCGGCCGGGATCAGGGGCTCCTCGGTCGCCCACGGTGCGGCCAGGACTTCACTCTCCAGTCGGCACGCGCTGCGCCGTTCGGGCCTGCCGGGCGGGCCGGAGCCGGCCGTGTCGGCCAGCGTGCATGGGGTGGGGGTAACCACTTTCGCGCCTTCGCTTCACCGGGTGAAGCTGGGCCCTACGCCATGTAAGGGCAATGGGTGAACGATGGCCGACAGCACGAACGCCACCCTGGCCGGAGCCCGGCGCCCCGGTTCGTCCCGGGCCGCCGCCATGCCGTGGCGGGCGCGCGGCGACACGTGGCTCGCCGCGGTCGCGGCCGCCTTCGTCCTCGCCCAACTCGCCCTCGTGCGACCGGGCATGGGCCTCGGCTGGGACGAGACGGTGTACGTCAGCCAGGTCAGCGGCCACGCCCCAGCCGCCTTCTTCAGCGCACCCCGCGCCCGCGGAGTCCCCCTCCTGGTCGCGCCGATCGCCTCCTGGTCGGCGTCCACCCCGCTGCTGCGCGTCTACCTGGCCGTGCTCGCCGGTCTCGCCCTGTTCCTGGCCCTGCGCGTCTGGCGCGGACTGTTCCCGGCCCGCGTACTCGCCCTCGGCGGCGCCCTGTTCGCCTCGCTGTGGGTGACACTCTTCTACGGCCCGCAGGCCATGCCCAACTACTGGGTCGCCATCGGCGCCCTGGCCTGCGCCGGCTGCTTCCTGCGCGCCGGGCCCGCCCCGCACGACCGGGCGGCCGTGTGGGGCGTGTTCACAGGCGCTGCCCTGATGGCATGGATGCGCCCCATGGACGCGGTCTACGTGGTCCTGCCGCTGCTCGCCCTGTGTCTGTGCCTACGACGGTGGCGGCGCCCGGCGCTCCTCGCCGCCCTGCTCGCCGGACTGGTCGCCGGAGTGGGGGAGTGGGTGGTCGAGGCCTACCTCGGCTACGGCGGCCTCGCCCAGCGTCTGTCCGACGCCTCCCGCATCCAGGGCGGCCTCGGCTGGCACCTCGCCCTCGGCGACCAGCTGCGCAGCCTGGGCGGGCGCACACTGTGCCGCCCCTGCGCCGGATCGATGCCCAGCCCGGCGGTGACGGCGTGGTGGTTCGTCCTGCCGCTCCTCGCCGTGCTCGCCGCGGTGATCGCGATCCGTGCCCGGCGCCCGGCACCCACCCTGGTGCCCCTCGCCTGCGCCACGACGGCCGCCGTCCCCTACCTGTTCCTCATCGGCTACGCTGCCCCCCGCTTCCTCCTCCCCGCCTACGCACTGCTCTCGATCCCCGTCGCCGACGCGCTCGCCCACCTGGTCACCGCGCCGGGCCGGGCTCGGCGCCCGGTGGCCGTGACCCTGCTGGCGCTGGGGCTCACTGGGCACCTGGCCGTCCAGTACGTGGTCCTGGACCACACCGTGCACCGCACCACCGCCGCCCACCGCGACTGGTCCCGCACCGCCGCCGGACTGCACCGTCTCGGCGTACGGCCGCCCTGCCTGCTCACCGGGTACGAGGCGACCCCGATCGCCTTCTACGCCGGATGCGCCTCCGCGCAGACCAGCGGTCACAACGCGAACCCCACCGCGTCGGCGATCGACCGCACCGCCCGCACCACCCCGACCGCCGCCCTCACCCCGCCCGGCGGGCGTCCGCCGGCCTACGCCCGCACCTGGCCGGCCGAGCACATGGGCGGCGTGTCGGCCTACGTGGCCCCGCACGTGCACCGGGGGCGGTGACGATGTGCGCGGCCGAGCCGTCGCCGACCCGGGGGACGCCGGTACACAAGGCTCGTACCGTGCGGGGCATGAGGCTTCCGTCAAGCGGAGCCGTGAGCTCCCATTGAGCCGGTATGTGCAGGCCTGAAGTCCTTCTGGGTCGACACGTTCATGTGGGGGCGCGGACGACCCGGTTCGCGGCCGCCTTCTGCAGCAGCCCATAGGCGAGGACCGGCAGCAGCAGGTACGGCTTGTCGGGCAGCGCGGTGGTGAGCAGGACCGCGCTCGCGCTGCTGTTGTTCATGCCGCAGGCGAGGGTGAGCGAGGAGGCCGCCGGGGCGTCCAGTCGCAGCACGCGGGCCGTGACACGTCCCAGCGCGAAGGACAGCGCGCACACCAGCGCGGCCACCGCGACGGCCGCCGCGAGCAGCAGCGGGCGCGGCCGGGCCAGGAACGACCCCAGCGCGCCACTGGCGTTGACGTACGTCAGCAGCAGCGACCCCACCAGTGCTGCCGGCCCGACGGCCGTCGACACCCGGTCGGGCCACGGCCCCGACAGGACGAGCCGGCTCAGCACACCGGCCGCGCACGGCAGCACCACCGTCGTCAGGGCGAACCAGCCGTCGAGGCCGTGTCCGGCCGAGGCGAGGGTGGCCGTGTGGCCGCCGCCGAGCAGCGGGGCCAGCGCCCCGACCGTCACCGGGATCGTGACGGGGCTGACGAGCGAGGAGGCGAGCACCAGCCCGACCATGGTCGGCTGGTCGCCCCGCCCCTTGCCGGTCCACACCGTGGCCCCGGCCGCCACCGGCATCGCGACGATCAGGATCATCGCCGTGACCAGTCCGCTGCCGCCGTCGGTGTCGGGGGAGCGGCGCAGCAGGAACACGACCGGTGGAATGATCAGCAGCGGGGCCGCAAACCTCAGGGCCACCCCGGCCAGCAGCGCCCTCGGGCGGCGCAGCAGGCGGCCCAGCGCCTGTGCCGGCACCTGGAGTCCGGCCGAGAACAGCACCAGCGAGAGCAGCAACGACGTGGTGTGCAGGGGCAGTTCGCGCTCGTGCCCGAGGGGTAACGTGTGCGGTTGGCGCAGCCACAGGCCGGGCCCCGGCAGGACCAGTGCGGCGAGGTAGGACAGGGCGACGGCCCGGCCCAGCCGCCGACGCAGCCAGTGCGTGAACCGGGCGGTGCGGGCGGTACGGCCCCCGGTGTCCACGGTGGTGGCGACCGCGCTCGCGCGGGCGCGCGACTCGTCGTCCGCCTGGACCTGGAGGCGGTGCCGGTGCCGGTGCCGCACGACCGTGTTGAACACCACGCTCAGGATCGTCATCAGCGGTGCGGCGATGGTGACCGCGACCAGCGAGAGCCGGCCGCGCGGGACGCGGGGCGCCGGGCGCGGAAACGGGTTCCTCATGACAGGCGGTGGCCGATCCCCCGGGCGAACTCCTCCCGTGGCCCGAGCGACAGCACATCACGCAGGGCGTGATCGTCCTCGACGACCAGGATCCGGGGGTGCATGGTCCTCCTGCGGGGTGTCGGGCTCGGGTGACGGTCGGGGTGGGTGGGGCGTGTGGGGGAGGGGAGTGGGGCGAGAGCCTGAGCCGGAGGCCGGGCCGGGATGCGTGCGGGAGCCGGCAGCGGGGCCCGTGCGAGGGTCGTGCGGGCCGGGATTCAGGCCGGGAACCGAGCCGGCGTGGGGCCCGGGGCCGGTACGAGCGCGGGAGTCCGCATCGGAAGCAGAACCCGAGATCATGTCGGGGCCCGGGCAGAAGGCCGTGCCCCTGATGAACCTTCCCGGGAGCCACCGCGCCGCCACGCACAGGCACACCCCGAGCCAGCCCAGGGCGAAGAGCCAGCCGGCGAGGACGTCGGTGAACCAGTGCACGCCGAGATAGACGCGGGTCAGGCCGACCAGTGCGCCCCAGCAGCCGACGGCGACACGGAGCGGGGTGCCGGACCGAGGGGCGGTCGCGGACAGCGCGACGATCAGCAGTCCGGCCGTCAGTGTCGCCGTGGTGGAGTGGCCGGAGGGGAACGACCAGCCCGAGGCGTGCGTCTGCCAGTCCTGCCGCGGCGGGCGGGGCCGGTGCACCAGGGCCATCGCGCCGTACCGCAGCAGCTGGCCCGAGGCCAGGCAGGCGACGCCGAGCGCGGCGCCGAGCAGCCGGTGCCGTGCGGTGCGTCCGACGAGAACTCCGGCCAGTGCGGCGAGCAGGTACGGGATGACGCCGGTCCCGGTGGCGGTCAGCACGCGGGCGACGGCCATGGCCACCACCGGGCGGTGGCTCATGGACCAGGAGTGCAGCCGGTCGTCCAGAAACAGCGAGGCACCGTCGCCGCCGACCACGACCATCGTCAGCACGCCGAACCCGGTCCAGGCGCCGAGCCCCACGCTGCCCGACAGCTCGCTGAGGTCATCACGCCTCATGACGCCCGCTCCGGCGGACGGTGCGGACGGTGCCGGCGGGGGAGGGCAGGGATCATCAGGCCTCCGTCCTCTTCGCGCTCGTCTTCGCGGCGCGCCTGGCGCGGTACAGCTCGGCGGCGAGCGGGAGCAACGACACCACGACGATCAGCGCGACCAGGGGCAGCAGATAGCGGTCGACGTTCGGGACGGAGGACCCGAGCGCGTACCCGGCCAGCGTCAGGCCCAGCGCCCAGACGAGCCCACCCACCACCTGCCACACGGTGAACACCCGCACGGGCACGTGCAGTGCGCCCGCCACGGGGTTGAGCACGGTTCGCACCACCGGCACGAATCTGGCCAGCACGATCGCCTTCGCATACCCGTACCGCTCCAGCAGCTCCTCCGCCCGGTGCGCCCCCTCGTGCAGCCGGGCGGAGCGGGTGCGGGCCAGCAGCGCCCCGCCCGCCTTCCGGCCGAGCAGATATCCGACCTGCGATCCGGCCAGGGCGCCCAGCGCGGCGACCACCAGCAGTGGCCCCAGCGACAGCTTCACGCCGCGGTCGGCGCTTCCGGTGCACAGCAGACCCGCGGTGAACAGCAGCGAGTCGCCGGGCAGGAAGAAGCCGATCAGCAGTCCCGTCTCGGCGAACAGCACCGCGCCGACGCCGAGCACCCCGAACGCGGCCAGCAGCGAACGGGCGTCGAGCACATTGACGGCGAGCTGGGACGATAGGTGGAGGGTGGTGGTCATCGTCGCGAGGCCCTTCCGATGAGTGACAGCTCAGTGACAGCTTGAACAACGCCAGAACAACCGCTTTGAACAACTGTTTGAACAACCGCCTGAACAGCTGCTCGATCGACTACAATCCTGTAGACGGTCTACGACACTGTAGACGAACGCGGGGTGAGGATCGTTCCCATGACCGACGCGAAGGACGAACGCCGGCCGGCGGGTGAGCTGGAGGCCGCCGTCATGGCCGTGCTGTGGGCCGCGGACCTGCCGCTCACCGCGGCGCAGGTTCAGCTCGAACTCGACTCCGGCCTGGCCCGGACGACCGTGACCACGATCCTGACCAGGCTGCACGAGAAGGGTGTCGTGCAGCGGGAACGACATGGCCGCGGCTTCGCCTATCACCCGGCCCAGGACCCCCAGGGCCTCACCGCCCGCCGCATGCACACCGAACTCGACCGCGACAGCGACCGCGAGACGGTCCTCGCCCGCTTCGTCGCCCAGCTCGGCCCGGACGACGAACGAGTCCTGCGCCAGCTCCTGGAGGCGGACGAGGCATGACCCCGCAGCCCGACGGCCGCCCGGCCGCCACCGCGAGAGGCCGCCGCACGATGCCGATGCCGCCCTACGACCGTGCCGCCCTCGTCCCCGTTCCCGCAGCACCTCGCACCTCGACCGCGACCAGCCGCTCCCCGCACGGGGAGGCCGTCGCCCCATGACCGTCGTCCTGCTGATCACCCCGCTGCTGCTGCCCTTCGCGGTGCCGCCCCTGGCCCGGCGCGCGCTGGAGGGCGCGCGCCCCGTCGTCGCGCTCTGGACGCTCACCGTCTGCGCCCTGGTGCTCGCGGGCGCCTGTGCGGCCTCGCTCGGTGCCCTGGTGCTGACCGGGCTGCTGCGGGTGCCTGCCTTCGCCGCGCTCGGCGAACTGGTCCACCCCCTGCGCGCCCCTTCCGACCTCGTCGTCGCTCCCGCCGCCGCGCTCGCCACCGGCGCGCTGACCGTCGGCGCGGTGACGCTCGGGCGCTCGGCGGTCCGCCAGCTGAGGGCGTTCCGCCTCGCCCGTCGGCAGGCCGGCCGGCGCCCCGCCGCGGGCGATCTCTGTGTCGTCGACTCCCCCCACCCGGACGCCTACGCCCTGCCCGGCCGCCCGCATCGCATCGTCGTCACCACCGGGATGCTGCGCAGCCTGGGACCAAGAGAGCGCGAGGCCCTCTTCGCCCATGAGCGCGCCCACAACGCCGGCGGCCACCACTACTTCCTGGCCGCAGCCGAACTCGCGGCGCACTGCCACCCCGCGCTGCGCCCGGTCCGCGAGGCGATCCGGCTGGCCGCGGAGCGTGCCGCCGACGAGGCCGCCGCGACCGCCGTCGGCGACCGGCGCCTGACCGCCCATGCCATCGCGCGCGCCGCCCTGGCGGGCCACGCCGCCCATTCGCCCCGCCCGGACTTCGCGCCCGCGGTGACGACCGGCCCTGTCCCCCAGCGGGTCACCGCCCTCCTCGCACCGCCCGGCCGTCCGTCCCGCGCCACGCGCCGCATCGCCGTCCTCCTGGCCGCCTGCGCGGTCCTCTCCGGCGCCGCCGCGTCGACCGGCGTACTCGACTTCCACCACGAGGTCGAGGTGGCCCAGGGAGAAGCGGCCCGCTGACCGGCGGGCCGCCGTTCACTGGCTCCCGGCGCTGCGCCCAGCCGCGACCCACCCGGAGACGAACACCCGGACCAACGCCTCGGTGCGCGACGACATGCGGCAGGTCGTCGCGGCCGACAAGATCGATGAGGGGTACGAGCGCGTCCTCGACCAGGACGTGCGCGATCGCTTCGTGCTCGACGCCCATGGACCCTGACCGCATCACCGCCTTACCGCCCGATCGACAGGAACCGTGCCATGACCACCATCGCCATCATCGGGGCGGGCCCCGGCCTCGGAGCCGCCGTCGGCCGCCGCTTCGGCCGGGAGGGCCACGACATCGCCCTCGTCGCCCGTGACCGGGCCGGCCTCGACGTCCTGGTCGCCGGGCTGTCCGGCCAGGGCGTCACGGCGCGCGGCTTCGCCGCCGACGTAAGGGACCCCGAAGCCCTCGCCGCGGCCCTCGACGCCGCGAACGCGACCCTCGGCCCCATCGAGGTCCTGCAGTACAGCCCGGTCCCGCACCGGGACTTCATGCGGCCGGTCCTGGAGACCACGCACAGGGACCTGCACGGCCCGGTCGAGTTCTCCGTCTACGGCCCGGTCGCCGCCGTACAGCAGGTGCTCCCCGGCATGCGCGCCCTCGGCCGCGGAACGATCCTCTTCGTCAACGGGGGCACCGCCGTCGTCCCGCACCCCGACCGGGCCGGCACGTCGATCGCCTTCGCCGCAGAGAGCGCGTACGGCCACCTCCTGCACGACAGGCTCGCCGCCGAGGGCATCCACGTCGCGCAGCTGATCATCCCCGGAGCGATCATTCCCGGACACCACCGTAAGGATCCGGACGTGCTCGCGGACGCCCTGTGGACCATGCACCGGGAGCGGCACGGCTTCCGGCACTTCGCCGACGACCTCGACAGCTGACCGACGATGACAGCTTCGGGGTGGCCGTGACGAACAAGGCACCCGGCCCCACCTCCGAGGGCGGACAGCGTGTGTCCCTGCGGACTCCCGCGCACGCGGACTGCCCCCTGCGTCACCGAGACCGGGTCGGCTGCCATCCCTCGCGGGGGACCGCGGTGAGCAGGTCGCGCGGGTACGGGTGTTCCGGGGCGGTCAGCACCTGGTCGGTGGCACCGTGCCAGGTCGATGCTGTGTGAGTCGGAGGACGCGGCGGCGGCCGGTGGTGACGAGCCGGGCGGCGGTGGTCGGGCATCGCCCGCCGGGCCGGCAGGGCGTCCCGCCGCTCAGCCGGCGGCCTGGGCGCGCGGGTCGCGCTGTGACATGGCGAGGCAGCCGACGAATCCGACGATCGCGACCGTCCATGCGAGCGTGACCGGCGCCAGTCCCAGGCCGAGGCCGCCGCGAGTGTGGCCGAGCGCCATCCAGTCGGCGAGGGAGGCGCCGAGGGGCCGGGTGATGACGTACGCCGTCCAGAAGGCGGTCACCGCGTTCAGGGCGCCGAAGCGATGCGTCAGAGCGGGCACGCAGATGGCGGCCGCGAAGAGGACGACCGACCCCAGGTAGCCGAAGCCGACGGTGGCGGTGAGGTCGCCCGCGGCGGTGCCGAGGGCGAAGGTGGCGAGAACGGCCGCCCAGTAGAACGCTTCACGGCGGCGGGTGCGGATGCTGTGGATGGACAGCGTCCGCTCACTCACGTACCAGAGGACGAAGACAGCGGCCAGTACGGCGAGGAAGGCCGGGGTCGACACGGCGTACGGCACCCCGAGGCCGACATGCAGGACGTCCGCCGCCATGGTGCCGAACACGCTGACCATGACGACGGCTGTCCAGTAGGCCCAGGCGACGTACCGACGAAGAGCGAACTGGACGGCCAGGGAGGCCACCAGGGCGAGGCCGCCGAGCGCGACCGCCGGTACCGGGCCGAGCAGACGGGCCAGGAGGTCCGACGCCGTCTCGCCCATGCCGGTGGTCAGCACCTTGATGATCCAGAAGTAGGCGGTCACTTCCGGCACCTTGTTCGCCATCCGGCGAACGGGGACGAGGGGCCGGTCGTCGAGGACGTGCTCTGCGGTCATGATCCGCACCCTGGCACTCCGAGCCTGAATGCAACCTGAACAGCGTGCGAGCGGGACGGCGGCACGTAGTACCGCGGTACTACCCGACGGGCGCGGATCAGTCCCCGGTACCACCGAATCGGGGTGTTTCGGTCCTTAGCGTTGTCGATGAGGCGTCAGGGGCGACGGACGCCGGTGTCCGACAGGAAGAAACGCGAATGATCGACGCACAGCAGCTGACCAAGAGGTACGGCGAGAAGACAGCCGTCGACCGGCTGGACTTCGCCGTCAAGCCGGGCTCGGTGACCGGCTTCCTGGGGCCCAACGGCGCGGGGAAGTCCACGACCATGCGCATGATCGTCGGGCTCGACGCCCCGACGAGCGGGTCCGTGAAGGTCAACGGCCACCACTACGCCCGGCACCGGGCGCCGCTCCAGGAGGTCGGCGCCCTGCTGGAGGCGAAGTCGATCCACCCGGGCCGCTCGGCCTACCACCACCTGAGGGCGCTCGCGCTGACGCACGGGATTCCCCGTCGCCGGGTCGACGAGGTCATCGACCTCGCGGGACTGGGCAGTGTGGCGAAGAAGCGAGCCGGCGCCTTCTCCCTCGGCATGGGCCAGCGGCTGGGGATAGCGGCGGCGCTGCTGGGCGATCCGCAGACGGTCATGCTGGACGAGCCGGTCAACGGGCTGGACCCGGAGGGCGTGCTCTGGATCCGCAACCTGCTGAAAGCACTCGCCGAGGAGGGCCGGACCGTGTTCGTGTCGTCCCACCTGATGAGCGAGATGGCCCTGGTGGCGGACCATCTCATCATCGTGGGGCGCGGCCGGCTGCTGGCCGACACCACCGTGCGCGACCTCGTCCGTGAGGCGGGCGGCGACACGGTGAAGGTGGCCACGCAGGACCCGGCGCGGCTGCGGGAGGTGCTGGCCGGTCCCGGTGTCGACATCACGGGCCGCGCGGGCTCCGAGGAGCTTCAGGTGACCGGGCTCAGTGCCCGCGAGATCGGCCTGAAGGCGGCCGAGCACGGGATCGCGTTGTTCGAACTGACCGCGCGGACGGTGTCGTTGGAGGAGGCATTCATGAACCTGACCAGGGATGCCGTGGAGTACCACGGTTCCACGGCCGGCATCGACACCCCCGCGGCCGACAGGAGGGCGGCATGAGCACCCTCACCGCGCTCGTCGAGGCGTCCCCGGCCACTCCCGCCCGCCCCGCCTACCGGGTGACCGGACGGCGCGTGCTGGCCTCGGAGTGGGCCAAGCTGTGGTCGCTGCGTTCGACATGGATCACCCTGAGCCTCGGCCTGCTCTTCCTCGTCGCCTTCGGGCTGATCGCCTCGAGCCGCTACAAGTCCGGGATCGGGTCCGGCCACCTGGACCGGGACTTCGCCGCTTCGACGGCCGTGAGCCTGTCCCTCTTCGGCACCAACTTCGCCCAGCTGGCCCTGGGCGTGCTCGGCGTGCTGGTCACGGCGGGGGAGTACTCCACCGGCATGATCCGCTCGACGCTCGCCGCCGTACCGCGCCGGCTGCCCGTGCTGTGGTCCAAGGCGGCCGTGTTCGGGCTGGTCGCGCTGGTGGTCGGCACCCTCGGCGCGTTCGTCGCCTTCGGGTTCGGCAGCGGTATCGTCTCCGGCACGCCCGCCGCGATGAGCCTGACGCACGCGGGAGTCGTACGAAGCCTGCTGGGCGCGGGGCTCTACCTCGGCCTGGTCGGCGTGATCGGCACCGCCCTGGGGGCGCTGCTGCGGTCGGTGGCCGGCGGCATCTCGGTGCTGGTGGCCACGCTGATGCTGATCCCGGGGCTGATCTCCCTGCTGCCCAGCTCCTGGCAGGACAACATCAGCCCCTACCTGCCGAGCAACGCGGGCGAGTCGATGTTCGCGCTGAGCCACGACAGCACCACCCTGTCGCCCACCGCGGGGCTGCTGGTCTTCCTCGGCTGGACGGTGTTCGCGCTGGCGGGGGCGGCGTACCGGCTGGTGCGCAGCGACGTCTGACCGGCTGCACCATGGGCAGGTGACCACCTTGAAGACACCCACGTCCGCCAGCGACATAGGAGGCATGGGACCGCTGGTCGCCCGGCTCGCCCGGGTCGGCCAGCGGCTGCGGCAGGCGGACCGGGACCGTCCATGGGCGCTGGACACCGCGGTGGTGGTGCTGGTCTTCCTCATGTTCTGCCTGCCGGACCTGCTGCACGGGGGTGCCGGGTACGGTGACGGTCCACGCCGGTTCCGACTCGCTTTCACCCGGCTTCCTCCGGCGGCCATGCTGCTGGTGCAGGCAGGTCTGGTACTGCCGCTGCTGTGGCGGCGGCGCAGGCCCATGGCGGCCTTCGGCGCCATCGCGGCCGTGTTCGTACTCCAGTGGTCGCTGGGTGCCGCGCTGCGCGCGGACGTCGCCCTGTTCATCGCCCTGTACAGCCTGGCTCTGCACGGGCGGCTACGGCAGCTGCCGTGGGCCTGCGCGATCATGGCGGCGGGGATGGTGCTGGTCGCGGTGCGCGTATCGGCGGCGGTGTCCGTCTGGGACGTGCTGTTCTTCCTGCTGAGTACGGCGACCGCGGCCCTGGCGCTCGGCCTGATGATCAGGACCCGCCGGGCCCAGCTCGCGGGACTGCGGGAGCGAGCGGCGCGTCTGGAGACGGAACGCGACCAGCGCAGCAGACTCGCGGCCGCGACCGAGCGCGCCCGGGTGGCCCGCGAGATGCACGACATCGTCGGCCACAACCTGGCCGTCATCATCACCCTCGCCGACGCAGGGGCGTACGCCACGGGCACGGCTCCCGAGCGCGGCAAGGAGGCCCTGCAGCTCATCGGCGAGACCGGCCGGACGGCGCTCGGTGAGCTGAGGCGCGTGCTCGGCGTGCTGCGGGAGGCATCGGACGGCCCTCGCCAGGCGCCCGAACTCAGCCCGCAGCCCGGCCTCGTGGACATCGAGGCGTTGTGCGACGGTGTGCGCACCGCCGGCCTGGACGTCGTCTACCGGACCGTCGGCGACGTGGACGCCCTGGACCGCGGGATGCAGCTGACCGTCTACCGCATCGTCCAGGAAGCCCTCACGAACACCCTGAAGCACGCCGGAGCCGGCACACGGGTGAAACTGTCGGTCATCGCCGAGGACACTCGGCTGGTCGTCCGCGTCCGGGACGACGGCCCGGCCGGACGCTCCCGACCACGGAACGAGGAAGGACACGGCCTGGTGGGCATGCGAGAACGAGCGGCGCTCTACGGAGGGAACGTCAGCGCCGGACCCGCGACCGGCGGCGGATGGACGGTGGAGGCCATCCTCGACATGGCATCCCAGGCAGGCCGCAGGTGACCACGGTACTCGTCGTGGACGACCAGCCGCTCCAGCGCTACGGCTTCCGGGTGCTGCTCGACTCCGTCCCCGAGACGGACGTGGTCGGCGAGGCCGCGCACGGCGCCGAGGCCGTCCGCAAGACCGCCGAACTGCGCCCCGACGTCGTCCTGATGGACGTACGGATGCCCGGTATGGACGGCATCGAGGCCACCCGCCGGATCACCGCCGCCGGCGGCCGCTCCCGCGTCCTCGTGCTGACCACCTTCGACGTCGACGAATACGTCCACGCCGCCCTCCGGGCCGGAGCCAGCGGCTTCCTCCTCAAGGACGCACGGCCCGAGGAACTCCTCGCCGGCATCCGCGCCGTCGCCGGCGGCGACGCCGTGATCGCACCGGCCCTCACCCGCCGCCTCCTGGACGAGTACGCCCAGCACGTGCCCGCTCGCCGGAGCGACTCCGACGAAGACCCGAGGCTGGGTGCCCTCACCGACCGTGAGCGCGAGATCCTCGTCGCCGTCGGCAAGGGCTGGACCAACGGCGAGATCGCCGCCCGCTTCGTCCTGTCCGAGTCCACCGTCAAGACGCACGTCGGCCGTGTCCTGGCCAAGATCGGCGCACGTGACCGCATCCAGGCCGTGATCATCGCCTATGACCTCGGACTGGCCCGCCCCGGCGCCGGATGAGCGGGCGGCGGAGATCAGCCCGCCGGCTCCGAAGCATCGCGCGACGAGGCAGCGGGCGCCTTGTTCGCCCGGCTGACCGCCGGAGAACGGGACGGCGGTCAGGATGCGTTCAGGTATCCCGTGGCACGGTCGGGCCTCATGACATACGAGACCTCAGAGTCCTCCGCGCCTTCGGCGGCCGGCACCCGGGCGGTGTCCTCCGGCCGCCGGCCGGGCTGGAACAAGGTGCCCGAAGTCACCGTGTACTTCTGGATCATCAAGGTGCTGTGCACGACGGTCGGCGAGACCGCCGCCGACCTGCTCAACGAGAGGGCCGGCCTCGGCCTGACGGGGGTGTCGCTGTTGATGAGCGCCCTGTTGGCAGTCGTCCTGGTGGCGCAGTTCCGCACCGGCGCCTACCGAGCGGGCGTGTACTGGCTCGCTGTCGCCCTGATCAGCGTCGTCGGCACGCTGATCAGCGACAACCTCACCGACAACATGGGGGTACCGCTGGAGACGAGCACCACCGTCTTCGCGATCGTCCTCGCGGTCGTCTTCGTGGTCTGGTACCGGCGCGAGCGGACGCTGTCCATCCACAGCATCGACACCACCAGCCGCGAGTCCTTCTACTGGCTCGCCGTCCTGTTCACTTTCGCCCTCGGCACCGCGGCGGGAGACCTGGTCTCCGAGCGCATGGATCTCGGCTACTGGCTCGCCGCGGTCCTGTTCGCCCTGGCCATCGCCGCGGTCGCCCTTGCGCACTTCAAGCTCGGCCTCGACGCGGTGTGGAGCTTCTGGATCGCCTACATTCTCACCCGCCCGCTGGGTGCGTCCATCGGCGACTACCTCTCCCAGCCGACCGGCGACGGCGGCCTCGGCCTCGGCACCGTCATCACCAGCGCGCTCTTCCTCGCCGTCGTCCTCGGCCTGGTCGTGTACCTGTCGGTGACCCGGAAGGATGTGACGGAGCCGCAGCGCACCGCGCGGCGCCCGGTCTGAGCGGGCACGCGGCAGGCGTTCAGGATGCGTACGGGCTGACACTGCGGCAAGGTCGGTTCCGGCGATCGCCGCCGCGTGGTTGCCCCTTCTCGCAGGGCTCTCGTCGCCATCGCGAGCGGGGCGCTCTGCCGTACGACCGAATGGGAGCCCCACCTTGGAGCAACGGGACATGCTCACCGACCCCGACAGAGCGAGTACGACCAAGTCGGTGATGAAGAAGCTCCCGGAGGTGACGCTGGCGTTCTGGATCATGAAGATCGCGGCGACGACCCTCGGCGAGACGGCCGGCGATCTCTTCGCGCAGACCCTCAAGCTCGGCTATTTCCTCACCACCGTCGCGCTCTTCCTGATCTTCGGGGTGACCCTGGTCGTGCAGCTCAGGTCCAACCACTACAACCCGTTCTTCTACTGGACCGTGATCCTGTCGACCAGCATGGCCGGCACCACGATGTCCGACTTCATGAACCGCGACGCCAGCACCAAGTACCTCTCGAACGGCGCCACTTCACTGGGATGGGGCCCGCAGGGTCTTGGGCTCGGCTACCCCACCGGCGCCGCGATCCTCATCTCGATCCTGCTGGTCATCTTCGCGGTCTGGAAGGTGACAGGGATGACCTTCCAGATCCGCGACATCGTCACCTTCCGAGGCGAGGCCCTGTTCTGGTCGGCGATCCTGGTTTCCAACACGCTGGGCACCTCCATGGGCGACTTCCTCTCCGACAGCTCCGGCCTCGGTTACGCCGGCGGCGCGCTGCTCGTGACAGGGGCGCTCGCCGTTCTGGCCGTCCTGATGAAGGTGCCCGTGGTGCCGAACGTGCTGCTGTTCTGGATCGCCTTCGTCCTCACCCGTCCGCTGGGTGCCACCGCAGGTGACTTCCTGACCAAGCCGGTCGCCAAGGGCGGCCTGAACCTCGGCACCGCAGGCTCCTCGGCCGTCCTGCTCGCCGTCCTCCTTGGGCTGATGGTCTACGCGCAGGTCCGGGAGCGCAGGACCACCACCCCGCACACGAAGGAGCGGGGGCCGGTCACCCAGCAGGCCGACTGAGACGGCATTACGTGCCGGCCCGCACGGGGTCGGACAGCCTGTCATCCGGCAGGCAGGTTGACCAGGAAGAGTGCTCCGGGCGTGTGCCCGGGGTCGTGGGACACCTCGCCGCCGGCGGCACGGGCCAGGCGCCGCGCGAGCGGCAGCCCGAGGCCCGCGCCGTCGTGCCCGTCGCCGGAGTCGGCACGGCGGCCGGGCTGGAAGAGGTCGTCGACGAACGCCTCCGGCACGCCGGGGCCGTCGTCGGTGACATCGATACGCACACCGCCGGGCAGTTGCCGCGCGGACACCGTCACCGTGGAACGGGCGTACCGGACCGCGTTGGTCAGCAGCGGGCTGACGATGCGTTCGAGGAGAGCGGGCGCGACGCCGGCCTCCAGCTCCGGATCCGTCACGTCGACGACGGTCTTCACCTGCTTCCGTGCGTCGAGGTTCCCGACGAGCCGGTGCAGGACGGGTACGACGGCCGTGGCACCGGGGGCCGTGGAGGCGTTCTGCGCGCCTTCGCGGGCATCGTTCAGCACCGTGTCGCAGATGGTGCGCATGGACTGGGCAGCCTCGGCGATCACTTCGTGGGTCGCACGGGTTTCGGCGCCGGAACGGGGGCGGGCCCGCCACCAGTCGAGCTCGATGATGATCCTGGTGAGCGGGGTGCGCAGTTCGTGGGAGAGCTCGCCGGTCAGCTGCTGCTCGTGGCGCAGCACGGTGCGGATCCGGTCCAGGAGCGCGTCCAACGAGGTGCCCAGGCGGGCGAGTTCGGCCGGATGATGCTCGGCGCCGAAGCGTTCGTCGGAGCCGACGGCGCTCCACTGGGTGGCCTGGTCGGTCATGGTACGCACGGGGCGCAGGGCCCGCCCCACGGCCAGGCGCGTCAGTGCGTAGGTGCACGCGAGCATGACGGCGTCCAGGATCAGGAAACCCAGCAACAGGGTGTCCGCCGAGTTTCGGTATGGGGCGAGATCCAGCGCCGTGACGACAGTGGCGGTGCTGCGGTGACCGGGCACGGGCCGGGAACACAGGCGGACGAAGCGGGGGCCTTCGGCCTCGACGGTCGTGCAGACCCGCTTCCCCAGCGTGGCGAGCCGGTCGGCGGCCCGGGTCAGTGTGCTCTCGGGCGTGGTGGACGGCGGCTTCTCCACCAGCCGTGTCCCGACGTAGATCCACACGTTCGCGTCGAGGAGGCTGTCGTTGACGGTCTCCAGAACCCGCACCCGGGGACCGCTGGTGTCGATGGTCGTGGCGACCGCGGCCGCACGGTTGCGCAGTTCGTCGTCCGCCTGGTGCCGCAGGTGCCGGTCCGTCACGGTGCTGAACGCCACGGTCAGGACTGTCATCAGGAGCGCGGCGGTGGTCAGCGCCACGAGGGACAGCCGGCCGCGCAGGGTGCGGGGAGCAAGGCGCCGCAGGACACGGTTCATGACAGCCGATGTCCGATCCCGCGCGCCGTGGTGAGGCGCAGGTCGCTGCCGGCCTCGCGCAGCTTGCGGCGCAGCCGGCTCAGGTACTGGTCCAGCGTGTTGTCGCTGACCTGTGCGCCGTCCGGCCAGGCGGCCCTGACCAGGTCGCGACGGCGCACGATGCCGCCGCCCGCGGTCACGAGCGTGGCCAGGAGACGGAACTCCGTCGGGGACAGGTTGATGTGGACGTCCCCGACCCGCGCACTGTGCTGAATCGCGTCCAGCACCAGATCTCCGGATGTGGCCACAGCCGGTGGCCCGGCGCGTTTGAGCGCGGCCCGCAGCCGGGCGAAGAGTTCGGCGAGGTGGAACGGCTTGGGCAGATAGTCGTCGCCCCCGGCGGAGAATCCGGACAGCCGGTCGGTGAGGTGATGGCGGGCCGTCAGGAAGATGATCGGGGCGGCGAACCCGTTGGCGCGCATCGCCTGGCAGACGTCCCGGCCGTCCGCGTCGGGCAGCCCGACGTCAAGGACGACCGCGGCGATGCCGTCGGTGGCGAGCCGCAGAGCGGTGGCGCCGTCGGCGGCGAGTACGGGCACGAAGTCCTCGTCGGACAGGCCGCGGCGCAGCACGTCACGCAGGGCGTGATCGTCCTCGACGACCAGGATCTTGTGACGCATGGGCCTCCGTCGGACTCTCGGCCGTATGGGTCGCCGGCTGCGAGGCAGGGCACATCGGTGTGGTCATGGACGGGAGTCCTTTCCCGCGGGCAACTCGACGCGAACCGCTGACCGACTACAGTACTGTAGACGGAGCCTGCGTGCTGAGCGGCAGGGAGGGGGCGGCTGGTCTACGCGGTGCGGCAATGTGGGCGCGGGTGCCGGTGGGCTTCGAAGGCGTTTGACGCCCAGGTCGCGGCCGGGGATCCGCCTGCGATCCTGAACCGCGTCAAGTAGGTGCCGCCGGCCTTGGTGCCGAGGGTCTGGGCGGCGGTTCCCGCGGTGCAGGCGCCGTTGAGGTCCGGCGACTGTCCACCCTCGGCGGTCGGCCACCTTCGGGAGTTACGAACGCGTGGCTCATCGGGCATTCTCCGCCCGCCGGCCCGCGCGGCACGCCCGGCGGAACGGTCAAGCGGCGTAGCAGAGCGCCGCGGGGTCGGCCGGGGCCGAGGCGTGGGCCGCGGTCGCGTGTGGGGGACGGGCGGCGCTGATGGTGGTCGCGGTCTGCGAACGGTTCCGCGCGAAGACGACGAGGCGCAGCACCGCGAACCGCGCGACACCGGCGAGTGCGGAGGCGGACAGGTAGACGACCTGCTCGAGCACCGCACCGGGCGCCGCCACCAGCTGCTGCAGGACAAGCATCGCCACGCAGGTCACCGCGTACGCGGCCGCCGCGGACCCGGCCGACTGCGCATGTTGGCGCCAGGTCGCGCGCCCGCCCGCGCCGAAGGTGAAGCGGGCGTGCAGCTCGGTGGCGAGGAGGGTGGAGACCACGGTGATCAGAGCGTTGGCGAAGACCCAGGGAATCCAGGAGGCGAGGGCCGTCACGGCGAAGCTGGAGGCGAGTCCCACACCGCCGCCGCAGAACACGAAGCGGGCGAAGGCGGTGAAGGCGCCGGGCGCCGCCTGCTGTCGGCTCTGTGCTCTTTCCATGATCCGACCCCTTTGATGGCTCACCCCGTGAAACGCGCACCCTTCGGCTGCGAGGCCGCGCTCCCTATGGCGCCATAGTGACACATGGATGGCGCCATTGGGAGTCATTTGCGATGCCGCCGCTGACGTTAGTGGTGTCACGACGTGGCGGGAGTTGTGAACGTGCAGGTCAGCGGCCCGGCCCTAGGTGCATCAGGTGGTGCCACCAGTCGTGCTAAGGGGGCTGGGGTGTCATGTGGTGCCGCGTTGACGCAACTCGATGCCAGCACGTTTCGGCAGGTCAGGGGCGTTGGATCAATCCGGCTCGCCATCACCCCCCTCATGGGCTTGCGCATGGCGCCACGATGGTGCCATCATGGCGTCATGGACCTCACGCCGTATGTCGACAACCTCCGCCGCGAACTCGCGGTGGCCGCCGAAGCCGGCGGCGAAGAAGCCCGCGAGCTGGCCGAGCGGCTCATCGCTCCCCTGGAGTCGGCGACCCGCCTGACGATGCTCAATGTGCTCTCCGCCGCGATGGACGAGATCACCCGCGACCTCGCCCCGGGCTCGGTCGACGTACGACTGCGCGGGCTCGACCCCGACTTCGTGGTGACGCGGCCGACGGGCGACGAGGGGTACGAGGGCCGGAGCGGGCCCGCCGAGCCGCCCAAGGCGCCGACCCCGGCACCCTCCGACGGCGACGAGGGCGGCACCGCCCGCGTCAATCTGCGCCTGCCGGCCCACCTCAAGGCCCGCGCCGAGGAAGCCGCGAACCGCGAGGGTCTGTCGGTCAACGCCTGGCTGGTGCGCGCCGTCTCGGCCGCGGTCGAGGGCGGCGCCGCGCCGCGTACAGCGCGTACAGCAGACAAGACCCGCACCATCGGACAGAGCTTCACGGGCTGGGTGCGCTAGCCGCACCCGTGCCCGCCCACTTCACCTGCACCACGTCCCACCTGCGGGGACGCCCCGACGACTCATGAGGACGGTACAGCCATGCCTTCTTTCGACACTCCCCAGCCGATCTCGGTCACCGCCAACGTGGCCGTCGGTTCCATCCAGTTTTCCGCGAGCGACCGGCTCGACACAGTCGTCGAGGTGCGGCCCCGCGACCCGAAGAAGGACAAGGACGTGCGGGTCGCCGAGCAGACCGAGGTCAGCTACGCGAGCGGCGTGCTGACCATCAGGACACCCAAGGGGCGCTACCTCGTCGGGCCCACCGGCAGCGTCGACGTGACGGTCGAACTGCCCACCGGCTCGCGCGTCGACACGACCGGCTCCTGGACCCAGGTGCTCGGCGAGGGCCGGCTCGGCGAGGTCCGTGTGAAGACGTCGTCGGGTGACGTCCGGCTGGATGCGACGGGTCCGTTGCAGCTGACCGCGTCGCACGGCTCGATCACCGTGGACCAGGTCGAGGGCCTGGCCGAGATCACCACCAGCTCCGGCAGCCTGCGTGTCGGTGTCGTGGACGGCCCGGCCGTCCTGAAGAACTCGCACGGCTCCACGGCCGTCGGCGCCGCGATCGGCGAGCTGCGGGTGAGCGGCGCCAACGGCGACATCGACATCCAGCGCGCCGAGAGCTCGGTCACCGCGACCACCGCCCACGGCGCCCTGCGCGTGGGTGACGTGGCCCGTGGCACCGTCCAGCTGGAGACCTCCTACGGCGCCATCGAGGTCGGCATCCGCGAGGGCACGGCCGCCTGGCTCGACGCCAGCTCGAGCAACGGGCAGGTGCGCAACACGCTCGCCGCGTCCGGCAGCCCGGACAAGTCCGAGGACACCGTCGAGGTCAGGGCCCGTACCCGCTACGGCAACATCGACATCCGCCGCGCCCGGGCCTGACCCGCCCCATCTCCTGACAACCGAAGCACTTCACCGCTCACCACGCCTTCGAAGGGGAGGACCCCATGCCTTCGTCTGTCATGCCCACGTCCAGGCGAGTTGACGGCGAGCAGCCGCCCGCCGCCGTCTCCACCGTCGGTCTGCGCAAGTCCTACGGCGACAAGGTCGTGCTCGACGGCATCGACCTGCGGATCCCGGCCGGGTCCGTGTTCGCGCTGCTCGGCCCGAACGGCGCCGGCAAGACGACCGCCGTGAAGATCCTGTCCACGCTCATCACCGCCGACGGCGGCCAGGCCCGGGTCGCGGGCCACGACGTCGCCACGTCACCGGACGGGGTGCGGGCCGCGATCGGTGTCACCGGGCAGTTCTCCGCCGTCGACGGGTTGATCACCGGCGAGGAGAACATGCTCCTCATGGCGGACCTGCACCACCTGTCCAAGCGCGAGGGACGGCGCGTCGCGGCCGAACTGCTGGAGCGGTTCGACCTGGTGGAGGCGGCGAAGAAGCCCGCCGCCGGCTACTCCGGGGGCATGAAGCGCCGTCTCGACATCGCCATGACCCTCGTCGGAGGTCCCCGGATCATCTTCCTCGACGAGCCGACCACCGGCCTCGACCCGCGCTCCCGCCACACCATGTGGCAGATCGTCCGCGAGCTCGTCAGCGACGGTGTCACCGTCTTCCTCACCACCCAGTACCTGGAGGAGGCCGACGAACTCGCCGACCGCATCGCGGTGCTGAACGACGGCAAGATCGCCGCCGAGGGCACCGCGGAGGAGCTGAAGCGGCTCGTGTCGGGCGGGCACGTCCGACTCCGCTTCACCGACCCGACGGCCTACCGGTCGGCCGCTGCCGCGCTGTACGACGTCACCCTCCCCTCCTCTCGGCTTCGCTCGAGCGGGGGGACTCCCCTCGAGGAGTCGCTGTCACTGCAGATCGCCGGCGACGGCAGCCAGCGCGAGCTGCGCTTGCTCCTCGACCGACTGGACGCCGCCGGCATCGAGGCGGACGAGCTGACCGTGCACACCCCCGACCTCGACGACGTCTTCTTCGCCCTCACCGCCACCACCGTGCCCGACCAGACCGAAAAGGCTGACCGATGAGCGCCCTCTCCCTCGCCGTACGCGACTCGAGCACGATGCTGCGCCGCAACCTCCTGCACGCGCGCCGCTACCCCTCCCTCACCCTGAACCTGCTGCTCACCCCGGTCATGCTGCTGCTGCTCTTCGTCTACATCTTCGGGGACGTGATGAGCGCGGGCATCGGCGGCGGCGGTGCCGACCGCTCCGAGTACATCGCGTATGTCGTCCCGGGCCTTCTGCTGATGACCATCGGCAGCACCACGATCGGCACCGCGGTCTCCGTCTCCAACGACATGACCGAGGGCATCATCGCCCGCTTCCGTACGATGGCGATCCACCGCGGTTCCGTCATCATCGGGCACGTCGTCGGCAGCGTGCTGCAGTCGATCGCCAGCGTGGTCCTCGTCGGCGCCGTCGCCGTGGCCATCGGCTTCCGCTCCACCGACGCCACCATCCTGGAGTGGCTCGCGGCGTTCGGGCTGCTCGCGCTCTTCGCCCTGGCGCTCACCTTGATCGCCGTCGGCATGGGCCTGATCAGTCCGAACGCCGAGGCCGCCAGCAACAACGCGCTGCCGCTGATCTTCCTGCCGCTCATCTCCAGCACCTTCGTGCCGGTCGACGCGATGCCGGGGTGGTTCCAGCCGATCGCCGAGTACCAGCCGTTCACCCCGGCCATCGAGACGCTGCGCGGGCTGCTGCTCGGCAGCGAGATCGGCCACAACGGGTGGCTGGCCGTGGTCTGGTGCCTGGGTCTCGCGGCGCTCGGCTACGTCTGGTCGAAGTCGGTGTTCGACCGCGACCCGGAGTAGAGGCCGGCAACTCGTCCCGTTCCGGGGCGGCGTACTCCGACACCGCGTCGGCGTACGCCGCCCCGTCGGCGTCTCCGCCGCCTGCCGGGCCCGCGCCACCGGCATCGTCGGCCGGAACTCGCGCTGCATCCACGGCCGTTCGCCCTGCGGGTCGAGCACCACGCCACGATCGTCGCCGTCCCGCGACGCAGAGAAGGCCAATGGGGAAGGCCCTCGGCTATGTGACTACGTGATCCACGCTGTCTGCGCGCTCCACGCGACCCATCGGTCTGTTTTGTCTGCTTGGTCTGCTTGATCGCGTAGCCGGATATACGGAACAAACGGCGCGGGAGTGCGGTGCGGGTCCAGGATCCGGTGAGAGTTGCGGACAAAGGGTGTCCGCAAGCGGCACTAGCGTGCGGAGCATGACGAAGACGACGACGGCCGCGACGGCCCCCCTGCTCGGCACCCGCGCCCTCAACCGCGCGACCCTCGAGCGGCAGCTGCTCCTGCGCCGCTCGCCGCTGACCGCCGGGGCGGCCGTCGCGCATCTGCTCGGTCTCCAGGCGCAGAACGTGAAGCCGCCGTACTACGCGCTCGCGGCCCGCCTCGAAGGCTTCGCCCCTGAGCAGTTGTCGGGGCTGATGGCCGACCGCGAGGTCGTCCGTATCGTCACCATGCGCTCGACCATCCACACCCACACCGCCGACGACTGCCTCATCCTGCGGCCGCTCGTCCAGCCCGCCCGCGACCGCGAGCTGACGAACTTCCGCAAGGGGCTCGCCGGCGTCGACCTCGACCGGCTGGCCGCCCTCGCCCGCGAGCTCGTCGAGGCCGGACCGCACACCATGAAGCAGTTGCGCGAGGCGCTGCTCGTGGAGTGGCCGGACGCCGACCCGCAGGCGCTCGGCGTCGCCGCGCGCTGCCGGCTGCCGCTCGTGCAGGTCACCCCGCGCGGGCTGTGGGGCCAGAGCGGACAGGTCGCGCTCACCACCGCCGAGCGCTGGCTGGGACGCTCCGCCGAGCCTGCCCCGGCACCGGACGCGACTGTCGTGCGCTACCTCGCCGCCTTCGGTCCGGCCTCCGTCAAGGACATGCAGACCTGGGCCGGCCTGACCCGTCTGCGTGACGCCTTCGAGCGGCTCCGCCCGCGCCTCGTCACCTTCCGGGACGACAGCGGCGTCGAGCTCTTCGACCTGCCCGACGCGCCCCGCCCCGCCCCGGACACCCCGGCCCCGCCCCGTTTCCTGCCCGAGTTCGACAACCTGCTTCTGTCCCACGCCGACCGCACCCGCGTGGTGCCGAAGGAGTACCGGGGCCGCGGCTGGCAGGGCAACCAGGCCTACCGCACCCTCCTCGTCGACGGCTTCCTGGCCGGTCTGTGGGCGCTGGACGGAGAGTGCCTGGTCATCGAGCCCTTCGGCACGCTCACCAAGACCCAGCGGAACGAGGTCGCGGCGGAGGGGGAGCGGATGCTCGGGGTCATGCACCCGGGTGCCGTGTACGACATCCGGTTCGGGACCGTCGTACGGCAGTGAGCGGCAGTGAGCGGCAGTGAGCGTCAGTGGCGGGGCGGGGCCTTCAGTGCGCCCGGCCCGTCACCGCCGGAACGCTCGGCCCGCTCCGGGCATGGAAAGGGGGCGCTGCGGGCTGCTCGTGGTAGCTCGCAACGCCCCCTGGTATTCACCTGAGGGGTGTCTCAGGAGTTCTTCCGGGCTACGAGTTGACCTGTGCGGTCACCAGGCTCGAGAAGGTGGTCAGCCGGGTGTAGACACCCGGGTAACCGGCCTCCGCGCAGCCCTCGCCCCAAGAAGTGATCCCTGCCAGGACGCCCCCGATGAGCAGGGGACCGCCGCTGTCGCCCTGGCAGGTGTCAACGCCGCCGGAGGTGTATCCGGCGCAAACCATGTCGGTCTGGACGAAGTCCGAACCGTAGGAGCTCTTGCAGCTGGTGTCGGACACGATCGGGACGGTCGCGGTCCGCAGCTGGTTGGAGGAGCTGCCGTTCTCCGAGGTGGTGCCCCAGCCGAGGATGCGGGCGGTGGTGCCGGCCGCGTACAGGCTGGTCTGGGAGGAGGAGACGTACGACGCCGTGGTGTACGGCATCGACGTCGAAAGCGTCAGGACGGCCACGTCGTCGCCGTTGGTGGCATCCGTGTAGTCCGGGTTGACCCAGATCTTGCTGACCCTGCTGACCGTGCCGTTCGTGCCGTTCAGATAGGTTCGCCCGCCGACGACTCTGACGCTGCTGGTGGTCTCGCCGACCATACAGTGCGCGGCGGTGACCACCTTGGTCGCCGACACCAGGGTGCCGCCGCAGAACTGGTTCTGCGAGGCGTCCGTGATCTGCATCATGAACGGGTACGTGGTCGTCGTGGTCGTCGTACCGCCGACGATGGGCTGGGGGGCGGCTACAGCGGTGGGGGCGCTGAGCAACGCGGTCGCGGCGGCGGCAGCGGTCGCCGCGACGACGGCGGCGGTTCTCTTTGCGCGGTTGAGCCCGAACATGAGTCTCCTCAGTGGGGGGTTGCCGGTGGGGGGCGCGCGGGTGTGGGGGGTGATGCACGGAGGCCGCGGGACCGACCCCCGTGTGCCCGGGCGAGCGGCACACCCCAAAAGCTAGGACCCGGAACACCTGCCTCCCAATGAGGGAACCCCCTAAGGGAGTTGGGCAGGGATAACCCTCGGTGGCCCCTCGGTAAACCCGCCAGTGCAGTAAACCCGCGCGAGGCTCACTTCGCGTGGCGCCCCGCCGCCAGCCGGACGATGTCCACCCGTGAGCGGATCCCCAGCTTGCGATAGACCCGGGTCAGCGTCGCCTCGACCGTCTTGACGCTGATGTACAGCCGCGCGGCGATCTCCCGGTTGGTCGCGCCCTCCATGACGAGCGCGGCGACCTGACGCTCCATCGCGGCCAGGCCCTCCAGCGCGTCGAGCGCGGGATCCCGCGGGGCGGCGACGACGGGTTCCGCCGGCTCCTGAGTGGCCGCCGCGTCCACCCGGCGCAGCCAGGGCAGCGCACGGCAGCGTCGGAACAGCCGCGCCGCCTCGTCGTACGACGTCGGCCCGGGCCGCCGGGTGCGCAGCCCGGCCAGTGCGAACGCGGCCCGCGCCTCCTCCAGGCCGTACCCCAGCTTGGCGAGCCGGTCCTGAACGGACGTCAGCTGCGCGAGCGCGGCCTCCTGGTCGCCGCGGGCCGCCCGCACCAGCGCCTCCGACCGGTCCAGCGTGGCCAGCACGCTCTCCCGGCCCAGCCGCAGCGCGTGCTCGCGCGACACGTCGATCACATCCTGCGCCTCGCCCGGCTCCCCGATCCGTACGAGGGCCTCGGCGAGGTCGCTCTGCCAGCGGCCGCGCGCCGGGTCGATGATGCCGAGTCCGAGCTCCAGTTCGCGCACCCGGCGCAGCGAGCGGACCGTGCCCGCCGCGTCGCCGGCCACCAACTGGGCGTACCCGAAGGCGGCCAGGGCCCGGGAGAGGTACATCTGGTCGCCGTCCTCCTCGGCGCGCTCCGCCGCCTCCCGCGCCAGCTCCAGTGCCCGGTCCACGTCCCCGCCGGAAGCCTCCGCGAGCGAGGTGAGCATGGCCGAGGCGCCCAGTCCGATCCCGGAGTCCCGGGCCAGGCGCAGGCTCTCGCGGGCCAGGTCCAGGGCCCGGCCGCAGTGTCCGGAGCGCAGCTCGGTCTCGGCCAGGAAGCGCTGGAAGTGCACCTCGCTCTCGACCATGCCGCGCCGCTGCGCCTCGCGCAGCAGCGCGGTGATGGTCGTACGGGCCTCGGGCAGCTGGTCGCTCATCAGCAGCCAGCGGAACCGGGCCGCGCCGGCGCCGTTGTGGTGGCACGCCACGTACGGGTCCTGGGGCTCCCCGAGCGCGCGCTTGATGGTCGCCGGGGCGTTCGCGTGGCCCATCAAGGTCTCGGTCGAGGCCTGGAAGGACAGCGCCATGAGCTCGGTGCGCCGGTCGCCGCCGCGCGCGGCCAGCTCCGCGGCGTGCGCGGCCTCCTGCCGGGCCTCGGGGAAGTCGCCCTCGACGACCAGTCCGCGCCAGGCCAGCTGGTAGTGGACCAGGGCGAGCAGCCGCGGGTCGTCGCCCGCGTCGGCCAGTGCCTGCGGGAAGACGGCGTCGACCTCGCCGAGGGCCTGCCCGGCCGACTCGATGACCACCATCCAGGCCCGCACCCGTTCGGCGGGCACCGTGGCCCGGGTCAGCACCTCGCGCGCGATGTCCCGGGCGAGCTCCACCTCGCCGGCGGTGATCGCGTCCTCCGCGGCCTGCAACCGCCGGTCGTCCGGGCCGGGCGTGCTGCCCGCCGGGGTGTGCCGGGCCGCGAGCAGTCCGAGTGACGCGGCGACCGACGGGGCGCCGCGGTCCCGGGCCAGCGCGGCGGCGCCGGCGAGCCGGGCGGCGACGTCCGGGTCGGTGCCGGTGGTCGCCAGGGCCAGGTGCCGGGCTCGCTCGATCGGGTCGGACGCCGCCGTGGACAGTGCCGCGTGCACGGCCCGCCGCTCCTGCGCGGGTGCCTCCGCGTACAGCGCGGCGGAGATCAGCGGGTGCGCGAACCGTACGGCCGGACCGTCCGGCTCGGTCGCCAGCAGCCCGAGCCGGGCGGCCTGGGTCGTCTCCGCCTCGGCGTTCTCGCGGCCGGCCGCGAGCAGCAGCGACAGGGTGGGGCGTGCGCCGGCACTGGCGACGAGCAGTGTGCGGCGGACGTCGTCCGACAGCATGTCGAGGCGGTTGAGGACCAGGGCCCGCAGCGAGGTGGGCACCGGCAGCGGCTCGCCCGGTCTGGGCGGGGTGGGGTTCTCGCCGAGGGCGCGCCCCAGTTCGAGCGCGAACAGCGGGTTGCCGCCACTGGTGCGGTGGATGTCGCGGACCGTGGAGCGGGGCAGGTCGGTGTAGCCGCGATGGTCGAGCAGGACGGAGACCTGGGCGCGGGAGAGGGGGTTGAGCCGCACGGCGAGGGTGTCCGGCGGGGACGCGCGTAGATACCGGTCGTACTCCTGGCCCTCGGTCCGGACCGCGCACAGCATCTGCACCGGGGTGTCACCCAGACGGCGGGCGGCGAAGCCGAGGAGCTCGGCGCTGGCCGAATCCAGCCACTGCAGATCGTCGGCGACGATCAGGACGGGGCCCTCGGTGGCGAGGGCGCGCAGCGCCGAGAGCACGGCGAGGCGCAGGGCGAGACCGTCACGCTGGAGGGTGGACTCGCCGCGGCCGGTGATCGCCGACTCCAGCGCGGTGCGCTGGGCGACGGGCAGCTTGTCGGACACGTCGTCGAGGGCCAGGCCGAGGAGGTCGGCCAGGGCGAGGAACGGGAGATGGGATTCGGACTCCGTCGCCGAGCAGCGCAACACGGTACGGGCCACCTGCCCGTATTCCGCGGACAATGCCCGCAGCACGGTCGACTTTCCTATTCCGGCGGGGCCGTGCAGCAGCACACTGCCGCCTCGGCCGAGCTGCTCCCGGGCCGCCGTGAACAGTTCCTCCCTGCCGATGACCAGGTCGGGGCGGCATCGGGCAGGCTCCTGGAAGTCCCGTCGCACGGTTACCGCTCCCCTCCGTGTGTCGTGTCCGTACCAAATTCTAGGCAACGTCTCTTTGAAATTCGGACGGACGGCGTGGTGAGGGATATAACAACGGCGATGCATATGTAAATTCACCGCGTGGACGTATGAATAAAGAGCGGCTATTTTGTCCGAAATCGGACGATTTGAAGTCCTTTGGTGTGGACCAGTGAAACCTCCTTCGGTTACGGCAGCACCCCGGTCCGGCGCGCGGCCGCGACGGCCTCACCGCGCGTACGGGCACCGAGTTTGCGCATCGCCGACCTGAGGTAACCCTTCACCGTCTCCGGCCGCAGTCCCAGCCGCTCCGCGGCCACCGCGTTCGTCGCCCCGGCGGCCACACACGCCAGCACGTCCAGCTCACGGGGCGCCAGACGCACCCCGGCCACCCCGGCCACCGGGGCCGCCGCCGGCGTCAGCAGCCCGCACGCGGCCAGCAACTCGGCCCGCAGCCCCGGGTCCGTGATCCTCGGCGCCAGCGCGCGCAGCGCCGCATGCGCCTCCCGCACCTGCTCCCAGGCCGCCGCGCCGCTCCGGTCGGCGGCCGCGGCCGGCCGGGCCGCCGTCAGCAGGTCCCGTGCCTCGTCCCGCACCACCAGCGCCTGCTCCACGTCCCGCGCCGCCTCGACGGCCGCGGTCAGCGCGCGGTCGCCCAGCGGCTGGGCCGTACGCAGGGCCCCGTACAGCACACCGCGCACCCGGCGCCGTACGACGACCGGCACCGCCAGCACCGAGCGCAGGCCCTCCACGGCGACGGCGGAGTCGTACTCGTGGCTGATCTGCCGCGAGGAGGAGTAGTCCGTCACCGCGCACGCGCGGGCGAGGGCCACGGCCTTGCCGCCCAGGCCGCTGCCCGCGGTCACCGCCAGCGCGCTCAGCGCCGGCGTCGCGTTGCCGCTCAGCTCACTGATGCGCATCTGCTGCCGCCCGGCGTCGACCAGACCGCCGAAGGCCACCGGCAGCCCGGTCGTACGCCGCAACCGGGCCAGGGCGCCGCGTATCTCCGTCAGTCCGGTCACGTTTGCTGCCACGTCCTCGCCCCTTCATCGCGGCTTTCGTGCGGGCACACCCCCGTTCGGGGGTAGTGAGACCTGCATCACGGATTACACGATGTCAGAGAGCCGCCCGGCAATGGTCCGGCACGGAGCGGGAGTGAGCCGCAGGGGCGCCCCGGAGGCGAACGACCGAAAGAGGAGGACGAATGACGACGGCGACGGAGCTCTTCCGCAGGGCGCGGGACTTCCTGCTGGAACACCGCGAGGACTACACCACCGCCTACGAGGGCTTCGCCTGGCCGCGCCCGCAGCACTTCAACTGGGCGCTCGACTGGTTCGACGTGATCGCGGACGGCAACGACCGCACCGCGCTGCACATCGTCGAGGAGGACGGCTCCGAGACGCGGCTGTCCTTCGCCGAGCTGTCCGTGCTCTCCGACCGGGCCGCGAACTGGCTGCGCGAGCGCGGGGTGCGTGCCGAGGACCGTGTCCTGGTCATGCTCGGCAACCAGGCCGAGCTGTGGGTGACGGCCCTGGCCGCGATGAAGCTGCGCGCCGTCGTCATCCCGGCCACCCCGCTCCTCGGCCCGGCCGACCTGCGCGACCGCGTCGAACGCGGCCGGGTCCGGCACGTGGTCGTGCGCGCCGAGGACACCGGCAAGTTCGACGAGGTGCCCGGCGCGTACACGCGCGTCGCCGTCGGCGGCGCACCCCGGGGCTGGCTGCCGTACGAGGACCTGTACCAGGCCGACGCCGCCTTCACGCCCGACGGCCCGACCCTGGCCGACGACCCGCTGATGCTCTACTTCACCTCGGGAACCACGGCGCATCCCAAGCTGGTCGAGCACACCCACACCTCGTACCCGATCGGGCACCTGGCCACCATGTACTGGATCGGCCTCAAGCCCGGTGACGTGCACCTGAACATCTCCTCGCCCGGCTGGGCCAAGCACGCCTGGTCGAACCTGTTCGCCCCGTGGAACGCCGAGGCGACCGTCTTCATCCACAACTACACCCGCTTCGACGCGGCCCGGCTGATGACGGAGATGGACCGGGCGGGCGTGACGACCTTCTGCGCCCCGCCCACCGTCTGGCGCATGCTCATCCAGGCCGACCTGACCCAGCTGGGCACTCCGCCGCGCGAGGTCGTCGCCGCCGGCGAGCCGCTCAACCCCGAGGTCATCGAGCAGATCCGCCGGGCCTGGGGCGTCACAATCCGGGACGGCTTCGGCCAGACCGAGACCGCCGTGCAGGTCGCCAACAGCCCCGGTCAGCCGCTGAAGACCGGCTCCATGGGCCGCCCGAGCCCCGGCTATCGCGTCGAACTCCTCGACCCGGTGTCCGGCGCGCCCGGCGTCGCCGAGGGCGAGATCGCGCTCGACCTGTCCGCGCGGCCAGTGGGCCTGATGACCGGCTACCACGGCGACGCGGACCGTACGGCGGAGGCGATGGCGGGCGGCTACTACCGCACCGGTGACATCGGCGCGCGGGACGAGGACGGATATATCGTTTATGTCGGTCGAGCTGATGATGTGTTCAAGGCCTCCGACTACAAGATCTCCCCCTTCGAGCTGGAGAGCGCCCTGCTGGAGCACGAGGCGGTGGCCGAGGCGGCCGTCGTGCCCGCCCCGGACGAGCTGCGCCTGGCGGTGCCCAAGGCGTACGTCGTGCTCGCCGAGGGCTGGGAACCGGGCCCCGACACGGCGAAGGTGTTGTTCGAGCACTCGCGCGAGGTCCTCGCGCCCTACAAGCGCGTCCGCCGCCTGGAGTTCGCCGACCTGCCCAAGACGGTCTCCGGCAAGATCCGCCGGATCGAGCTGCGCGAGGCGACGGCGGCGGGGTCGGCGGACGAGTACCGCGAGGAGGACTTCCGGTGACCGCGCTCTCCTACGCGCACGGGACCAGCGAGGTCCCGCTGCTCGGCGACACCATCGGCGCCAACCTCGACCGGGCGATCGCCGCGTTTCCCGACCGTGAGGCGCTGGTCGACGTGCCGTCCGGGCGACGGTGGACGTACGCCGATTTCGGTGCGGCGGTCGACGAGGTGGCGCGCGGGCTGCTCGCCATGGGAGTGGCCAAGGGCGACCGGGTCGGGATCTGGGCGGTCAACTGTCCCGAGTGGGTGCTCGTCCAGTACGCCACCGCCCGCATCGGCGTGATCATGGTGAACATCAACCCGGCCTACCGTGCACACGAGTTGGAGTACGTGCTGAAGCAGGCCGGTGTCGCGGTGCTGGTCGCCTCCCTCGCGCACCGGACGAGCGACTACCGGGCGCTGGTCGACCAGGTCCGGGGCAGGTGCCCGGAGTTGCGGGAGGTCGTCTACATCGGTGACCCGTCCTGGGAGGAGTTCACGGCGGGCGCGGCACGGGTGCCGTACGGGAGACCCGCCGCGGCACAGGCGGAGTTGAGCTGCGACGACCCGGTCAACATCCAGTACACCTCGGGTACGACCGGCTTCCCGAAGGGTGCCACGCTCTCCCACCACAACATCCTCAACAACGGCTACTGGGTGGGCCGTACGGTCGGCTACACGGAACAGGACCGGGTCTGCCTGCCCGTGCCCTTTTACCACTGCTTCGGCATGGTGATGGGGAACCTGGGAGCCACGTCCCACGGCGCGTGCATCGTCATCCCGGCGCCGTCCTTCGAACCGAAGGCCACGCTGGAGGCCGTCCAGCGGGAGCGCTGCACCTCGTTGTACGGCGTTCCGACGATGTTCATCGCGGAGCTGAACCTCCCGGACTTCGCGACGTACGACCTGTCGTCCTTGCGGACGGGCATCATGGCGGGCTCGCCCTGCCCGGTCGAGGTGATGAAGCGGGTGGTCGCCGACATGCACATGGAGGAGGTCTCCATCTGCTACGGCATGACCGAGACCTCCCCGGTCTCGCTCCAGACACGGATGGACGACGACCTCGAACACCGCACCGGCACCGTCGGCCGCGTCCTGCCGCACATCGAGGTCAAGGTCGTCGACCCCGCCGACGGGGTGACCCGACCGCGCGGCACCGCGGGCGAGTTGTGCACCCGTGGGTACAGCGTGATGCTCGGCTACTGGAACGAGCCGGAGAAGACCGCCGAGGCCGTCGACACGGGGCGCTGGATGCACACGGGCGACCTGGCCGTGATGCGCGAGGACGGGTACGTCGAGATCGTCGGCCGCATCAAGGACATGATCATCCGGGGCGGCGAGAACATCTATCCGCGCGAGATCGAGGAGTTCCTCTACGCCCATCCGAAGATCCGGGACGTCCAGGTCGTCGGGGTGCCGCACGAGCGGTACGGCGAGGAGGTCCTCGCCTGCGTCATTCCCGGCGACCCGGCCGACCCGCTCACGCTGGAGGAGCTGCGGGCCTTCTGCGAGGGTCAGTTGGCCCACTACAAGGTCCCGAGCAGGCTGCGGATCCTGGAGGCCTTCCCGATGACGGTGTCCGGGAAGGTGCGCAAGATCGAGCTGCGGGAGAAGTGGGCCGCACACCCCGACTCCTGAGGTCCTGCGCCCCGCGCGAAAAGCGGTCTACGGGGCGCTCTGTGCCTGGGCGACCCGGCATTCCGGAAAGTGACATCGAGCCGCGGGGGCGGTGTGGCCGGCGCGGTCCGACCGCCCGGTCACACCGCCCTCGACTCGTCCAGCTGGTCCGCCGGGCCGTTCATCGGGCGTGGGATGCCCGTGAGGTCGAGGACGAAGAGGGGAACGCCCAGGGTGTCCGCGCGGGCGCGGGCGTCCTCGGTGTAGCCGACGAGGGAGAAGTACACGCAGGCCGAGGAGTCCGTCATGGCCGTCAGCCAGAGGCACTCCACGTCCCGGACGCAGGCCTGGCGTGCCGTCGGGTCGACCTGGGCGAGGATGCCGCGGGCGGCCAGGCCGATGCCGGACGGGGGCCGCTGGTCGGCCCGGCGGATGTCCCGGTAGCCGAGCCGGCTCAGGTACACGGCGGCGGCCGTGACCGCGTCCACCGCGGTGCGGATGGTGACGGGTCGGAAGGCGGGCCGCTCCACCGGGGGCGTGGGCCTGCTCGCGACCGGAATGCGCAGCACCGTGCCGCACGCGCAGCCCAGCTCGGGTGTCGGCCACTGGCCCCGGCGGCCGCAGGACGCGCACCGCACCGTGACCCACTGTTCCTCCCAGACGCGGTGGGCGACGGCCGTCGGCGCTCCGCACGGGTCGAGCGGCGGGGTCACGGGCACACCGCACGCGCAGGGATAGGACGGCGCCGCGTAGAGGTGCTCGCGCCGGCAGGCCGGGCAGCGCACCGGCACGCTCTCGGACATGGTCCGCTCCAGGACGACGTCACGTGAGGGACAGGGCCCCCATCGTCCTCCATGAAAGCCCTGTCTGTCCGTCTCTTGACTGCCTTCGCTCACCCCACCTACATTATTTCCAGATAGTAGAAAGTAATTTCCACAATACGGAAGTCAGTAAGGGTGTAGTTCTCGCGCGGGGCGCGACGGGAGAGCGAATCCGACAGCCGAAGCAGGAGTACTCCATGGCTCGTATGACCGCTGCCCGCGCGGCAGTCGAGATCCTCAAGCGCGAGGGCGTCACCGACGCGTTCGGTGTCCCGGGCGCGGCGATCAACCCCTTCTACGCGGCACTCAAGGCATCCGGGGGCGTCAACCACACCCTCGCCCGCCACGTCGAGGGCGCCTCGCACATGGCGGAGGGCTACACCCGCGCACACCCGGGCAACATCGGCGTCTGCATCGGTACGTCGGGCCCGGCGGGCACGGACATGATCACCGGGCTCTACTCCGCCATCGGCGACTCGATCCCGATCCTCTGCATCACCGGCCAGGCCCCGACCTCCGTGATCCACAAGGAGGACTTCCAGGCCGTCGACATCGCCTCCATCGCCAAGCCCGTGACCAAGATGGCGGTCACCGTGCTGGAGGCGGCCCAGGTCCCCGGCGTCTTCCAGCAGGCCTTCCATCTCATGCGCTCCGGCCGCCCCGGCCCGGTCCTCGTCGACCTGCCGATCGACGTCCAGCTCACCGAGATCGAGTTCGACCCGGAGACGTACGAGCCGCTCCCCGTCTACAAGCCGGCCGCGTCCCGTGCCCAGATCGAGAAGGCGATCGGGCTGCTCAACGAGTCGGAGCGGCCGCTGATCGTCGCCGGCGGCGGTGTCATCAACGCCGACGCCGCCGAACTCCTCGTCGAGTTCGCCGAGTTGACCGGCATCCCGGTCGTGCCGACCCTGATGGGCTGGGGCGTTCTGCCCGACGACCATGAGCTGAACGCCGGCATGGTCGGCCTCCAGACCTCCCACCGCTACGGCAACGCGACCTTCCTGGAGTCCGACTTCGTCCTCGGCATCGGCAACCGCTGGGCCAACCGCCACACCGGCAGACTCGACGTCTACACGGCCGGCCGGAAGTTCGTCCACGTCGACATCGAGCCCACCCAGATCGGCAGGATCTTCGCCCCGGACTACGGCATCACCTCCGACGCGAAGGCCGCCCTGGAACTCTTCGTCGAGGTGGCTCGGGAGTCGAAGGCGGCCGGCAGGCTTCCCGACCGCTCCGGCTGGGCCGCCGCCGCGCAGGAGAAGAGGGCACGGCTCCAGCGCCGTACGCACTTCGACGACATCCCGATCAAGCCGCAGCGCGTCTACGAGGAGATGAACAAGGCCTTCGGCCCAAAGACCCGCTACGTCTCCACCATCGGCCTCTCGCAGATCGCTGGCGCCCAGATGCTGCACGTCTACCGGCCGCGCCACTGGATCAACTGCGGCCAGGCGGGCCCGCTCGGCTGGACCGTTCCGGCGGCGCTCGGCGTCGCCAAGGCCGACCCGGAGGCGTCCGTCGTCGCCCTGTCCGGCGACTACGACTTCCAGTTCATGATCGAGGAGCTGGCCGTCGGCGCGCAGCACAGGATCCCGTACGTCCATGTCCTGGTGAACAACGCCTACCTGGGTCTGATCCGCCAGGCGCAGCGGGCGTTCGACATCGACTTCCAGGTCAAGCTGGAGTTCGAGAACGTCAACTCTCCGGAGCTGGGCGTCTACGGTGTCGACCATGTGAAGGTCGCCGAGGGCCTGGGCTGCAAGGCGATCCGGGTCACCGACCCGGGCGAGCTGGGTGCCGCCTTCGAGCAGGCCAAGAAGCTCGCCGCCGAGTACCAGGTGCCGGTCGTCGTCGAGGCGATCCTGGAGCGGGTCACCAACATCTCCATGTCGACCACCAACGACATCGGCAACGTCGTCGAGTTCGAGGAGCTCGCCACCGAGCCCGGCCACGCGCCGACCTCGGTCAGGACGCTGAAGGTCTGACGCGTACGTCGGTGAGGGGCGGCCCGTCCAGCGGACGGGCCGCCCCTCGGTGTGTTCAGTCGGAGCCGCCGTCTCCGCCGCCGCAGGAGTAGGCGGCGCCTCCTGTGCCGCCGCGAGGGGAGTGCCTGAGGAGTCCTTTGTCCGCCACCTCGGCCCGGCCGGTCAGCCCCGCCCGGAGGGCGAAACGCGGCACGAGCGCCGACAGGGCGGCTTCGCCGTGCAGGGCGACGGCGAGCAGCTTGTCGTGCTCCGACATGCCGCGCCTGCTCGCCGGAAGCGGGTGCCGCTCCCGCAGGTCCCGCACATGGCGGCGGGTGGCGCGCGTCGGACCGAGCAGCGGATACCGCAGCAGTCCGGCTTCCGCGAGGCCGACGCGCATCAGGGCCACCGCCAGGCGGATGTCCGGCCGCTTGGCCAACTTCCGCAGCCCCGCGGGCTCGTGGAGGGATTCGAGTACCGCCTTCTCCAGGCCTTCAGGGTGCGTGCGGGAAGGCGGGGGCTGCCCCGCGTCCGCGTCACCCGCCCCCGACACCCGCATCGTGCCCGGCCGGCCGGCCTCGACGGCACCCCGCAGGTGCAGCGCCACTATGGCGACCGTGACCGCGGCGCGAGGACCGCCCCGCAGCAGTGCGATCTCGTGCGGTTCCAGCCGGACCGTTTCGGCGCTGTTCATGACACACCCCCGTGCGGGGCCCGCCGCCCCCGTGCCGGCGGGCCCCGCGTGAGAAGAATGTGCCCGCGCGCGGGGGCGGTTGAAGCCTCGACGGCCGTGTTCAGAGCATGATTTGAGGAATGCGTAGACCGCGTACGCCCGGTGTCGTACGCGGCGTCTCTACACCTCGTGCTCCGACAGCCCAGGCCAGTCGTCCGGGCCCCCGCCCTGCCACTCGATGAGGTCGCTCTCCTCGACCTCGATCCGGTCCAGGTCGGCCATGCGCAGGATCTCGATCACGTCGTCCAGGTGAGAGGCGAGGCCGAGTGTCACGTCACCCTCGGTCACCCGGCGCGAGCCGTCCAGGGCCGGGGCGTGCACCACGATGTGCGGGAACTCCGTCGGTGGATGTGTCATGCCTTCAGGCTCCTGCGGGCAGGACGGATCCGCACCCCGGAAAGGCCGGGGGGGGGGGGGGGGGGGGGCGGGCCCCCCCGGCCCCCCCCCCCGGGGGGGGGGGGGGGCCCCCGCCCCCCCCCCCGGGGGCGGCGGGGCGGGCGCCGCCGCGACGCCGGGCCCCCACGCGCGCGGGGGCGGCGGGGGGGGGGC